>REBA01000028.1 GCA_004294225.1 Cytophagales bacterium | reverse complement strand
AACGTTTTGGGCTACACTACCAATAGTACTTACTGCTTTTATTAAAATCTTTGGACTTATCTTCTGTAGTTTCTTTTTTGTTTATGATAACAAAAAGCAATTTTTAATAGGAATCTTATTTTGGTCTTTAATATTGTTTTATGCTCCTGCTTTATTTTCATCTATAGACTTTCTACACCAATCTTACAAAGATTGGCACTATGCAGTGGTGGTAAAAGCAGGCATACACTATGATATTTCCTTCATTAGGTTTCTCAAATCAGTATTGCTATTTAATGTCAATAAGTACTATATATTAATAGGTGGTGCTTTGATGTTTTGTTTTACCTATCTGAGATACCATCAATTTCACCAGCCAGTATTTAAGCAATTATTTCTATCGTCGATTTTGATATGGATGGTAATATTCAGCCCTAGTGCAGAATCTCCTACTTATATTATTGCAGTAACAGGAACTGTAATTTGGTTCATCAACTCTGAGCAAAAAAATTGGCAAAAACTACTTATGGTTTTTGTTTTTATTATTACCATAATGTCTCCATCTGATTTATTCCCCGCATTTATCAGGAAAAATTATGTCGTACCTTATGCCTTAAAGGCTTTGCCATGTGCTATTGTTTGGCTGTGTACTTTATACGAAATGCTCTTTAGAAACTTTGATGCACAGAAAGGTAAAAATACCGCATTAAATACTTCAAAATAAGGGCAATTATCCTAAATAGTTTTACCAGTCTTCCTTAGATTTAGCACTAGCAGTCGGTGAGGCTTTCTGCATTGCTTGTTTTATTGTTTCTATTATTTTAGGTATTTCAATCTTTGCTTGATTTTTTATCACTCCCCATCCCTCTAAAGTAAGGGTGTATTTACCACATTCAGGAATTTTATTTTCTATATTTCCTCCACTTCCTCTAGACGAGCTGTGAGTAATGTCTGTAATTTCATATTTGTATTTTCCTTCTTTGCATGAAATAGTTACTTTGGCGATAATCTCACCATCATGAAAATATCCTTTCATAGGTGCTGGGTATTTGCTTTTAATAGCTACTTTAGAAATGTATTTAGCATCTGTTTTATTGTCCTCTACTTTTGTATTCTTTTTTGACCATTCTAAAGCTCTTTTGTAAAGCTCTTCTTTATTAACGCTTTCTAGAGGAACCACTTCAGAAAAAGTTACTTTTTGTGTTTCACTATCAATAGGGAGTTCTTGAGAAAATATTGAAAAAGAAAGGAAAATAGATAGAAAAATCAAAGTAGATGTAATTTTCATTATTCAAGGTTTAAATGGTAATATAATAATATCCAATATGAATATTTTTGATGATTTTTCAATATACAAAAAGAAAAAAATGTAAAGAATTGTTCACATCTAATAAAATAAAAAAGCCACCCTAGCAGAGTATGAGGGTGGCTTATAGAAACAATCTAAAAAATTACTGAATCAAATTTAATGGTTTAATAAATCAATAGCCCAATAAAAACTAGACAAAGGGGTATAAACTTATAAATTTATACCAATTAATGGTATTCTTAGAATAAATTAAAAGGGGAAGAATATTTATAACAAAATAAGAATCAATTTTTTATTGAATCTACAAATTGAATAATGTCTGCCTCTATGTTTTTACTTTCTTTGAGCATTTTAATAAACGCACTTCCTATTATAGCACCATTGGCAAAATTACATGCATAACGAAAGTTCTCTTTATTATTAATATTAAACCCAATCATTATTGGGTTATTTAATTTTTCATTATTAAGTCTTTCAAAATAAGAGGCGGCATGAGTTAAATCTTTGGTTCCTCCAGTAGTGCTATTGGTAGAAACTGCATAAATGAATCCAGATGCACTTCTATCTATTTGATGAAGTCTTTGAGTAGAGGTCTCTGGTGTTACAAGGAATATGTTTGAGAGTTGATTTTCATGAAAATATTTAGCATAAAATTCATTGAACTCATCAAAAGGCAAATCTGGAAGAATGATACCATCTACCCCTACCTTGCGAGCTGATTCGCAGAAATTTTTAATTCCATATTGCATCACAGGATTAAGGTATCCCATCAGCATAATAGGAATAGAAATATGGTTTCTTATACCCTCTAATTGCTCAAAAAGCTTCTTTATGGTCATACCATTCTGAAGTGCTATTTCGCTACTTTCTTGAATGGTGGGTCCATCGGCAAGTGGGTCTGAGAATGGCATTCCTATTTCTATCATATCTACACCTGCCTTTTCCAAAGCTTTTAGTATCAACACTGTGTCCTCTAATGCTGGAAAACCAGCGGTAAAGTAAATATTGAGCAAAGGCTTGTTTGAAGCTTCGAAAATATCGGTCAATCTATTTTTTATATGCATCAATGTTTCCATAAATAATTAATTCAAATTGAAAAACTGTATTTATTGAGTAAACTCATCTTTTCTAGATATGTAGGTCATCAAATCTTTATCTCCTCTACCAGAAATATTGATTACTACTACATCATCTTTCTTAAAAGAAATATTTTCTAAAACTGCTATTGCATGAGCTGTCTCTAAAGCAGGAATAATGCCTTCTGTTCTACTTAACATCATTGCAGCGGTAAAAGCTTCTTGGTCAGTAATGCTAAAAAACTCACCTCTACCAGAATCAAATAGATGTGCATGAATTGGGCCTATCCCCGGATAATCTAGTCCAGCAGAAATAGAGTGAGGCTCCACTATTTGACCATCTTCTGTTTGCATCAACAATGTTTTACTACCATGAATAATACCTGGCTTACCCAAATAGGTAGTGGCAGCAGAAAACCCACTATTTACACCTTTGCCAGCTGCCTCAACTGCAATGAGCTTCACATCCAATTGGTCTAGATAATGATAGAATGCACCAGCAGCATTGCTTCCTCCACCTACACATGCTATAACATAATTAGGATTTGATTTACCAGTCTTATCTAAAAGTTGTTCTTGTATTTCTTGACTAATTACCGACTGGAATCTAGCTACCATATCTGGATATGGGTGAGGCCCTACTACAGAGCCTATAATATAATGCGTATCTACAGGATTATTGATCCAATCTCTTATGGCTTCATTGGTGGCATCTTTGAGTGTTCGGCTACCCGACAAAGCTGGACGAACCTCAGCTCCTAGCATTCTCATCCTTTCTACATTGGGTTTTTGGCGTTCTATATCTATTTCCCCCATATATACTACACAATCGTAACCCATAAGTGCACATACAGTAGCAGTAGCAACACCATGCTGGCCTGCACCTGTCTCGGCTATGATTCTTTTTTTACCAAGCTTCTTAGCCAATAGTATTTGCCCTATTGTATTATTAATTTTGTGAGCTCCTGTATGGCACAGGTCTTCTCTTTTAAGATAAATAGTAGTTTGGTATTTTTCAGATAGCCTTTTTGCATGAAACAAGGGAGTTGGCCTGCCCACATAATCTTCTAAAAGTTGGTTAAACTCTTCTTGAAAAGATGGCTCTTGAATAATGCTGAGGTACTTTTGTTGAAGTTCTTCTACATTTGGATAAAGCATTTCGGGAATATATGCTCCTCCAAAATTGCCATAATAACCTTTTTCATTTACAGTGTATTGCATAACTCTATTTTGTATTATGATTGGTGAATTAACTCTTCGTATCTAAATTATTAATATCTTGAATCGCTTTTTTTATTAAATCTATTTTTTTTAAGCCAGGTTCTGATTCAAACTTACTGTTCAGATCTAGGGCGTGAATATTCAATTCATTGAAATTCTTTATTGAACTTATATTATCTATACTCAGACCTCCACTAAGGAAAAATGGGGTTTCTTGATGATACTTCGATAACAAATTCCAATCAAAGCTTTCCCCAGTTCCACCATAAGAATCACTTTTTGTATCAAACAAAAAATAATCGGTATAAGTTTCGTATTTGCGAGTAAGTTCGAAGTTAAATTTTGTATCTATTGCAAAAGCTTTAATAATTATAAATCCCAAAGAACTCATATCACTCACAAAATCTGGACTTTCATTTCCATGTAATTGTAAAATATTAAAATTATATTTTTTGGCTAATTCAATAATTCTTTCTTTTGACTCGTTTACAAATACCGCCACAGGTTTAATTCTGGAAGGAATTGCTTTTATAACACTAAGCTCTATATCTTCACCAACATATCTTTTTGATTTTGGATAAAAAATAAAGCCCATATAATCAATCTCCAAGGAGGCGACTTCTTGAATATTATTGGGGTATTTCATTCCACAAACCTTCAATTTCATGGTCAATTGTATTATTTGAATTTTATTTCTTCTGCTAATTGACTACAAGCTAATCCAGGATTAGTTTGTTTCATAAAAGTCTCTCCAATCAAAAAACCTTGGTAGCCATATTGCTTTAAAGTAAGAATAGTCTCAGCTTTGCTAATACTGCTTTCAGAAATTTTCACATACTTATTGGGTATTGCTTCTGCTAATTGTATGGAAGTTTCTATGCTTTCAGAGAAGTCTTTAAGATTTCTATTATTCACCCCTACTACATCGATATAGTCATTTAGGCTTCTTTCGAGCTCCTCTAAATTATGAACTTCCATCAATACTTCCATCCCTAACTCTTTTGCATAAGCTGCTAAGGAGTTTAATTTTGCGGGTTTCAGCACCGCTGCAATAAGAAGTATAGCATCAGCACCTATGGCTTTGGCTTCTAATATTTGATATTCTGAAATAATAAAGTCTTTTCTTAGAATAGGTATTTGCACTAAAGCTCTCGCTTTTATCAAATCTTCGTTAGAGCCACCAAAGAAATCTTTATCTGTAAGAACAGAAATTGCAGAAGCATTAGCTTTCTGATAACCAATTACTACCTCTGGAAGTGTAACTTGAGCATTAATAATTCCTTTAGAAGGGGATTGTCTTTTATGCTCAGCAATAATCCCTGATTTATTGATATCTACTATATTTTGAGAGAAAGAAAGAACTTCTCTTGAAAAGAAACCAGTGGTCTTCTCAAGCTTATACTCTGGCATAAGCGACTGAGTAGTCTTAACTTCCTGTTGCTTTCTTTCAATTATTCTTTCAAGTATGTTTTGAGCCATTAAATTTAATTATTTGCAATTGTTTTATTAAATATTTGAAGTGCTTTCTTAGATTCTAAAGATTCTTTAGCCATTGCTAATGAATCTTCCCAATTATTTTTAGATGCTGTATGAATAGCCATTGCTGCATTTGCTAGAACTACATTCTTTTGAGCTGATGTAGCTTCATTATGGAGTACATTCTTGAAAATTTTAGCGGAATCTTCTATGGTTTCTCCTGATACTATTTCTTCTGGATTGAGTCTTGAAAAACCAAGTTGAGCTGGGCTCATTATGGCATCTTTGGTAGAAGAAAGATATCTAAAATCTGAGGTAAGAGATATTTCATCATAACCTCCAAGACTATGAATAATGGAATAATTGACATTCGTCTTTTGAAACAGATAAGAATAAAGCCTTGCTAATTCTAAGTTGAACACCCCTACCATTTGATTCTTAGGTTGAGCGGGATTCACTAGAGGCCCAAGCATATTGAAAAAAGTTTTCACCCGTAATTCTTTTCTAATTGGAGCTACATTCTTCATAGCAGGATGAAAGAGTGGTGCATGAAGCAGGGTGATATTGTTTTGTTCGATCTGCCTTCTGATTGTATTAATATCATTAGTAAACTTCACACCAAAGTATTCTAGAATATTAGATGAACCCACAGAAGACGATACTCCGTAATTTCCATGTTTAGCAACTCTAATACCTGCCCCAGCAACAATAAAAGAAGATAAGGTGCTAATATTAAAAGTGTCTTTACCATCGCCACCTGTACCACACAAATCCATTGGATTGAACTCTGATAAATCTATTGGTAGGCATAATTCCAACATTGCTTCTTTGAATCCTTCAAGTTCTTCTACTGTAATAGAACGCATCAAATAAACAGTCATAAAAGCAGCCATTTGACTTGAATTTACCTCGCCTTGAGTTAGCAGCTTCAATGCTTGTTTTGCTTCCTCCTTATTAAGTGTTCTGTATTCAAAAAGCACTTGTAGTGTATCTTTCATCATAAGTAGCAAATTATCTTTCTATACTTTTATATTGCCTATATTAGTCCTCTAACCAATTTTGAATTATTTTTACTCCATGCTCTGTCATTACCGACTCTGGATGAAATTGAACGCCACAAACATTATAAGATTTATGCCTAATAGCCATGATATTTCCTTCATCATCTTGGGCAGTAATTTCAATATTTTCTAGATTAGAAGAAGGGTTGATTGCCCAAGAATGATAACGACCACAAGTAATTCTAGAAGGAATATTTTTAAACAACTTGTCTTGCTTAATGATATTAGTAGGAATTGCCAAGCCATGATAAACCTCAGAAAGATTTGTGAGAGAAGCACCATAAACCTCTCCTATACACTGATGCCCAAGACATACTCCAAATATGCTCTTGGAACTTCCGTAGGTCTGAACCAATTCTCTCATTATTCCTGCTTCTGATGGGATTCCTGGCCCTGGAGATAATAATATTTTATCAAATGAAGCAACTTCCTCAAGCTGAATTTTATCATTTCTAAATATCTGGAGTTGATCTGAATATCCTAAAGCTCTGATGATATGAACTATATTATAAACAAAGGAATCGTAATTGTCTAAGATGAGTAATTTCATATTGTGATGTATTTAAATAATAGAACTACTTTACAGATACTGCCAACTCAATTGCTTTTTTTAATGCAGCTAACTTGTTGTTTACTTCTTGTAATTCATTTTCTATTTTAGATAATGCTACTACCCCAGCTCCTGCTTGATAGTATAGAATATTGTCTTTACTCAATATTGATCTAATCATAATTGCACTATTGAACTCGTTATTGAAACCAAGGTATCCTATACAGCCGCCATAATAACCTCTATTTCCATTCTCTTGCTCATTGATAATCTCCATAGCTTTATACTTTGGTGCTCCAGACAAAGTACCTGCGGGAAAGGTATCTGCTACAATATCCATGAAAGAATCTTTATGCTCTATCTGACCTGTAACCTTTGATACCAAATGTATGACATGAGAATAATATTGTACTTCTTTCAAGGTCTCTACCTTTACTTCGTTACAGTGTCTACTCAAGTCATTTCTAGCTAAGTCAACCAACATAATATGTTCGGCATTTTCTTTAGGGTCGTCTAACAACTGCTTTGCCAAATCATAATCTTTAATATCATCTCCTGATCTTTTAAACGTTCCAGCTATAGGATAAATAGTGGCTTTTTTATTTTTAATCACAATTTGTGCTTCAGGAGAAGAGCCAAATATTCTAAAACTTCCATAGTCAAAATAAAATAGATATGGAGAGGGGTTGATAGACCTTAAGCTTCTGTAAACATTAAAGTCATCTCCTGTATAATGTCTTAAAAAACGGCGTGAGAGTACAATCTGGAATACATCCCCACGATGACAATGGTCTTTACCTTTCTGTAATACTTTTAAAAATTCTTCATCAGAAAAATTAGATTCTTCTTGATCTATTAAATTAAAACTAAAAGAAGGAAAATCTTTCTTAAAAATAAGTCTTTCTAAGTTTTCAAGATGTTCTGAATTAGTCTCTCCAATTGTATTTTCTATTACAAAAACCTCATTATTGAAATGATTAAAAACAATCATGAATTGATAGACATGATACTGAATATCTGGAATACGTCTACGATCAGTATTATAAGTGTTTATTTTAATATCTTCAAAATATCGAACAGCATCATACGCCGAATATCCAAATAAGCCTCCTGTCAGGAATGGGAAATCAAGTGGCTTTTGATAAAAAGATGCTGCAAATTTTCCTAATACCTCTGGAACATTAGTGGATTTATTAAAATCAATATTTTCTGTAAAGCCATCTGGATAATAAGTAGAAATTTGATTGTTTTCTAAAATTATTCCTGCAATAGGTTTGCAACAGATATAGGAATAAATATCCTCGTTACCATGATAATCTGAACTCTCTAATAATATACTATTAGGAAATTTGTCTCTCAGCTTAAGGTAGATACTTACTGGAGTAATGGTATCAGCAAGTATCTTTTTGTAAGAAGTGTTGAGCGAGTAGGTATTCAAAATCTTTGTATTTTAATTAAATTTAAACCAAATTATAGAAATTTTATCATAAAAAAAGCTTGCTGTGAACAGCAAGCCTTGTAATATTTACAATTACACAAAGATTGGTTGCTCACAAAGCCAAAAGCTCAGAGTGCCACCACCAATATTTGTATAAATTTCTTTTCATAATCTAAATATAAGGAAATAATTATTGATGTCAAATTTGGTTTTCAAAATTTATGACTTCAATGGAACGAATTCTATTCTAAGTATAGACTTTGTTAAAGAATTGATTCTTGCAAGATTGCTTGCTCTTTTCCCAAGTACCCATAGAATATCACTTCCAGAAGTTAGCAAATATATTTTTTCTTTCTGATCAAGCCGAATCTTAGCATCAATTAAATAATCGCTTATTTTCTTTTGACCATTCATCCCAAAAGGAATAAATCTATCTCCTTCTTGCCACCTTCTCACACAAAGCGGAAATTCAATTATAGAGGCGTCTAAATATATAACAGAGGAATTTTTGTCTATCACTAAATTTTCAGAACCAATAATAGATAGCTCGAGCCTAAAGTAATTATTCTCAACAGAAGAATCTTCGCTTGAAAGATAAATTGCTTCTTGTTTTTCTTGTGAAACTTTGGTTATTCTTATTTCATGAGCATATTTTAATAATAGATAATTGTGAGCATAAAACTTTCTGACGCCATTGATTGATGGCTTCAAAATCTCTTCGACCTGTGCCCATGCATACCCAAAGGGTTTTATAAGTTCAAATATAATTGCTTTAAAACCTTGAATGGGGATATCTTGCTGCAAATTCAAAACAATAGTATCTCCCTCATAGGAAACAATACTACTTTTTATTTGTAAAAAATAGGTTTGAAATATTAATTCTACAGATTGAATTCTATCGGATGTTTCGGAAAAAGTTTGTTCTATATTTGGATTAATTTCTTTCAATAAAGGCATAACCTTATTTCTAATAAGATTCCTTTGATACTTATCAGAACTATTAGACACATCTTCTCTCCAAGCTAATTGAGAAGCTAAAGCAAAATCTATTATTTCTTGTTTTGAAGCAAAAAGTAAAGGTCTTATAATATTATCTCTCAAAGGCAATATACCTCTCAAACCAGCAATACCTGTGCCTTTTGTTAGATTCAAAATGGAAGTCTCCAAACTATCATTAAGATGATGGGCAGTAGCGATTAAATCATAGTGATTCAATTGAGCAATTTCTTCAAACCAAGAATATCGAAGAGTTCTTGCCGCCATCTGAATAGATACTTTATGAATTTCGGAATATAAATTTGTATCAAATTTTTTTGTATAAATAGGAACATGATATTCATTGGCAAGTTGCCTAACAAATAACTCATCCTCATCAGATTCCTTCCCCCTGAGGGCGAAATTACAATGCGCAATAGCAAAATTTACCTTAGCATCTTTTAGCAGCTTACATAATACTACCGAGTCAATCCCGCCACTTACCGCTACCAAGAGTTGGTCGTTTGCTTTACAAAGTCTATTTTTGAGAATATAGGATTTAAATCTTCCTAGCATGAACTTTTAAAAGAATTATACTTACAAAGTTATTTATTATAATTTATTTAAGGCAATAAGCTTTGTATTGTTTAATTTTATATCTCAAATGAAGCATCAAAATCTCCAAATTATATTTCTGCCCTGGATACTATTAGTATCAGTTTTAGTGTGTATATCCAATGCTAGTGCTCAAGAAAAACTAGAAATGATAAATACCGATGTATTAGAGCTGGGTAAAGTGAATGGTCAAAGTGTACATATACTAAAAGGTCATGTAATTTTCAAACAGCAAGGCATGCTTATTTATTGCGACTCGGCGGTCAAACCTGTAAAAAAATCTGAGCCCATTCATACCTATGGTCATGTAAAAATGACACAAGGGGATACCACTACACTTACAAGTCAAACCATGACTTTTGACCCTGATACAAAAGTCGCCCTATTTAGAGGTAATGTAGTTTTCAAAGACAAAAAAACAATACTTACTACCGAAACTCTTGAATACAAT
Organism: Cytophagales bacterium; assembly: GCA_004294225.1. Taxonomy (GTDB): domain Bacteria; phylum Bacteroidota; class Bacteroidia; order Cytophagales; family Cytophagaceae; genus REBA01. The sequence continues at coordinate 30,642 of REBA01000028.1, read as the reverse complement.
ACAAGTACTAAGAATGCTACTTATAGAAACCATGCAAAAATTATCGACCAAAGTTCAATACTTACAAGCGAATTTGGAACCTACAATAGTGATTCAAAAATATTCTTCTTTAGAAAAAAAGTAAAAGCAGTAGGCCCACAAGGTACTCTGATTACAGACACCCTTGATTATAATACCAAAACAAAACTTGCAATCTTCAGAGGACCATCTGAACTAGTAAAAATAGATGGTGTAGTACATGCCGATTATGGCGAATATAAAACCGATGAATCGGTATCAAAAGTAAAAGGTAGGGCCAAAGTTGAATCTGGAGACTACATTATTTCAGGCGACGATATGTACAATGATGAGAAAAACAAAAGAACTATTATTAAAAACAATGTAACAATAGTCTCTATAAAAGATAAAATCATTATTGAAGGAGACGAAGTGCATTATTCAGGAAAGCTAGGATATTCAAAAGTATTCGGACGACCAATTATGAAAAGCTATGCTGAACCAGATACATTGTTTGTAATCGCTGATACCTTGATTTCTATTGATAATAACATTGCTTCTCAAAAACGACTATTTGCTTTTAATCACACAAAAATTATTCGTAAAGATATTCAAGGCAAATGCGACTCTCTTGTATATAATTTTGCAGACTCTATCATATACCTATTTAAAGACCCCGTTCTATGGAGCGAAGGAAACCAAATCATAGCAGACAGTATAAATATGCAAATGGCAAATAAAATGATAGAACGGCTCAATATGAATGTAAATTCATTTATCATCAGCACAGATAGTCTCAATAATTTCAATCAAGTAAAAGGGCGTAAAATGGTTGCTCACTTTATAAACAATAATATTCAAAAAGTGGATGTATTCGGCAATGGAGAGAGTCTATATTTTGCCTTAGAAGGAGACTCCGTGCTAGTAGGTATGAACAAAGTAATTTGTAGCGATATGGTCATAGAGTTTGATAGTAACAAAGTAAACACTATTCTATTTCTTACCAACCCTGAAGGCTTATTCGTTCCTCCTCACGAAATAGAAGAACCAGAAAAAAAACTAAAAGGATTCAAATGGAGAATCACAGAACGACCTCTAATTGCAGATGCTAGAAGAAGAAGAATAGGCACTAAAAAATATTAATTTCAGACAGTTAAATATTGAAAGATTAATTTTAGTATATTTAAATATTATAAAAAATCAAATCCCTTAATACTTAACACCGATGGGGTTCATTCTACTTTTTAGTATACTTATAGGAATATTTTTTTTACCTTATTTATCTAATTCGGTAAAGCCATTTCTAAGGCTTCTAATCAACTTAATTGTAGCTATTCCATCTTTCATTGTCGCCTTCAATGCTGTTCAATATGGCCCTCAGAATATCTGGATAGGCGAGTTCTCAATTACTGGTGTTTGGGAATTAAAAATTGATGAACTATCTGCATTTTTTATAGCCATAATTAATATTAGCATATTAGCGTCTTCGGTTTATGGACTAGGCTATTTAAAAGAAAACAAAAATTCTATAGCACTTTCTATAAAATTTATATCATCAATCCTTTTACACGTAGGGCTTCTTGGGGTATGTATGCTTCAAAATTTTATTCCCTTTATGATTTCATGGGAGGTAATGTCCATAAGTTCATTCATGTTAGTCATTTTTCAATATCATAAGCCCAATGCAATAAAAGCAGGATTAAATTATCTAATTCAGATGCATATTGGGGTAGTGCTTTTGATGGTAGGGTTTATAATCGTTGGAAATACAACAGGCCAATCTAATTTTGATGCTATTGGCTTGTATTTTTCTAATCATAACAATAATTTCTGGCTATTCTTAGTTTTCTTTATTGGTTTCAGTTTCAAAATCGGATTCCTAACATTACATACCTGGATGCCTGAAGCATATGCCGTAGCTCCATCTAACATTTCTGGAGTAATGTCAGGTGTTGTAAAAAAGATGGGTATATATGGTATTTTAAGAATACTTTTTTACGTTCAAAACACTAGGCTAGAAATAGGAATTTTTATCTTAACAATCAGCTTAGCTACCTGCTTATATGGTATTATTAACGCCATAATGCAAACCGACATCAAAAAACTACTTAGTTACAGTAGTATGGAAAACATGGGCATAATAGGTATAGGATTAGGAATGGCAATGATTGGATTTGGGGTTCACGACTTGGCTTTAGCATATCTAGGCTTTACTGCTTCGCTTCTACAAATACTCAATCATGCTTTATTTAAAACCTCATTATTCTTTAACAATGGAGGTATTTATCAACAAACTAGAACTAGAAACATTGATCAACTTGGAGGTCTAAGCAAATACATGCCGATTACTTCCATATTATTTCTGCTCTCAAGTATAGCAGCATGTGGACTCCCTCCATTTAATGGTTTTGTGGCAGAATACATTATCTATAGTGGGTTAATCGAAGGAATGAATGCTACATTTGTTACCACAGAAGTGTTCCTTCTACTCTGCCTTATCATACTTTCTCTTGTTGGTGGTCTAGCCATTTTCACTTACAGTAAAGTATTTGGATTGGTCTTTCTTGGAAATCCTCGCAGTGAAATAATTACACCTACCAAAGAAGCACCATTATTGATGTTAATACCTCAAATTATATTGATGTCAATTGCTTTAAGCATTGGTTTATATCCCAAATTTATACTGAGCTACATCACTAAAATAGTAGATGTATATGTGCCTCATTATTCTCATGTAAGTTTAGATTCTTATTCTGATGTACTAGAACTCGGTCATGCTGGAAGTATATTTATTCTAATTGTTTTGGTGCTTATTATTGTTCGTAAATTTGTTTTAAATAAAAAAACGATCGAATATCAAGTTACTTGGGGCTGTGGATATGAAACTAAAAATACAAGAATGCAATACAATTCTGCATCTTGGGCAGACTACTTTTTAAAGTTTGGGAATTTCTTTATAGGTCACCACAACTCTTTCACTCCGCTCAAAAAAGAAGACATTTTTCCTGACGATAAAAAAATGAAAATATCCTATTTTGATAAAATTGAGAGCAACCTTATTCAACCTCTATTAGAATTGGTGAATTATACATTAAATAAATTAGCTGTGATTCAAACTGGCCAAACACAATATTATATTCTTTATGGCTTTGTCTTTCTTCTATTCATGAGTATCCTTACTTTCTTTAAAATTCTCTAAAAGGCATGATAAATATCGAATGGAAATATTGGATACCTTCACTATTGATGATAATCATCTCCGTGTTTTTTCAAGGAATTATAAACAAAACAAGAGCTATAACAAGTGGAAGAAAAGGCCCTGGGCTATTGCAATCTTTGAAAGACGTTACCAAACTTTTCAAGAAAGGAGCTGTATTCAGCACTAGTTCTAGTTATATTAGCCAGATTGCACCAAGTATATATTTTGCTTCTGTTTTAGCTGCGATGATGGTGATTCCTTTTGCAGGTTATCCAGCATTATTGAGCTTTAAAGGAGATTTCATATTCTTCGCCTATATTTTAGGAATAGGGAAATTATTTCTTATCCTTGGTGCATTAGATGCAGGAAGCCCTTTTCAAGGTATGGGAGCCAATAGAGAAGCTTTATTTTCTACACTTGTTGAGCCTGCATTTTTTGTTTTATGGGGTTCATTTGCAATGCTTACAGGGCAATCATCATTTATTGATATTTATAGTTCATTGCATTATGGTTCAGATGTATCTTATTTATTAGGTGGTATGGCAGCATACATCTTGGGGCAAATTGCGATGGTTGAAAATAGTAGATTACCAGTAGACGACCCAAGAACTCATCTAGAACTTACCATGACCCATGAGGTAATGATATTAGATGTTTCAGGATTCGACTTAGGGCTTATCTTCTCAGCTACAGCACTTAAATTTGCTCTCTATGGAACGCTTATTACGAATTTCTTTGTGAATCCCAACTGGCACTGGTCGCTGAGCCTAATCATCTTCTTTGTGTGCCAAATAGTATTTGCCGTTTCTGTTGGAATTGCTGAATCATTTAGGGCAAGAGCAAGAATGAAAAGAAATCCACAACTCATTTTATCGCTTACCTCTATAAGTATTTTAATATTTTTTGGGGCATTAATCGTTATGAATAAATTTCTATAAAATGATCAACCTACTAATCATTATTTTTACAATCTCTATTATATATCTTTCTGTGGCTGGAAGATTTCAGTCGTTTATCAATATTCTAATGTTTCAAGGTATCGTTCTTTGTGGTATTGCAATGCTAGAATTAAAAGAAATATCACTTGCAAACCTTCTATTTATTTTATTAGAAACCTTAGTCGTAAAAGCCATCATTGTTCCATATTTTTTAGGAAAATTACTTAAGAAAAACAATTTAACCCATGACAGCACACCTAACATTCCTCAATTTACCTCTCTTATTATTAATTCTTCTGCAATAATTTTTTCATTTATCTTGGCATATAACCTACACGAAGAACATATTAAAATCACCTATTTTACAGCATCGGTATCGGCTATGTTTACAGGTATTTTTTTAATTATTTCTAGACGAAAAATTATCACTCATATTATAGGGTATATGGTATTGGAGAATGGAATATTTTTACTTTCACTTGCGATAGGAGCCGAACTTCCTATGATTGTAAATACAGGAATATTGCTCGACCTCTTTACAAGCGTTCTGGTTCTTGGTTTCTTTGTTAGTAAAATAAGCAACACCTTCCATACCGTAGAAATAGAAAAATTAACAGAATTAAAAGATTGATTTATATAGGCTCATTATGTTAGAATATTTTCATCAATTATCAGCACCAGTTCAAACCCTTATTATCTATTCTATGGGCTCGCTGATGATATGTATTCTAATGTTTCTGACCAAAAACAAGCTCGTTGATTCCTTACTTTTTATACCATTTATTGGTTTACAGATTTATTTGAATGTAATGGAATATTTTGAAATCGGTATTACAAAAGCAGATGGTTTAGAAGATTATTTCAAAATTGATCATTTGGGATTTATCTTTCTAACACTGACAACATTGATAAGCATACCAGTAATTATTCATAGCACCGTCTATTCTTTCTCTCAACATGAGAGTAAAAAAGAACTTGAAGTTCATAACATTTCTCTACTACTATTTATCGCTAATATGTCAGGAGCAATTATTTCTTGCAATGTAGGACTTATGTGGGCATTCTTAGAAGCCACAACGCTTTGTGCTTCTATGCTAATCTACCATGAACGAAATGCTGAAGCCTTAGAAGCTGCATGGAAGTATGTTTTTGTATGTTCTATAGGCATAGCACTTACATTTGTAGGAATCTTATTTTTAGGGATGGCCAATAAATCTATTCATGAATTGAATTTCTCTATTGAAGGGCTAAAGCTAACCGTTGCTCATATGGACAGCATTTGGCTAAAACTATCTTTTTTATTCATCATTACTGGTTATAGTGTAAAGATTGGTGTTGTTCCTCTTTTCACAGTAGATATAGATGCTAAAGATGCTGCACCTTCTCCTGTAGGTGCATTACTTTCTGGAGGGCTTATGAATGTAGGAATATTAGCATTACTCAGATTTTATCAAATATTTGGCACTACTGATATCTTAGGCTGGATGAATAAAATACTAATCATAGTAGGGATTTTATCTATATTATTGGCTGCAGTTTACTTATTTAAGGTAGCTAATTATAAGAGAATGCTTGCATATTCAAGTATGGAACACGCAGGTATAGCACTGATAGCAATTGCTTCAGGGAAAATAGGGTTTGTAGCAGCTATTTTACATTTAATTTTTCATGCCTTTACCAAGGTAAGTTTATTTGTACAAATGGGACAAGTATATAAAGTATTTCAAGGTAAAAACATGAAAGATATTGGTGGATATTTCCAGCTGAACCCACTAGGTGCCTCTGTGATTTTATTAGGTATTTTCTCCATTACTGCTTTACCTCCAAGTGGTTTATTCCTTAGTGAATTCTTAATATTTAAATCTTTATTTTTATCAGAAAGGTATATTACCGCCTCTATATTATTCCTATTGCTAACAATCATACTGGCAGCATTAGGAACAAAATTTTTTAAACTACTTTTTTCACCAATACCCAACACTACTATTTCTTATCAAAGCATCAACCAATGGGAATCTATAAGTCAATGGATAATGCTCCTAACAATGATTTATGCTGGTATTGCCCCTCCGGCTTTTCTTATTGACTTTATAAGTACTGCTGTAAAAGATTTCCCAACTTATATTCCTTTATAACTATGGTAGCTTGTGTAATAAAAAATGGAGAAAGTACCTCGATAGTCAATATTCCTACTGTTGATTACCAAGACTTCTATAAAGCTGTTATAGAATTATTAAAAGACAAGCCTCATTGCCATTGCATCAATTACTTTGCTTACAGAAATTCTTATGATTTAAAATTTATCATTTGCATTGCCAACGACGATTCAGGAGAAATTCAGCTTCTTTCGCACACAATAATCTATTCAGCTCAGATAGAGCTGATGTCACTAAGTAAAGAAATCTTTGCATTACATTTTTTTGAAAGAGAAATAAGTGAGAATTTTGGAATCATTTTTACTAATCATCCTTGGCCAAAACCTATTAGGTATGCCTTTGACAGGGCTGATAAAGAAAAAAATATTTATAATTATCCCTTTTTCAAAATTGAAGGAGAAGCTATACATGAAGTGGGGGTTGGTCCTATTCATGCTGGAGTAATAGAACCAGGTCATTTCAGATTCCAATGCAATGGCGAATATGTACATCACTTAGAAATACAACTAGGTTGGCAACACAGAGGAATAGAACAATTATTTATTAAGAAAAATAAATTAATTCAACGAAATATCCTTGCAGAATCTATCGCAGGAGATACGGTTGTTGGTCATACGCTTGCTTTTGTTTTCAATATGGAATCGCTATATGAAATAAAAGAAAGTAAGAAACTAAGCTTAGTAAGGACTTTAGCTCTAGAATTAGAAAGAATAGCCGTTCATGTAGGAGACCTAAGTGCACTATGTACTGATATTGCTTATCAATTAGGATATAACGTCTTTGGTGCACTCAGAACACCCGTAATCAATCATTTCCAATTATGGTGTGGCAATAGATTTGCAAAAGGATTGATAAGAACTGGCTATAGTGGATATGAATTCACCGAAGAACTATCAATAAAGTTTCAAAAAATGTTAGAAGAATTTGAAATCAAATATATAGAGATGGCTGAGGAAATGTTTTCGCTTCCAAGTGTCATGTCTAGATTTGAGAAGACAGGAGAAACAACTTTAGAACAAATGCAACTGATTGGTGCTGTAGGAATGGCTGCTAGAAACGCAGGTTTGAAAAGAGATTCCAGAACAACTCACCCATTTGCTTATTTCAAAAATGAAAAATTTGAAACCGAAACATTGCCCTCTGGAGATGTATATGCAAGAGCTAAATTGAGAGACTTAGAAATAAAATCCTCTTTAAAAATCGTTAAAAATATCATTAAAGAACTAAATACAAAAAAGGAAGAAATAATCAATCAAAGAATAGATTTAGAAGACAAAAAAATGCTACCTAATACTATTTCTGTAAGCATAACAGAGGGTTGGCGAGGAGAAATTTGCCATTGTGCAATTACTAATTCTGAAAGTGAGTTAATTCATTATAAAATCAAAGACCCTTCAGTACACAATTGGCTTGCACTAGCTTTAGCATTAAGAGAAAATGAAATCTCAGATTTCCCAGTAAATAACAAAAGTTACGACCTCTCTTATTGCGGTCATGATTTATAAAATCCACAATTTTAGATTTTCTTTTTTATGGACTTCAGAATAATCAACACTGCAAAAATAATCAAAAGACAAGGGCGTCAATACATCCCTAATATTGAGCTACCAGTTTTGCCTACTAATTTTAAAAATGGGAGAATTGAAATCACTGAGCTTCCATGCAAAGAAGGTTGTAATGCTTGTGAAGAAAATTGCCCAACATCAGCAATAGCTATTAACCCATCGCTTTCATTAGACATGGGAAAATGTGTTTTTTGTAATGAATGTGCTAGAGTATGCAGTGAGGATAAATTTATCTTTACCAATGATTATAAAACTGCTACCAATGAAAGAAGCAGATTGATTATTAAAGAAGGGATAAAGCAACCTATCACTTTAAACCCAGAACTCATTCGTAAAGAAATTCATCAATATTTTGGTGGATCTCTGAAACTTCGACAAGTAAGTGCAGGTGGAGATAACAGCTGTGAATGGGAAGTAAATGCTGCTGAAAATGTAAATTTTGATATGGGAAGATATGGAATCAATTTTGTGGCTTCCCCTCGACATGCAGACGGCTTGGTGCTTACTGGGCCAATTTCTAGCAGTATGGCCGCACCACTAGAAAGTTGCTATCATGCCATAAACCATCCCAAACTATTGATTCTTGTGGGTGTAGATGCTATCAATGGAGGAATTTTTCAAGATAGCAAGGCTGTTAATAGAACATTTTTAGAAAAATATCCCGTAGATTTGTATGTGCCAGGAAATCCTCCACACCCTTTAACATTCATTTTGGGTATATTAGAACTAATAAGAAAACAAAAATAAAGAATGAATAATAAGAAAATATTATTACCCAAAGACGGCTGGGAAGGCCTTAAAGAGAACTGGAATAAAGATGCTATTTCTGGATTTTTAGTTTTTCTTCTTGCCCTTCCACTAAGTATGGGAATTGCAAAAGCAAGCGAATTTCCTCCTGTAATGGGTATCCTTACAGCCATTGTAGGTGGGATTATAGTGAGTATATTCGCAGGTTCTCACCTAACGATAAAAGGGCCAGCAGCGGGGCTTATTGTGATAGTGGCTAGTGCCGTGCATGATTTTGGTGGTGGTGAATTAGGTTGGAAACTAGCACTTGGAACTATTGCTGTCGCAGGAATAATACAAATTCTATTTGGAATTCTAAAGCTAGGAACTTATAGTGATTTTTTCCCTTCTTCTGTTGTACATGGAATGCTTGCAGCAATAGGATTAATTATATGCTCAAAGCAAATTCATATCGCACTTGGTATAGACCCCAAGACACTGAAAGGAATGGAACCACTAGAGCTGATTGCACATATCCCTCATAGCATATCCAATATGAACTATTCTATAGCCATGGTTGGTTTCATTAGTCTTGCTATAATTTTTGGATTACCACTTTTTAAAAGCAAATACATCAAGGTGCTGCCCTCTCCCCTGCTTGTATTGGCAGTTACTATTCCCATTGCATTAGTGCTAAATTTTAAAAATTCACAACCAGAATATACACTAGTAAAAATCGGGAATTTTATCGAAGGATTAAACTGGAATCTGAATATTGAAGGAATATCTAAGCTAGGAATTTTTCTGAAATATGTAATCATGTTTGCTCTTGTAGGTACTATAGAATCTCTGCTTACGGTAAAAGCTATAGATGCAATGGATCCTTATAAAAGAAAATCTAACTACAACAAAGACCTTATAGCTGTAGGTATAGGCAATACCATCTCTAGTATATTAGGTGGACTTCCTATGATTTCAGAAGTTGCTAGAAGCTCAGCAAACGTGAATAATGGTGCTAAAACTCGCTGGGCAAATTTCTTTCATGGTGTGTTTTTACTTCTAAGTGTGCTTCTATTAGTGCCCGTTTTGGAAATGATTCCCAATGCTGCATTAGCGGCTATGCTCATCGGAGTTGGCTATAGGCTAGCATCTCCAAAGGAATTTTATAAAACTTATAAAATAGGTTCCGAACAGCTATTAATATTTATTGCTACAGTAATAGCTACACTAGCTACAGATTTACTGATAGGAGTAGCTGTAGGAATCATTGTAAAAATTTCTCTTCACCTCTATTTTGGAGTTAATTTTAGGTATTTATTCAAAGCAAAAGCAAAATTTAGTCAAACATCTTCTGAAGCCTATCTACTCATTATTGACGGTGCAGCGGTTTTTTCTAATTATTTAAGCCTGAAAAAATATATCGATTCTGTCCCACTAAATGCTAAATTCACTATAGATATTCAAGATGCAATAGTAGTAGATCATACATTTATGGAGCATTTACATACTTTAGACAATCTTATGCTTAGCAAGGGTGGAGAACTCATAATTACTGGACTAGAAACGCATAAAAACTTATCTTCTCACCCTCTTGCATTAAGAAGAAAATTACCTGAAAGTTCAGCGATTTCGGACTTATCTTTTACTAATCAAATAATACTAAACCCTAGACAGAAATTATTACAAAAATATGCTGAATCTCATCAATTTCAATACACTCCTAATTATAAGCTCACTCCCAATAAATTCAAACTTTTTGGATTTTCAGGAGTTCACAAAATCAAAGCTGAGGAGAACATAATCAAAGGCAAATTAGAAGATAATATAGAATTTGAGCTTTCTGATATCATCATCGAAGAAGTTCAACGCTTAACAAAATACGATTATAAAATGACTGTTTTGATTTCTGATACCGTCAATTTCGAAATGCCAGATTTTTCCATTGAAGAAGAAGGGGTATTTGACAGATTAATTAGTAAAAGAGATATAAATTTTGATCATGCTCCAGACTTCTCAAAAAAACATCTCATCATTGGTGAAGATAAAGAAGCCATCCGAAAATTTTTCACCAATGATCTTATTCATTTTTTTGAACAACATCCAGGCATCTATTTAGATGTAATCAATAATAAGTTATTTGTTTATAAAGAGCCTTCACTATTGAGTATTGGAGAATGTGGTAAGCTTATTTCATTTGCCAATAGATTTATAGAGCTATTTAAAAAAGAATAAATATCTAAAGAAATCCTATACCTTATTCTAAAGACTTTTGAGTCTCTTTGGTTTTTATTGCCAACTGTCCACAGGCAGCATCTATGTCTTTTCCTCGGCTTCTTCTAACATTTACAATAACACCTTTGGCTTCCAAAAAATTGATGAATTTATCTAAAGTCTTTGCCTCTGTTTTTTTAAAATCAGCTTCCGCTATAGGGTTAAATTCTATAATATTTACTTTAGATTTTACAGACTTCCAAAACTCATACAACTCCTGTGCATCCTCTAATGTATCATTAACATTATATAACAATATGTATTCTAAAGTAACTCTAATTCCAGTCTTTTCATACCAATAACTAAGTGCATCTTTTAGTGCTTCTAGTGTATTAGTTTCATTAATAGGCATTATTTTGTCTCTCTTTACATCATTTGCTGCGTGCAGCGATAGTGCCAAATTCACTCCTAGGTCTTCATCTGCTAGTTTCTTAATCATTTTAGCTATACCAGCTGTAGATACCGTAATTCGCTTAGGCGACATCCCCAAGCCATCAGGTTGAGTGATAAGTTGAATTGATTGAACTACGTTTGCATAATTAAGCAAAGGCTCACCCATACCCATATAGACTATATTACTCAAAGGTATTTGATAATGTTCCTCTGCTTGTTGCTTAATCAAAACCACTTGATCATATATTTCAGCAGCTTCTAGATTTCTCTTTCTATCCATATAACCAGTGGCACAGAATTTACAAGTCAACGAGCAACCTACTTGCGAAGATACGCAAGCTGTCATTCTATCGTTAGTAGGAATAAGTACACCCTCCACCAAATGATTATCGTAGAGCCTGAACCCAGATTTAATAGTTCTATCGTTACTTAATTGTTTATTGGCTATAGTTACCGAGTTAATCTCATAATTCTCCGCAAGAAAATTTCTAATCTTAGCAGATAGATTCGACATTTGTTCAAATGATGTGGCTGACTTTTTCCATAACCATTCATGCAATTGCTTTGCTCTAAAACCCTGTTCACCTTGAGCAACAAACAATTGTTTTAATTGCTCCAAATCCAGTTTTCTAATATCTATTTTAGTTGATAGTCTGTCCATTCTATAAAGATACGATTTTTAGAAAAGAACCTATTCTATGGAGTCTAAATAAAATATAAATATTGAACTAAATGCTATCTTTAGGTTCTTCAGCTACATTAGGAGCAATAGTGGTTATACTATCTAATCTAAAATGGTCTGGCCTATAAGGGCAGTGAAGATTTACGTTATATTTTTTAGGTCTTTTAAACCATCCTTTAAGAATATTAATAGAAGTATCTTTGTAAACGCTTTCAAGAAAAATTCCAAATATAGGTAAGGCTGTTTTAGAACCTTCGCCCATTGCAGAATTTCGGAAATGTATGCAACGATCTTCCCCACCTACCCATGTTCCTGCTACTATACTTCTCGTAACCCCCATAAACCATCCATCAGAATGATTTGAAGTAGTACCTGTTTTCCCTCCAATTTCATTGCCTCTAAAAATGTCATAAGGGTATAAAGCTTGCGAAGTTCCTCCTCTTTCTTCTGTGCCACCTTTGAGCATATGAACCATAGAATAAGCCGTCTGCTCACTTATTGCATCTCTGGTTTTAGGAACTACTTCATGTAGAATGTTCCCGTTTCTATCTTCTATCCTAGTAACAAATATTGGCTCTACCCATACACCACTATTTACAAATGCACTGTATGCGGCAGTCATTTCATAAACAGAAACATCACTACTACCAAGGCAAATAGATGGAACTGCCTTTAATGGGCTCTCTATACCCATTTTATGCGCATACCTTACCACTTCATTAATTCCTACCAGTTGCATAGTTCTGGCAGCAATTGTATTGATAGAACGTGCCATTCCTTTTCTGAGCGACATTGAATCGCCTGTAAATACCCAATCTGAATTTTTGGGAGACCATGTTTTCGTCGTTCCATTTTCCTCATATTTAAATGTTATAGGCATATCTGGGAGGGCAAAACATGGAGAATAACCTTTGTCTAGAGCGGCAGTATAAACAAAGGGTTTAAATGAAGAACCTGGCTGTCTTCGACTTTGCTTTACATGATCATATTTGAAATATTTATAGTTAATCCCTCCCACCCAAGCTTTAATTTCTCCTGTATAAGGATCCATAGCCATAAAACCTGCATGAAGAAAATATTTATAATGCCTCAGCGAATCCATACTACTCATAATCGTATCTTTCTCACCATCCCATGTGAATACTTTCATTTTCTTCGGCTGGTTAAGCATAATTTTTATAGAATCTTTACCTATACCATATTTAGCGACTAGGGCTTTATAAGTATCTGTTTTTCTAATAGCTTCTTCTAAGAACAAGGGGATCTCTCTACCACTTTCGTAAACCCAAGGATTCTTTCCTTCCCAATGTTTATAGAATCTTTGCTGTAGTACTTTCATATGTTTGCTTACTGCATCTTCAGCATGTTTTTGATATCTTGAGTCGATAGTAGTATATATTTTCAAACCATCTCCATACAAATCTTTGTTATGTTCTTTACACCATTGAAGCAACCATTTGTTTAGAACCCCTCTGAAATAGGTTGCTGTGCCATCATTATGGTCTTCTATTTTAAAATTTAGACCAATGGGCAACATGAAATATTTTTGATATTCAATTTTAGATAATTTTTTATTTTCAATCATTAACCTCATCACTACATTCCTTCGTTCTATAGATTTCTCTGGATGTATAATTGGACTATAAGTAGTTGTGGCTTTGAGCAAACCAACCAACGTTGCCGCTTGAGGGATAGTTAAACTGTCTGCCGCAACATTGAAATAAGTTCTTGCAGCTGTCTTTATTCCATAAGAACCACTTCCAAAATCAACAGTATTGAGGTATAATACTAAAATCTCTTCTTTGGTATAGGTGCGTTCAAGCTTTATAGCAGTAATCCATTCTTTAGATTTACTAATAAGTATTTTCAACCCTGGAATATAACTCAATAATCCTACTGAAGAATTTTTTCGTGTCTTAAAAAGGTTTTTTGCTAATTGCTGGGTAATAGTACTGCTTCCCCTTTGATCTCCTTTAGCAGCATAATAAAAAATTGCAAAGAATGCTTTTAAATCTATACCGCTATGCTCTTCAAACCTAAGATCTTCAGTGCTTATAAGTGCATTGATAACATGGGGAGAAATCTGATGAATAGACACAGGACTTCTATTCTCTCTAAAATATTTACCTAATAAAATATTGTCTGAAGAATAAATCTCAGAAGCCTGTTCGCTCTGAGGATTCTCTACATTTTCAACATCTGGAATAGTGCCAAACAACCATAAAAAATTAAACTGAACTAGCAATATAAATAAAGCCAGATTGTAAATTATTCCACCAAAAACTATCCAGCAACGTTTTTTTATTTCTTCAAAATTAGGCTTGACTTCGTTCTTATTATCCTCCAACTTCATGATGTTTATTTTTGAATCAGCACTACTGCATATGCAGCTATTCCCTCTTTACGACCCACAAAGCCCATAAGTTCGGATGTAGTAGCTTTTATAGAGACATCTTCTTCGGAAATTTTTAATATAGGAGCTAATGTTGCTTTCATTAATTCAATATATGGATTCAACTTTGGTTCTTGAAGGCATACAGTAGTGTCTATATTGTTTATTGAATAACCTTTTCCCTCTATCATATCCATGACTTTATGCAACAATTCTTTACTATCAATATTTTTATACTTAGCATCTTTATCTGAAAAATGATAACCAATGTTGCGCATATTGGCAGCACCAAGCAAAGCATCACAGATCACATGAACCAAAACATCTGCGTCTGAATGACCATCTCCTCCATGAGTATGTGGGACTATAATACCGCCTAACCAAAATGGTCGTCCTTCTTTTAAGCGATGAACATCATAACCAAAACCTATACGAATTGACATTTTTCTTATTGAATTAATCTTTTAAAGATAATAATATCGAGTTATATAAGATAATGTATTGAATAGAATATAATAGTTGCATTTTCAACTTTTAAAAAATAATATTTCTAAATCAAAACCAATCAAGGAAAAATTTGAAAGTATATGTATAAAATTATGCTGAACTCTATAAAAAATTATAAAAAAATTAAAGAGGAGGAGCTTATTAATAAATCAAAAAGCTCCTCCTCTTTTTAAGCCTCTACAGGTCTAGCATTTACATCTACTAATTCATGCTTAATCACATACTCTGCAATTTGTATAGCATTTGTTGCTGCTCCTTTTCTAAGATTATCAGCTACTATCCACATGTTTAATGTTTTTGCTTGAGTTTCGTCTCTTCTCAATCGACCTACCAATACTTCATCTTTTCCATGAGCATCTTTTGGCATAGGATATTGAAGATTTTTAACATCATCAACCAAAATAATTCCTTCTGTATTAGCCATTATTTGCTTCACCTCTTCCAAATCATATTCGTTCTCAAACTCTACGTTTACTGCCTCTGAATGACCTCCCATTACAGGAATTCTAACTGCTGTAGGGCTAACAGTAATGGTATCATCCATCATGATTTTTTTGGTTTCATGAACCATTTTCATTTCTTCTTTGGTATATCCATTGTCCAAAAACACATCAATATGAGGGATAACATTGAGGTCAATTTTATAAGCATAAGCCATAGGACCTTCTACGCCATTCCTTTCGTTCATCAATTGATCTACTGCTTTCTTCCCAGTACCAGTAACAGATTGATAAGTAGAAACAACAATTCTTTTAATTTTGTATTTCAAATGCAGAGGATTTAACGCCAAAACCATTTGAATGGTAGAACAATTAGGATTCGCAATAATTTTGTCAGACTTCGTTAAAGTATGGGCATTAATCTCAGGAACTACTAATTTTTTTGTAGGATCCATTCTCCAAGCAGATGAATTGTCTATTACCGTAGTACCGGCAGCAGCAAATTTAGGTGCTAATTCTAAAGATGTAGACCCACCTGCTGAAAATATAGCTATCTCTGGCCTCATAGCTATAGCTGTTTCTACAGAAACAACCTTATACTTTTTTCCTTTAAAAGATATTTCATTTCCAACCGAGCGTTCAGAAGCAACTGGAATAAGTTCAGAAATGGGCAAATTTCTTTCCTCTAAAACTTTCAAAATTTCGCCACCAACAAGACCAGTGGCACCTACTACTGCTAATTTCATGTTTTTTTTATTTATTTAATTTTACAAATTTAATGTATCGCTTATGAGAATCAAAGGTTTTCATTTATTTTTGTGCAAATCATCTATTATTTTGTTTGAAAAAACTCATTATCATTCGCTATCAACTATTCCTGTATCTGTTTAGTGGACTATTCCCCATTTTGTTATGTGCTCAAAATTCGGAAAAGAAGAGCATTATTTTTACAGAAATATTTCCCGACCCCACGCCAACTATAGGTTTGCCTGAACGTGAATTTGTGGAAATATATAACATCACCAAGGACACTATTAACCTTGATGGTTATCAAATTTGCGATAGAGACAAATGTTTCTCATTTAATCCACAAAAACTAGCTCCATTTTCTTCCCTTATTCTTTGTAAGTCGAGCGATATATTATTCTTTAATTCCTATGGAAAAACATTAGGATTTAGTTCTTTTATCACACTCAACAATGATGGTGATTCCTTATTTTTAAAAAATAAGAGTTCAGAAATAATTGATTTTATGGGCTATAATTCATCAATAGTTCCAGAGGGGAGAACCATTGAATTGAACAATTTATATAGCGAATGTACATTATCATCAAATTGGCAAGCCTCTAAAGAGCTTATTGGAGGAACTCCAGGTAGCCTAAGCGAAATTCAAAAATCAAAAGAACTTCCACCAGAAACTGAAATAAAATCTGTCATAGCACTAGAAGATAGCCTAGTTGAAATTACTCTGAACAATGCGATAAACCCCTCATCCTTATCCAAAATAAATATCTTTATCGATGAAGAATCAATTGAAATCAAAAACTTAAATTTTTCATCAGAATCCAACAAAATAACCCTAAAAATCAAAAAAAGCTTATTCAACAGTTTCTATTACAATTTCCAAATAAAACAACTAAGAGATTGTTATCTCAGGAGTGTTTCAGAACACTTGATTTACAAACTATTACTTCCAGCCATTGCTGATAGTGGGGATATCGTATTCAATGAAATTCTTTTTAATCCTAAAGTTGGTGGAGTAGATTTTATAGAATTAATCAACGTTAGTACAAAGAAAATTATTGATTTAAAAAATTGGAAATTAAACAACAAAAACGAAGCAATAAATTCTTTTACAATTTCCTCAGAAACAATGCTAATTGAACCCCTTCAAATAATAGCATTTACTAGCAATACTGATATACTTTCTTCTAATTACACTCACATAGGCAATATTCATAAATCTTCCCTTCCTTCATTCAATGATGACAATGGGACCGCCGCAATATTTCTTCCCAACAATCAATTATCTGATATTTTTAGTTACGATGAAAAAATGCATTTTAGAATGCTCAAAGAAAAAGAAGGAGTTTCTCTAGAGAAAATATTTCCAAATGTTGCTTCCAATAATAAAGAAAACTGGAATTCTGCTTCAGAACAATCTGGATTTGCTACACCAGGATTGATTAATTCACAATCTAAAAACAATATTGACTTCGAGGAAGAATGGCAAATAGAACCAATTGCATTTAACCCATTTGGAGGTTCAAACAAAGATTTCACTACCATTAAATACTCCGTCAAAGAACCATCTAATATATTAGTAACCCTCTTGGTTTATAACCACGAAGGTCGAAAAATTAAAACTATCGCTCAAAATACAACCATTTCAAGTGAAGGCTTTCTAAAATGGGATGGCACAAATGATGATGGAAATTTTGCTCCCTGTGGTCAATATTTAATTTATATCCAAACCACAAACCTCAAAGGGATCATCAATGATGTAAAAAAACAAGTAGTGATTACTTCATTTTGAAATCAAAAACTAGGAAACATCATCACAATTCGATATCTTGAATTATGAAAGATTTTAAAGATTTTAACGCTTTTCAAACCTTAGCTGTTTTTGGAATTATTTTTAGTATCATCGTACAGGTAATTCTCTTGCTCATCAATAAACACGTTGATAACATATGGGCACTATATCCTACTTGGATAACTGTATTCATCTTTGGGACAGTTATAAAACGATATATAAAATACGACGATGATCATACCCATCATCACGAACATGATAACATCTAATAGGTTTGAGTAAAAGAAAACACATCAACAATGAGTTGGAATATTATCATAGAATTGATTAACAAATTAAATTTTAATCTTTTTTTTAAAAAAACTACTTTTTATACTTTAATTTTTTTTCTAGTTCAATTTATAATTTACATTTCCTCTAATAAAACATTAGGTCAAGAATACCAAACTTTCGAAACTTACCAAAGTCAAATTATTGGAGGTATTAACTTCAATAGTAATGCAGGCTTAATTGGTGGAGGTATGATTCGTTATAATAGACATATCAAAAAAAACCAATACCATTATTTGGGTTTTGAAATTACCAATGTCAAGCACCCCAAAGAAGTTCTCAGTGTCAACAGCAATGGCAATATTTTTACAGCATATAAAACAAATGTTTTTCTACCAATGCGATTTCAATATGGAAGAGAATTTCTGCTTTTTGAACCTGCAGAAGAAGAAGGTGTTCAAATAAATCTCATCCTTGCTGGAGGGATTAGCTTTGGAATTAAGAAACCTTATATGATAGAATATGATTATAATGGAATAAGTAAAATATTGCCATTTGACCCCGACAATAGCAATCCAATAATAGGTAAAGCATCTTTTTTTGAAGGCTTTGATCAATCAAAAATAGTCCCTGGTATTAATCTAAAAGCTGCACTAAGTATAGAACTTGCTCAATTTAGAGATAATGTCTCTGGTATAGAAATAGGGTGCCTTCTAGAAGCTTACTCCTCAAAAATAGAAATGATGCGAGTTACCCAAAGGAGCACTGTACAACCTCAAAGTTTTTCAACTTTTAGCTCAGTTTACATCAATATATTTTTTGGCTTTAGAAACTAATTCTTCATTAGCTGATTTTTTGAATATTATAAAATAAATTTATTTTTTTCTATTGAAAATCCATAAAAATCTTACATCAACTCATCTTAAAAAACTATTACCACGTTTAAAATATCAATAAGTCTATATAGGTTTTTAAAGAATCAAAATAGCGGTTTCCATTAAAAAATTTCGTTATGAAAAACATATTTAAGCTCATAATATTTATACTTGGTATTGGATTAGCTTCCATCGCTAATGCACAAATTTCAAATAGTACCCACACACACGAAACTGTGCCTCCTGACCCAGCTGAAGAAATTCAACTTGAAAAAAAATATTCAAAAAAACATATACGTCAGGCTAAAAAAGAAAAAGAACGTCATGCAAAACACAATCTTAAAATGGAGAAAAAAAGATTAAAAAGTAGCGGAGATGCCCACTTCGGGGCAATCGGTTATGATGGAGTTTCTAAATATTCAGGAAAAGCCCACAAGCGACATTTAAAATCTAATAAAGATTAAAAATAAGGTTTAAAATGGTTAATTGGTTTTAATGCTGATGAAGTAAAAATCATCGGCATTTTTTTATTTTTTTAGCTGAACCAATTGATTGATTTTTGTAATCTTTTGCTCTAAAAGATTCATAGTAGCTTTTATTTCATCCATTGAATTAGCATTGGTCTCGATACTTATGTCTTTCAAATCATTATTTAAAATATACTGAATTCTAGCGACAGGGCTTCTTAGTTCACTGCTTACGATAGCAGCTATTTTCTCTAAGGTTTCTAGTTGAATATCTACCTTTTTTTGAGCTATTGCTTTTTCGGTTACATCTCTTACAATTCTCAAAGATTTATCTTCGTCATATTTTACCGCCCTAGATTCATAAAAGTGTTCCACGCCCCAAGGAGATTGAAGAGAATATGTAATTTCATTCATCTCTCCAGAAGTAATTGCTTCTTCGTTTTGCTTTAAAATAAGCTCTATAACTTTCTGAGGCATTCCTGAATCTCTAATATTGCTCCCCACAATTTTATCTTGTGGGATAAATATGTAACCCTCTCCTTTTCTATATTTCACATAATTCCCTTCTATATCCATTATAAATAAGAGATCGGGCAATGCTGATAATAAGGTATAAAAACAATATTCTTTTTCTTTATGCTCAGCAATTAACTTTTCTATTTCTTGATTAACCATAAATCATAAAATAAAATCAAACAGAATCAATAAAAATTATAGCTTGATAAATATAAGCAAAAAAAGTCTATTATCTTATTTATAACAATTTAAAAAATAAGATTATATATTCTACTCAAAAATAAGATGTTTGACAGATTCTCCTGAAGATTTCAGTTCTATCAAAGCGTCTATCCCTATTTCTAAATGTTTCTTTACAAATCTTTCAGTTACGGCAGAATCACTTTTGGATGTTTTTACACCTTCAGGTGTCATTGGGTTATCAGATACCAACAATAAGGCGCCATGTGGTATTCCATTAATAAAACCTACTACAAATATTGTAGCTGTTTCCATATCTATTCCCATTGTACGAATATCTCTCAAATATTCTTTAAATTTCTCGTCATGCTCCCATACTCTTCTATTGGTGGTATAAACAGTTCCTGTCCAATAATCCAACTCGTGTTTCTTGATTACTGAAGAAACGGCTCTTTGTAACCTAAAAGAAGGTAATGCAGGTATTTCAGGAGGCAGATAATCATTGCTTGTTCCTTCTCCCCTAATTGCGGCAATTGGTAAGATTAAATCTCCTATGTTGGTCTTTTTCAAGCCACCACATTTACCTAAGAATAATGCTGCTTTGGGTTGAATTGCTGATAGCAAATCCATTACAGTAGCTGCCATGGCACTTCCCATACCAAAATTAATAATAGTGATATTATTAGCAGTAGCTGATTGCATAGGTTTATTTTTGCCATTGATTTCTACTCCAAATTTTTCGCTAAACAATTCTACATAATGCCCAAAATTGGTCAATAAAATATATTCTCCAAATTCTTCTAAAGCTACTCCTGTGTAGCGAGGCAACCAATCTTTCACTATTTCTTCTTTAGTTTTCATATATTATAATTTAAAGATGTCTATTAACTAAGCTTATTTGTTTAATATATTTGATGATGCAAAAACTCAACTTACCTTTTGCTCAGTTAATCATTTCTCAAATCGAGAATAAATCTTATGTTTTTGACCTAATACGTAAAAAACACATATTGTTAACTCCCGAAGAGTGGGTTAGACAAAATTTTTTACATTTTTTAATGAATTATCTCCATTATCCCAAAGCATTATGTGCAATAGAGCGAGGTTTGAAATATCATACTTTAAGAAAAAGAACTGATATCACTATTTATGACCAATCTGGAAAAGTATTTATGGTGGTAGAATGCAAAGCCTCTCACATTCCACTCACTCAAAAAACCTTTGAGCAAGCAGCAAATTACAGCTATTCTTTAATGGCAAAGTACCTAGTAGTCACCAATGGTCTGCGTCATTTGTGTTGTCGTCTGAACCATGAAAGCAAAACTTATGAGTTTTTAGAAAATTTACCAAAGTATGAAAGCTAATGACTATCTATAGATATTATTATCTATCAAACCATTATTATGAAGCTGCTTCATTGCTTTCAACTCTTGACTATACTGTTGTTTCAAACTATCATTAATAACATCCAGGACACTAGTATTAGTTATTTGGAAATCCATGTGGCTAATTTTACCATCAATAGAAAGTGTTGAAATTCCATTTCTTTTCACTAATAAAGTATTTTCAGAATTTCCATCATAATTGATTGCTCGTCCAGAATAATTCTTATTGAACAAACTATTTCCAAAAATAGATTTCTTTAAAGGAACAATATTAAGCATATCTAATAAGGTAGGTGATATATCCAAATGTTGAGAAAGTTTATCCTTAACAGTATAGGATTTAATCCACTGAGGGCTAAAAAATAAAAGCGGGACATGAAAGTCGTTATATACACTCCAAGGCTGAATTTTATCTTGGGTATGATCAGCGGTAAAAACAAAAATAGTATTGGAATACCATTTCATTTTTTTTGCGGTATCAAAAAAACTTCTTAAAGCATCATCGGCGTATTTAATAGTTTTTATAATAGGTATGGGTCCTTCGAAATATTTTGCTTTAAAATTTTCAGGAATAGTATAGGGCTGATGAGAACTGAGCGTGAATATAGCCGAGAAAAAAGGCTTAGGAGTTTGTTCTAACTGATGAGCAAAATATTGAAAAAAATAATGATCGAAAATCCCCCAGTTGCCATCATCATGCTTTTCAATATTGGGATATTCATTTCTTCCATAATAATTTGAAAAACCAGCATTCTTTGCAAAAACATCAAACCCCATTGTACCATTATTTCCTCCATGATAAAAACTAGTTGTATAACCATTGCTTCTAAACACATCTGCCAGGCCGAAGATTTGATTTCCCTGATAAGCAGAAGTGATAAAGGGTTCTCTCATCAAACTAGGCAGTGAAGCCATGATTGCAGGAAGCCCCTCTATAGAAGTACGACCATTTGCAAGATGGTGTGCAAAAAATAAACCTTGAGCCGATATTGAGTCTAAAAAAGGAGTATATCCTTTCCAAGGGTTTGCAAAGCTTGTATATTCAGAGGAGAAGCTTTCTAAAATAAAAATCACCACATTGGGTTTCCCACTAATTATTGGCCTATAGATTTCTTTATTGCCTTCTTCTATTTTTATATAATCAAGTGCAGTTTGTTCTGAAAAAAAACTTATCCTCTCTATAAGCGGTAACTGAGAAGAATGTACCATTACAAAAGGAGTATTCAAAACAACGTTCCCAACTACATTAGGGGAAAATACAAACGCCATGTTCGGTCGTATAGGCTTTAGCTGAAGACCACCTCTTATTCCTATAACTGAACAAGCAATAAATAATACAAAAAGACCCCAATCATACCATTTATAGGGCGAAATTGGGGTAGAAATAGAAAATCGCGGATACAACTTCCATAAAAAAACAATCATTATAACAACTAATATCGGTATAAACCAATAATGGATGGTTAACTGACCAATTTGAGCAATTACATCTTCTGCAATTCCAATAATTTCAAAAGTGGTTCGTTTGCCCTTGAAACTAAAATAGGGTACATCTGCCAAATTAATAATCAATAATGGTATATTAATAAGAAAGTAAATACTTTTTAGAAGTAGTTGAACACCATCTCTAGTAACTAACTTTATTGGGAAAAGGAGTATTGCTATATAAATTGAATTTATTAATAGCACAACTGAAATATCGAACCTTAACCCTAAAATAAATGAATTAAGAATTACGCCCCAAGATGCTTCAGCAAAAAAACTCCAGTTGTATGCTAGAAAAAAAAACCTTGTAAGACTATACATTAGCATCAAAAGCAGAATACTTTTGATAGCTAGGTAAATTTGGCTTTTATACATAAGGGGTAAAGATACCGCATTTTTTAAAATTAGAATTAGAAATTTTATGCTAATCTATCAATTTGAATCAATGGTGCTATCGCGTAATTCATTCTTATTTTCTTTATGCAATCTTTCTTGAAAGTTCATAATAGATTTATAGAAAATCTCTGGACGAATAGCTTCTCCATCATAACAACATTCATTTAAACTAGAAACAAGCATCTCTTTGTCTATATTTTTTCCAATAAAAACCATCTTAGTAAGTCTCTGTTCATCTTTCCAATGACCGCCACGCTCAGTTACATACTGATTATTGACCGCTTGAAAGATTAATTTTTGTTCAAAATCATGCACATTCACAATTCCTTTTATTCTATAAAAATTTGTAGCAGCAAAATTTAACATTAAGTTCATCCAAGCATCAAATTTAATAATGTCTATCGCTTTTTCAATGACAACACTATGACTACTAATATTGCTATGTTTCAAGGCAACTTTAATTCTTCCTTTATTGCCTAAAAGCGATTTTTTAGTTATCGCATTAGGTAGTATGCCATAATTATGATTTAAGATAGAGTTAGAGCTAAAAGCCCCTATATTCAGTATATCTAGATAGTTTATTTTACCATATTCTGTGAAAATAATTTTCGCAGAAGGATTAATTTTAGATAATTCAGAAATAATTACATCAACCATTTCTTTATCTATTAAATCAGTTTTATTGAATACCATCACATCAGCTAAAGCCACTTGCTTTCTAGCTTCTTGATGAATATTTAGTTGGTCTATGCAATTCTTTGCATCCACTAAAGTAATAATAGCATCTATTCTATAAACGGATTGAACCTTGTCATTTGCTATAAAACTATAGGCTACAGCACCTGGATCAGCTATACCTGTGGTTTCTACTAACAAATGATTGACATGAGGAAATTGGCTTTGAATTTTAATCAAAGTTTCATGTAATTCTCCATTGAGAGAACAGCATACACAGCCATTAGAAAGTTCAAAAATCCCCTCTTCTACGCCTACTACTAGATGGCTATCAATATTAATTTCTCCAAACTCGTTTTCGATAATGGCAAACTTTTTTTCGGGATACTGTCTAATCAATTCATTGAGCAGGGTAGTTTTCCCTGCTCCAAGAAAGCCAGTGAGAATAGTTACAGGGGTTCTGGTATCTAAGATGCTAACCATTAAAACAATTCTGAATCATCTATAATTCTACCAAAACTTCCGTCTTTATCAAAAGCTTTGATAATTTCCTCTTCTGCTGGAGTTCGCTTTACATAAGGGTTTTCTTTCCAAAATTTAGGATCATATTTACTCTTATCTATCATCCATCGGTCGTTTTCTTTCGAAGAATAAGTTTTATACTTTATTTTCTTAGGCTTAGAGAATTTGGTTTCATAAAAATATGCATAAGAGTTAAGATTTAATTTCTTGCTTTCATGACCTTCAATGATAATATCTGAAGTGATATTGACCTTTGCAAAATCTAATGAAGTAAGCGAATCTTTGACTGTTTTAAAATTATAATCTACTTGAAGTACTTGGTTAATAGCTTTCACATTCAAATCATGGGTATTTACAAATACATCCATAGACTTTAATTTAATTTTTCTAAGCGAATAATCATTAGTATTGATATACAACTCTCCATTCATAAAATCAGGATAAGCCCGATGTACAAACTTCACAATGGCAATTTCACTGTTTTTATCTTTTGTAAGATTCACAATTTCAAAATCAAAATTCTTGCTAGGATTCTCGCTTATTAAATCTTGCATAGAATAAGGTTTTCCCTTTTCTCTAGGGTAAATACTGAATCCTCTAGTAAATGCTGAGGTATTCCTAAACCACATACTTACATCTTTCTTAACTGCATACCTACCAGTTCTTACAGAACCAGCAACAAATTTGATATTATTGGATTTGGTGTTATAAACTATCTCTTGAAATTCTGCAGGAACACCATCCCAACGAGTTACCTGCCTATAAATAGCCTTACCATAGTACATTTGAGCGTATTCTCTCATTATTTTTTTACTTGCCTGAGCCACAATATTATTGGCATAACTACCTACTACTACTTCTGGTAAAACTTCTGTAAGGGCATCCATTTTTATTTGCAAGTCTTTGCCTAATTGCTTCACAACAATGGTATCTTGCTCATAGCTAACATGAGCCAAAACCAGTGTTTTAGGAAAGACTACATTTTTTAAGACAAACTCTCCATCTTCATTGCTAGAAGTACCCTCAAAGGTTTTTGCATCAAATATAGTTACAAAAGGAATTCCTTTCCCTGTCTCTTTATCTAAAATAACACCTCTTATTTCATTAGTGTTCTGAGCATAAACAAAAGAATAAAATAGAATAAGAACTAAGAACCAAAGGTATTTTAATTGATTATGCATTGAATATTTATAAATTTTAACAGAGTTATTATTACGATAAAACAATCTCAAAAGTCATTACTTACTTAATTATTTAAAAAGATATTTAGTAATATAATAAAACAGAACTTATAAAGAAAAATCAAAACAAAAGTAAATAGATTATAAGGTTAATTTGATTTTTAACTAAAAAATATCAAACTTCGCTCATAATAGTAGAATCTATCTTAAAAAGTCAAACATTCTTTTATTTTATAAGACTTCTCTATTGAATGCTCTTCTAAAAAAGGGCAACAAATTAAATTATTATCAACTTAAAAAAAGAAAGCAATGGGTTTAATTGAGCAAATTGTTGCACGTCAAATTTTTGATTCTAGAGGGAATCCAACGGTGGAAGTAGATGTTCATACCGAAAATGGTTTTATGGGTAGAGCTGCTGTTCCTTCTGGGGCATCCACAGGTACACATGAAGCAGTAGAACTTAGAGACGGAGACAAGAATAATTACATGGGAAAAAGCGTTTTCAAAGCTGTAGAAAACGTAAATGATATCATTTGTCCTGAATTAATTGGAACTTCTGTCTTCGAGCAAAATCTAATCGATAAAATTATGATTGAGCTCGATGGTACTAGTAATAAAGGTAAACTAGGAGCTAATGCTATTCTAGGTGTATCTTTAGCTGTATCAAAAGCAGCTGCTCTAGAAGCTGGAATGCCTTTGTACCGTTACATTGGTGGAGTGAGTGCTAATACGCTTCCTGTACCAATGATGAACATCATTAACGGGGGTAGCCATGCCGATAACTCTATCGATTTCCAAGAATTCATGATTATGCCTGTAGGTGCTTCAAGCTTTACACATGCAATGAAGATGGGTTCAGAGATATTTCATCATCTTGCTAAGGTATTAAAATCAAACAAAATGTCTACCAATGTTGGTGACGAAGGTGGTTTTGCTCCCAATATAGCTTCCAATGAAGAAGCATTAAAAACTGTTATTAAAGCCATAGAATCTGCTGGTTACAAACCAGGAGATGATATCATGATTGCTTTTGATGCTGCTGCTTCTGAATTTTATGATGCAGAAAGTAAAATGTATCATTTCAAAAAATCTACTGGAGATAAACTTACTTCTTCAGAAATGGCTAGCTTCTGGGCTGATCTAGCAAACCGCTATCCAATCGTCTCTATTGAAGACGGAATGGCTGAAGACGACTGGGCTGGATGGGCAGAACTTACGAAGCAATTAGGAAGTAAAGTTCAACTAGTAGGCGATGACTTGTTTGTAACCAACGTAAAAAGACTACAAGAAGGTATAGACAAAAAGATTGGAAATTCTATCTTGGTAAAAGTAAACCAAATTGGTTCCCTATCTGAAACTATTGATGCGGTAAGCCTTGCTAAAAGAAATGCTTATACTACTATTATGTCTCACCGTTCTGGTGAAACAGAAGACAATACCATTGCAGATTTAGCTGTAGCACTTAATTGTGGACAGATAAAAACTGGCTCTTGCTCACGCTCTGATAGAATGGCGAAATACAACCAGCTGTTAAGAATAGAACAAGAATTAGGGGAAACTGCTTATTATCCTGGAAAAAACATGAGAAAATAAATCTCAATTTTTTTTAAATAAAAAAGGCTTCTACAATAGAAGCCTTTTTTATTTAATTCCCATAAATGAAATAAATTATAGTATTTCCAATAAACCGATAACTAAAAATATCAAACCTACCAAACTAACTATACCACCAATATACCCCACAAAATAGCTAACTATCAATCCTACCAAAAGCAATATTATTCCGATTTTTATATTTTGATTCAAGCCTGATTTTTTTGCAATCATCGTCTTCATCTTTTCAAATCGCTTTAACTTTTGATTTTTTTCAACTTTTGAAGCACTCTTCGAAGAAGTGAAATCCTCTTTTTTAAGAGTTTTCTCTAATGATTTATGCTCCATAGTTTTTATTTCATGAGGAGCTATTGTAGGCTCAGTGCTCAATGAACTTGTTACTGTAGAAATATCAGTATTGTTACC
The DNA here is from genome assembly GCA_004294225.1 of Cytophagales bacterium. GTDB lineage: Bacteria > Bacteroidota > Bacteroidia > Cytophagales > Cytophagaceae > REBA01. The sequence goes on along the minus strand of REBA01000028.1, from coordinate 2,869 downwards.
CTTATTTACTGAATGGCTGCTATTTTCTAACTCCAAAGAAAGATTTCTATACTTACCTTGGCTATCGCTAGGCTGTTGAACCAATGATTTCTTGTTGCAAGATATTGTAGCAATAAACGCTGTCACTGCTAATGATAATAGTAATTTACGAATCATATATTGTTTTTTTAGAATTGATATATCATTACAAAATAACCTACTTATATTTGAAAATAAAATTTTTGACAAAAAGATTATTTAGAACTTTACCCTTTATTCACAAAACTGATAGATTTATATGGCTTTAGTTTTTAAAGAATGGTCATTTATTGTAGATGCACTTGGTAAAGGCCTTCAATCACTCATTCTCAGAAAAGGTGGAATAGCAGAAGATGCAGATTTAATGCAATCAACTGGAGACAAGTTTTACCTTATGCCTACATTATTTCATCAAGCAGAAACGATGTTAAAATCAGATTGGGTTGCACAACTCGAAGGGGACAGATTCCATCAAACTTCTAACCATGTTTTGATTTCCTATTATGCTCAAGTGGTATTAAAAAAAGATATTTCTGATTGGGAAATGGTAAAAAAACTAAATGATCAACATGCGTGGAAGGAAGACGTAATTTCTGAGAGGTTCAATCGCTGGGACAAGAATATTTCACTAATGATAGTTCAAGTTTATGAACTAAACCATACAATTTCTTTAGAAATGCTTCCAGAATATGGAGGTTGTAAGTCTTGGCTGAATATTGATTTACCTGAAGAATTTGAAGGTAAATTAATAGAAAATAAAAAAATCAAAGGAACTTTCTTCTAAAAATATTAAGGACTAAAGCAAGTAGAACACCGATTGCTTTAGTCCTTAAGAAGGTATTATATTTTTTTCAGCCAAATAGTAAATCCACCATTTTCAATCATCTTAATATTAATGGGGTTTCCAGAGCTATAAGTCAATTCTTCTGTTTTTATTTCACTAGCATTGGCTCCGTCTTTTAACAGCAACATTTTGTATTGAGCACCTGATTTTAAAAAGGGTAAGTTTATGTTCAATTCTTTATTCAATTTTTCTCCATTAGCACCAGCTATGAACCAATCTTCGCCTTTTTGACGAGCAAGAACTACAAGTTTTCCTGGCTCTCCATCTATAAACTTGGTATCATCCCATGTTACAGGTACAATTTTCATATAGTCTTTTACTGGTTTAGCCAATGCTCTATAAGAAGGGGCTCTATCTGCAAAATGTAAAATACCAGATTCAAACAATACTGCCAAGGCCAATTCATGTGCATTACTTGTGGTATGTGGAGCTTTTTCATAACTCCCAAATGTTACTGGAGTATAATCCATTGGACCAACAACATTTCTAGTAAAACACACAATGGTATTATGGGCTGGAGCTGCAATTGCAAATGCTGAGTCCCAACCATACTGTTCGGCACCTTTTATAGCTTCCATAGATACCAAATTTGGATACGTTCTAGACCAACCCCTTGGCAAAGTACATCCATGGAATACCACCATTATTTGCTCGGCAGCTGCATCTTTAAGAATATCCAAGTAAAGTTTAATGATTTCTTGTTTATCTGATTGAAAGAAATCAATCTTCACTGCTTTTACTCCCCAGGCTCTTAGCTTTTTGAATTCCTCTTTTCTTTTTACAGGATCGCTCATTATATCTCTTGGGCGTTCTGTAACCACATTATGAATTCCCCCAGAATTATACCATAGTGATAGACCAATTTGCTGACTATTGGCGTATTTTACTAAATCTTCAATTTTACCTCCATCTTCCATCAAGTCCCAGTTGGCATCCACTAAAGAATATTCCCATGAAAATTCTTTAGACAGATTGACAAAGTTTTTTAGGCTAGAAAATTTCTTGCTTCCATCGTGCTCACCCCACCAATTCCATGAAGAGCGGCCTGGTTTTACCCAACTAGCATCACCAATTTTATTTGCTTCAGAGAGGTCATAAACTAAATTAGATTCTACAATCGGAGCAATTGTTTCTCCTACCATAATCAATCTCCAAGGGGTATTGAATGGAAGCTTAGTCTTTGCAATATTATTGTAAACACCTTTTCCTTCACCTTGCTCTGGTAACCTCAGTTTGTAAATTCCACCATCGCAGTTCGATTGTAAGTGAGATGCAAAATATTGCTCATTAAGGTTTGCTTCTGTAATCATCAACCAATGACTATTTGACTTGAATAAGGCTGGAAATGACCATCCAAAAGTATCTTGAGCAGAAATACCAATCTGTGAACCATTGCTATAATCATTTTCATAAGCAGGGCCCCAATCGGTTGGTTTACCATAAAGTTGAAGCCATGCCTTTCCATCTGTAGGAATTGCAAATGATGTCGCTTCTGATTTTATTGTTATGCTATCCGTTCCGTCAGGAAATTGATATCTAAATGCTACGCCATCATTATATGCTCTAACACCAATCTGAACTATTGCACCAGCTTTGTTTTTAAAAGAAGCTATTAATTCATTACCTATATTTTTATTTTCTTTTCTCTTTCCAATATACATAGTGTATGCCTCTTCAATCTTCTTAACTGGAATAGCAGACACAAAAGATAACCCTTCAGTAAAATCTTGATCCGCTCTAGTGATACCTAATAAAGACTCCTTAATTATGGTATCTTGATTTCGAACTACCGAATAATAAATTTGCGTATTTTTCTCATAAAGGGAAAAAAACATGGTGCTATCTGGTGTATATACCTTCAATTCTTTGGTGGCCTCTTTTTTATTGTCTTGACAAGAAGATAGTATCACAAAAAAAGATATTAGCAGAAGTACTTTATTAAAAACTTTTCTCATTTCGTTAATGCATTTATAGTAAAAAACTGTTCAATAATTTTGTTAATTTATA
>REBA01000027.1 GCA_004294225.1 Cytophagales bacterium | reverse complement strand
TTCTTTTGGAATAGTGATAAATGAATTGCTCAGTTTTATTTTACTATTCGCTTTTGGGAGTTCGTAATGCCATCTAAGAAAGAATAAGTAAGGTACTTTCCTATAAATAATTTTGTATCAACATTATTTCTAAAACTTCTACTAAAAATTAAAATGATTACTTTTATACTATCATATAGCGAACAGAAGGGAAAATATGCAAATACATTATACACTAGAAGATTTTTCAGTATTAGAAAATGCCATAGCCACTATAGGTACCTTTGATGGTGTTCATATTGGGCATCAAAAAATTCTTCATACCCTTACCAGATTGGCTTTAGAAAGAAATACCCCTTCGGTATTAATCACCTTCTGGCCACATCCTAGAAAAATATTACAACCTCTTTCCAAGGAAAACAAGCTATTATTTAACCTTGAGGAAAGAATACAACTCTTTCAAGAGTTCAATATAGACCACCTAATAGTAATTCCATTCGATATAGCATTCTCTAAAATTTCTCCAGAAGATTTTATCATTAATATTATTAAAAATAAAATCGGCACCAAAACATTAATTCTAGGCTACGATCATCGATTCGGAAACAATAGAGAAGGCAGTTTTGAATATCTTAAAACAAATGCCAACAACTATGGATTGGAGCTTATAGAAATTCCTCGTCAAGATATAGACGAGCTCGCAATAAGTTCATCAAGAATAAGAGAAGCAATATCAAAAGCTGACTTTGAAAATGCCTTCAAACTTCTAGGACATAAATACAGCCTCACAGGAAAAGTAGTGAATGGAGAAATGCTCGGTAGAAAATTAGGATTCCCAACTGCTAATATTGACCCCGAAAATGAAGATAAGATTATCCCCCCAATAGGAGTATATGCAGTGTTTGTAGAAATTCATAACGAAGTATTTCAAGGTATGCTAAACATTGGTACAAGACCTACAGTAGGAGGAAAGAAACAATCGATAGAAGTGCACCTATTTAATTTCAATCAAAATATTTATCAAGAGAAAATCAAAGTTATCTTTATCAAGAAACTAAGAGAAGAACAAAAATTTGAAGGCTTAGAAGCATTGATAAATCAACTAAATAAAGACAAAGAAATTGCTAAAAAACTACTATCCACCATCTAAATATGATCAATAAAATAATTCTAGATCTCAAACCCTATATTAATAAAATATCAGATGGAGCTACCATTATGGTCGGAGGTTTTGGCTTATGTGGAATTCCAGAAAAAAGTATTTCAGCACTTTTAGAATCAGGAGTAAAAAATCTTACTTGTATCTCTAATAATGCAGGCGTAGATGATTTCGGATTAGGACTACTGCTGAAAACAAAACAAATAAAAAAAATGATTGCCTCCTATGTAGGCGAAAATGAAGAATTTGAAAGACAGATGCTAAATGGTGAGCTAGAAGTAGAACTTATCCCTCAGGGAACTCTTGCAGAAAGAATAAGAGCTGGAGGAGCTGGGATACCAGCCTTCTTCACGCCAGCTGGTGTAGGTACAGAGGTAGCCATTGGAAAAGAATCTAGAGTTTTTAACAACATAACCTATTTAATGGAACATGGCCTAACGGCAGATTTCTCCATTATTAAAGCTTGGAAAGGTGATGCAGCTGGAAACCTGATTTATAAAGGAACTGCTAGAAATTTCAACCCAATCATGGCTACTGCCGCAAATATTACTATTGCCGAAGTAGAAGAAATAGTTCCAACAGGAACTCTTGACCCAAATGAAATTCATACCCCTGGCATATATGTAACCCATATCTATGAAGGCAAAGACTATGAGAAAAGAATAGAACAGCTTACCACAAAATCTTAAAATCAATAACAAAGATGCTCACCAAATTCCAAATCGCACAACGCATTGCCCAAGAACTTAAAGACGGCTATTATGTAAATCTTGGAATAGGAATACCTACATTAGTTGCCAACTATATACCACATGGAATCAATGTAATTCTACAATCAGAAAATGGTCTTCTTGGTATGGGCGAATTTCCACTCTCAGAAGATGTAGATGCCGACCTTATTAATGCAGGAAAACAAACCGTAACCATGCAAAAAGGAGCTGCTCTATTTAACTCTGCAGAAAGTTTCGCCATGATTAGAAGTGGCAAAATCAATCTTACTGTTTTAGGTGCTATGGAGGTCTCAGAAAATGGCGACATAGCCAACTGGAAAGTACCAGGCAAAATGGTTAAAGGAATGGGCGGTGCAATGGATTTGGTAGCCTCTGCAAAAAACATCATAGTAGCCATGCAACACACCAGCAAAGATGGCAAATCAAAACTCCTAAAAGAATGTTCACTCCCCATTACAGGCTTAAACTGTGTAAAAAAAATCATAACAGATTTAGCTGTTCTACAAGTACTTCCCACTGGAGGCTTTGAGCTGCTCGAAAGAGCTCCAGGGGTTTCTGTGGCTGATATTTTAGCAGCAACCGAAGGAAGCTTAATGTTCAAATCTGATGATATTCCAGAAATGTGTTTTATTTGAAATCAGCTGGTTCTTTTTTATATTTACAAAAAAATTATTATGAAAAGTAATAAAAACTTCACAATCTTATTGCCCATTATAATCTTTCTAGGTCTATTTATATCTTGCAGTCCAAAGAATGAAAATGCTGCAACACCTGAAACTAAATGCTTCCCTGATGTTACCTTTTCAGGAATCAATGATGATGTGCTGCTAGGAGCTAAAATAGACTCTCAAATCGTCGCATCATCAGCCGAATTTCCTTTACTCGACCCATCAAGATATACTAAGGCATATGGTCACCTAGAACGGATTACCAACAATATCAAAAACTCAGGAAAAATTGCTTATATAGACCAATTGGCTTGGAAAGTAAGAATCATCAAAAACGATGAAGTACTCAATGCATTCTGTACCCCAGGCGGATATATCTATGTTTACACAGGGATAATTAAATATTTAGACAGCGAAGATGATTTTGCTGGAGTTATGGGACATGAAATTGCCCATGCAGACCTTCGCCACTCTGCCAAAAGCATGACACAAGAGTATGGAGTTTCTACACTTTTACAAATTATTTCTGGCAAAAACCCATCTATGCTTGCTACCATTGTAACAAACCTAAGCAAACTCAAATACAGCCGTTGCCACGAAACTCAAGCAGATGAGAACTCTGTTGGCTACCTATCTGCTACTAGTTATAAATGTAACGGTGCGGCAGGATTCTTTCAAAAAATAAGTGCGGCAGGAGGCTCCTCTACCCCAGAATTCCTAAGTACTCACCCAGACCCAGGAAATAGAGTCGAAAACATTAATAATAGAGCAAAAAATCTAGGCTGTAACACCTCTTCTTCGAATCCCACCGCGCAATACGAAGATTTTAAAAGAAGCCTAGATTTACTTTAATACCCTAAATTACTAGATGATTCGCTTTCCAAATGCAAAAATAAACCTAGGTCTGCAAATCACTGAAAGACGTACAGATAATTTTCATAATATATGTTCTGTATTTTACCCCCTAGGCTGGTCAGATGCTCTAGAGATAATTCCCTCAAAAGATTTCGAATATTCTCAATCGGGAATAACAATCTCTGGCAATACAGAAGATAACCTAATAGTAAAAACCTATCGTTGGATGAAAAAAGCATATGATTTATCCAACGTAAAAATCCATCTACATAAAAACATTCCCATAGGGGCTGGGTTAGGTGGAGGATCTTCAGATGCAGCCTTTACTGCGAAAATGCTTAATGAAATTTTCTCCTTAAAATTATCCATTCCTGAAATGGAAGAAATTATAAAGCCATTGGGTAGCGACTGTGCTTTTTTTATTCAAAACAAACCCACGCTTGCTCTTCAAAAAGGAGATGAATTTGAAAACATTAATGTTAGCTTAAAAGGAAAGTATATTGTACTTATCTACCCTAATATATTTGTCTCAACTAAAGAAGCCTATGCAGGTGTTAAACCTCAAAAACCACAATTTAATTTAAGAAACATAGCCGAACTGCCTATTCAAGAATGGAGAAATAATTTGAAAAATGACTTCGAAGAAGGAATATTTTTCATCTATCCAGAAATAGCTGAACTAAAAAACCAATTCTATCAATTAGGGGCACTCTATTCAAGCATGAGCGGAAGTGGCTCTACCGTATTTGGAATATTTGATGGACCTATAAATTGCCAGAAATACTTCAATAAAGATTATTCCATATGGGCAGGAGCATTAGATTAGCACAAAGTAAAGCTTCTAATCTTTTATTTTAGCAGCAGCTACTTTAGTAACTTTACTTTTCTTCTCTTCCTCACTGTTTTTCACGATTAACATAGAAAGCAAATTAGATAGTGTGAGCTTCATTTCTTTTCTATCCACGATAAAATCTATAAAGCCATGCTCTAATAAAAACTCTGCACTCTGAAAGTCTTTAGGCAGATCTTTTCCTATTGTTTCCCTAATTACCCTTGGCCCTGCGAATCCTATCAAGGCTCCTGGTTCAGATATATTAAAATCACCTAGCATAGCATAAGAGGCAGTTACACCACCAGTAGTAGGGTCTGTTAGAATAGAAAGATAAGGCAACTTCTCTTGATCCAACAATGCTAGCCTAGCTGAAGTCTTTGCCATTTGCATTAAAGAATATCCAGCCTCCATCATTCTGGCTCCCCCAGATTTCGAAATCATAATAAATGGACATTTTAGTTCTCTAGCCTTATCAATAGCACGAGCTATTTTTTCTCCTACCACCGAGCCCATAGAACCACCTATGAATTTAAAATCCATACATCCAATCACGACTTGAATGCCAAACATATTGCCGTAAGCTGTACGTATAGCGTCCTTAAGGCCTGTTTTCTTTTGTGAAGATTTGATTCTATCAGGATAGGGTTGACTATCAAAAAAGTCTAAAGGATTTCCAGAAGTAATATTGGCATCTATTTCTATGAATGAATTCTCATCAAAAAGAAGCTGAAAATATTCGGCAGAGCCTATACGTGCATGATAGTTACAAGCTACACAGGTAAACGCATTTTGAATATGTTCAGAGGTTTGCATTACCTTCTTACACTCGGGACATTGATACCATAGTCCATCGGGGACTTCCATTTTTTGTTCCGTAGGGGTATGAATTCCTTTTGCCGTTCTTTTAAACCAAGACATATTTTAATTGGGGATCAAAAACCAAATTCTATTGATATTAATTGATAAAAAGATTTAGGTAAAAGGAATATTCTCAATTCCTTTTACCTAAAAAAATAATTATGCTAAGTCTATTTCTTTAGCCAAATAAACATCTTGAATGGCTTGCAATAATTCTACTCCTTCATTGAATGGTCTTTGAAAGGCTTTACGTCCTAATATAAGACCAACGCCACCAGCTCTTTTATTGATAACTGCTGTTTTTACAGATTCAGCCAAATCAGAAGCTCCTTTAGATTCCCCGCCAGAGTTGATAAGGCCTATCTTACCCATGTAACAGTTAGCCACCATGTAACGTGTCAAATCTATTGGGTGATTAGTACTCAATTCGGTATACATTCTCTCATCAAATTTTCCAAAACCAATTGCTTTAAACCCACCATTGTTCTCAGGTAATTTTTGTTTGATTAAGTCTGCTTGAATAGTTACTCCTAAATGCGTTGCTTGGCTGCTCATGTCTGTAGAATTATGATAATCTACTCCATCTTTTTTAAAGCCATTATTTCTAGTGTAACACCATAGTACAGTAGCCATACCTAACTGATGAGCTAATTCAAATGCTTCTGCTACCTCTTCTAATTGTCTATTTGATTCTTGTGCTCCAAAATAAATGGTAGCTCCTACCGAGCTTGCTCCTAAATTCCAAGCTTCCTTTACCGTACCATACATGATTTGATTAGTCTTATTTGGATAAGTCATCAATTCATTGTGATTAATTTTTACCATAAATGGTATTTTATGGGCATATTTTCTAGAATTAATTGCTAAAGTTCCAAAAGTACTAGCTACAGCATTACAACCACTCTCTATAGCAAGTTTGATAATATTTTCTGGATCAAAATACATTGGGTTTGGAGAAAATGAAGCACCTGCTGTATGTTCGATACCTTGATCTACAGGAAGTATACCTATATAACCTGTACCTGCCATTCTTCCATGATTAAACATTTGAGCAAGACTACGGAGAACTTGTGGGTTTCTGTTAGAATTTACAAATGAGTCATCCACATAATTTCCATGAGGATTTCTGATTGATTCTTTAGAAAAAGTTTTGCATGTGTGATTTAGAAGGCTTTCTGCTTCATTGCCTAGAAGGGAAACAATTTTGTTATACGACATTGTACAATAATTTTAAAATAATTTAACACATTAAAAATATAAAGAACACAAATATATTCATTTTTATTATTTACTACAATATTCTGAATAGACCTGTCAATATTGAAATTAAAGAGGAATATCAGAAAATGAGTTAAAATTAGATTATCTAAAGACATTATTTAGTATTTTTCTGATAATTAGCTATCTTTATTTCTATTATCATAAATAATTAATAAATTAAGAATTATCAAGCAAAATTGGAATGAACACATCTTTCCCTTTTCAAAGAATTCTAATCATTCAAACAGCATTCCTTGGTGATGTAATTCTAGCTACAGGCATTCTTCGCAAACTTAAAACGCATTATCCAGAAGCAAAAATCGACTTTCTTCTTAAAAAAGGGAATCAATCAATTTTAAATCATCATCCAGACGTTAACCAAATTATTGTTTTTGATAAAACTAATAAATGGAAAGAATTATGGAGAATAATAAAATTAGTAAGAAAAAGCAATTATGACTTATTAATCAATCTTCATCGCTTTGCAAGCTCAGGAATAATTACTGCACTCTCTGGGGCTGCAATTAATGTAGGATTTAATAAAAACCCTTTATCTGTTTTCTTCTCAAAAGATGTCCAGCATGTAATCGGTTCTAAAGAAAATCCATTTCATGAGACACAAAGAAATCATACCCTTATTTCCGAATATACAGACCCTAAACCAGCCTTTCCTTATTTAAATATTAGTGCCGAAAGCTTAGAAAAAACAATTGGACTAAAAAATAAAAAATATATTTGCATTTCGCCCACCTCTGTTTGGTACACTAAACAATGGCCAGAAGAAAAATGGACGACACTTATCAAAAAAATCCCTGAAGATATTACCATATATCTACTTGGTGGCTCTGACGATAAAGCGGTGTGCGAACGAATCAAAAACAATACTAGACGAAATCATCTTAAAGTATTGGCAGGGCAACTGTCGCTTATCGAGTCTGCTGCTCTGATGAAAGATGCAATAATCAGCTTTGTAAATGATTCTGCCCCTACACATCTGGCTAGTGCCGTAAATGCTCCTGTCTGCACGATATACTGTTCCACTGTTCCTGAATTTGGATTCACACCAACTTCAAATTTCTCTAGAATAATAGAAGCAAAAGAGCACTTAACATGCAGACCTTGCAATCTTCACGGATTCAAAAATTGCCCAAAAGGTCATTTTAAATGTGCCAACTCGATTGATGTCAATGATTGTTATAATGTGTTTGAAGAAGCATTGAAGCTATCTCAATAAAAAAACCTCTTACTTCTATTCGAATAGAAATAAGAGGTGAATTAAATGATTGTACTTTTGTTAATTATGCTTTTAATGCTTCAGCACCACCAACAATCTCAAGAATTTCTTTAGTAATTGCAGCTTGTCTTGAGCGGTTATAAGACAATCTAAGCTCTTTTAACAACTCTTTAGCATTATCAGTAGCTTTATCCATTGCAGTCATTCTCGCACCGTGTTCAGATGCATTAGATTCTAATAAAGCTTTATAAAATTCGATTTTCAGCGATTTAGGAATTAATTCTTTTACTATAAACTCTTTCGAGGGTTCATAAATATAATCTACATCTGAAACATTAGATGCCAATTTCTGAGTATCTTGAGCTATAGGTAAAAATTGTGATTTTACCACTGCTTGCGTAGCAACATTTTTAAATTCATTATACACAATCTCAACACAGTCAAAAGTGCCATCAACAAAACTATTCATAGCATATTCTGCTATAACTCTAGATTTTTCAAAGCTTAAATTCAGAAAAGTACCCACATAATCATTGATAACAGGTGCATTTCTTTTGGAATAAAAATCTAGGCCTTTTTTTCCAACACATAAATAAGTAACATTTCCTTTAGCTTCTAAATCTGAGTATTTTTCATTCACTAGAGCAACAGATGCCTTAATCACGTTTGCATTAAATGCTCCTGCTAGACCTCTATCAGAAGTAATCACAATAACCAACACTTTCTCAATTGTGCGTTCTTCAGCAAAGAGATTCTCTACCTTAGAGGTATCAATATTATTGGATATATTCTTTAATATAACACCTAATTTATCTGCATAAGGTCTAATCTTAAGAATATTATCTTGAGCTCTTTTCAGCTTAGCAGCAGCAACCATTTTCATTGCCTTTGTAATCTGCTGCGTAGAATTTACTGAAGAGATTCTATTTCTGACTTCTTTTAAACTCGGCATATATATTAATATTTTTTAGCCAATTCTTGAGCTACTTTTTTCAAAACAGAAGTAATTGAATCATCAATTTTTCCTGAAGCCAATGCATTCAAAGTGTCTTTATGTTGTGCAGAAAGAATAGTTGCAAAGTCATTTTCAAAAGCTTTAACTTCTTTTACTGGCACTCTATCTATATAACCATTGATAGACACATAAATAATAGCTACTTGATGAGCTACAGACACAGGAGAATATTGTGCTTGTTTCAATATTTCTAAATTTCTTCTTCCTCTTTCAATGGTAAGTTTAGTCGCTGCATCTAAGTCAGATCCAAATTTAGCAAATGCTTCTAACTCTCTAAATTGGGCTTGGTCTAATTTTAAAGTACCAGCAACTTTCTTCATTGATTTTATTTGAGCATTCCCTCCTACCCTAGATACTGAGATACCAACATTTATCGCTGGCCGAATACCAGAGTTAAATAAATTGGTCTCTAAGAAAATCTGACCATCAGTAATCGAGATTACGTTAGTAGGTATGTATGCCGAAACGTCACCTGCTTGAGTCTCTATGATTGGAAGGGCAGTAAGCGAACCTCCTCCTTTTACTTTGCCAATAAGAGATTCTGGCAAGTCATTCATACTTTTTGCAATGTCATCATTCGCATTTATTTTTGCTGCTCTTTCTAGCAAACGACTATGCAAATAAAATACGTCACCTGGATACGCCTCACGACCAGGAGGTCTTCTTAAAAGAAGAGAAACTTCTCTATAAGCCACAGCTTGTTTAGATAAATCATCATACACTACAAGAGCAGGACGACCAGTATCTCTAAAATATTCGCCTATAGCTGCTCCTGTAAATGGTGCAAAGAATTGCATAGGTGCTGGATCCGAAGCAGATGCACATACTACTACAGTATAATCCATCGCTTTTCCTTTTTCTAAAGCCAACACAATCTGAGCTACAGTACTTGCTTTCTGACCAACCGCAACATAAATACAGAATACTGGTTCACCTTTCTCAAAGAACTCTCTCTGATTGATAATTGTATCTATAGCAACAGCTGTTTTTCCTGTCTGTCTATCTCCAATGATTAACTCTCTTTGCCCTCTACCAATTGGAATCATAGCATCTATAGCTTTTATTCCAGTCTGAAGAGGTTCATTTACTGGTTGACGGAAAATTACTCCTGGGGCTTTTCTTTCTAGAGGCATATCGAAAAGCTCTCCACCAATTTCTCCTTTACCATCAATTGGATTTCCTAAAGTATCTACTACTCTACCCACCAATTGATCACCAGCTTTAACATAAGCAATTTGCTTAGTTCTTTTTACGGTATCTCCCTCTTTAATATCACTGTAATCGCCAAGCAACACAGCTCCTACATTGTCTTCTTCAAGATTCAAAACTAGACCTTTAAGTCCATTTTGAAATTCAATTAACTCTCCTGATTGGGCTTGAGTGAGTCCGTAAATACGGGCTACACCGTCACCAACTTGTAATACAGTTCCTATTTCTTCTAGTTCTGCTTCTGTTCTAAAATTTGATAGCTGCTCTCTTAATATTGCAGATACCTCATCAGGTCTTACTTGTACCATGGTTATAATTTGGATATATATGGATTGTCCTTAAATTTATTTTTCAATGAAACTAATTTACCTTTTATAGACTGGTCTATTTGTCTATCTCCTACTTTCAAAATGTATCCTCCCAAAATTTCTTTGTTAAGAGTCTGAGTTAAATCAATATTTGAAGAATTAAATTTTTTTAATATTAATGATTTGAATTCCTCTTTTAAAGTATCAGATACAGGAACAGCTGATATAAGCTCAGCAGACAAAATATTATTCTCTTTTTTGTAAATATTAATGTACTGATTAGCTATATCAAATAAATAGATAATACGATTCTTTTTTCTCAGTAAATCACAGATTTGTAAAGTAATATCTGTAACTCTACCTTTGAGTAAAATATCTAAGATATTACGTTTTTTATCTTGAGGGATTATTGGTGATTCTAATATTCTCTGAAAAGAAGGATTTTCTAGACAAATTAAAGAAATCAATTGCATGTCTTTTAACACTTCCTCTACTTTTCGTAATTCAAGAGAAAGTTGAAAAAGCGATTTTGCATAAGGATAAGCTACTCTAGACTGATTCATGCTACTTGTAGATTAATTAAGGTTAGCTTCTTTTAAATACTCTGCTACCAATTGATTTTGTGCTACTTCAGAAGACAATTCTCTTTTCAAAAGCTTCTCAGCTATTTGTAAAGCAATAGCACCTGCTTGATTTCTCATCTCAACAATTGCTGCTTTCTTATCATTTTCTATAGCAAGTCTAGCCTGTTCTATTTGTCTTGCTCCTTCTTCAATGGCTTTATCTTTTGCCTCGGCAATCATCTGACTAGCTGCCGAATGTGCGTCTTTTAATACCTTATCTCTTTCTAATCTTGTCTCTTTTAAGAGCTTCTCATTACTTGCTTGTAGATTTGCTAATTCTAATTTAGCATTTTCAGCTGCATTAAGTGCATTTTCTATCGTTGCTTCACGCTCTTTTAGGGCACTAGCTATAGGTTTCCAAGCAAATTTGGTAAGCACATATATCAACACCAGGAATGTAATAGTTTGCCAAAAAAGCAATCCAAAATGGGGGGTAACTAAATCCATAATATATAAAGTTTGTTTTGATATTCGAATAAATTAAAATGGTGATAAGACCTAATGTCAATATCACCATTTTAAATAATTATTGCTTTATTGCAATTAATAGACAAACTACTACTGCAAAAAGAGCCACCCCCTCAATAAGAGCAGACGCAATAATCATTGCAGTCTGAATCTTACCACTTTCAGATGGCTGACGTGCGATAGACTCTACAGCACTACCACCAATTTTTCCGATACCTATGCCAGCACCGAGTACAGCTATACCTGCACCAATACCTGCACCTAAAAAGGCATAACCTAGTTCTACTAGAAAAGTTGAATTAAACATGTTATATATATATTAAGTTAAACAAAATACAAGTTAATGACCAAAGTCATGATCAGCATGGTTGTGAACTTCTATAGCTGAGCCAATATACATGGCGGATAGAAGTGTAAACACATATGCCTGTAGAATCGCCACAAACAATTCAAGTATATTCATAAATACAGCAAATGGTACACTCACTATACTTATAAATGCACTTTTAAATATAAATATCAAAGCTAATAAACTCAAAATGATTATATGACCTGCTGTGATGTTTGCGAAAAGTCGTATCATTAATGAGAATGGCTTAGTAAATATTCCCATAAGCTCTACTGGTACTAAAAGAATCTTTACTGCAAATGGTATTCCTGGAGGATTCAGAATATGTCCCCAATAGTAAGAATTGCTATATAAATTTGTAATTAAAAAGGTAATAAAAGCTAAAGTCATTGTTATAGCTATATTTCCTGTAACATTTGCACCTCCCGGAACTAATCCAAGCAAATTATTAAACCATATAAAGAAAAATATAGTTAATAAATAGGGTAGAAAGAAATCTGCCTTAGAACCAAGACTAGGTTTGGCTATATCGTCCCTTACGTACATAATAATCGGTTCAAAGAAAGACTGAATTCCTCTTGGCGATTTTAATTTGTTTTTCTTATAAGTATTTCCAATACTAACAAATGTTATCATAAGAAGAACAGCACTTAATAAAAGAGAAGCTACATTCTTAGTAATAGAAAGGTCATAAAAACTTCTACTTTCGTCTATAGAATGAATATGATCATGAGCATCTAATTTATAACCATTGTACTCAAATGTATCATTGTGGAATTTTGAGGAGGAAAATATTTCAAGACCTCTATCTTTAGAATATAATATTACAGGAAGAGGCAATGTTAAATGGGTCTCTCCTATGTGAGCAAAATGCCAATCATGAGAATCGCTAATATGGTGCATAATCATCTCTCCTGGATCGAAATCTTCAGAATCAGAAATCTCTTTTACATCATTTGCTTTCAAAGAAGCACCTAATAAAATTAGGAATGGAATTAGGAGGGAAATTAATTTATTCACGTTATTGAACCTTCTTTTTTGAATCGGGTCGCAAGTTACGTAATAGGAAATAAATTTCAAACGAAGTATAGACAAAATATAAAATAAAAAAATTTAAAACATAGGCTACACTTTCTAATTTTAGGACAAAAACCGAAATAAATATAAAAATTAAGGAAAGAAAAAACCTAAGGCTCATACCTGCCATTGAAAATAAGTGCATTCCACTTTTTGAGTTCAAACCAATAGAGCTTATTAAATGGCCCAAGATGGTTATTACAAGTATAAAAAATTGAATCAACCAAAATTCAGAATAAATATATTCCTTCGAAATAAAATTCGATGTTATATAAAATAATGAAAAAATAACTATTGAAATAATCAATAGCATTGTATAATAATTGTATAGTGTTTTGGTTAAATTATTTTTTATCATTTGCAGTAAGTCCTTTAATCAGGCTATACATAGATAGCATTACTGCAAAAATGAGCAAAAAAATTGTAAAAAGTTGAGCTTTTATTTCAAAATGTTTATCTAACCACATTCCTCCAAAAGCAGCAACGCAAAGAATAGATATCATCTGAAATCCTATCCCTGAATACTTTAGATATTGTGAAGTATTAGATTTAGGCTGTTCTTTCTTTTGATTTTGGTAATTCTCCAATTTGAATTTCTTTGATAACTGCACCCATTTTACACTGCCCATTAAATGCTCCACCTGACTCAACAACCATTTTATTTGCTACTATATCTCCATTAACTACACCTGTTGGCTTTAAAACCAGCAAATCTGTAACCTCTATAAGCCCTCTTACTTCACCTGCAATTTCTGCATTTTGAGAGATTATATTTCCTTCAACTAAAGCAGACTCTCCCATGACTATTTTAGACTTACACTTTATATTTCCAACTATTACACCATCTACTCTAATGTTACCCAAAGACTCTATATTACCTTCAAAATTAGTCCCTTTGGCAATATGTGTGGTTGAACTGCTTACTTGCTGTTCTATTTCTCGTTTGGTTTCTTTGTTGAACATCGCCATAATAATAGTTTTTAATTTAATGAATCAATTATTTTACTCTTCTTTAAAATCTATAAAAAGTTTTTTTAAATCTGTGATATATCTCTCTTTTCTATCCATTTCTGCCGAAAGCGAATCTACCCTAACGGAAAGCGAAACAACTCTTTTTTTAGTTTCCAATACTTGCTCTCTGGGATCTAACCAGGTAGATAAAACGCCTGTAACAACATAATAACTCAATGTTGCAATTAGTGATGTATATATAAACCCAAAAACAAGTAATTTTGCATAAGTAAAACTAAATGATTTTTTTTCAGCAAATGTTTCTTCACTTCGAATTACCATGGTATATCTAGTGGTAAGCCAAGTATATATTGTTTTTCTAATTTTCAACTTACATCGATTTAATTTATGTAAATTATAAAAAAGAAATCAATGTTTCATACGATTTGTCGAAGTATTTGGTTACTTAAACTGAACTAAATTTTATTATTTGGCAGTTATATGTAATATTGACGTTATTGGTATATCAATAAGCTATGCTTTATAAAAAACTCTACAAAAAAATGGTCAACCATTCCTTCTCAGCCTTATAGTTTTTACTTGGTAATACAAAAAATACATCTTCCCCTTGAATCTAAAAAAACAAGAAGAAGATAATAAAGCTTCAGGGATATAAACATTTTCTTCTCTTCGATGCTCTAATACTCAGAACAAATAGCTTGATTACCAACAATATTATACTTATTCATATGATAGAGTTCTTCCTTTCAACGCCTAAGTTATTAGGAAAAATTACCTCTCTTTGTTATTTTTGTTATAAACAAATGTATAGAGCTTTCTATTGCCTCTTGATAAAGTTTAAAAATAGTAAAATATGAAAGAATACTTTGAAGGAGTGAAGTTGTACGGTAATGATTTCTCATTAGATGAAATTAAAAACTGGTATGAGGAAGAAACAGAGGGTTATGCTGATTTGGGAAGTAAGGATAAGAAATCATACTCTTATGGATATCACATGGTGAACGATATACATGGGTTCAATAAATTAAAGAACCAAAGTTTTGAGAACGTATTGGGCTTTGGTTCAGCATGGGGGTATGAATTTGAGCCCATCATTGATAAAATTAAGAGAATAACCATTATAGAGCCCTCTGACAATTTAGTAAATAACAAAATTGGAAATTTAAGCCCTTATTACGTCAAACCTGTCATTAATGGCATTTTAACTTTTGATGACAATACATTTGATTTAATAACTTGTTTTGGCACCTTACATCACATCCCAAATGTTTCGGTTGTATTAAGTGAGTTAATCAGAGTATTAAAACCAAATGGATATTTGTTATTAAGAGAACCAATAATATCAATGGGAGATTGGAGGAAACCAAGAATGGGATTAACAAGAAATGAGCGTGGTATTCCTGTATCTTTTTTTGAAAATGAATTTGCAAAGTATTCATTAGGGGTTGTTTCTAAAGGATATTGCTTTACAATGACATCATTACTTCAACGAAATATTGGTTTTTTATTTAACAAGCCAATCTATTCGTACAAAACATATGTGCTTTTAGACAAGTATATTTCTAGACTATTGAAACATAATGTTAAATATCACGCAACAAAAAAAATAAATAGAATTAGCCCTCAATCTATTTTTTATGTACTGAAAAAAATTAAATGAAATTTCTATTTTTTAACTAGGTCAACAGTTTAATAATTTTTTTATAATAATACTTATCAATATATATCCTAAATAAGCATTAATTGAGGCTTGATTTAAAAGTATCTAAATAGAAATCAATAGCACAAAATGATTTCTTGTGCTATTGATTTTGGAACAATACTTAATAAACTAATACTTTAGAAGACTTTTTACTTCTAGAATTATTAATATAAACTTGATAAATTCCTTTATCTAGTTCTTTACAATCAATTTTTCCATTATTAGCTTCATTTCTGTGTGTTTTAATTAATTTACCCATCATATCATATACCGTAATTTCTGAATTTACGTCTAGGTTATTATAGGCTATTGATTGATTATCATTTTCAAAATAAACATTGGTTTGATTGATTATATTGATATCGTTTACATTTAGTGTAGAAGAGTTGCCTATTTTAAGGTTATATATTTTAATGCTTCCAGGCAAAACAGTTTCTCCTGAAGTAAAAGTAGGGGGAGAAAATGTAGGGTTAAGCACTATATAGGCATTAGAAACTTTATCGCTCTTAAAATCTCCTTTAAGTTCATCCGATAATTCAAAGGAACGTGTAACCGTTTCCTTTCCAAAATCAAACAAATAAAGTGAGTTGTTTTGCTGTGCTTGAGCATATGGCCCCCAAGATACATTACTCAATACAAACCAACAACTCATCGGTTGTGTAGATTCGAATTCTAAAGTATATTTTCTATCTCCAAGGCTAGATAAATCTAATACTCTTGAAAAAGTAAAGTTGATAAAATCGTCAGTGGCACCACCTTTAAGTGTGTCGAACTGAACATCGATGTATCCGCCTTCAATATTTTTGGAAACTCTTACTTTTCTAGATCCAGATATGGTTACCAAGTTACCTGCAGTGTTAAATTCATCTTCTACATAAGATTTTTCAAGAACTTGCTGAGCAAAAATTGGATTAAGTGCTATAAAATATAATGCAGTTAATCCTGATAGTAATTTTATTTTCATAAATATTTAGTTTAGGGTTTGGATAATTAAATTATTATTAATTATCGTCTTATACAAGTAAAAATTTTAATAGTTATATTTTTTTCTGTTTATTTTATTTTTCTTCAATAATCTTTACCCCCCAAGGTTCAATACTTAAATTAGATTTACTTGTTATTGATTTACTAGAGAGCAGCTCAGTACCATTGCTATATGGATAAATAAAACTTTGTGTTTTGTCTGAATAATTCAAATAAAAATGTAGTTGCTTCCCTTGATTTGAAATACTGTTTTTTGATACAATTGGAAACTTTAAGTTTACTTCTGAGGAATAAATCTTTAATTCTTTACATTTATTTATTATCACTGCTTCTTGAAGTTCGTCTGTCAATATTGTTGCTTGATAAATTGAGGTTCCTTTACCAAAGTTATTAGTAACAACTGCTGGGTATTTTCCCCAAATATCGTGTTTAGCATAAAACAATGGTTTTGCCGTTGTAGGTACAAGGTACTCTAACCAAGTTTCTATAAAGTTTACATCTGAAGGAACTTGATATGGATTGGTACTTAATGCCAATTTATTAATTTTCGAAACCTCTTGGTAATACACACCGCATAGCTCTGTTAAACCACTAGGTTGTGAAGTATATCTAGCTCCTGCATACTCGTTACAATATCCGCTTCTAGGACCGAAGATTATATTTCCTCCATTCTTTACATAATCAACCAGTTTCTTTAAAAGCGTATCACTTGCAACATATAAGCTAGGCACCACAATTAATTTATACTTACCTAGATTATTAGATTCAGGATATACAAAATCAACTGGTACATTATTTTTATATAACGACTTGTGCATTCTTAATACTTCCCAATCATAACTAAAGCCAGGATCCATAGTAGGGTTTGCAAAATGTGCATCGCTACTATAAAGTAAAGCTACCTCAGATTTTTTCTGATGATTAACTATTGTTGGGCTGATTTGGTTAATTTCCTTTGCTGTTCGCTGAAATTCTTTATAGAGTCTATTTGGTTTTAAATCATGAGAAAGAATACCTTTCCAGAACATTTCGTTTCCATTATGATTAGAATGCCAATGCCAATATTCTACCATATTAGCTCCAGTGGCTATGTGGTGCCAAGCGTTTAGTCTAAATTGCCCATCAAAAGGAGGATTCTGACTACTAGCGACACCAAAATCTGATGCTTGTGCATTTGTTTCAGTTACCAAATAATTTCCATTCTTAAAAGAGCGAGTAAAATCTCCACCAATGGCTATACCATGTCCCTGCATTCCTTCTTGTACATCATGGTATACATTTAAAGAGGCGACTTCCATGCTTTTTGATATTTCAACTTGGTCAAACTTGGCATTGGGCATAATCCATATCATATTGAAACAGTGAGTAGTAAATTGATTTTTTCTTTTATATTCAGCTACTAAATTTGTTTGCCATTTTAAGTATTGGGTAGCTACTGACCTATTATATCTCTCCCATTCTAATTTATAACTTGGGTTAGTAGTGCCATCTCTAGTGGGCATCTCTTCCCAATTATAGATTTGCATTCCCCAATAACTGAGTCCCCATGCTTTGTTAAGTGCATCTGTAGTTTTATATTTTTGTTTTAAATAATTGATAAAACCTTTCTGAAAATAAATGGTGTTTGCGTCGTTGGTCGTAGTTTCGTTGTCTACCTGAAAACCAATGACGGCAGGATGTTTTGAATATCTTTCTGCAATTTTTCTTACTATTCTCTCTGCATAAAAAAGAAATTGAGGATTTAGAATATCCATATTTTGACGAACACCAAAATAATGTTTCTCTCCTTTCAATTTTGTGGCAATTATATCTGGGTGTTTCATTGCCATCCAAGCAGGAATAGAATATGTAGGAGTACCCATGATGACTTTTATGTTTGCTTGATACATTTTATCTACTATTGAATCCATCCAAGTGAAATTAAAAATTCCATCCTGTGGTTCAAATTTTGCCCAACTTGATTCTCCAACCCTAACTACAGACAAACCCGCTTCTTTCATCAACTTTATGTCTTCGTCTAACCTATAGTAAGGCATGTTCTCATGATAGTATGCTGCTCCATAGAGGATTTTATCTAATTTTAACGACTGGCTTCTTGAAGATAAATTTTGAAATAGTATAATTAAAACAAAGCAATAAATTCTGATCATAATTAATTAAGTGTAGTATTGTTTGATTCCCTGAATATCTATGTAAATAGAAATGTAGGTTTATAAATTTAAATAAAATATTAAGAGAATAATCAACTAGAAAATTGCGTCCGAAATTTATAATAATCTAAAAGACTATTAATCTTCTTTAAGCCAATCGGCATACATTATATAGTTATTAGCAATTCGTTCTATCAATCTTGAGGTTTGTTCTTCATTAAGGGTTTTTACTTTTTTTGCTGGCACACCTGCATATATACTTCCTGATTCAATTCTTGTATTTTCAAGCACTACAGCACCAGCTGCTACTATTGAGTTTTGCTCGATATAGACATTATCCATAACTATAGCACCCATTCCTACAAGTACGTTATCTTCTATTGTGCAACCGTGAACAATGGCACTATGCCCTATTGATACATTATTGCCTATTTGAGTAGGGTGTTTCTGGTAGGTACAATGTATTACTGCATTGTCTTGAATATTGACTTTATTACCTATTCGAATATAATGCACATCTCCTCTAATCACAGCATTAAACCAAACAGAACATTGGTCTCCTAAGCGAACATCGCCAATAATTGTAGCATTCTCGGCGATAAAAACTTCCTTACCCCATTCAGGCAAAATACCCTTAATTGCTTTTATTAATGCCATATTTATAAAAAAATGAAAGCATAAATTGATAGTTCAATTTATGCTTTCATAATAATTAATTGTATTGAGTTATTTAGTAAAATTACTTTGTATAAGTTGTGCTTTCTTATCTTTCAATAACCCAGTTACCCTAAACTCTGTTCTTCTGTTTTTTTCATGAAGCTTCTCAAAAAGTTCTTTTTGAGTATTCTTATTTACTTTATTGATTTCAGCGTCTAGTATTAAAGGTTTGTCTTTACCATATCCTTTAGCTACTATTCTTTCTTTAGGAATACCTTTTGAAATAATATAATCAACTGCACTTTGTGCTCTTTTTTGAGAAAGGTTTCTATTGTAATCTGGCTTACCTCTTGTATCTGTATGTGAGCCTAATTCTACAGTGATATTTGGGTTGTCGTTAAGGAACATTACCATTGTATCTAGTATTATGGCAGCATCAGGGCGGATATCAGATTTGTTAAAATCATAGTAAATATTATTTACACGAATAATTGCTCCCAAAGCTTCTTTTAGATCACCAGAAAATGGGAAATGAAATTCGTTATCACCAGGTTGCAGTTTATCAAAAGCTACCTTCTTGCCTATCATTGAGAATTTGAAAGGCTTTTCTTTCAAACACTCATCATGTTCTGTATAGATAGTATATACTTGCTCTGCTTCTAGTTCAGTAGAAAATTTGCCACCATCTTTAGTAGTTAGTTTTGCTATTGTATCGCCTTTTTGATTAACAATTTTTACCAATGCACCATCTAATGGAACTAATACATCTCCTTTCTTTTTCATGCTAAGATTACCATCTACAATATAATGAGCTAATCTTATCATTGAAAAATCAGTAAATTCATAAATATCATCATCACCTTCGCCACCTGTTCTATTAGAGCAGAAATACCCTACTATAGAATCTTTAAAAGTAATTGCAAAATCATCAAAATTAGAATTAAGTGGCTTACCCATGTTTTGTACAGTAAGCTCTTCTCCTTTTTTCTCTACCTTAAATAAATCAAGAAACCCAAAAGAAGGATGCCCTGTTGAGGAAAAGTAGAAATTTCCTTTAGTGTCTTCGTAAGGAAACATATCATCTCCAGGAGTATTGATGGGTGCTCCTATATTTTTTATGTTTGCCCATTCTCCTTTAGAATCTTTCGTAGCCACATATATATCATTTCCACCTTTTGCGTCTGGATGTTCTCTATCTGAAGCGAAATAGAGTTTTCTTCCATCTATAGAAAATGCTGGAGAGCCGTCCCAAGCATTAGCATCGTTAAGAGGAAGTAATTTAGGCTCTGACCAAGTGCCGTCTTTCTCTAAAGTTGCTATAAATAAGTCTACGTTTTGTGCTCCCTTTCTGCTTCCATTATTCCCTCTTGAGAATATCATGGTACGTCCGTCTTTAGTAAATATTGGAGTAGCTTCGTGAGCGTCTTTAGTATTAATTTCTTCTGAAAGTATTTTTGATTGCCCAGAAAATTTGCTGGCACCATCAAAAACATATTCATAAATATCTGTGAATCCTTGACCAGAAGCAGTATGTACTTTTTCTGATTCATGATTGGCAGTATAATATAATTTATTGCCTTTGTTAAGAAAAAATGGGGAAAATTCAGCAAACTTAGAATTAAGCTTATCTACATTCTCTACCTTGAAATAGTTTTTCTTTGCTATAATATTTTCTAATACTTTTAAGTTCTCAACTTCATTTTTTGCTCTGTTGATAAGGTTAAAGTTTTTGCCATTGTTAATATAATTGTTGAATTGAGCAATAGCTCCTTCGTAGTTACTATTGGCTTTAAGGGCATATCCATAATAAAAAGAA
Source organism: Cytophagales bacterium (assembly GCA_004294225.1). GTDB lineage: Bacteria > Bacteroidota > Bacteroidia > Cytophagales > Cytophagaceae > REBA01. The sequence continues at coordinate 21,120 of REBA01000027.1, read as the reverse complement.
GCTTCTTCGTCTTGAACATTCTGACCTATCGCTTTTTTATAAAAAGGTTCTGCCTCGTGAATTCTATTGGATTTTCTATAAGACTCAGCAATCATAAAGTTTGCCGATGCCATCTCATCTCTTTTTAATCCCTTTTTAGAAAGTGATTGTTGATACCTTTCGATAGCAAGTTGATATTCCCCTTGGTCATATTTTTTTTTGCCAATGGTAAACTGTTTTTTCGCAGAGTTACATGCTTGAAATAAAAAGGATGCAACTAGGATTGTAAGTAAAACAACCTTGTTCATAAATTTAGTTAAGTAATTGAATTTATATATAGTTAATGCAATATATATTAATTTTCTAATATATTAAACATATTACTTTGCTATAGGATAAGAAAATTTATTATTATTCTTTTTTATTAAAAATAAGTGAAGCTGAATTAATGCAGTATCTAAGCCCTGTAGGTTGGGGACCATCGTTAAATACATGACCTAAATGGGCTCCACATTTATTACAAGTAACTTCTGTTCTTATCATTCCATAAGATTTGTCTTGCTCTTCATGCACAGATTCTTTTTTAAATGGTGCATAAAAACTAGGCCAACCAGTTCCAGAATCAAATTTAGTATTGGAGTCAAATAATTTGTTTTTACAACAAACACAATAGTAAACACCATTTTCCTTTAGATTATAGTATTTCCCAGTAAAAGCTCTTTCGGTACCTTTTTCTCTTGTAACTCTATATATTTCGGAAGGCAACTCTTCCTTCCATTCGCTATCTGATTTGTTGATTTTCTCGCTCATGATATTATTTTTTTTGAAACATGGTATTTCTTCTTGTGCACAGATATAGTCTATTCTGATAAAACAAAATAAGATAAATAATGCTATGGTTATACTTTTCATGACTTTATAACCATTTATCTTCAACTATGTTTATAATTCTAAGTTAATTCTTGAAATTAAAGAATCATCTATTTGAATATAATTAATTGGCGAAAAATGCTGTGGTTTATTTTTGTTGATTTTAGATAGAAAGTAATTTACTTTAGGCGTTTTCCCTTTTTTATATTCATTAATAATTGTTTTCATTATTTTAATCAAATAAAGTACATGAAGACAATTTTCTTTACCAATTATTCTTACTTGCCTTTGAATACTATTAATTAGTTGATTGAACAATTCTAAATCTCTTGTCATACAATATTGTAAGCTAAGAAAAACCTTAATCTCGACTAATGTTTGAGGATGTTTTTTCAGACTCAAATCGTTTAATAAATTATTAAGCCATCTAGACGCTTCCTCGTATTTTCCTATATTAAAGCAACATATTGCTCTATAACTAGCATATATTATGTACTGAGGAATATTGTTTTTATCAATCTCAAAATCTTCAAACAATATTTTGTTTTCCTCATAAAGGGTGTTCTCTGTTTCTAAGCGATAATGGCGTTCTAACTTCAATAGCATTAAGTAGGGTGAAAAACTGAATAAGTTAAAATTAGTAATCAGATGATTCATCGAATTATTGATTTCATCATAATATTTTTCAGCTTTTCTGAATTGATTGTTATGAGTATAGTATTGAAGTTTTAAGAATTCAAATACAACTTTTAGGTGATAATAAGTGGCATCTAAATAATATTGCTCAAAAATCTTCTCTACTTTATCAATTATTTGTTCTATAGTCTCATCATTATCTTTTGGCTGAATGGTATCTGAAAAGTAGATAATATGATATACTTTTAAACAATTAAGGTACACATATAAACGATGAGATTGATAAAGATTACTAATATTCTCAAGCTCTCTAGATAAAAGTACCAAACCCATTTTTTCTGTTTCATCTTTGGTTAGAAAGTAATTTCCTGCTTTCTTAAAGTAGTCAGCAAGGACATCTTCTGCTTTATCTAAAGCTAACATATATGCCACATGCTTATTATATAATTGAGAATAAACATAGTGGTCAGAGGTGTTGATAAGTAACTTCTTTAAAGATTTATAAACAATGGTCAATTCGTTCGACATGTCGTAATCCAACAACTCTTTTTCTAGCTTTTTTAGCGTGGCAATAGCTATGGTTTTCTTTTTGGTATATATAATTTCATGAATGGTGGAAACTTTCTTTATCAGCGTTGTTCTTGGGCTTTCCATTTGCTGAAGAAGAAATTCTTCAATTTTCTGATTTAGTCTAGACCTTAAAGTATAGTAGGCATTGGTATTTACCTCTAGCTCCTCCATTATTTTCGTATCAGACAATTGTTTTTCCCTAAGAAACTTGAGTAAAAAAGCAGATTTTTCTGCGTTACTTTCTACAAGCTGAGTATATATAGAGTTAAAATCTTGAAGCGAAAGTTGCTTAATAATGTTCTTTAATTTTGACATAAAAACTATTGTTTTTTAAAAAACAACAAAAAAATAAATTGTTATTTTTTCTTAAATTCTAAATTAATCTAATCCAATTTAATAATAAAACGTTTGAAATTAGGAATTAATAATTTATATAAAAAACTTGATATATCTATTAACAATTTCATGAAAATGACCATAAAAAAATATTTATTTATAGAAAATGAGATTTATAAACTGATATCCTTTTTATTGATATGTGTTTTTTGGGGCTCTAACATCTATGCTCAACGATGTGGCACACATCAACACTTCATTAGTTTACAAAGCAAAAACCCCAAACTATATGAGTCTATCATAAAATATCAAACAAAATTAAATCAAATCACCTCTAGAAAAGAGATTGATGTAATACAAGCTGAAGAACTTATTTATAAAATACCAATAGTTGTTCATATCATGCACAACAATCGCTTTGGTAATATTGGTGGCAAAGAGAATTCCAATATAACAGACGAACAAATCTTTTCTCAAATAGAAGTATTAAATGAAGATTTTAGAAGAAAACCTAATACCAAAGGATTTAATAATAACCCTGTAGGAGCAGATGTAATGATTGAGTTTTGCCTTGCCAATCAAACACCAGACGGTAAGCCTTCGAATGGAATCAACAGGGTTTATTATGGAGAAGCCCCATACGACTTTCTGAATATTAACGAAGAAATCAGAATGAAATCAATGTCTTACTGGCCTTCTAATCAATATTTAAATATTTGGGTTATCAATATCAAAGATGGAACTTTAGGTATAACACAATATCCAAATGAAAGCGGTTTAGAAGGAATTGATGTCTTCAATACCGATGAAAAGACCGATGGGGCTGTTGTTCATTATACTGCATTTGGAAGAATTGGTGAAGTAGAAAGATTTTCTGAATATGGCCACTCGACAACTCATGAAATAGGTCATTGGCTAGGGTTAATACATATCTGGGGAGATGAGTTTTGTGGTACTGACTATGTAAGCGACACGCCCACACAATCTCAATCAAGTATAGGTCTATCTGAAAGATGTCCCTCTACGTTTTCAAATTGTAATGGAAGAACTACACAAGACATGAATAATAATTACATGGATTATTCCCCTGACATATGTATGAATATTTTTACTATAGAACAAAAAAAGAGAATGAGAACCGCTCTTGTGAATAGCCCTAGAAGAGCAAATCTGATTAAGAATAATAAATCTTGCAATCAAAATGTAGCCGTTGAAAATAACTTTTTTAAGAACTTAGAGTGGAGATTTAATCAAGATGAGCTTCTAATAAATAACTTTGAAGCTTTTGGAGAAATGAACCTAGAAATATACAACATTATGGGGGTAAGACTAGCTAGTGTTGGCTTACCGCATGATGCGAGTAGCTTTAGCTTACCTATAAATAGAAATGATAATAAATATTTCGTAATAAAATTAGAAAAGTCAAACCAAAGATGGATTAAGAAAGTAATTCTAGATTGATTTATTGTGATACTTACTACCAATCACCACTAGAACCTCCTCCACCAAAACTACCTCCGCCGAAGCCCCCAAAGCCGCCTCCGCCACTACCACTTCCCCAACTTCCGCCTCTTCCACCACCATTGAGAAGACTTCCTAACAATGCTCCCTCAAGAAACCCTCCAGAAGAATATCTTCCTGAATTTCCACCACCTTTTCCTTTATTATTCTTGGAAGCATTTATAATAATTATAATGAGTACAATTATGAATAAAAATATCATTGACTTAGAAATACCTTTCTTATGCTTCTTTGGTTCTGCTTTGAATTCTCCTTTAGCCAGAAGAATAATTGCATTGGTGCCCTCGTCTATGCCTTCAAAATATCTTTTTTCTTTGAAATTTGGTTTAATTATTTCTTCGATAATTCTTTTGGTACCAGCATCTGTTACAGCACCCTCTAGACCATAGCCAGTTTGTATAGTAAGCTTACGATCTTCTATTGCAATTAAGAGAATAATTCCATTATTTTTACTTTTCTCTCCTATTCCCCAAGATTGAGCTAATCTTTGAGCATAATCTTTTATTTCATATTCGCCTACCGAACGCATTATTACTACTGCAATTTGGGTAGAAGTAGTATCATTATATTGAACCAGTTTATTTTCAAGAAACCCCTGTTCTTCGGCAGAAAGAAGGTTTGCAAAATCATTTACTAATTTAGGTGGTGACGGTCGTTCTGGAAAATCTTGACCAAACACAACTATAAATTGAATACAACCAAAAATGGTCAACAATAACTTACTAAATCTGATTGTAGTTAATTTCATTATACAATTTGTGTTCATTTATAGATTACTGACCAAAAGATATTTCGTCAGAAAGTTCATTAGAATCATTAGCTTGATAAGGGAAATGCATCTTTAATTGCTCCCCTGCTTTAAGAATTCCTTCACAAATTCCTTCACAAAATCTCCCTGCCTTGAAATTGCTTTTCATTTCAGATTTTATTGTTTCCCAAAAATCATCTGGTACTAATTTGTTTATCCCCTCGTCACCTATAATGGCAAATTTCTTATCTTTTACTGCTAAATAAAAAAGAACACCATTCTTTAATTCAGTTTTATGAATTTCTAAATGCGAAAATACTTCTATTGCTCTTTCTATTGGATCTAGCTTACAGTATTCTTCTACATGAAGTTGGATTTCGCCAGAAGTATTTCTTTCGGCAATTTTTATACTTTCAACAATTTGATCTTGCTGGTTCTTAGAAAAGAAATCTTTTGCCATAATTTTATATTTAACATATTCTCAATCACCTCCTATAAATCGGTAATTGATGAGATGTATAAATGAAACTAGAATTTAACAGTAGGAGCTTTTTGTGCACTTGCATCTGCTTCAAAATATCCTTTCTTAGTAAAATCCCACATGCCAGAGAAAAGATTATTAGGAAACTTTCTACCCCAAGTATTGTAATCTTTTACTGCATCGTTGAAATTTCTTCTTTCTACAGCAATTCTGTTTTCTGTTCCTTCCAGTTGAGATTGAAGTTCTAAGAAATTTTGATTCGATTTAAGTTGTGGATAGTTTTCTGTTACCATCATCAATCTAGATAATGCACCAGAAAGACCCTCTTGAGCAACTTGGTATTGCTTTACATTTTCTGGGGTTAATTTACTAGCATCTATATTAATAGAAGTTGCCTTTGCTCTGGCTTCTATCACTCCCACAAGAACTTCTTTTTCTTGTGTTGCAAATCCTTTTACTGTACTTACTAAGTTAGGAATTAAATCAGCTCTTCTTTGATACACGTTCTGAACTTGCCCCCAAGCTGCACTAACTTTTTCATCTCTTTCAATTCCTCCGTTATAACCACAAGAAGAAAGAAAAATCAAGGAAATAAATGATAAAGAATAAATTATAGATTTTAAAGATTTCATTTTTATATTTAGTTTAGATTTAATAATATTTTAGGGTTCAATTCTTATGCAAATTTTTTTGATTTGACATTATGTCATATTGTATCTATATAAACTAGGCGTTTTCTACAATTAATTTACAAATCTTATTTAATTAAATTACAAATGAGATTAATAATTGTTTATTGTCTTTAGGAAATTCAATTTCTCCAGCAAATAAAATAGTACACATGCCAGAAAAACACCAAAAGTATTCGCTAATAAATCATTCCACTCAAAAGAACGTTGAGGAATAAATAGTTGGATAACTTCAATTAAAGCTCCATAAGAAACGCCAATTAATATGCTTATAAAATATATTTTCTTGTCTATAACTCTAAGTGTCCTTGCATTCCATAATATTAAGAAAACTTGAATGAAGAAAATAGAAATATGAACATATTTATCAAGTGAAAAAAATGCCCAATAATCCACTTTGGGAATAAACTTACCAGGTGTTAGGGTAAGGATTAGAATCAATAAAGCCCATAGAATGGTTAATCCATGGGCTTTATAGAAATTAATTTTCATGTTAATTATACACCTATTATTTTCTTGTACTCCTCTGCATTCATTAGGGTAGAAACTGCAGATGGATCTTTTAATTTTAGTTTTACAATCCAACCCTTACCGTAAGGGTCTGTATTTACAAGTTCTGGACTAGACTCTAGTGTTGAATTAAATTCTATCACTTCTCCGCTTAGAGGCATAAACAGATCAGAAACAGTTTTCACGGCTTCTACACTACCAAACACTTCATTCCCAGTAACAGTAGTACCTACAGAAGGAATATCAAGGAATACAATGTCCCCTAATTCGCTTTGTGCAAAATCTGTAATCCCAACTATGGCTTCGTCTCCTTCTAGCTTTAGCCATTCATGTTCGGCGGTGTATCTTAATTCTGATGGAAAATTCATTTTTAAATATTTGATAGTTTATAATAATTGAATAAGCAAAGATAAAAAACTTACTTGAAAATTGTTTGAAGAATCATACGTTTTAACCAAGTCTCTTTTGCTGGCTTTTTCCAATTCTGTTTTAGGTCTGATAGCTGAGTTATATTACAGTCGAAAACTATTGTTTCTGAATCAATTTCACCAGAACTAATGGCTTTCTTAATTTGATCAAAATTAATGGTCATGATTTCAGAAGTTGAACTAATATAGCTTAATGAACCTCTATTGAGCAATCCTAAGTTTAATGATTCATCTAATTTCTTAATTATAGCTACAGACTTATCTATAGAACAGCCACTAGCATTTGAATAGCTTTCATCTACCGCTATCAGTATAAACCTTTGTTCCAAGATTTGATAGCTAGCTTTTAAGGGCTTTCCATGGCTTTCCCATGTTTCAATAAAAGATTGGAGCATAGAAGAGATTGTTTCTATATCAGATGGTTCCAAGGTTCTATTAGAAGGATAAATCCATACTTTAGAATCTGAGTTAAAGTTTATATCTGTACTCATAATGATTATATCTTTTGTATTATTTATCATTTACAAACCTTCTGCTAGTGCCAATAATTCGGCTATGTCTAGCACCTTTGTATCATTCTCCTTTTCTTTGTTTTTTATTCCATCGCTCAACATAGTCATACAGAAAGGACAAGCTGCTGCAATAATCTGAGCATTAGTTGCTAGAGCTTCTTCGGTGCGTTCTATATTGATATCTTTAGTTCCTTTTTCTGGCTCCTTGAACATCTGAGCTCCACCTGCACCACAACAAAGCCCTTTTGTTTTGCTTCTCTTCATTTCTACTAGTTGGGCATCTAATGCTTCTATTAGCTGACGAGGTGCTTCGTAAATATCATTTGCCCTTCCTAGGTAGCAAGAGTCGTGATAGGTAATCTTTTTCCCTTTGAAGCTACCACCTTTAACCACAAGCTTTCCCGAATCAATAAGAGATTGAAGAAATTCTGAATGATGAATCACTTCATATTTTCCTCCAAGCTGAGGATACTCATTTTTTAGCGTATTAAAACAGTGTGGACATGCAGTAACTATTTTTTTTACTTCATACGAATCTAATATTTGAATATTGGAAATCGCTTGCATTTGAAATAAAAATTCATTACCGGCTCTTTTGGCAGGATCTCCAGAACAAGATTCTTCTGTACCAAGAATAGCAAAGCTTTGACCAACTTTATTCAATAATTTCACAAATGCAATAGTAATTGCTTTTGCTCTATCATCAAAGGAACCTGCACAACCTACCCAAAATAATACTTCAGGTTTAATTCCTTGAGTAGCTAATTCAGACATTAATGGTACTTGATAATTCATAATTTCGATGGCTATTTGTTGATACTTTCTACCCAATCTGTTCTATCACTTGGGGAGAATTTCCAAGGTGCGGCGTTATTCTCAATATTAGAAAGCATTCCATTCCATGCAGCTGGTGCTTTAGATGCTTCCATGATTCTATACTGTCTTAATTGTAAGATTATACTTACCGGATCTATGTTTATGGGACAGGCTTCTACACATGCATTACAAGTGGTACAAGCTAAGAGCTCTTCGCTAGAAATATAATCATCTAATAATGATTTGCCATCTTCATTAGCTTTGCCTAATTTATCAATGTTCTTTCCTATTTCTTCAATTCTATCTCTAGTATCCATCATGATTTTTCGAGGAGATAGTTTTTTGCCTGTAATATTAGCAGGGCATTGCTCTGTGCATCTTCCACACTCGGTACAGCTATATGCATCTAAAAGATTTTTCCATGTCAAATCATTAGCATCTTTTGCACCAAATCTATTTAGCTCTGATGGAGCTTCGCCATTATCTGTTGGAAGGTTGAGCATTAATTTTACTTCATGTGTTACAGAAGCCATATTGGGTAATTTACCTGCTGCTTCTAACTTGCTATAAAACGCATTAATAAAAGCCATAAAAATATGTAGGTGTTTTGAATCATAAAACACATAGTTGGCAAATGCTAATACACCAATAATATGAACCCACCAAGATAATCGCTCTATAATTTGCAAAGTAAATGGTTCAAATGTTTCAAAGAATGGAGCAATTAATCCACTAAAAAAGAAATTCTCTGTATAGAAATAATGTTCAATTCCTTTTTTTTGAAGGGCCAAATCAGTGGAATTCATTGTGAGAAGGGCACACATTAAAATTATTTCTACAACTAAAATAATATTTGCATCTCTTCTCGGAATTGAGGACAACTCGGATGATTTAAAGCGAGCTATTGATAGCAAGTTTCTTCTCACAAGAAAAAATACGCATGCAACAATTACTGCAACTGCAAAAAACTCAAATACATTAATTAGAATTGGATATAACACTCCTAGAGACGGTGCAAATAATCTATGTGTACCCAAAAGACCATCAGCAACTATTTCTAACATTTCAATATTTACAATTAGAAAGCCAACATAAACTGCTAAATGGAGTAGGGCTGGTAATGGTTTCTTAAACATTTTCTTCTGCCCAAGTGCTATCAAAGTCATTAGCTTGAGCCTTGTTAGGGTATTACCTGTCCTATCATCTGGTTTACCCAATAGGATGTTTCTCCTAATTCTTGAAATGCTTTTGAATATAAAATAACCCGCTGTCGATAGCAATATTAAAAAAATCAATTGAGTAATTATATTCATATTTTTCTGATTTTAATTTAGGCACGTCATCATCTTATAAGAAAACGGTAAATCGTAAATTTTGTTAAGCATATCCATTCTATATTAGGCATGGATATGCTTTCTTGTAATTCTTATTTATTTACATATTGATATGCTTCCATATATGCTGATGCCGTCCAATCCATCATTTCCATAGAAGGATACTCAGGATCGTAAATCTCTCCAGTAACTACATGGTATTTCTCATATAATCTTCCAAATTTTCTCTTTAATGTTTCATTTCCATTTTTCACTTCTAGAGGCATTGGGTTTACAAAGTTTTTTGCAATCAAATCCATGTATTTATAAGCTATTCTTTTAGCATCTTCTTTATATCCGTAGTTATCAAGCCCTACCATACATAAGGTAAAGATAGGTGCCCAAACCGCTGGATAGTCCCATTGGTATATCGTCTTTTGGTTGGTGTTTTCGCATACAGTTACACTCCATTCGTATTCAAAAAGCTTGAGGTTTGATACCACTTTTTCCGCTTGCTCTTTACTTGCCAAATTAAAAAATAGGGGCTGAAAAGTAATCAATGAAGCTACAGAACTAAACTTATTATTTACATAATCATAATCCATGTATAAACCTCGTTCTTCATTCCACAGATATTTATTAATTAATGCTTTTGTGTTTTCTGCTTCAGCTTCCCAATCAGGTTCTCCTTTTAAACCTAATTCTTTAACAAAATAGGCAAAGTTTTTTTGGTAAACATACATGTTAGTATTTAGCTCTACGCTCCAATAATCTGGGCAACGATTACCAAACCTAGGATTAAAGTCCCATCCTGTGGCGGCTTCTGATATATATGGTTCTACCATTTTTATTTTAACCTCTTCTGTGGTGTCTTTTGGGAAATTGAACCTATCCTTGATTTGGTCATAAAATGCTAGAACTTCTGATTTGGAACAATGATGAGCCCATTTTAACAAGCCTTTAACTGGCGTTCTATGATCTTCTATTGCCTTATCACCATTCATCCAAAAAGCATATTCTTTTTTTAGAAGTTTGAAGTTTTGTTTTAACCAAGCAGTATCTTTGTTTTGACTTGCATCATACACATCTCTAATCATCATACTTAAGTAAGGTGGTTGCGAACGGTTCATGCCCCAAGACATGGTAGCATTAGGCACAAAACCGATTTTTTGAACCATAAAAAGCATGTTTTCAGTATTATTTTTTGCCATTCGTTTCAGTGTGTCTGTTCTAAGAAGTCCTCTATTCATAAAATAGGTGTCCCAGTAAAACATAATGTGTTTGAAACCTTCATTGATGGAAACGAATTCTTTGGGCATATAATCTACTTTTGCCTTTAAAGAATTAAACTCAGACTGAATCGTATCATAAATCTCTTTATACCTATCAGAATATTTAGGTTTATATAAAGAGGAATCTACCTGAGTTAAGGTTTCTTGTTTAGAATTGTTTTTACAAGAAAATAAAAAAGTACTAATCAAAACAATAGAAATTAGTAGCCTTGAGTATTGATAAAATAAGTGCATTATTAAAATTTATTTATTAGTTAATGGTCAAAGTTTGTCCTGCTTTTATATTTTGAATTTTCTTAAAGCTAAGTATTGCATTGTCGTCTTTTATTGAACTAGAAGCAATAGTGGTGCTGTCTAAATTAGCATTTAATGACTTTTGCTTTAGTTTGAAATTAGATAAAACAATTTGCTTTACTTCCCAATTTCCGGTCAATACTTTGATTTTAATTTTCCCATTTTCTGATTCTACAGATGCTGTTCCTGTTGAGAAAGCGAAGAAAAGCTTAAAGTTATTCTCTGATACTTTTGGGCTAAATGAATACACCAATTGATTTATACTTAAACCAAGTGAGGCGTTAAGAATTCCCCAAGCAGACATTGAGCGGAAATAATGACCGCCGAATTCCTGATGGTCAAAATAGCGACCTGATCTACGATAGCGATCATCTACTGTTTTGATTACTTGTAAAGACTCTTTATAAAATCCTTCATAGATAAGGAAAGAGGCAAAAGCTAACTCCACCCCTGACCAGCAAGTGTTCCCTTGATCTACCCAGATATCTTTAGCTACATCATTTACAAATTTGCTGCCTGGCCATGAACAATTTCTAAGTCCGAACCCAGGGGTAAAGGACTTGTCAAGAATTGATTTCATGGATTTCTTTACCCTTTCAGCATCTAAAATATTTCCTAAACCTGACCAATGAGAGGCCCATTGTCCTATGATTTGGTCTGTTAAACATCCTTCGTCTATTCCTGATATGTCTTTTACAAGCTCTTTACCTGCTCCATCTTTTATTTTGAATACTTTCAAATCGCTATTGTATAACCTGTAATATTCGCCATTCCAGAGTTTCTCTTCCGCTAGTTTCTTACCTTTTTCAAAGATGGCTTTATATTTTTTCTCTGTTGCTACATCTCCAAGTACTTTTGCTGCCTCTACACAGCTTGCCAATGCACATAGCCATTGAGATTGAATATAAGCTGCCATGCCATACATAGGGAAGTTGTCATAGCTGCTCATTATACCAGTCATATCTGGTTGTTGATCGCCATTTTTATCTCTTTCTCTAATGACGTAATCTATAGCTTTCTTAACAGATGGCCACATCTCTTTCAAGTATTCTTTATCATTAGTGAAGAAGAAATCTCTAAGCACCATCACTGTATATTGTGCATGGAGGTCTAATCTTTCACTTACCACATAACCCGTAGAATTTACTGCCAACATCATCGCATCTGCAAAACCTTTTTCAAAGCTATGCCTAATTTCTCCACCTTCATGTTGTAGTAACTTATGCACCTTCATGGTAGATTTTGCTAATTCAGGGAACAAAGAAACTATCATCACTCCACCATACATATTCACATCTGTCGTCCCCACTGGGCCCCAGTTTTGATGTTCGGTTAACCCTTCAAGAACGCCAAACTCCATCTTCTTGCTTAAAACACCACTTGTTATAAAAGTGTTTAATTGAGAATTGACTTGATCTAGAACAAACTGTGGTAAAGTGCTATTGTAGAAGTTTTCTAAAAAATACTTAGATTTCTGAGTTAGGCTAGTTTTATTACTTACATAGTAACTCATGGATTCTTTGGAATCCTTAAAAAAGTTCTGATAATAATGTCCAACATTGATGATATTCTTAGAATCGTAATTATTTCCAAAATTCCAAGACATCACAAAAGAATGGTCAAAGCTTTCTCCATTATTTAATTTTTTGGAGTATGCTAAAGTATTAAATACTTTTGAAGAGCCACGTTTTTTACCTGTTTTCTCATCTATATGATTCCTCCCTTTGGTATCTGGCATCCAATCAGGAACTTTTGAATGTTCTTTTAAAATAGTATCTATACCATCGGTATCATTGATATTGGGTAAAGATTTATTTCTTAATACATATTCATAGTAAGGATGGCGTGATTCCCAACCTACATAGTAAGTAGAATCTGGGTTTAATGAAGCAAAGCTTATCTCTCCGAAAGATGATAATTTAGGATTTAGGTCGCCACAAGATGCAATGTTTTCGATATAGCTAGATGTTTTATTAATGTCATTGATATAATATTTTTCCATCGTATCATATCCTACAAGGTGCCTGAAAGTACCTAAAATCATCACATCTACAGGCTTTGAAGATTTAGATTTAATCTTAAAGTCAAAGTTCATAATAGGAAGTGATGAGTTCTTTATATCATGAGGGATAAAAGGACTATGTGCTTCTAGCTCTATCTCTAGCGGCATCTCTGAATCGGTAAATTTCAGGTTTGTAAAAGGAAATCTAGCACTATATTCTATCTGCTCTATACCTGTCATCCAAGGATATTCATATACATGCATAGAAATTCCTGCTACTTGATAACCTTGATCAATCTGCAATAGCTTTAACTTAGGCTCTTCTCCTTCCACCTGATATCTTACAATAAAGAAAAGTAAATATCCAGGTTCTATTGGATAAAGATTTCCTTTTCTGCTGTCAAAAAGGTCCTTAGAAGTAAGGAATTCACCAGAGCCTTTTGGGTTATTATTAAATATGCTCCAATTATAGAATATTCCATCTTTACGCAATTCTGCACCTCCAGCTCCTATGCTTCCTACCATAACTCCACTTCTAGGCTTATCAGTATATTTTAATACTTCCTTAATGGGGCCTTTATCCAAAGTAGAACTCTGCTTTTCTTTTTCGTTGGAGGTTTTATTTACCCCAGCTATACTTTCATTTACAGTTACTAATCCGCCTGCTAATGCTGCCCCTAGGCTGGTCTTTGTGATAAAATCTCTTCTTTTCATCTTGATATTTATATTAATAATTTATTATTTTCTTGGTGTTTTAATTAATAAAGGTCTATCAGTTAAATAAACAAACACAGTAATGATGACTTGTTTTTCAAAGGAAAATTTAATTTCATATTTAACAATATTATTTATTTTTTAGGGTAATAAAAAGAAAAAATAATGATATTCCAATTTATGATTAAATTAGGAATTGAATATCTAAGCTTTTAATAGGTTTTTTTATTAAATCAAATTTTGTTTGCACTCTATTTTGGAAAAAAAAATATTAAGTACAATACTTTTCAAAGAATTAGCAATTGATGAAATCTTGAGTTTACGTGATCGATTTGGTTATGGAAAATTTTCTTCTTCTGTATCTAACAAAATCTCTATCTACAAGATGGTTTATCAAACCGATTATATGGGCAAGATTATAGAAGCATCTGGCTTAATAATGGTTCCAAGTTTATTTTCAAAAAACCTAGCAATAGTATGTGTTCAGAATGGTACTACTTTTTTAAAATCTGAGGCTCCGACGCTCTTAATTAACCATGATTTTTCAGGCTATGAGTTTTTTTCAGCCGATGGTTATATCACGCTTATTCCTGATTATATTGGGTATGGTAGTTCATCAGACTGCATTCACCCATATTATGACGCCAAGCATAGTGCTAGTTGTGTGATTGATTTTATTCTTGCCTGTCAAGATTTTCTATTAGAAAAAAGTATTCCGATTAATCATCAATTATTCTTGACAGGTTTTTCAGAAGGAGGCTATATCACTATGGCAACTTTAAAAGAACTTGAGCATCATAACCCCACTATATTTAATATTGAAGCAGTTGCTGCAGGTGCTGGTGGATTCGATTTATTTGCAATGCTACATTCACTGAGCAATGCCTCTAATTCTAGTCATTTTCAACCTGCTTACATTGTATATTTAATTATGGCTTATAATCATATCTATCAATGGGAAAAGCCTCTTTCTCATTATTTTTCTTTGCCTTCTTCTGAAATAATTCCTGAGCTTTTTAATGGGGTTCATGACAAGGAATATATCAATAATCATCTAGGTAGTGATTTAAGCAGATTATTTAATCCCAACTTTTACCTTCACTTGTTTGGTCAAGGAGAATTGGCTTTTAAGAAAGCTATATTTCTAAATACCCTTTCAAATTGGTGCCCTGCTTCAAAATTGAATCTTTATCATGGCTTAGAAGACGATGTTATTCCTTATGAAAATACCGAACTTACCTTTCAAAAGTTCATAGAAAATGGTGCAAAAAACACTTCAATAGTTTTATTGGAGGGCTTAAATCATTCTACTACGCTTCTCCCAATGTTAGAGCAAGTAAAACCGTGGTTTGACTCACTAAAAAAATAGGTAGATTAAGATTTACATGGTTCAGCAATTTTTATAAGATTATTTGTACGCCGTCCTTGCAAAGCATTGTCAGTATTGAGTCTCTTTTTCATTATTGTGTCGGCTATTAGATGATAACCAAAGAGAAATGTTTATATTTGGTGCTTAAATGCGTTTGCCCTGGTTAATTGTTGGAAACTCTTTTTACAACTAAGACACACTTTTCGGGACAGTATGTACTAAGCTCAGGGTATAAATACTGTAGGTTAATAGCTTTTTTACCAACAGAGTTTGTTTTATTTATTCGATGGCGGTATTATATATAATTTCAATATTAGTTTATTCTCTTATAAGCTAGATGATTATTGATTTCTAAAGAAAACAATAGCTAAGTTTTTTTATATATTGAATCTAATTGTTAGATTTAAATAATCTTTCTGAATCTATATATGAACCAAAAAATACAAAAAGTACTTCTCGTTGATGATGACCCAGCAATGAACTATGTCAATGAGTTTTTCTTGAAGCATTACAATTTTTGCCAAAATGTAGTCATAGAGCAATATCCAGAGGATGCATTAGCTAAAATGCAAAAATGGTCTCAAAGCTGTCCTGAAGAGTTGCCGCAATTAATTTTGCTTGATTTGAATATGCCAGTACTGACGGGCTACCAGTTGGCAAATGCTATGGTAGAGCGAATACCTGCTGAGCATCTCCGCAATATACAAGTGTATGTTCTTTCTTCTTCTGAAATTGGCAAGGAAAGCAATACCATTATTGAATTGCCATTTGTTAAAGGCAGTTTGATTAAGCCCCTTCAGATTCAAGATCTAGAAAAGATTTTTAATAATTAAGAAGGACTTTCTTAGAACGGTTTCCCATGTGTTTTTTTAATGATATAATCAACTACAGAAGGGAATTGCTTGAGAATTTGGATAGATATATTAGTGAGCATTGTTTTCCCAAATAACTTCTGAATTAGAGCCCCAAATCTGATTCGAAATGCAAATTGATTAACCCAAGTTTGCTGATGTATTTCTTGTAATTTTTTTAAATCAATTTCTTCTTTTAAGTAAGCTTCGATATTTTTTTCTGCAAGAGCACTTGCATGCAACGCTAAGCTCATTCCATTGCCACATAGAGGTGCAATAGTGCCCGCAGAATCGCCAAGGACTAGCATTTGATTAACAATTGGAGCTTTGATAGAAAATGTAATCTGAGAAACAGTTATTGGTTCTTTAAATAGAAATTCAGAATTGGTGAAATAATTTTTTAGATATGGATTTTGATATAATATTTCTTCTTCCATCTTTTTGATATTGCCATTGAATCGTTTTAAATTCTTGCTTTTTGTAAGATAGCAAAGACAATAGGTTTTGTTTTCTACTTTTGATATTCCGGCATATCCACCAGCGAAATTGTGAAGCTCTATTCTATTGTCTGAAAAATCTGTTTTGATATGGTACTTTATTCCTACATAGTTTTCTTTGGGGCCTAATGATTTTCTTTTTAAATTTTTATTAAGGTTTGAGTTCTTTCCTTGGCAAGCAATTGCCAGTTTTGCAACATAAGTATTATTGATTGTTTTTATATGATATTTATGTTGAATTAGATTTACTTCTTCTACTGAAGTTTCTTGAATTATTTCAGCACCATTTTTTTCTGCAATTTTATAAAGTTCATTATCCAGAAAGTACCTGCTTATTCCAATTCCTCCTAAGCTTAGAGGACGAAGGAGGTGATGACCATTGGGAGCCGAAATAAGCACTTCGTTGATGTCTGCATAATCAATTTGGTTTGTTGCTAGTCCAAGATGGTTTAAGAAACCAAGGCTTTCTTTTGAGATATATTCACCGCATACTCTGTGGAAAGGATATTTCTTCTTTTCAAATAGAATTACTTTATATCCTTTTCTTGATAAAAGTATTGCTAGAGAAAGCCCAGCCAAACCACCACCTATAATAGCACAATCATAGATTTTATCTTTCATTGGGATAGATTAGGATTAAGTGTCGAAATGCCCACTTGTTTTTTATAGTATAGTTTTTTATTCCTGCCTTGTACAATATTTCCTTCCATTCTTTCTTTTTAAAACCTCTTAGTACAGAAAGGGGGGCATCGTTTTTAACCAAATAGGATTTAGAAAATATCTTTGTTAGCAATTTGATAGCATAATAGGCGATTGGATTTCTTTCTAGATCATTGATTATAATAAAGCAATGATGAGCTTTGGCTTGGCTTAAAAAACCGGAGATTTCTGAATCATGAAAGTGATGAAAAAATAATGCTGCGTGAATAATGTATGGATTTGTATAGAGCACATTTCTAAAATCATCACAGAAATAGTTTATTTCAGGATACGCTTTACTTTTTTCTATAGCATATTGAATGCAGTTTGTATTAAGGTCGGCTCCATTGAGATTGAGAATTGATTTATCCTTTTCAAATATTTTTCTAATTGCTCGAAGGTTATCACCACCTCCGCATCCAATATCTAATAGGTTGATTTTGTCTTTTGGAAGTTTATTGATTATAGTTTTTATTCCTTGTATTGAGATATCGTGTCCTCCAAGCCATTTGTTGATAAATTCTAATTCTTTAAGATTTTGATATAGGTCTAGTCTAGGAATTTCTAGATTGTCGAGTAGTTCTTTCTGGTAGCTTCTTTTTCTAAACATGACTTAAAATACATGATTCCATTACTAAGCCTGGACCGAAAGCCAAAGCCATAATTTTGTCGTCTGCTTTACGGTTTGTATTTCTATTCATAATATTTCTTAAGACAAATAGTATACTAGGTGATGACATATTGCCGTAATCCTTTAATACTTCATAAGAGTCTTTGATTTTATCTGAGCTGATGTTTAATTCTTTTACAATAGTGTCAAGAATTTTTCTTCCACCAGGGTGAATAGCCCAATGTGCAATGTTTGATATATCAATCTTTTGACTAAATGTATTTAGAAATGATTTTAGGTGTAGAGCGATAAGCGAAGGGATATAAGCACTAAGTGCCATTAGAAATCCTGAAGACGATATATGCCAAGCCATGTCTTTGCTGCCTTCAGAGATTATTTTTGAGTTAAAATCATCAATTCTAAGTCCCAATAAAGAATTGTCTTTTGCATATTTATCTGAAACAACAATTGTTGCTGCTGCACCATCAGCAAATAAAGAGTTGGCTAAGAGATTGTCATCAGAATCTGTGTTCTGAAAATGAATACTACATAGCTCTACACATACTACTAACACTATTGCATCAGGATTGGCTATGCATATATTATTAGCTTGTTGTAGGGCATGTATAGCGGCATAACAACCCATAAAGTTCACAGCGCTTCGCTGAATATTATTATTTAATTTTAATGATTCAATCAAAGATATTTCTATACCTGGTGCACTCATACCAGTACAAGATACGGTGATAATATGAGTAATACTTTTAGGGTTTAATTTTCCGAAAATGGTCTTATGAATAGCCTCTATCGCTAAGTTTGGTGCGTGTTGGTAAAACAGTTCTAGTCTATGTTCTATTGAACGAGTGTTTTCTTGAGAATAATTTTTTATAATAGTTTTATTAAAATCGGATAGTATGGAGTAACGCGATTCAATAGCACTTTTTTTATAGATAGATTTCAGCTTTCTTCTTTGAATACTGGTTAGGTTACCTACTTCAGATATATATTCGTAGAGTTCGTCTTGAGTATAGCGATACTTGGGGTTGGATGTGCCTATAGAAGTAATGACGGTCATTTATATAAATGATTGAAAAATAAAATCATGATAAAACAGCAGCTCATTGTAATAGAAGAGATAGTATTCATTCTCATGGTGTTTTCATAAGAGGCATTTTTATTGTTTTTCCATACCGATATTGCCCATCTTATAAAGTATACAACCAATGGAAGTAAGCAAAGTTGAAAAATATAAAAATGTATTTCTTTCTTGATAGAAATAAAATGTAACATAAGAAATAGATTAGCTACACCAAATAGTATTGCAGAGAATACGAATGTTCCTCTAATACCAAGTAACATGCTTAGTGTTGCATCTCCGTTTCTTTTATCAGCTTCATGTTGATAGATTTGAGTAAGTGGATATACCCCTCCAATAAGCAGAGAGCTAGCAATCATAGCTTCTTTGTTATAAAGTAGATGAAGGTCAAAGGTGTTATACATACTTGTTTTGACCATAAGATAGGTGAAGCCTCCTTGAAAAAGAGCCACAGTAATAAAACCGATAATAGGATATTTTTTTAATCGAATTCTTTTGTAGCTGTAGGCTCTTGATGCGGATATATAGAGCAATATTAATACAAAGAATGTACTATTTAGGGTAATAGAAAGAGCAAGACCAACTAGGTCAAAAATAATAGACAAGTAGTAGACTCTTTTTGTAGCTTTGGGTGGGTTTTTTAGTCCACCAATACTTTCATCGTCTTGATCCATATAGCTGTTATAAGCATTGCTTGCAGGATAAATGAGTATATGTAAAATAATAAATATCCAAACCGCTTTTGGCTTATCAAGATTTGGGGTTTGACTGATGGCAAACCAATAAACAGGCATCAAGAAAAAAGAAAAAGGAAGCCTTAAATGAAGTAAAATATCTTTTGGAGTCATTGTTTTAATCGAACATGGCGAATAGTACATTTCAAATATAAACAAATGTGTCCTTAAAACAAAATGCTTAAATTTGCCTCTGTTTAATAGTAATATTTTTTAAAATGTTGAATAATATTATTAAAAAATATGTTTATTTACAGATTCTATACCTGTTATTCGTAAGGCTGATAAATTTGTAGTTAAATTTCAAGGTTCATTATCTATTTTACTCCCAATGCCAAAACTAACCTATCAACTAAAACTACTTATTATACTATTTTCGCTTATCCAATTTCTGACTTTCGATTCAATCGGACAAGAATACGGATTAGAGTTTTTAGGGCATGAAGTAGTGACAGATAAACGTACAGCATTAATAATAGGGAAAGAACAGCCAATCTGCATAAAAAATGATTTTGAACTCA
The DNA here is from genome assembly GCA_004294225.1 of Cytophagales bacterium. Classification (GTDB taxonomy): domain Bacteria; phylum Bacteroidota; class Bacteroidia; order Cytophagales; family Cytophagaceae; genus REBA01. The sequence continues at coordinate 1,032 of REBA01000027.1, read as the reverse complement.
GTTTTGAACTAAAATTTAAGCCCAAAGTGCAGTCTTACTTTGGATATGTTTTTAGAATCATTACTACCGATGGTAAAAACCTTGATTTACTTTTTCAGTCAGATTCTCGGGGAAAGCAACAAGCTTTCAGAATTATTTCGGGCGACGAAGACATAAAACTAAAAACGCTTAATACCAATTTATTATATTCTAAATGGAATAAATTCAGGATTGTAATTCAAGACAAAAAAGTTGAAGTTTTTGACGACAATCAACTATTAGGCTCAGGCAAAATCTCTTCTAAGATAAAAGGTTGCTTTAAGATATACTTCGGCGAATGCTCTGACCCCAAATTCCTGACGAGCGACGCCCTACCGATGTATTTGAGAAATATCACGCTTAAATCTGACCAACAAATCTTGCATCATTGGCCTCTGAGAGAGATTTCGGGGACAACCACTGCCGATATTTTTAATGCTCAACAAAAAGCTTTCAGCAAAAATGCCCATTGGTTACTAAAAAAGCACTACGAATGGAAACAGCTTGGAAAGGTAAAAGTAAAAGGTAATTCAAGTTTTGCTTTTGATGCTAATCAACGACGAATTATTATCAACACCGACCTAAAAACATATTTTTTCAGTACTCAAAACGATTCTTTAAGCAGTAAAGCTTTTCAGCAAAGCCACAAAAAGTTTACGTTTGGCGATATGGGTGTTTTTCTGCCATCCCAAAACAAACTTATAAATCTTCGTTTGAACGAAAAGAAGATTTTCAATTATAATACCACTCAAAACAGTTGGGATATTTCGCCCGATGAAAAGTATAACCTAACCGAATATTGGCATCATAACAAATACATCTATCCAACCGATTCGGCTATGGTACTGATTGGTGGCTATGGGCAGTACAAATACAAAAACAGTTTTCAGAAATATTCTTTCAAAAATAATACTTGGTCGGATTTACATCTGAAAGGCGATACAATTACACCTCGATATATGTTTGGGCTTGGCACGAAAAATGGTAAAAAGTCATATTTATTTGGTGGTTTTG
>REBA01000055.1 GCA_004294225.1 Cytophagales bacterium | reverse complement strand
TTTTCAAATATTTTTAGAGCCTGAATTGAATTGTCAAAATGTTCAGTTCGGATGTAGTCATTCAAGTTATTCTCATCATAGTCCCGAAAACCTGCTAAATGTCCTGCAAGTTGTCGGATAGTAATTGGGGAAGATTTTTTGGGAAATTCTGGAATGTACTTTTGTATAGGGGAATCTAAATCCAATTTTCCCTCTGAAACAAGCTTTACCAAAGCCAATGAAGTAATTGACTTTGAAATGCTATTAATCCTAAATTTTGTTGAATCAGTAACATAAACCATGTTTACAATATCTGCATACCCCAAAGAACCAGACCATACAATTTTGTTTTTCTTGCTAACACAAACCTGAACTCCGTTTACTCCATTTTGGTCTATAAAATCTTTGCATATCTTTTCAGCCTTGCAAGCCGCTACATTGCCCTGACAGTCATTTTCATTTTTTTTAGTTGAATTGAGGTCTGGATAATTACTTAATGTTACTGTTGCCGCAACAATGCCCCTGACTTTTTTCCACTCCCCAAAACTTGTCTCTCTAACATAGCTGGTGTATTGTTCGCTTGCTGTTTTTGATACGGCTATTCCAATAAAAGTTCCCGCCAAATCAATTCCTCCGCCCTTAAGTATTTTTCTAACCTCTTTTCTCCCGTCAACTTCAATTGTATCAAATTGAACTTTATTGGGATGCTCTGATACGAATTTATTATACTCATTTGTAATTAAAGTTCTGTCTGTCAAATCAAGCAGTTGTTCAAATGTTATGAAAAACGGCTTATCAATTTCAAAATTCAAATCGGAAAGGTCAAACTCCAGCCAGCCATTTTTCATTGAAGATTGTATTACAATGCTTTTAGTAAGCAAATCTTGTCCAGGTTGGCCTGTTAAATTATCAACTTCATTCAACCGAACTCTGTATTTGAATGATTGCAGATTGTTTCTAAATATCCTAAGTTTTGCTTTTTCAATGAATGCAGGAAATATCATTCCCTTTTTAATGTTAGCTTCAGTGTTCTCAATTAATAAAGAAACAGAACGCCCTGCATAAAGAGTGTCTGTTTGTAAAACTCCTCCTTTAAAATCAGCGTTTCCTAACTCAAAGGTTTTAAGTTTTTCTTTTTTTGAACTGACAACAACGGTGTTTAAGGCAACTATTTTTTCATTTAGGAAAATGGTTAATTCTTTTTTGGTAAGTAAATGTTTTAAAGGAATATTTTTACTTCCAAACCCAATTGATGAAACTATTAGAGTGTCATTTAATGTGTTTGCAGGTATGTAAAGTGAAAAACTGCCGTCAGGGTTTGAGATAGTGCCAACATTAGATTTTTTAAACCCAATATTGGCGTATTGTATTGGTTCTTGTGTTGTGCTGTTTAAAATTTTCCCTTTTATTGTTTGTTGCCCAAATGTGTTTAGGCTAATTAAAAAGATAATGATAAAGCTTAGTAAATGTTTTATTGTCATAATAATAATTGCGACTTTAAAAGTAAGTGTCAATGCCTGAAAAATTTGTTAATGCTGTGATAGGCTAGGGTGTGTCGCAATACTTGCAGCCAACGAACAGGGCTTTGCGATGTTGGGGAAATAGAATTCCGTCCGCCTGGAACCGCTGCTGATTGAAAAACTGATGATGAAGATAACAACAAAAAGCCAAATAGATATTCGTCAGCCGAAACCCAAGCCCCATAGAATTACAAATGCTCATTGTTATTCCGTCCGCCCCAATATTGCAAAACCCCATGTTGGCTGCATTTGCTTCTATTTGTCACTTAAATATTTATCAATTAATACTACAGCATCTTTGTCATTTGGATGTGGAGCTGAACTTGTTATTAAAATCCCATCTTTGTCAAGCAGGGCATAACGGGGGAATCCTTGGTCAATACCAAATACTTCATTAAAGTATTTTTCATTACTTTTTTCTGCTTTAATATGTAAGCCTGTTATTTTTTTATCTTTAATCGCTTTTAACCATTTTTCTTTTGTGTCATAAAAGTCAATAAAAAGAAACACCACATTTTTGCCTTTATATTTCTGTTGTAGCTTTAATGAGTTAGGCATTTGAGTTAAACAAGCCTTGCACCAACTACCCCAAAAATCAATATATACAACTTTGCCATTGAGAGATTTAATATCAAATAATTTTCCTGAGGCATCTCTCAAAGTGAAATCAGGTTTCGTAAAGGTGCTTTTGTTTTTCTTGTCCCATTTATTTTGTATTATGTCAATATATTTAGAAGCTGGAAACTCTTCTTTATAGTTTTTTAATTCTGATTGCACAAATTGCGGTAAATCAAAATA
>REBA01000026.1 GCA_004294225.1 Cytophagales bacterium | reverse complement strand
TGTATCGGCAAGTACCGGTACAACGAATGTCCATCTTAATAAGCCGATCATCTGAACAATTAAACCAATCACTCCAATGGTTGTAGCCATGCGTACCAATGGTGCTTGGTTTTCAAACTTTTGCCCAATCATGATATAAGCAGGTATTAAAGGAAGCCCAATAAGAGCAAAGGAAAACCATGTCCAAATTAATCCGTTGCCGCCTTCATGAAATTTCGTAAGAATTATAGAAGTATTTTGCCTTAAAATATCAGGATAGTCAAAGATAATTGTGAGAATACTGTAAGGTATTAAAACCCCAACGGCTCCAGCTATTGATAACCATCCTATTGTTTTTTCTTTTCTCATAAACCTATTTTTTAAAATTTGTATGAAATGTACTATCATCTAATTTATATTTTCCAATATGCGGCACTACATCACCACCAATATATAAGAAACCGTTTTGCTCTTTTACTGCACCTGCTTCGGGCATGATAATTCCTTTTGTATCAAAAAGGGACTGAAGGATTTTCCCTTCTGTAGAAATATTTAAAACCATACCAAACTTATCTGCTTTGGGCTGAAGAAAATCGGGGAGTACACACACTAATTTTTTCGTTCCGGTTTTGGTATGCATTTTATCCAAAGCATCATTGATATATACCTTAGTGATGTCAATAAATAAAGCACAATCTGCTTCTCCACGAAGTTGGATAAGCTTTTCTGTTCTTAACATTACAGATTCGCTCATATAGGTAAGAATGGCGATATCCGCAAGATTCATTAAAACCTCTTGTTCTTGAGCGAGTTTATCGGCAAATTTTTGGGCAGCTGCACCAGCACCCATCAATAATGCTTTCTTCATGTTAGCTATATATTTTTTCTCTGCTATAAAAAGCCCTTCTTCTTCTTCTGCACCGAAATCAGGAATAGCCATGAGCTCTTTTTGGACAGCCAAAGCATGAGTCATAATATCTAGTTCTCCTTTCATAGCTTTTTTGAAAAACATATCCATAGTAAGCATACGGTTTATTTCGTTGGTACCTTCAAATATTCTATTGATACGAGAATCTCTATAAGCTCTATCCATTGGGTAATCTGCAGAGAAACCATAACCACCCAGTATTTGAACTCCCTCGTCTACTACATAATCTAACACTTCTGAACCAGCTACTTTAAGTATTGCACACTCAATAGCAAATTCTTGTGCAGCAGACAACAAAGCTTCTTCATAAGATTTTCCTTGAGTTGAGTATTCTTCTTCAGCAGCTTGAATATCTGCACCAGCCCTATACATTGCAGACTCGCAAGTAAATATTTGGATTACTTGCTCTGCTAATTTGTGCTGAATGGCTCCAAAGTTGGCAATAGGTTGCTTGAACTGGATTCTCTCTTTGGCATATTGTATAGATAAAGTACTTGTTCTTTTAGAGCCTCCAAGAGCCGCTGCTGCAAGTTTTATTCTACCTATGTTGAGAATATTAAATGCGATTAAGTGCCCTTTCCCGATTTGCCCTAGTACATTTTCTACTGGTACTTTGCAATCGTTCAGAAATACTTGTCTTGTAGAAGAACCTTTGATACCCATTTTATGTTCTTCATTGCCTAAGGTTAAGCCTTCGCCTTTATCTACTATAAATCCAGTAAATTTATCTCCATCTACCTGAGCAAATACGATGAATACATCTGCAAATCCAGCATTGGTAATCCACATTTTTTGACCATTCAAAATATAATGTTTACCATCTTCAGTAAGGGTAGCTTTTGTTTTAGCAGCTAGGGCATCTGAGCCAGAGCCAGGTTCAGTAAGGCAATAGCTGGCTTTAAGTTCACCAGTTGCTAGTTTTGGAAGATACTTAATTTTTTGGGCTTCGTTTCCGAAATATAATATTGGCAGCGTACCGATACCAGTGTGAGCCGCTAGGGCAACAGCAAAAGAATAACCTCCACCTACTATTTCTGTTATTAGCAAAGAAGTATTAAAATCTTTTCCGAAACCATTGTATTGTTCTGGAATAGAAATTCCAAGCAAACCAAGTTCACCTGCTTTATCCAATAGGGTTTGCATTAGCCCTTCTTCTTGTTGGTCTATACGGTCTAATAATGGAATTACTTCTGAATTCAAAAAATCACGTCCCATGTCGGCCATCATTTTTTGTTCTTCGTTTCTTTCCTCAGGAATTGCGATATCAGAGGCTTCTGTAGCTCTAATGACAAATTCACCACCTTTGATTTTTTTTGTTAGCGTTGCCATATTTTGGGTGTTTTAGTTTGTGTTTATTTTTCTTGAGTTTTTTTATTATAAAAGTTCAAATATACCTGCTGCTCCTTGTCCGCTTCCTACGCACATGGTTACCATTCCGTATTTTTTATTTCTTCTTTTGAGTTCATTAAAGATTTGTACGGAAAGCTTTGCACCTGTACACCCTAATGGATGACCTAAAGAAATAGCTCCTCCGTTAACATTAAGTTTTTCTGAGTCTAAGCCAAGTGTTCTGATAATAGCAAGAGATTGCGAAGCAAATGCTTCGTTCAATTCAATTAAATCAATGTCTTGAAGTTTAAGATTTGCATTTTTTAGTGCCTTTGGAATGGCGTCTATAGGCCCTATTCCCATAATTTTAGGTTCTACACCCGCTACAGCATAGGAAACCATTCGTGCAATTGGTTTTAGGTTTAATGATTTTACCATTGATTCAGACATGAGCATTACAAAAGCAGCACCATCGGAAGTTTGAGATGCATTTCCAGCAGTTACAGAGCCATTCGCAGCGAATACAGGTTTTAGTTTTGCAAGTGCTTCTATAGTGGTATCTGCTCTTGGACCTTCGTCGGTATCTACTAGGTATTCTCTTACTTTCTTTTTTTCTTTTTCATCTAAATAAGTTTCTTTAACTGTTACTGGTGCAATATCATTTTTGAAGTATCCGTTCTTTAGTGCATTGATAGATTTTAGATGAGAATTATATGCAAAAGCATCTTGATCTTCTCTAGAGATATTATATTGTGAAGCTACTGCTTCGGCAGTAAGTCCCATCCCCCAATAGTAATCAGCATTTTTAGTAACTAAATCGTAGTTGGGAACTACTTTCCAACCTCCAAATGGTATTGGACTCATACATTCTACACCACCTGCTATAATGCATTCTGACATACCAGATTTTATTTTTGCATGAGCAATTGCGATGGTTTCAAGTCCAGAAGAGCAGTACCTGTTTACTGTCATTCCAGGTACTTTTACAGTGTCTAAACCCATAAGAGAAATCATACGACCTATGTTAAGGCCTTGCTCTGCCTCTGGAGTAGCATTTCCTACGATTACATCATCGATTATTTCTTTGTTAAGATTAGGTATGCTTTCTACTAAATGTTTGATTACAGATGCCCCCAAGGTGTCAGGACGCTCAAATCTAAATTGTCCTCTTGGGGCTTTGCCTACTGCAGAGCGATATCCGGCAACGATGTACACTTCCATATTTTTAGTTTTTAGGGTTTTTATTATTTTAATTTTATTGCTTATCTCTTCTTTCTTTTTCTTTGTAGGAGCTATGTTTATTATTTTTTAAACTCTTTAAAAGACAAAGATTCTGCGATTTTTTTCTCATTTAACATATTTGCAATAAATACTATTGATATTATTTAATTTCTTAGGGGTCTTCCTGTGGTTAATATACTTTGAATTCTCTCTAAGGTTTTCTTCTGTCCTGTAAGCGATAGGAAAGCTTCTCTTTCTAGATCTAATAAATAATTTTCAGAAACTAAAGTAGGAGCAGATAAATCTCCACCGCACATGATATAGGCAAGTTTCTCGGAAATTAATTTGTCATGTGAAGAAATATATTTCCCACTCATCATAGCATTGGCTCCTGCGTAAAACATTCCTAATGCTGATTTGCCTAGTACTTTTATGTCTTTTCTAGGTTTAGGCTGTGTATAACCAGCTTCTGATAAAAGAATTGCTGACTCTTTAGCCTCTTTGATTAATCTATTTCGGTTTAGTGATATGGCATCTCCTTGTTTCAGAATCCCCATATGGCGAGCCTCTTGAGCAGATGTAGCTACTTTTGCTGTAGCAATATTCATATAAGCATTTTTCAAACTATTGACTTGAATATCGCCATCTTCAATAGTATCAGATACTCTAAGCGTAAATTCTTTGGTCCCCCCACCTGCAGGAATTAAACCCACTCCGAATTCTACTAGGCCTATATATGTTTCGGCATAAGCCTGAACTTTATCTGCATGGAGTGTAAGTTCGCATCCACCACCAAGAGTGAGTCCGTGAGGTGCTGCTATTACTGGAATAGAAGAATATCTTACACGCATCATGGTGTTTTGAAACTGTCGAATCATTAAATCTATTTCATCATATTCTTGGTCTATTGCAAACATAAGCAACATTGCTAAGTTTGCTCCTGCCGAGAAATTAGCCCCATCATTCCCTATCACTAGACCACGGAAATCTTTCTCTGCAATTCCAATAGATTTATTGATACCTTCTATTACTTCGGCTCCTAAGGTATTCATTTTGGAATGAAACTCTAAGTTTACAATGCCATCACCAATATCATGAAGTGTGGCTCCTGTATTGCCCCATACTTTTTTGCTTGCTCTTATATAATCTAGTATAATGAATGCTTCAGTTCCTGGAATAGATTTATAGGATTTTGTAGCTATATCATAATATTTTTTAATACCATTTTCAATTTTATAGAATTGGGTATAACCTTCAGCAAGCATATCATAGACCCATTGAGCAGGTTGCTTATTAAGGGCTTCCATTATTTTAATAGCATGCTCTATGCCTATAGCATCCCAAGTTTTGAAAGGGCCAATTTCCCAGCCAAATCCGGCTTCCATGGCATCGTCTATTTGAAATAAGTCATTAGATATTTCAGGGATTCTGAAAGAGACATATTTAAATAAACCCGAGAAAGTTTTCTTATAGAATTCACCTGCTTTGTCTGAACCAGAGATTAAGTATTTGAATCTATCTTTTACGATATCAATATTTTTGGTTTGTTCTAAAGTGGCAAACTTAGACTTTTGTGCAGAACCATAGTTCATCGTTTTTAGGTCCAGCGTTAATATTTCTGTTTTACCTTCTGGAGTCTTTGTTTTTTTATAAAAGCCTTGTCCTGTCTTATCTCCAAGCCATTTGTTTTCTTCCATTTTTTTAAGAAAATCTGGAATTTCAAATACCTGTTTAGATTCATCATTATTTAAACCCTGAAATAAGTTGTTGGCAACTTTAGTAAGCGTATCAAGCCCAACTACATCTCCAGTTCTGAATGTAGCTGACTTAGGACGACCTATTACGGGGCCTGTAAGTTTATCTACTTCATCTACATTTAAGCCTAATTCTTGCATCACTAATAAGGTTTCCATAATAGAATAAATACCTACTCTATTGGCTATAAATGCTGGAGTGTCTTTGCAGAGTACTGTGGTTTTACCTAAGTATAAGTCTCCATAATTCATTAGAAAAGTTACTACTTCTCTATCTGTATATTGGGTAGGAATTATTTCTAGTAATTTTAGATATCTAGGTGGATTAAAGAAATGTGCTCCTGCGAAGTGTTTTTTAAAATCATCTGATCTTCCTTCAGCCATTAATTGTATCGGAATTCCAGAAGTATTGGAGGTAATAAGCGTCCCTTCTTTTCTGAATTTTTCTACCTGCTCAAATACTTGTTGTTTTATTTTAAGATTTTCTACTACCACTTCTACAATCCAATCACACTGTGATATGTTTTTCATGTGGTCATCAAAGTTGCCTGTAGTGATTCTTTGTGAAAAACTATTGTCGAACAAAGGCGAAGGGCTAGATTTTATAGCTGCTTGAAGAGCATCGTTTACAATTCTGTTTTTAACTTGCGGACTTTCTAAAGTTAATTTCTTGGAAATTTCTATAGAGGATAGCTCTTTTGGTGCAATGTCTAGTAAAATAACTTCTACACCAATATTTGCGAAATGACAAGCAATTCTAGAGCCCATTACTCCCGAACCTAAAATGGCTACTTTTTTAATTCTTCTCTTCATATCTTGTTTTATCAAAGGGTGGTTAATTAAATTTCTGAAGTGTTGAAATGATGGTTTCTTTTATGTTCGTTGGCAATTTGATTGATTTGTGAAATCACTTCAAAGAAAGTGATTAGTTTTTCTTTAGGAACAGTTGATTTTACGGCGGTATTAAATTTTCTAATTACTGCTTTTGCAATTTCTTTTTTAGCCTTTCCTTCTTCTGTAAGTAATATTCTTACTAGTCTTTTGTCTTTATTGTCTTGCAATCTATAAATTAGGTTTGCTTGTTCAAGGGTACTTAGCATTCTTGTTAAGCTGCGACTTTCCATTCCTACTAGTGGGCCTATATGAGTTGCAGGTGTACCTTCTTGCTCGTCAATACTTAATAATACATATGCTACTGAAGAGCTGAGGCCATGCTGAGCTGCTTGTTCATTATACATTTTGGCAATAATGTGCCAAGATGATTTAATGTTGAAACAAACAGTGCTAAGCTTACTCATTTTTGTATTATTAAAATATTTTTTAATAATAAACGAAGATAAAAACGAATTGTTATGCTTGCATACTAATTTTTTTTTAAAAGCTTGTACTATTTCAGAGAACTGATTTTTTTAGATTTATTTAAAAATATTTTTTTGATAGCCAATGTTTAACATAGGGTATTGATGAACATAGCTTTGTTTCCATAGTTTCCAAGCTACCCCTATGTCTATTCTACTTTTTGAGTTAAAAATAAACTGGATGCTTGTCCTTAAATCGCAATATTGTCTTGCTTGAAGGCTGTTGAATGTAAATGGATCTCCAAAGGTATAATTGGTTAAATCAAAAACATTGGCACCTTGGCTAAGGCTTACTTTTTGATAATTCCTATAGGCAAATTCGGCATAAATATTAATATTCAAATCGTCGTAGCTTTCGTATCTCTTGGGAAATAATAAATAACCAAATGACAGATTAACCAAATACATATCTCCTGAGCGAATAGTAACATCGCTTTTTTTGTCATAATAACTTTTGGGGTTCACGAAGCCAGCAGTTATTGAGGTTGCAAATCTATGCCACAAAATAGTAGAAATAGCACCAGTTCCCCAGCCAGCATTGTCGCCTTTTAGGTTAGGTTCTGCCTCGTCGTGAGCTACATTATTCCAACTCTTTTCGGCATACAAGGCTAGGCGAAGGTGTCTTCGAAAGCCGTCCCATTTCAATATCCTATATTTTAACATTCCATGAATACCTTCAAATTGAAAAGGATATTTTGAATTGTATTGTGTATGATGATTAAGAAAGTAGGTAGCAAAACCCTTGGGGAAACTTTTGATATGATGATTAGAGCCTGATAAAGTGATGATGCTTGTTAAATTCTTGGTTATGCCATAAATACCACTTATTCCTAGCCAGTTCTTATAATTTTGTTGTAAATCATTGTAATATTCGGCATTGATACGATAGCTGAAAGCTTTTTGTAGTTGAGGGTTTGCAGATTCTGCATAAGGAAATAATTCTTGGGCTTCAAGCTTTGAAAAGCTTAGCAAAAAGAAGCTTAGCAAAAAAGTTAAGAATATGTTAAGTTGTTTGATAATCATCTAAATATTGATCTAACCTTCTTTTACAACATAGACAAAGTTCTTACTTTTTGAATTAATCTCTTGATGCTTCTTTATCTTCTTTTCCCAAAGTTGGTAATTTTTTTTATCATTAAATTTTCGTTCTAATAATCTATAAATACCTGTTTCAAAAAAGGAATTTTCATTTTGTTCGCTTAGAAGTACTAATTGGGAAAGGTCTAGATTAGGTATATTAATTAAAGAATCTGTTTGGTAGTAAAATTGAAAACTTCTCAGAGAATAGCCAGCTTTTTCAACTTGCAGAGCTATTTTTTTTAAATTCACTTTTTTACCTTCTATAAATTCAAGATAGGATTCATGGGTATTCAAATCTGTCGTTACATTTTTTATAAAGTCCAATCGATTGATAGATTGATCTACGTTGTAAGAACACTGCGAACAAGTTAGTCCATCAATATTTAATTTTACCCATTTGCATTGTGCAATTACTTCGTTTTTATAAAACAAAAGCTGCATTAGGAACAAGCTTGAGCAAAATAAAAGATGCAGATATTTCATACTACTGAATTTACAAAAATCTATCAAAGATATAGTTTGTCTTCAATGATTTTTGAGATTTCTTTGATGCGACTAATAATAAGGTAGAGTCTCGTCCTAAAAAAAAAAATTACAGTTGAATTGATTAATCCTGCTATTGATTTATAGTTATTGTCTCGACTTGAATTTGGTTTACAAATGTCTTTAAAAAAGAAAATTCAAATATGGTGTATTACTTATTTCTTATATATCCTATATTGGAGATTTATACGAAATAGGTTTTGTATATAGATATGTTAGCGGTCATTGTAGGACGACATATATAAATCACAATTAAGGACATAGAAATAATGCAAGACTTCATAGACCAAGCAAATAAAAATGGTGTAATACTTCTCGACAAAGGAAGGTGTCAGTTTTGTGGTTCAGACTATCAAAAGGGCATCTTTGACTGTATGGACAATTATAACAATGGACTTCAGCTTTTGGACTTTAATAATTCGGAACATCATATATCAAGATTTTTAAGCGTGGATGCTCATGCTTTGCAACATCCAGAAATTCACGGACGGTGGAGCAATCATTTTCATTTAACAAGACTGAACTTAATTCTTGACAAAAAACAACCTTGGGACTACAAAAAATCACCAATGCTAAGTGACTACTTGAACGCATACAAACTAAACAGACCGAATGAGTTTCTTACTATCCCGAAACCATTAGACAGAGGAAAAATAACAGCAAAAGACTTGATTAATGCGACAACAGCAAACGAATGTGTTGAACTAATAAAAAAATGGGCAGACGAAGTATATCATTCTTGGAGTTCAAGCCATTCAATAGTTTCACAAATCGCAGACGGTTTTTTAGATAACAATTACAATGGAAAAACACAAAGCAGAAAAACAACGAACCGCTAACAGCACCTACAAGAAATTGGCGGTTTGTATCGTCCTAAAAAAAGTCTACAGTTTAATTGATTAATCTTGCTATTGATTTATACTGCTGGTATAGTCCTCTATAAGGAATTTGGAAAAGCTCAAGGGTTGTCTTTGTTTACAAATTCTTTGATGCTTCGCATCTGAAATGAAATCTGTCTTGAGGGGGTAAATAGGTCATATTTGATATATGTTTCCCCTTTTAAAATATTCAATTACAGGTTCTTTTCCAATTATTATTTTGATGTATTTACAAAAAAATAAACGGTAGTTTTTTCACAGACTGCTGTTGTGCGTTAGCTTGAAATTCGACACCGATAACAAACATGAAAATTATTGTTTCTATTTTTGGAAACTTTTGCTATTTTTAAGACGTTTAACAAAACAACTTTGAATGAAATATTTTGAGACGTATTTTCTAGAAGAAGTGGATGAATTTATTTCAGGACTTGATCGAAAAACTATTAAGAAAATCTTTTACAATATTGACCTTGCTGAACAGACCAATGATCCAAAGCTTTTTAAGAAACTTCAAAATGACATTTGGGAGTTTCGGACAAAATACTCAGGACTTCAAATTAGACTTCTTGCGTTTTGGGACAAGACTGACAACAAAGAAACCTTGGTTTTAGCAACTCATGGTTTCATAAAGAAAGTGGACAAAGTTCCCGCAAACGAAATTAACAGAGCAGTAAGACTTAGAGATAAATATTTTGAAAACAAACGAAAAAAGTAATCATATGGCAACTAAAGAATTAAAGACCTATTCCTTTGCTGAAATGAAGAACAAGTATATCGGCAAAGTCGGAACTCAAGAACGTGACGAATACGAATACGAACTTCGTATGGACGTTTTAGGTAAGATGATTAAAACTGCTCGACAAGAAAGAAACTTGACTCAAGAAGAACTCGGACGACTTGTTGGTGTGCAGAAAGCCCAAATCTCTAAACTGGAGAGTAGTGCTAATAGTGCGACCATTGAAACCATAATAAAAGTGTTTAGAGCATTGAAAGCTGAAATAAATTTCAACGTAAAAATTGAAGACAACTTTGTTAAACTCGCCTGACAGAAGAGAAAGCCGAACAAATAAAAACTAAGTCTTCGTGGTGGCTGTAAGCCAAGCCATGAAGACGGTGTTGAAGATTTCAAAAACAATAGTTTTTGAGAAAGTCTGTGCGGTAGGTCGGTAGCGGGTCTTTGGGTTAGTGATTATTTACTATGGGTTTCTGGTGGAGAGCTTTCATTTGTTTTTTATTGTTTACACTTTTCATTGAGCGAAACAATGGTAGCTAATTGTGTTTCTATTTTTTCTAAAAGCTCAGCTTCTCTCTTTTTCATTGCTTCTTCAGAAGTTTTGATTTTATTTTCTAAAGTTTTGATTTCGGTTACATCTACTTGGTATCCTAATATACCTGTTTTTTCTGTGCCTGGAAATTGGAAGGGCATTTTTACACAATACAAAATCTTTGTTTCACCAGAAGCATCAGGGAAGTTTTCGTACATAGTCATTGGTTTTCCAGATTGAAGCATTTCTAGTTCTATAGCTCTATATTCCGTGGCAAGGTGATGTGGAAAGTTGTCAAAGTCTGAGGTTCCTAAAAGTGCTTCTACGGGCTTATTATATCCAGAAGCAAGTGCACTGTTGATTAGCACTAGTCGACCTTCTTCATCCTTGAGGAATATTTTATCTGGAAGTTCTTCTATTACTTTTAGTATAATTTTTTTATTGAGTTCCATTTCTAACACCATCTTTTCTGTTTTTATTTTTTCGGCTTCCTTGATGACATTGATTTCGGTAAGCTTTGTTTCTAATTGCTTTTCGTTTTCTTGAGATTTTTCTAATAAAATCCTAATTTCATTTTCTTTTAAAAGCATATTCTCTTGGGTAGCATGTAGCTCTTCAAGATTTTGTTTCATTTCTTCTTCTTGACTTTGGAGCTGAATTGACTGTTCTTGACTCGCCTTGAGCAAAGCTTGGGTATGTTCTTGTGTAATTACTGCCGCTATCGATGCCGCTATGCTTTCTCCAAGTTTGTTTATAAAGTCAATTTGATATTGTTTGATATGGTCAAAAGAGCATAACTCTAATACACCATAAACTTCTTCGTTGATAATTAATGGGGTAATCAATACACAATCAGGAGTTGCATCGCCTAATCCAGAGGTAATGGTAGTATATCCATTAGGAACATTCGTTAGATAGATATATTCTTTTTCTAAAACTACTTGCCCTATAAGGCCTTCGCCCACTTCTATTCTTTTTTCAATTATCTTTTTTCGATTGTAAGCATAGCAAGATGTTAATTCTAGATATTGATTTGGTTCGGTTCCACGTAGAATAAAAATCCCACCTTGGTTCATTCCAAGATAATTTACCAATTTTCCGATAATGCTATGACTTAGTTCTTTAATATTATTGTTGTTTGAACGAAGCAATTCAGCAAAATTCGCTAATCCCTCTGTGGCCCAGCTTCGTTGTTTTTCTTCAATGGCTATTTTTTGCATTTTAGTTTTCATTTCCAATAAGGATTGATACAATCCGCTTTGGGAAATATTTGCTTCAGTAGATTCTAAATCAAGATTGCCGTTTTCCATGGCATTGATTAGATTGGTTGCACTATTGATTTCATTCTCTAGAGAGGAGATTTTATGAACAAAGGGATGAATTTCTACAGCAGCTAAATTATAATTAGTACTTGAAGATATTTGAAAAGTTTTACTTAAAAGTTGTCGAAGATATAGGTATGCCAATAAAATTAAACATGTGGAAATCAATAGTAGTAGCTCATCTATATTGGTATTCGAATTTTTTAGAAGTAGATAAAAAACGGTTAAAACAATAAAAAAACCACAAAAGAAAATTTGTAGTATTTTGCGAATAGATAAATTAATAGTTGCCATTTGATGGTTATATTTTTAAGTCCTACAACGACATAGCGGGATGAAAGATAAGTTAACGCATAGACTTTTCTTTTGAGTTCATTATTTGAAGTATGAATATTGCTTAGCTGTCGATATTATTATTTTTAAATAAAGAGGAATTGTCATATTATATAACAGAGGGGAGTCTAATTTAGTGACCTAAATAAATTTCGATGTTCTATATTGTTTAAATTATATAAGTTAAAAGGTGACTAGTTTCAATCATAAAATAATAGTCAATAAAATGCTTCTAGTTATTATTTACGCTAATTATATTGACCCTTTAGAATGATTTTGTTAGTTTTAGAACTATGACTTCTAAAAAGATTTTTATCAGCCATTCGGGAAAACAATATGTACATCAACTCCTGATGGGGCTTCAATCTTATTCAATTCCTTTTCAATTTTTTACTTCGTTTTGGTATAAGCCTAGCCAATATCCATTTACCTTGTTAAGGTATTTACCTCATCTCATAGAGAAAAAATAGTTCGTCAATTTAAAAAGAGAAGTTATGAACCCATAGCAGACGATAGAGTTGCTATTTTTCCTTGGTTTGAGTTTATAAGAGAAGTTGCAGACCAAATACTTCCTCATTCTATCACAGAGTATTTTTTATACTGGAGAGATCGTATTCATGACAACTGGGCTGCATCGAAATTAAATAAAGAGTATACTATTGTGGTAGGGTATGAAGAATGCTCAGTTCAAACCTTCAGAAAAGCGAAGCAAATAGGGCTTATAACTGTATTAGACTTGGCTCAAATACATTACAAAGAAATAGAATTAATAAGTACAGAATTTCCTATATTCTCTGAGGTATATAAAAACAAAAAATTAAGGCAAAAAATCAATCAAATTAAAGAAGAAGAATTAGCTCTTGCTGACTATATCTTATGCCTTTCTGAGTTTGCCAAAGCTTCCTTGATAAAGCATGGAATATCTGCAGATAAAATTACTGTGGTCAATCTGGGCTTTGATCCAAAAAAATTTACACCAAAGTCGATTTACCAGTCGAATAGCAATCAAGCTCTGAAAATCGTTTATGCAGGAACTGTAACCAAAAGAAAAGGAATAGATCAAGTGTTGAGACTTGTTGAAGACATGCCTAATCAAATAGAATTATCAGTAATTGGAGCCGTAAGCGACGCTTCTGATATATTCCAACCTTATTTGTCGAAAATAAAATGGTATCCTTATCTAGAACAGCAAGAAATGAATGATATCTTTAACGAACAAGATGTATTTGTTTTTCCTTCATATCTAGACAGCTGGGCTATGGTAGTGTTAGAGGCTATGGCCTGCGGATTGCCAGTTGTAATATCCACTAATACTGGAGCAAAAGATGTAGTGGATCATACTTGTGGAGCGATAATTTCTACAGGAGATTATGAATCTCTAAAAAAAGAAATCACAGAAATGTATCTTAATAGAAATGAGATTGAAAATAAAGGAAAAATGGCTAATCAACTAGTCCAGAAATATACTTGGGCGGCGTATCATCTTCAAATTTTTGATTTCTTTAATAAGATGAATAAGTAATCATTGCGTAGTATATCACATTTATTTTATTTCAAGATATTTTCCTTAACTATCAAAAATGTATCAAGATTTAAGCAAATTTAACGTCCCTGGTCAATTCAGAGGAAAAAATCCGCTCATAGTCCAACTTTGGTGGATAGTAGATGCTGTTCTATTCCAACCATCCCCGCAAGTATTTTATGGATGGAGGCGATTTTTATTAAGATGCTTTGGTGCTAAAATTGGTAAATCGGTTATAATTCGTCCTAGTGTGAGAATCACCTATCCGTGGAAAGTATCTATCGGTGACTATAGTTGGATAGGCGATAATGCAGAATTATACTCACTAGGAGAAATTACGATTGGTAATCATGTCGTAATTTCTCAAAAATCCTATCTTTGCACAGGAAGCCATAACTATGAAACTGCTAGTTTTGATATCTTTGCAAAACCTATTCTGATTCAAGATCAAGCATGGTTGGCAACCGATGTGTTTGTGGCACCAGGAGTAAGTATTGGTGCTGGTGCGGTAATAGGAGCAAGAAGCACAGTCCTAAAAGATGTAAAAGGAGGGTTTGTTTATGCAGGAAACCCACTAGTACAAATAAAACAACGAGTTGCACTAATTTGCTAACCTAAGCAAAAGTATATTGATGAAATTATTAGTATTTGGAATTAACTATTCCCCAGAATTAACCGGAATTGGCAAATATACTTCTGAAATGTGTGCTTGGCTTTCTGAGCAAGGTCATAATATAGATGTGATTACAGCCATGCCTTATTATCCAGAATGGAAAATCCATAGTAAATATCAGAATAAATACTGGCACACAGAAATGATAGAAGGAGCAAAAGTACATCGTTGTCCTTTATATGTTCCTCAAAATATTACTGGTTCAAAACGAATTATACACGAGTTTTCCTTCTTGGTGTCTAGTAGTATATTTTGGATAAAAACACTTTTTAAAAAACACGATGTTATAATTTGTATATGCCCTCCGTTTCATATTGGTTTTATTGCTTGGTTTTTTAAATCAATTAAAAGAACACCCATAATATATCATATTCAAGATTTACAAGTAGATGCAGCAAGAAACTTGAAAATATTAAAGAGTGATTTTTTGCTTACTGTTTTGGAAAATGCTGAAAAATTTATTCTCAAAAGAATGAATAAAGTTTCTAGCATTAGTGAAGGAATGAAAAAGAACATTTTAAAAAAAGGGGTAAAAGAAAGTAATTATATATCACTTCCCAATTGGGTAGATACAGATTTTATAAAACCAATCAACAACGTAGCCATATTAAAAACACAACTTGGGTACAAAGAAGAAGATAAAATAATTTTATATTCTGGTAATTTAGGCGAAAAACAAGGCTTAGACATAATTTTAGAAGCAGCAGAAGCATTAAAATCAGAAACCAACATTCATTTCCTGCTCGTAGGGGAAGGTGCTAATAAAAAACAAATGCAAGATATAGCTTTGTCAAAAAAGCTAAATAATTTAAAATTCAACCAACTTTTTCCTTACGAACAACTACCAGTTTTGCTTTCCCTTGCAGATATTCATCTTGTTATTCAAAAGTCATTAGCATCTGATCTAATGTTGCCCTCTAAGCTACTTAGTATATTGTCCTCTGGAGGGCTTGCTATAGTAACTGCTGAGCCCAATACTTCACTTTATGAAATAATTCAAAACAATCAAGCAGGGATTATCATTCCCCCAGAATCTTCCTCTGAATTATTAATTGCCATAAAAAATAATATCTTTAAGGATAATCAACATATAAAAAACAATGCAAGAAAATTTGCAATAGAAGAATTGAACAAAGACAATGTTTTAAGAAAATTTGAAAATCAATTATTAATATTAACTCAATAGCAATAAATTTGCTATATAAGAAACAAAAATGATTAAAGGACTTTCCAGATTTATAAAAGCGATTCATCTTACTGGAGACTTACTCTTACTTAACTTTGCGTTTTGGATAGCTTATATTCTAAAATTCCATAAAAATCCTATAGAGGCGATTAACGATCACTATGTTTTTCTTCACCTGACCTTCAATTCTATATGGCTAATTTTAATTCTTGTATTTAAAATATATAACATAGAACGAGTTACTCGTTTAGAAAGCATAATCATCAACCTTACTAAAACGATTTTAACCCATGCATTATTTGTGTTTGGGTTTATTGCTTCTATCAACGCCTTTTACTATTCCAGAAAGCAATTACTTTATACTTACATAATTTTTGGAATTCTAGTTTTATCATGGAGATTTTTGGCAATTTATCTCGTTAAATTTTTTAGAAGCCTTGGGGGTAACTATAGAAATGTGGTTATTGTAGGTGCTGGTGCAGCAGGAAATCAAATCTATAATTATATAAAAAATGATTTGGCGTCGGGGTATAAATTTGCTGGCTTTTTTGATGATAATCCACAAAATTCTCTCCATAAGTCATTGGTTGTAGGAAATGTAAATGATGTAAAATTATTTGCTTTGGAAAATAAAGTAAATGAAATATTCTGTGCCCTTCCACTTACAGCCAGTAAAAACATTAGAGAGTTAATATCATTTTGTGATGATAATTTTATTCGTTTCAGAATGATTCCAGACTTTAGGGGTTTTCTAAATAAAAAGGTAAATATTGATTTCTATAATATAGTGCCAGTTATTACTCTTCGAACAGAACCTTTAGAGCTTATTTCAAACCGCATTTTTAAAAGAATATTTGACTTTGTATTTTCCTTCTTAATTATCGTTACTTTTTTTCCTATTCTTTTTCCAATTTTTATTCTGTTGATAAAATTGAGTTCTAAAGGGCCAATTTTTTTCAAGCAAAAACGTTCAGGAAGACGCAACGAAGAATTCTATTGTTATAAATTTCGTTCTATGACGATAAATCTGCAATCAGACTCCCAACAAGCTATTCAAGGAGATGCCAGAGTTACCCCAATAGGTCGATTCCTTAGAAAATCTAATCTAGACGAATTACCTCAGTTTTTTAATGTATTGATAGGAAATATGTCAGTAGTTGGTCCTCGACCACATATGCTAAAACATACCGAAGAATATTCTAGAATAATAGATAAGTATATGGTTAGGCATTTAGTAAAACCTGGCATTACAGGTTGGGCACAAGTGAATGGTTATAGAGGAACAACCATTAATCCACGTTATATGATGAAAAGGGTGCAATACGACCTTTGGTATATAGAAAATTGGAGCTTTTTGTTAGACATGAAAATTATTTTCTTAACTGCCTTCAATATGATCAAAGGGGAAAAAAATGCAGTTTGATAACACTATATGATATCCTGCTCCCAAGTTGCTCGGGCTATTCTGTCTTTTCCATGAATATCTTTGCTTATCTCTATATCGGAAAAACCCTCCTGATTTTGACACCTATAAGTCTTTAATTATTGGCAATCAAATTGTTAATTTTTAGGACGTGCCCCACACTATAAGTAATTTTTAATTTCTTTGCTGGGGGTTACATTGGTTTACAAAAGCTACTCCTTTAAACACCAAAGATGCAAGAAGAAGAATTACCAAGAGATTGGTTGATGAAGGTGCTTATCCTTTTTAAGCTTTAAAATAAGAAAGTCTCCATCTTGAAGTGGAGACTTTCTTATTTTTTTGACTTTTTTCCTGAGTTTGACACTTACAATTTCAAAAAGTTAGTTTAGGGCGAAATTAAGGGCTTTTTGGGTTGATTTTACCAAAAGTGTGGGGCGAAAATTTGATGATTTTTTTATTGACTTTTTCAATTTCTTCTTTCATGTTTGTGTCATGACCTACATGCGTATTGACAAAAACTCCCCAATGTAACCCCCAGCAAAGAAATTAAAAATTACTTATAGTGTGGGGTACGCCCTAAAAATTAACAATTTGATTGCCAATAATTAAAGACGTATAGGTGTCAAAATCAGGAGAAAATGCAGTTTGATAACACTATATGATATCCTGCTCCCAAGTTGCTCGGGCTATTCTATCTTTTCCATGAATATCTTTGCTTATCTCTATATCGGAAAAACCCTCTTTGCTCATTAAAGTTTTTAGGGTTTGCCCAAATGACTCATTAATCTCGAAATAAAGTCTTCCGCCTTTTTGTAATAATGATTTGGCTTTTTTTAGAATCGCCTCATAAAATATAAGAGGTGTTTCGTTCGAAACGAAGAGTGCAAGATGAGGCTCATAGGATAATACATTGGTATGCATCATGGTCTTCTCTGATTCTGTAACGTAAGGTGGGTTGCTTACTAGGATATCGTATTTGTTACCTTTAATTTGTTCATTAAAGGATTTAAAAACATCCTGTTGAAAGAATTGAACAGATACATTTTGATTTAAAGCATTTTTAGTAGCTATTGCTAAAGCTTCATTACTTATGTCTATTCCTTTACAAATTGAGTTTGGTAACGAATGAGCTAAAGAAATAGCAATACAACCGCTACCAGTGCATAGGTCTAATATTCTGACTGTTTTGTTTGTTTCTGTTTCATTTACAATTTTCCAAACCAGCTCCTCTGTTTCTTGCCTTGGAATTAGTACTGATGGATTCACAAAATACTTTTTTCCAAAGAAATCAGCTTCTTCAAAAATATATTGAATAGGTTCAGATGCATTAATTCTCCCCAGAATTAAATTTAAATTTTCAATTTCAACTTCTGAAGGAAAAGGTATTGAAGCAGCTGTTAATATTTGATTTTTGTTGATAAGAAGTGTCTTTTCTAATATCAGAAAAGCTAAAGCTTTTTTTTCTTCTAAGGAATAAATATTGATAGATTTAACAACATCATTAAATAAAGCTCTAGCAGATAAATTCATTTCAAAAAATCAATTCCTCATTGAGCTTTTCTTAACAGTCCTCTAATGCTATTTGAAGTGAACTCTAGTGTGCTGTCATTAGAGAAAGAATAATTCCAGACGGGTAATTGTAAATCTTTTTTTATAATTAAGCTAGGGTTTGCTTTTTCTGTATAGAATTGAGCATTAAAATAAATATTTGAACGTTTGTTGTCTACAGAATAAGTTCCCCAGATACTGTCTGTCTTAATTACATTCTGGGCAATTCCATCTCTTTTATATTTTACACCCAAAATCATGGATTTAGAAAAAGTATAATCTACGTTACCATCTGACCAAGTTCCAATTAATCTATTGTCTGGAGTATCTGCTTCTTTCTCGCAATTGAGTAGAAAAAAAGAACCTATCAATAACAGGAATTTTAAAAGATATTTTTTAAAAAACATAACCTAATGAAGGGGCTAAATAGATAGAAAATTGAAATTCGTTTTCACCATTAAAATTACCTAAAGTTCCAATCATTACATTTCCAATAAAATGTTTGGGCAATAATATTACCTGATAACCCACTCCTACACCGAATTGAAATGGTTTAGGTGCTCTGAACGGTAAGGAATTTGCTCCATCTTGTTCCCTCCAATGAGTGAAAAATGAAAATGGTCTAGTAGTACCATCTTGATAGAAAAAATTATTATAGGCTAAATTAGCTTGAACGTACAAACCCTCTGGTGCTTCGTGTTTGAAATAATATTTACCTACAAACTCTACAGCAAACCCATTGTTTAAATAATCTTCATTGGGCATAGTTCTATTGACTTTTTTCCCATCCCATCTGCCTAGTTTTGCAGATACATTTACTCCTAAACTAATGTGTTTAGCAATAGGATACTCAAACTCAATTGTGGTAGTCTTCCAAAATAAGGAAGGAGATAATTTAATATTAAATCCCTCTAATTTAGATTTTTGAGCAAATACTGAATAATTAGAATAATTAGGCTTTTGAGTGAAATATACTAATGGTTCAATTGCTTTGCTAAAAGGAGCAATTAATAAGCAAAATAGTAGTAGAAAACTAAAGAGGATATTTCTCATGTATATCTTTGATATTTAACTCAAAGTTACCAAACAAATAGTTATAAAGAAACATAAATTTTAATGGATAGACTTTAAATATTTAAAGATTTTTTAAGCACCTGTGAAGTACCATGAATCTATTAATGAACTATTTTTATTTAGCCAATCTAATATTTTTTAAATTGCAAAATGATTTTTGAAAATACGATTGCTTACGCACAAAAAATGGATGATGAGGATATACTGAAATCATTCAAAAACAGATTTCATATTCCAATTAAAAATGGCAATAAAGTAATTTATTTTTGTGGCAATTCTTTAGGGCTGCAAGCCAATTCTACCTCACAACATTTAGAAAAAGTTCTTAATGACTGGGCGAATATGGGCGTTGAAGGTCACTTCATGGGTGATGATTCTTGGGCTACATATCACTTGAAATTTCAAGATTTAATTTGCCCACTACTTGGTGCCTTACCTAATGAAATTGCAGTAATGAATTCGCTTACTGCTAATTTACACATAATGTTGGCGGCCTTTTATCGCCCAAATAATAAAAGGTTTAAAATCATTACTGAGTCAAGAAATTTCTCTTCTGACCTTTATGCTCTTAGTTCTCAAGTAGAACTTCATGGGCTAAAACCTGAACAAACAATCATCGAGATTCCCCCTAGTGTCGGGTCTGACTTATACGATGAAGAAAAGATTATCCAACTTATTGAAGCTAATAAAGACAGCCTTTCATTGGTGTTTTTGAGCACTGTCAATTATTATACTGGTCAGAAACTAAGAGTAGAAAAAATAGCCAAGGCGGCTAAAGCAGCGGGAGCCATTATTGGTTTAGATCTTGCCCATGCTATTGGAAATGTAAGTATCGAGTTACATAAGGCTGAAGTAGATTTTGCTGTTTGGTGTAGTTATAAATACCTCAATGCAGGGCCTGGGGGTGTGGGAGGTTTGTATGTTCATGAAAAACACACGCAAAAGCCAAATTTAATTAGACCTTCTGGTTGGTGGGGGAATCGCTCTGAAGATAGATTCAAAATGAATAAAAATTTCATTCCTTCATTAGATGCAAATGGATTTCAACTAAGTAATGCTCCTGTAATCTCTATGGCAGTTCAGTTGGCTTCTCTTCAAGTGTTTCAAGAAGCAGGATTCAATAATTTACTTTATAAAAGTCAGCATCTGACCAGTTACTTATTGTTTCTTCTAAAGGAAAAATGTATTGATACATCAACTCCTTTTAAGTTTAAAATCATCACACCCTTAGCTTTAGACCAAAGAGGTGCTCAAGTTTCGATATTGGTTATTCAAGATTGCCCATCGCTCTATGAATTGATCAAAAAAAATGAATTTGTGATAGATATGCGAGCAAATGAGGTGTTAAGAATAACTCCAGTTCCTTTATACAATACTTTTGAAGAAGTGTATCAATTTGTAGAATTTTTCAAGAAACATGCTCATCTTATCCAATAGATTTTGGAATAATAGGTTGAATTAATTATTGCAATGCTAGTGAGCTAATTTTAAATATCAAGAAAGTTTTTGCAAATATTGCTTAAACCCTCTTGATATTGTTTAAAATCCTAAATATTATCAGAAGTAAGTTTTGCAGATATATATTCTCTATTCAATCTTGCGATGTTTACCTGACTAATTTCTTTGGGACATTCAGCAGAACAAGCACCAGTATTAGTACAAGCACCAAACCCTTCCTCATTCATTTGGTCTACCATACTTTCTACTCTTTGTTTTCTTTCAGCATCGCCTTGAGGCAATAAGGCTAATTGAGAAACTTTAGCAGAAACAAAAAGCATTGCAGAAGCATTTTTGCATGCAGCTACACAAGCACCACAACCAATACAAGTAGCTGCATCGAATGCCTCGTCAGCATATTTTTTGGGAATAGGTATTGCATTAGCATCTGGTGCTTCGCCAGTATTAACTGATATATATCCGCCAGCCTGAATAATTCGGTCAAACGCAGAACGATCTACAACTAAATCTTTTACAACTGGAAATGCAGATGCTCTCCAAGGTTCTACTACTATTGTATCTCCATCTTTGAAAGAACGCATGTGCAATTGGCAAGTAGTAATTCCTGTTTTGGGGCCATGAGGTCTTCCGTTGATATGCATACTGCACATTCCGCATATGCCTTCTCTACAGTCGTGGTCAAATGATATTGGGGTTTCTCCTTTTTTGATTAAGTCTTCATTCAATACATCAAACATTTCAAGAAAAGACATATCAGGAGATATTCCTTTTACTTGATAATCTACTATTTTACCTTGTGACTTTCCATCTTTTTGTCTCCAAACTTTCAAAGTCAAATTCATATTTCCAGACATATTTTATCTTTTTTGAATTAAGAATCTTTTTTATTTATTAGTGTTGTTATTGAAAATTATTTATAACTTCTTTGAGTTAGTTTTACATTTTCGAATACCAATTTTTCTTTATGCAATTGTTCGGCTTGTCCATCTCCTTTGAATTCCCAAGCAGCTACATAAGCATAATCATCATCGTTTCTTAAGGCTTCTCCTTCTTCTGTTTGGTATTCCACTCTGAAGTGTCCTCCACAAGATTCGTTTCTTGCTAAAGCATCGTCAATCATTAGTTCCCCTAATTCGATAAAATCTGCTACTCTTCCTGCTTTCTCTAATGATTGGTTCAATTCTTCTCCTTCTCCCAACACTTTTACATTGCTCCAGAAGTCAGCTTTAAGGGATTGTATCATTCCCTTTGCTTTATTAAGTCCTTCACTACTTCTAGCCATTCCGCAATATTCCCAAATGATTTTTCCTAACTCTCTGTGGTAATGAGTAACTGTTTGATTACCATTGATAGATAATAATTTATTAACATAAGCTTTGGCATCTTCTTCTGCTTGTTTGAAAGCTGGATGTGAAGCATTAATTGGTTTTGGACCTATAGTAGCTAAATAGTCACCTACAGTATAAGGAATAACAAAGTAACCATCTGCCAAACCTTGCATTAAAGCACTTGCTCCTAATCTGTTGGCACCGTGGTCTGAGAAATTACACTCCCCGAGTGCATACAAACCTTTGATAGTGGTCATTAAATTATAATCTACCCATAGGCCACCCATAGTATAATGTACTGCTGGGTAGATTCTCATTGGAGATTTATATGGATTTTCACCTGTTATCTGAGCATACATGTCAAATAGATTGCCATATTTTTCTTTTACCCAAGGTTCACCATTTCTTTTTACAGAGTCTGAAAAATCTAAATATACTGCCAAGCCACTTGCACCAACTCCTTTGTTTGCATCACACATTTCTTTTGCGTTACGGGATGCTACATCTCTAGGAACAAGATTTCCAAAGGAGGGATATTTTCTTTCTAAGAAATAATCTCTTTCCTCTTCCGGAATAAGTTCAGGACTTCTTTTATCTCCTTCATTTTTAGGAACCCAAACCCTACCATCGTTTCTCAAACTTTCGCTCATTAGTGTAAGTTTAGATTGATGGTCACCAGAAACTGGGATACATGTAGGGTGAATCTGTGTAAAACAAGGGTTTGCAAACAAAGCTCCTTTTTTATGTGCTCTCCATGCTGCAGTTACGTTTGAGCCTTGGGCATTGGTGGAAAGGTAAAATACGTTACCATAACCTCCAGTGCAAAGAAGAACTGCATGAGCTGCATGAGATTCTATTGCACCAGTAACTAGGTTTCTAGTGACAATTCCTTGTGCTACACCATCTACCATTACTAAATCAAGCATTTCAGATCTAGTGAACATGGTAACATTTCCTTCAGCGATTTGGCGTGATAACGCACTATAAGCACCTAATAATAATTGTTGCCCTGTTTGACCTCTTGCGTAGAATGTTCTAGATACTTGAGATCCACCAAAGGAACGATTGTCTAGGTATCCGCCATATTCTCTTGCAAACGGCACACCTTGTGCAACACATTGGTCGATTATATTTCGGCTTACCTCTGCAAGTCTGTATACGTTAGCTTCTCTGGCTCTATAGTCTCCACCTTTTACGGTATCATAAAAAAGTCTATATACGCTATCGCCATCATTTCTGTAGTTTTTAGCTGCATTTATACCCCCTTGGGCAGCAATACTATGAGCTCTTCTAGGGCTGTCTTGAAAACAAAATGCCTTTACTTTATAACCTAATTCTGCTAGGGATGCAGCAGCTGATGCTCCTGCCAAACCTGTTCCTACTACAATGATTTCATATTTTCTTTTGTTAGCAGGGTTTACTAGTTTAAGATTAAATTTGTGTTTGCCCCATTTTTCTGCAATAGGGCCATCAGGTATTTTTGAATCTAATATCATATCAATAAGAGGTTAGGCTATAAAATAAATATACAAAGGAATAAATGCAAATGCTGCTGCAATAAGAACTGAAAATGCTTTTCCGGAGGATTGTATCCAAGGGGTATATTTTTTATGGTTTAAACCCAAAGTTTGAAATCCGCTTTCAAATCCATGCCATAAATGGTAACCTACTGCTCCCATGCAAAATACATAAAGACCAACATAATAGATGTTTTTGAAGGCACCAAATACTTCTAAATAAAGATCTTTAACCATACTACCATCCTTTAATTGGTACATTGGCAAATCTTCAAAGTGATATTCTGCCCAAAAGTCTTTCATGTGAACTACAATAAAAACAAGTATAAATGTACCTAATATTCCCATATTTCTTGATGCCCAACTACTTTTGTTCTTAGACACTACATAGCCTTGTGGTCTAGATTTTTTGTTTTGAAGGGTAATTAATATTGCAACAATAATGTGTAATACTATAGAACTGTATAATAAATAGGAGGTGGTTTTTATTATAGGGTTAGAAGTCATAAACTTTGCATAAAAGTTAAATGCTTCGCCTCCATCTTGTTTTAGAAGCTGAAAATTACCAATTAGATGAACAATAAGAAAGGTGCATAAAAAAAGGCCTGTAAGAGCCATTAATAATTTCCTACCTATCGAACCCGAGAAAGTTTTAAGAAACCAATTCATTTTTTTAGTGTTTATAATTTAATTAAAGTTTTTATTTAAAAACGCCTTCAAAAATACATTGTAAAACATATTAAACAAAACCAATTTTCATATTCGCTAATAATTTAGAATCTATATTGATATTAATTGATGGTTTTAAATTCTACTTAATTCTTTTATTCAACTTTCATTTGAATTCTTTTATGTATTTTGCATAAAGATTTAATTTAAAAACATCGCCTTTTGTTAATTGTTGATGAGATGGCTTAATTTAATTTTGTGATAGCTATTAGAAAAAATAATCATTTGATGTTCTCTCGATTAGTAATATTAATATTTATATTAATTACGAACCAATATGTGGTTTATAAAGCTAATGCTACTCACATAAAAGCAGGTGAAATTACTGCACGCTTGGTTGGTAATTCTACTTTAGAATTTACAATGGTGCTTTATTTAAAAATAGAAGCACTAAATGTCGCTCCAGAATTAATTAGGGACGCTGAAAGTGCCGAATTTGTTTTTTATAATGCGAATATACCTTCTGTAAAAGTTCCTTATAGTTCTATTGTAGACATTAATTCCGAAACAAGGAGATATATCTATAAAGGCACAGTTAGAAACATTCCATCTGGGCTCAGTAATATTAAGATTTCTTTCAGGAATCCAAATCGGAATGCTAATATTTTAAATATGTCGAATAGTGACACTCAAGCATTTTATATAGAAACTACTTTTAGCACCAGTCAATCAAGTAATACATTGCCAGAACTTACCATTCCACCTATTGATGAAGGTGCTGTAGGTGTTCCATATACTCATAACCCTGGTGCAATTGATGTGAATGGCGACAGTTTGTCTTTTTCTTTAGTTACCCCTCAATCTGGAAATGCTGTTCCAATAATTGGATACAGAGCTCCAGACTTGGTAGAGCCTGGGCAATCTGTTGGAGGAGGAGCTGCTTTTTCTAGAATAAACCCTGTTACGGGAGATTTTACTTGGGATTCTCCAGTAAAAGAAGGTCTTTATAATTTTGCAATTTTAATTACAGAATGGAGGCGAAGACCAGATGGAACTTATACTAGGTTATCTACTATTGTAAGAGATATGCAAATTAATATCAAAGAAAACAGGAATCGAAGACCTGAGATTATATTACCTAAAGATACATGTATTGAAGTTGCACTGGGGAAACAAATAAAATTACCCATTAAAGCATTTGACCCAGATTCTATAAAGCCTAATAATTACCAGAATATCTTTCTCAAAGCATTCACCCTTCCTGATGGAGTAAGTTTTGAACTAACTAATCCTATAAGAAATGATCTTATTGCTAATCCTGGTCAGGGTATTCTTACTTGGGATGTAGGATGTGATGCTGTCAGAAGATTGCCTTATAACATTACTTTTCAGGCTAAGGATGAAGTAGTGCTTTCTAGGCAATTGGTAAATTATAAAACAATTCAATTCAAAGTAAATGGACCTAGACCTGAGAATTTAGCTGTACTCCGACAGCCAAATGGGTATAAGTTGAGATGGGACAAATACCCTTGCCCTAACGGGGATTCAATAATCATTTACAGAAATGATTGCGATACTGCTAAATATAACCCAGATGCTTGTGCTACTTCTGTTCCATCAAATTTTGTAAAGATTGCAGCAGTAGGAATTAATGATACTATTTATTTAGACAATAAAAATATAGAGCAAGGCAATCAGTACAATTATGTTCTTGGGGTTAGATTTGGTGGCTCAAAACAAGGCTTGAGCGTATATTCTGAAGCAGTATCTGTATGTTCTTATTTTTACGAACCTATAACTACTCAAGTCTCTGTGATAAAAACTGATGCTAATAAAGGAAAAATGTCTATTCGTTGGCTGAAACCCAAAGCCAATCTTAATGGAAACTATTCCTATACATTAAGTAGAAAAGAAAACATTCCTAATGCTAATTTTATAGAGATTTATTCTACAAATAATCTTTCAGATACTTCATATGTAGATTCTTTACCAAGCCTTAATACTAAAGATAAACAATGGGCTTATCAGTTATTATTGAAAAAAGACCAGAACTTAGAAGCTTCTACTTTATTGAGCAGTTCTGTGTTTTTGATGGGTAAACCAGCCAATAGAAGTATAGCTTTGAGTTGGCAGTACAATACTGCTTGGGACAATTCTAAATTCAAGCACATTATTTACAGAAAAAGAAAAACAGAAAAGGAATTTATAGTTTTAGACTCGGTAGATAACTCTGAGAATGGAGGCAAATACATTGATTCAGGTTTAGATAAAGACGATACCCTTTGCTATTATATTGCCACTCGAGGAAAATATTGCTCTGATAGTTTACCAAGTCCATTAGTAAATTTTTCTCAGATCATTTGCTTGTCACCAAGCGACTCTACTAAACCTTGTACTCCAAAACTAAGTCTTGTAGACGAAAATTGCGACCTCCCCTTGGATTCATTGATAAAGAAACCTTATCAAAACTTCCTTAGCTGGATATACGACGACACTTCTAATATCGATTGTAAAACAATTCTATTGGGTTTTAATCTTTACAAAGCCCCCGACCAAGAGAGCGAATTCAAATTTTATAAATTCTTAGCACCAAATCAGAGAAATTATGTGGATAACGATTTTGAGTCTAGAGCCGCTTGCTACTCCATTAGTGCAGTTAGTGAATCCAATATAGAAGGCGATAGAAGTAATATTGAATGTAATGACAATTGTGTTTTTTATGCACTTCCCAATTTGATTACTCCTAATGGGGATAGTCTGAACGATGCTTTTGCTCCTTTGAATTTCCCTGTGGGAGTAAAATCTGTAAAGTTGTATATTTATAATCGTTGGGGTGCTTTGGTTCACTATCAAGAAGGAGACCCACAATTGAATTGGAATCCTTATAAAACGTCCCCTAATTTTAGTGATGGAGTTTATTATTATTATGCACTATTAGCGTATGAAAGAAGGCAAAATCCTAGTCAAAATAAAGATAGTTTGAAAGGATGGCTTCATGTACTGGCAAAACCAGAAGCAAAAAGAGAATAAATTAATTCTTGATTTAGAACAATAGCAATGCTCAAAATTCCATTCTTTCAAGTTGATGCTTTTTCTAAACAACTTTTTTGTGGAAACCCCGCAGCAGTATGCCCCTTAAAATCATGGCTTCCAGATAAGCTAATGCAACAAATTGCAAATGAAAATAACTTATCTGAAACAGTTTTTTTTGTTCCTGATGGAGAAAAATTTAACATAAGATGGTTTACCCCAAATACTGAAATTAATCTTTGTGGGCATGCTACTCTAGCTACAGCTCATGTATTATGGAATCATTTGGGATATAAGAAAGAGGAAATTTCTTTTCTATCTAAAAGTGGAGAATTGGTGGTGAATAAAAGTAGAGATAAAATTATTCTTGACTTTCCCACCATAGCCTATAAGTCTATAGCTGCATCCTCTTTGCATATCGATATCTTTGGAGATAAGATTTATGAATTGTACCAGCTATCTAACAATGGCTTGATGGCAGTTCTAGAGGATGAATTATCGGTAAAAAAATATGTAATTCAGAAAACGCAGATGCTTCAGCAAAAAGAACAAATATTTTGTATTACAGCAAAGGGAACAGATTGTGATTTTGTAAGCAGAGTATTTGCACCTGCTATGCATATTGACGAAGATCCAGTAACAGGCTCTTTGCATTGCTCATTGACACCTTATTGGTCTCAAAAATTAAATAAAAGCAAACTTTATGCAAAACAATTGTCCTCTAGAGGAGGAGAATTATGGTGTGAAGACCAACAGAACAGAGTGACTATGGTAGGTAATGCCATAACTTTTTTAATAGGTGAAATAGTTATTTAACAAAATTGAATATAGAAATGAATGTATTAGTTACTGGAGGTGCAGGATATATTGGTACTGCTTTAGTTGATGAATTAGCTCAGAACCCTGAAATAAATCAAATTATCATATATGATAACCTTACTAGGGAAAATAGAAACTTATTTATCAACACAAACCCTCATTTGAATGGAAAAGTAAAGTTGATACAAGCAGACATTTTAGATACTAGAAGAATTCGTAAGGCATTAAAAGATGTGCAGGTGGTCTATCATCTCGCAGCAAAGGTTATGGCTCCATTTTCAAATGTTGATGCTCATTTTTTTGAGCAAATTAATCATTGGGGAACGGCAGAATTGGCTTATGCTCTAGAAGAAGCACCTTCTATCATTAAAGTGATTTTTGTCAGCAGTACTGCCGTTTATGGTGCTAGTAAAGAATTAGTTCAAGAAAATGCTCCTCCTAATCCTATTACATTTTATGCTAGCTCTAAACAAAGAGCAGAACAACATATGTTAAGAATAGCATCCAAAATACCCACTACTATTGTTCGTTGTGGAAATGTATATGGCTTCAACACAAGCATGAGGTTTGATACTGTAATTAATAAATTCATGTTTGATGCCCATTTCAATAATAAAATTTCGATACATGGAAATGGAAAACAGACAAGAAGTTTTGTGCATATAGACCGTGTAAGTAATTTGTTGGCGAATATTTATAATACTAAAGAAGCATCTGGAATTTATCACCTTACAGATAAAAACTTACAAATTATAGATCTAGTAGATGCATTAAAAGAAATCTATCCTGAAATGGAATTTACATTCATAAATCAGCACATTACTATGGAAGACTTAAAGGTAGATGCTTCTACCAATTTGGCCCAATTCTATACGATAGAACAAAAAACACTTATAGAAGAACTAAATGCCTTTAAAGGAAAATTAGGATTTGTTCCGAATTGATGCTCTAAATAGATTTTGTTAATAGGATATTTTTTGTAAACATATTTAATACAAAATCATACATTGGATTAAATTGAGCATTTTTTTACCTTTACACACTAAATTAGTTTTAAGAAAACATTATTACCGTGGGAAAAACATTATTTGAGAAAGTTTGGGATGCACACGTTGTATCTAAGATTGAAGGAGGACCAGATGTTTTGTATATAGATAAACATCTTATACATGAAGTTACAAGCCCTCAAGCGTTTACTGGCTTAGAGAAAAGAGGGATTAGTTTGTTTAGAACTCAAAACACTGTTGCTACAGCAGACCATAATGTTCCAACTAAAAATCAACATTTGCCAATTGCAGAGCCTTTGTCAAAATTTCAAGTAGATAAACTTACAGAGAACTGCAATAAATTTGGTGTTACCTTATATGGGCTTAACCACCCATTTCAGGGCGTAGTGCATGTAATTGGCCCTGAATTAGGGATCACCCTTCCAGGCATGACCATAGTATGTGGAGATAGCCACACATCTACTCACGGAGCATTTGGATCTATTGCTTTTGGTATAGGTACAAGCGAAGTAGAGCAAGTGTTTGCAACACAATGTTTGATGCAAACCAAGCCTAAGACGATGAAAATAGAAGTGAATGGAAAGTTGAATAAAGGAGTATTAGCAAAAGATATCATCCTTTATATTATTTCTAAAATCTCAGCAGCAGGAGGCACTGGCTACTTTGTAGAATATTGTGGTTCTGCTATTTCATCTCTTTCTATGGAAGCTAGAATGACCATTTGTAATATGAGTATAGAAATGGGAGCAAGAGGAGGAATGATAGCACCAGACCAAACTACTTTTGATTATATAAAAAACAAAGAGTTTGCTCCGAAAGGCAAAAAATTTGATGAGGCAGTAGAATATTGGAATGATTTATATTCAGACCACGATGCGAAGTTTGACGCTGTGCTGAGCTATGACGCATCAGATATAGAGCCTATGATTACCTATGGCACTAATCCTGGAATGGGAATAAAGATTACAGGGAAAGTTCCTTTTGTATCAGAAATAAAAGAAGAAAGCAATAGGGTTTCATTTAAAAAATCTATTGATTATATGGGTTTGGAAGAAGGAGAAACCATGCTTGGAAAGTCCGTTAATTATGTGTTCATAGGAAGCTGTACCAATTCTAGAATAGAAGATTTAAGAATAGTAGCAGAATTTGTAAAAGGAAAACAAAAAGCACCTAATATTAACGCGCTCATCGTACCTGGTTCAAAGCAAGTGCAAGCACAAGCGAAAAGAGAAGGATTAGATATAATATTAGAAGCCGCAGGTTTTGAGCTTAGAGAACCAGGATGTTCGGCTTGTTTGGGGATGAATGAGGACAAAGTTCCTAAAGGCGAATATTGTGTATCTACCTCTAATAGAAATTTTGAAGGTAGGCAAGGACCAGGAGCAAGAACATTTCTTGCAAGTCCACTCACTGCGGCTGCTGTTGCTATATCTGGTAAAATATCAGATGTAAGAACATTTAACTTTTAATCTAATTTATTTATTTCAAGAAATTAACATTAATCCATCTTATGGAAAAATTTATAACATTACAATCTACCATAGTGCCGCTTCCTATTGAAGATATAGACACAGATCAAATTATACCTGCTCGTTTTTTAAAAGCTACAAGTAGAGAAGGTTTTGGCAATAATCTTTTTAGAGATTGGCGTTACGATGAAAATAACCAACCCAAAGCCGATTTTGTATTGAATAAGTCAAATATATCAGGAAAAATTCTGGTAGCGGGGAAAAATTTTGGTTGTGGATCTAGTAGAGAGCATGCAGCATGGGCTATTCATGACTATGGTTTTAAAGTAGTAATCTCTAGCTTTTTTGCTGATATTTTTAAAAATAACGCTTTAAATAATGGCTTAATTCCTGTCCAAGTTTCACAAGAATTTTTAAATAGAATCTTTGAGGAAGCTTCAAAAAATGTAGGCTTAGAAATTAATGTAAATTTAGAAACTCAAACAATAACTGTTGTTGGGGTAGGTATAAGCGAAAAATTTGAAATAAGTGAATACAAAAAAACATGCCTGATTAATGGGTATGACGATATTGATTATCTGCTAAGCCTTAAAGAAAAAATTGAAACTTACGAAAAGACAAGTAAATATCTAAAGATTGTGAACGAGTAATAATTGGCGAAGTAATATGAAATAGAGGATTAGATTTTCTTTTTTTTAATTGTTTTATAGTAAACGTAATTATGATATAGAAAAATGATTGTTTAAATTCTGTATCACTTATTTCTAGAGTTGTATATTGTTCTTGATTGAAATCTACTACTAATATGAAGTTATTTCTTTTATAGCAGTAGTAGATTTAAATAAATTAAATTATCTATTATGGTTGTCATTTTTTAGATTAATATGTTGATTACTAATGTACTTACAGCGATTAATTCTATAGTGCTTTTTTTGCTTTTGTATTTTAGAGCGAATAATTCTTTATCAAACAAATTACTGGCGTCTATTTTTCTTGTTCCAGGCCTGTATTTTATCAGTAATATATTGGTTATTAATGGATACATTTTTAACGTAAGCTTTATCTTCTTCTTTGTTCAAATTATAGCTTCTGCATATCCAATTATTATCCATTTCTATATTAATTTGTTGATGAGGAAGAAAACAATTCCCCATCCTTTGCTACTTATAGGTTCAATAGCTTTATTGCTTTATATTTCTTTTATCACATTTGATTTTTATCAACTTACAGTTAATGAGCAAAGAACATATTTAGAAAATCTTTTAACAGAGCAATACCCCCCTAATATTAGTCTCTATACCAGTTTGTTCTATTTTTGGCAGATGGTTTATTTTTCTTACAATACTATTTCTGTATCTCAATACTATTTTAAGGCAAAGCAAGAAGCAAAGACCATATCTTTACATTTTAGATTCGTTATCAGATTTGTAGCATTGCTATGGCTACTTAATTTTATATTATTGATACTATATATTGTATTTCCAATATATATCGTAGACTTATTTTATTTGCCTATAAGTGTGAGTATTATATTCTTTTTTATACTTTATTTTAGTTATCATTATAATGCGATTTTTAATGAATATCCTAATAATCAATTGTATGATTCTGAAAAAGAAGAAATTACATTGTCAAAGAAGTATGTTTTGAACGAAAACAATTCAGAAAAGCATCAAATCATATATTCCCTTATTCAGAACGCTTTAGAAGTTGATAAAGTGTATCTCAACCCTGAACTGTCATTAAAAATATTATCAAACAAATTAGGCTATCCTCCATATTTAGTATCCCAAACAATTAATTCCTTTTATAAAAAAAATTTCTTTGACTTAATCAACGAAAAAAGAGTTAATGAAGCTCACAAACGAATTAAAGCCTCGTCTGGAATAGAGAAAATCGAAAATATAGCTTATGAGGTGGGTTTCAATAGCAGAACTTCTTTTTATAGGGCATATAAAAAAAATATAGGCATTACTCCTAGTAATTATAACGAATTGTCCGGAAATGAATAATTTTTTTGTTTCAACTCTCAAAGTGGAACAATTTTCCTGTTTAAAATAGATATTTTCGATACCTAAACTTAAATATCTTAATTGTATGCAAAAAAAATACTTGAAAATTGCTTTAGCATTTACCTTAGTGAATCTAGCTTTGTTTCAAAGTCGAGCTCAAAATCTGAGTAATTGGCAACTTATGAATGGAGAGTGTTCGGCTATTTGTAACGTTCCTCAAAAGCCATCTACCATTTATATAGGAGATAAATATGGAGTAATCCGCAAATCTACTGATAAAGGGTTTACTTGGAAGTTATCTGCTAGAACAATTTCTCAAGTAACTAATATTAAATTTATTTCAGAGAATGTTGGCTTTGCTACAAATTTTTCTTCAGATATCATTTATGCAACTGAAGATGCGGGAATGACTTGGAAAGAAAAAAATATAATTGATCCCAATGAACCTAATACTTTTATGAGGTTTGGAACTTTCAATAAAATGATACCTATCAACGAAACTACAATGTTTTTTAAAATACCAAATTCAAGAGCCAAGGCTGGTTTTTATGAAGTGCTTACTACTAGAGATGCAGGTAAAACATTTAATATTGAATTTGCTCCTTTAAACATGTTTCATATTAGTGGGGATACTTTGATTGCGTTTGAATTCGCCCTAGACCCGTTTGGAAGGTCAAATTCTAGGATATCCAAAAGTATTGATGCAGGAAAGTCATGGGAAAAATCATCTACAGCACCTAAAGGTATCAACTCTACATTAGATATTTCTGGGGTCAAGTATGTTTATTTTGTTAACTCAAATTTCTTTTATTTTACAAGTGGTAATGATTCTGACAAAAATCTATATCAGTCTAAAGATGGTGGAGTAACTATTACAGCAGCTCCCAAGCCTAATGATAACTCTAAAGTAAACTGGATACATTATAAAGATATTAAAAACGGTTTGATACACACTTCTGCTGATGTAACACCTTTGTATCAAACTTCAGATGGCGGAAATACATGGACTGCTATTAATAGTTTAAAAACAAGTGCTCCTATCATGGATATGAAGAATAATGAGCTTATCTCTTTAGAATTTAGTAGAACACTATACTCTAATGATTATGGACTTACATGGAAACATCAATCCGATTATCCTTATACAATTCAGGTAAACAAGCCTCCAACTTCTTCTACTTATAATTATTTCGTGCAAGCCGT
Organism: Cytophagales bacterium; assembly: GCA_004294225.1. Taxonomy (GTDB): domain Bacteria; phylum Bacteroidota; class Bacteroidia; order Cytophagales; family Cytophagaceae; genus REBA01. The sequence goes on along the minus strand of REBA01000026.1, from coordinate 27,479 downwards.
AGATTCAAAAACATATTTTTGTTCTACTGGAGAGTATTTACTTCGTTCTGATGATGAGGGACTAACTTGGAAATACGTAACTAATGCAAACAATGAAAAGTATCCAGGTTTGTCTTATCATTGTGTAAGCTCTGACTCCATTATTCAAATAAAGTCTTCAAATAATGGGTTATTAGGAGCTTACTTCAGTACCGATGGAGGAAAAACTATGAAACCATCAAATACTTTGAATATTTTCTTCAATGGCTCGCTTGATGCTATTCCTAGGTTTAGTTTTTTAAAGGGCAATAAAAAAAATGCAATTGCTTATGCGACATTAGGAAATCCAAATTTTTGGTACACTAAAGATGGGGGAGCAACTTGGGTCAAAACTGCTTCTCCAACCAATTCTAACATAAATGTATTTAATTTTCAAATGGTTGCTTTAGATGCTTGGTTTTTTATTGGCGTAAGCAATGGTAAAGCTGTTGTTTATAAATCATCTGATCAAGGAGCAACTTGGAAAGATATTACTGGAAGTACAATTAATATTAGCAAAAGTTCACAGATGGCTTCAGCTTTGGGGGTATATTTTGTAAATAAGTCTTTAGGTTACGTGTTTAGTGATAATGGAGTCTTTTATAAAACAACTGATGGTGGTGAAAGCTGGGTTTCAATTAAATCTTCTCTACCTACAACGCATAGTTCAGCTAATTTTGAATTAATGATTTTTAGAACCGAAAAAGAAGGTCATTTGACTAGTTTTGGCAAATTTACTTTAGTTTCTAAAGATAACATTTCTTGGGAGATAGGTACTTTCCCTTCAGGTAGAGCTATTGATTTTGTAAATGAGACCAATGGGGCAATGATATTACAGTATGGATATTTTCTTAAATATTTTGATAATCAAGCATTGGTAAAAGAGAATGTAGTAGCTAATGTTACTAGTGTTGAGAATTCTAATTCAATGAATAAAAACTTTGTTGTATTTCCCAACCCATTTACTGATGAGTTAGAGATTTTTACTAAAGAAGAAAGCTTGCAATTAAGTGTATATGACCTTTTAGGTAATGAAATACTAAGGAATCTAGAAATCAATAATGGAAAAACAAACGCATTGAATACGCTTCCTAATGGTGTTTATATTTTGAAGAATAAACAACACCAAGCTATAAAAATTATAAAAAACTAACTTTCTGATATTAATAGGTATTAAAATAATAAAGGCTAGTAAATTCGTTTACTAGCCTTTATTATTGCTGTTTTGTTGAAATCTTGGCTTATTCAATAATTAATTTAGTTAGCTCTGGTTGGTTGCTGTTGTTATATATTTTAGCAAAATAAATTCCTTTTGGGAAAGATTTTACATCAATAATATTAGCACCTTTAACAAGATTACGCTCGACCACAATTGCTCCTACTGAATTGATAATTTCCATTCTTGAATTATCAATTAATGAATTTATTGTTACTTGTTCTGAAGCAGGATTGGGATAAATTGATGAATTTTGAGTATTTAAGTTTTCATCAATGGAAGTAGTGTTTTCTAAAGTACCTTTCACAACCAAATCTGATAACGATAACACCCAACCACTATTTGCTTCAGCATTTAACACCCTAAAATATCTTCCTTTGCTATTGGCAGCAATCCTGAATGATAATATTGTATTAAAAGGCTTTATTTCAGAAATATCTTTCCATGGTCCATTTTCATTATCACTAATCTGAAGTTTGATTAACTTTGAATCATTAGAATTACCTATTCTCATGTTGACTGAGGTTATAGTATATATGCTTTGTAAATCTATCACACACCAAGCACCTTGGGCTTTATTTAATTCTGATTGCCATGCAGTGCCTATTTTGTTATCAACAACATAAATAGCTTGGCTTGCAATAGCGTCACGTGTAGAGGAGACTTTAATTGGTTTCTTAAAAGCAATGTTGTCCGCAATACCAAATACAGGAAACTGATATGTTCCATCAAGAACTTCTTTCATTGCTTTCGTTGCGGCAGGGAAAGAACTGCTGTATTCCCAATTTTGAAATACAGAACGCTTTGTTTTAGGATCAAATACTAAAATAGTTGGAGCCCCAGAGGAGTAGAATTTAGAGCTTACGTCGTTATTATCTACAAATAAATGGATGTCTGCACCTTTTAAATTAACTGCTTCTTGGGTTGCTTTTGCACCATTGCAGTCTGTAGGGCCGTCAAACATTAACCATACTTCTAATTTTCCTTTGTGTTGGTTTTGCAATTCAGCTACGATGTCTTTGTTAAAGTTAGCTTTAGTATTATCTTTGCAATGGGGGCACCATGTTGCCATTTTTGCAACATAAAGTACTTTCCCTTCATTTAGAGGGTCGTGTGTACTTCTTTTTACACCAGTATTGCAATCTGTAAATTCATAATCTCCTATAGCGATTTCTTGTTGGTAGGCATCAAAAATATTTACTTGAGCTAAACCAAAATGAGCTAAAAGTATAATTAACAAAAAGCTTATCGAAAAACGTGTTTTATTTTTCCATAATATATTGGGTATCAATTTTTTCATAATCAATTAATTTTAGGTTTAGTTATTAACAAAGTAAATGCATTTTTTAAATAATTAATAGTACTATTTTGCCAATTTATAATACTATTTTAATGTTATTGTTATTTATAGCTTTAGACTTAATCATTGGGTATAAAAGCATTTTATCCTAATAGAATTTTTGTGGTATTAACTCAGAGATTAAGTATTTTTGTAAATAGTTGATTAAAATAAAGACTTGAATTTATAATAATATGATTATCATAGACAATACCATAATAAGTGATGACATTGCAGAAAAATTCTTTGTATGCAATTTAAATAAATGCAAAGGTGCTTGCTGTGTAGCTGGTGACTTAGGCGCCCCGCTGAGCGAAGAAGAATTGTCTATTATAGAAGATATTACAGATAAAGTACTTCCATACCTTTCTGAAGATGGTAAGAAGGCTATTCTAGAAAATGGGTCTTACATTCACGACCAAGAAGGTGATTTCTCCACCACCACTATAGGCAATAAAGAATGTGCTTTTGCTATTTATGATGAAAAAGGAATTTTGAAATGTGGAATTGAAAAGGCTTACATGGATGGTAAAATTGAGTTTCAGAAACCCATTTCTTGTCATCTATATCCTATTCGTATTACAAAGTACGACCATTACGATGCCATCAATTATGACCGATGGGAGATATGTGCTCCTGCTTGTTCGCATGGCAAAGAATTGGGTGTTCCTCTTTATAAGTTTTTGAAAAACCCATTAGAGCGAAAGTATGGAAAAGATTGGTATCAAGAGCTGGTACTAAAAATAGATCAGCCAAAATAGATTTGATGCTCTTTTGGCTGCTCTATTTGTTTTATTTTTTTATGAATTAATTTAATTCTGCAATTATTGTTTTACCACCTTTGGTTTTCTGACCTATTTTAACATTGATTTTAGCATCTAGTGGCAAAAATAAATCTACACGTGAGCCAAATTTGATGAAGCCAAATTCTTCGCCTTGTTTTACTTCCATTCCCTCTTTACAATACCAAACAATTCTTTTAGCCAATGCACCTGCTATTTGTCTGAGCAATATAGATTCTCCTTGGGTAGTTTGGATAACCATTGTTGTACGTTCATTTTCTGTGCTACTTTTGGGATGCCAAGCAACTAAGTATTTCCCTGCGTGATATTTGAAGTAAGATACTATGCCACTAATGGGGTTTCTATTAATATGAACGTTGATTGGAGACATGAAAATTGAAACCTGTCTTCTATTGTCTTTAAGAAATTCTGTTTCTACGACTTCTTCGATAACGACCACTTTCCCATCTGCTGGTGCGATGATGAATTTCTCATTAATTTCTACAGTTCTTTTGGGGCTTCTAAAAAACTGTAGTATTAAAATATAAATTAGGGTAGAAATCGCCAAAACTATGCTGAGCAATTGGCTGTGTTGAGGGAAAAGATATTGTAAACCAATATTGACTAATGCAAGAATAATAAGGAGAACGGTAAGTATTTTGTATCCTTCTTTGTGAATGGTCATGTATGTTAATTAAAATAAGTTAAAGGGCAAATATAATGAATTGACTTAAAAAGTATAGAAAAGATTATTGAATAAACAGGAATTATGGTTTACTTAACTATAGTAATGCCACCAGTGATAATTTTCTTATTTGTATCGTTGAGTTCTATAGTGTAATAATAAGTGCCGACAGGGAGGTCTTTGCCCTGAGAAGTTCCATCCCAATTTGGTGTATTAGGGGTGGCTTTGTGAACAATAGCACCCCATCGATTATAAATAACAATCAAGGCTTTGGGGTATTGTTCTAAGCCTTCTATTTGCCAAGTTGTGCTTGGCGTTCCTGAAAGGATATTAGGGATGTATAATTTATTGCAATTGATTACTTTGAGAGTGATTATAGTTGTGTCGCTATTGCCACACTGATTTTTTGAGTACAACTTTATCAAGCCCTCTCCTGTTTGAGAAGGTTTGATATTCATGCCTTCATTTGAAGAACTACCAATGATAAAATTAGGTATTTCCCAGAGGTAAGTTACATTTGATGATGGTTCGAGAATTTTTATTGTTGTACTTGAATCATCTAGACAGAGTTCTGGTTTGGAAACATCTATTTTAGGAATTTTTGGTGCTTCATTCACAAAATATTTAATCGTATTCGACTTGGCTAGATTAGAGGTAGCACATGGACTTAAGACCCTTGCTTCAGCCCTAATTTCATAATTTCCTGGCATAGTTACCTCTTGAAATTCTAAGGAACTAAAACTGGTTTGTAGCACCTCATTTTTGTACCAAGAGATTAGTGCATCGTTTCCAATGCTGTTTGTTTCGAGTGCTAATTGAATTTCATCGCCTTTGCAAAGGCTGTCTTTGGGAATTGGATTGATAGAGATAGATGGTGTGATAGAAGTTACTACTGATTGTAACAGTTGGTTAGAAACTTTTGGTGTTAAGAAATTATCGGAACAATTTGACTTACTAGTGATGGTGGCAAAAATAGTAGTGCTGGTGTTGATGTTGTTCAATACAAGGTTAGATTCATTTGCTCCCACTATTTCAGATTGGTCTCTGTACCATTTTATTATTGAGTTGGGCATGGTATCACTGATTGTTGCAGAATAGAGGTTGTTTGAGCCTGCACAAATTTCTAACTCTCTTGCACTAATACTGATAGATGGATTGTTAGGAGGAATTATTTCAATGGCTAATAATTCAGAAATCTCATTTTTAGGTAGGGCACATTCTAACGACGACACTATTCGGCATTGTACCTGTGTATTTGACGAAATGTTGGATGTGGTAAAAACATTGTTTGTTTGACCAATTTGAAGCACATCTCCTAGATACCATTCTATTTTGGGGGTGGTTCCTCCGTTTTCTATTTGAGCTATAAAGCTAATCTCAGAATTCTTACAAATATTGGTTTTATTGGTCAGTACTGTTACTTTTGGAATTACTTGTGCATCTAAAAACTTCGCTTTAAATACCAAAGGCGTTAAACTCGCTTGTAAACATGAGTTTAAATAAACTGAGCTAATCTCAATTTCTGAGACATTGTTCTCTAAGCGGATGAAAATAGAATCGTTCTTTTTGATATGCTCAGCAATACCATTGTTTGGTAAGTTCCAAGATATAGTATAGTTGTGCTTAGGAGGAGTATAAAATTTAAAAAATGTAGGTTTCGCATCGCCGGGATTAGAAGAGCAATATGCTATGCTTAACTGCTGTGAGGTGGGGTTCTCAGGGATTGGAATTAGTGAAATAGACTTATTGAAAAAATCACTTTGCCCACATTCGTTTTTGGCGGCAACAGAAAGAGTAGTATTTGTAGAGATTTTATTGATTGTAATTTTATTAGAGTCAATATCAGTAGCACTTACAGAATATAGGTTAATGCCTGCTGCCCAGAAATAAGAGCTAGCATTGGCTAAAGGCTGAACGGAATAAACTTGGTTTGTGCTTCCTTCACAAACTTGTCCGTTTCCATTGATTAGATTAGGCTTGTTGGGTTTGGTAATTACTTTAAATGTATTGGTTTCATCGCTAGTAATATTGGGCAGATTGCTTACTATTCTGATTTTATAATTGGTGCTAGCAGATATATTATTGGGAATTGTAGCAGAAATAATTCCCGATGGGGAAATAGTGCTTTCACCAATGTTAATAGGAGCATTGAATGTGCCATTTGCATCTGATAATTGAGCTATAAATTTGTTGTTAGCTTCAAATATTCCAGTTGTCTCATAGGGTATTTTTATTTCAGCACCTAAGCAGTAGTTCTTGTCTTCTATAGGTTTTGAAGTAATAGCATTTATAGGTATTACAGGGCAACCTATATCTCCTTTTTCCCAGAGAATTTCATTTATTTTTACATAATATCCATTAGTACCATCTATAACGAGGTAGTGTTTTTTTGTTAAATCTAAATCAGACATTTTGAAAGTAAAGCTTCTCCCTCCGGGATCTGCGGCAATTATGGTACTTAAAAGGCTACTTGCAGCAACAGGGCAAGAATTAAAAATACCTAATTGTGCTTCTGAATCTTCTGAATTAAATACAGTGATTTTGTCGTTTTTGCAAATAGGCTGAAAAGAGTAAAAAGCAGTATTCTCTGTCAAGTTATTACCTGATGAAGAGCCACCTACTGAATTAGAAAATACATCGGTCCTGAAAGTAGCAATATTAAGGTTTGAAGAGTAATTTTTAGTATCAATATCTTTTATAGGAACTCCCACTGAAAGAGCAGTAGCCGTGCGACATTCGTCATTGGGCATTCCAGGGAGGATGTTTGAATTGCTGAAGATAAGTTTGGTAGAGTTAATCCTTGCTTTTTCAGGACCAAATATAGATCTAAGTGCTGCATAGAACCTCCAGGTTCCATTAGGATTTTGTTGGTTATGAAAAGCATTCAGCGATTGATAAGGTGACAGACTAGTTTCAGGAAAAATTGTGTTTGGGAAAGAGCTTCCAATACTTGGGTTACCATTCATGGAGAGTTTTAGAACGCCTGTTATTCTGTTTTGATTACCACTTCTAAATATAAGCATTACTCTAGTACCATCTGGAGCTACTAAAAACAGGTCAATTTTATAAAGTGGGTCTAAGAAAGCAAATTCTATTTCTACAGATTCTAAGCCTATAGTTATTCCATCTAGATTGGTAGGTAATCCACTTACTTCTAATGTTCCTGATGAGTATCCTGTAAGATTAAATGTATTAACAGCACCCCCATTAAATACCTGACTATAGCCAATGCATCCAAAAAAGAGTTGAATCAATAGAAATAGAGTATATTTTGAAAACATATTTTTAATACTTCATCAAGTATAAAAGGTAATAAAAGCTTAGTTTTATTTTAATTTTAGAGACTTGATTATAATATAATTAAATTCTCTGAATTTTTATACTTCTTATAATTTAAAGGATAGGGCAAATTTGAATACAGTATTTTCGCTTGCTTTTTGGGATGCATAAAAACCATATCGATACATTAGCCCAAGTCCTAATCCTATTTTTAGCCCGTTTATTCTTGCCACCAAGAGGTTTGAAAAGAATATGCCAGATTCCAGATATCCCCTATTCATGGCTTTAATTGTAAAAGGTAAGTTGAGGTGAAGATTGGGTTTGGAAATATTCCCAATTCCCATATTGTGCAGAAGTGTTAGGTTGGGTTGGATAAATGAGTAGGGGGTGAAGAGTTTATTAAATTCATGGCTTATAAATAGACCTATAAATTCATCAGATAAAAATTCATTAAATCGCATTGTTTCAAAACTATTATGAATCACAATAGAGCCATTCTGTTGGCTACCTTTACCATTGAAAAGCTTTGTATAAGGAGCATCTTTACTAGCAAGGGTATATAAAATCTGGAATTGAGAAATCCCAAGTCTGAACGATCTTAAATATTGCTCTATTTTTAATTCTAATCTTGAATAGGCGTATTCTCCCCATGCCGCATCAAAACCTTGGCTTGCTTTTAGATAAAATATAGGATATCTCGAAGGTAAATATTTTAGATGGTCATCGTATTTGATATTGCTTTCTCCTAAGGCATAACGGATACCTAGATAGGTTTCAAAAAAATTCATTTGAGTGATATCCTTTTTTTGAAATTTGTAGGAATAGAGGTTTTTGTTTTGACTTATTGATATCCCTGCTCTAGCATCTAGATAGTTGAATGGGTGAATAGCTATTCCGTTTTCCCAACAAATTACTTTATCCATTATTTGTAAGGAGAATGCTCTTATAGCCTCAGAAGGGTATTGGTTTCTATCGAAGGAGAAACTGGTGTAGCCAGCTTCTTTCAATTCATTATAAAAGATTGACTCAAAATAGACGTCTTTATTTTTATGTAATAATCTTGAATAATTGAGTCCGTATTTCCATCTTTTATCCCCTATTCCATAGGCAAGAAAGGCACCGATTTTATTTTTTTCTGAAAATTTTTGGTTAGTTTCAAAACCAAAGCCTATTCTTAGTTTTTCTACTTGATTAAAATTAAGAATCCTATTCATAAGCACATTTACTTTCCCAATAGGCAAAAATCCAAAATAGATATTCTCACCAAATCTTAGTGTTTTTTGAAGCAGTTTGTTTTTATCAACTTTATTATAAAATTGATAGGTAAGAGAATCTTGTTTAGTGAGGGGTATTGTTCTATACTTCTCCCAGTGTTCGTTTGGAACTGTTTCAGATTTGGATTTATATTCTAATATAGTTTCATCAAAATCTTTTTGAAGAAAATTCTTAGAAGTACTAATATTAAAGAATTGAGAAAATATATTGATATCAAATTGTGGTTTTCCAATGGTTTTTTCAGAAGAAATTCTAGTAACCACCTGATATGGGTACCACTGATTATTGATATATTGAAACGAAGAACTTCTGTAGGTTTCAAGTTGCTCTCCAAAAGCAGGTGAAGCATCGTAGTATTTCACCGCCCATTTTTTGGTAGATATATACATATAGCCTTTTAGTCCTCTAAAAAAATAAGCTTCATTGGGGTTGTATTTGATTCTTAGTAAAGTGTCGTTGCTAAGAAAAATAGTATCTTCAAGGCTGAATATATATCTTTCTATGGCTTCTGAAGATAGTGGGCTTTCGTATTGTTTACCTCCAATTTTTAACCAATTATCATAGATAGAACTGGCATTGAGTTGGCTTGTTTCTATCACTAGTAGAGGTACGCTGATGTCTGATGATTTTACTCCAGTTATTGTTTCTTTTCTAAATAATTCACTTTTGACATTTTTTTGACTTGTGTTTTCTAATAGAAAGAAGTGTTGTTTTTTATCAAATTCTCTAAGCTTGCCAGAAAATACTCGGTAAAGCTTAGAAAGTAGTTTCTTATTATTAGTACTATCTCCTGGGCTGAAAGAAATTTTGTTATAGGTGTTGAAACTATAATGCTCTTTACCATTTAGATCATTTACGGGTTTGTATTGAAGAATTTTTTTTATGACTTTTTTGGAGTCTTGATTGGTAACTTTTTCCTTTATAAATGGAATTTTTCTTATCAAACTTAATTCTGTTTTGATGCAGGTGTTTTTTATCCATACTGATTTTGATAAGTATAAAGGGTGAGCAACGTTTATCCAGATAGAGTCAGCCTCAATTGTTAAGCTAATTTTACCTTGTACGTCTGATATATAGGTGCTATCACCAGAACTTACTATTGCAAAACATAAAGGACTGAATGTTTCTGAATCAAAAATAGTAAGAGAAACTTGCCCTTCTATAGTATCGATAGATGAGCTATGAGATGGAATAGCCATTAAGAAATACAACAATAAAAGCAATACAATTTTATTGTTTTTATATTTTAGAGGTATCCACATTTACTTCTATTGTCTAGCAAATCTATAAAGGCTTTTGTCTTTGCTAAGTTGCATATTTTTCAAGACAAATGTTCAATTTAAAGACTGAACTTGAACCTTGCACTAAGCCTTTATAGAACTTCGGAAATCAATTTTTTCCCTATAGCCTGTAATCTATTTGTTGTACTTTTTCCTCGTCTAAATTTGCTTTAAATGTGAATGACTACGATGCGTTGGCATTGGTCTTGTCGATTGATTTGATTACTCTTTCCCACGTTGTTAATGCAGGTAAAAATTGTTGTAATAACTTGCCGTTTTTGTCGTCTGATTTGTCAAATAGTTTTTTTGAATTTATAGCTAACTTCAATTCGTCTGATTCTTTGAAACAGTCCTCTAAAATAATTTCATAATAAAATTCTGTCTCTGATTTTTCTTTGCCTTTAATTTTTGATTTGTGTTTTAATTCAATGGATTTTATTTCAGAATAGTGTCCTGTCAAATTAATGGGTTTGCTTCTGCCACCTGAATAAATTAGAAGTCTTGTTGCGTCAAGAATACCTGATGGAAAGTCTTTAACAGTATTGTTGCTTTCAATTGCGTGGAAATAAAATGTCTTACTTGCCGTTAATGTTTTAAGGTCTTTAGAACGACAAAAACCAAGTGCAACTTTAATGTCTGTTGTTGGTGCTTCGTTTTCAATAAATAATGAGAATTGCTTTTTGTCAATGAAACCAGCTATTTTGTTTCTAAATATTTCTGCTGTTGCAGGATTTTCAATTTCAATTTTTCGTTTTTTACTAATATTCAAAAATTCTTCTTCTTGGTCAATTCCTAAAAAACGTCTGTTTGCTAAATTTGCTGCAATACCTGTCGTGCTGCCACCAGTAAAAGGATCTAATATCCAAGCATTGGGTTTTGTAGATGCTAAAATCAAACGAGTTAAAACGGAAAGTGGTTTTTGTGTCGGATGTTTACCGCAAGCTTTTTCCCAAGGAGCGATTGCAGGTAGTTTCCAAACATCTTTCATTTGTTTGTCGTCATTCAATTGCTTCATCAATTCATAATTGTAATAATGAGGAACCTTTTCACTCTTTCTAGCCCAAATAATTTGTTCGGTTGAATAGGTAAAAAAACGACAAGAAAAGTTGGGTGGCGGATTTGTTTTCTCCCAAGTAATAACATTCAAAATTTTAAAACCTAATTCTGTTAATATTTGTCCAACTGAAAAAATGTTGTGCATTGTTCCGCTTATCCAAATGGTAGCGTCATCTTTCATTTTATCACGAACCGAAGTAAGCCATTTTCTATTGAAATCATTTACATATTCGAAACCTTCCGATTTATCCCATTTACCTTTGTTTACACTTACTATTTTTCCGCTTTGAATTGATAAGCCATTGTTCGATAAAAAATATGGAGGAATATCAAGAGTTATTAAAGCCAAATTCTAAAGTCTTCATACTGGGAATCGTTTTTAAGGTCTAATTCCTTGTCTTCTTCCCAACACAGTTCAGTGTATGATTCATAATCTTCACCATACCCTTTACATACTAAAAGCATCTTTTGACAACCTAGTATTTTTAAAAGAAACAAAATTGGTTTTGCGAAACTTCGATTAACTTTTATTTCCATTACTTTTTCTTTTTGATTTTATTAACTTCCTTATCAAAATCAGAAATGAACTTTTGGTCTTGAATTCTTCTGAACTTTGAATATTCTGATTCCGCTTTTTTAATTGCCATCTCGTGAGATATTTTACCAGGATTGTTTAATAAATCGTAACGGTTTATTTTTAAAAATGAATCCAATGCTTCAACCCATTCATTCATTTTCATTGGAATATTTCTTTCTGCTTGTAATTCTGCAAAGTTTAAATACAATTCCACAAGTCTGTTTAATTCACTTATTTCTTTTTCAGATAAATAGTTTTTTGCAATGTTTGTATCCGATTTTAAAATTTTGCCATCAGGTGAATTTTTCCAAGTAGTTAAGCCCATATTAGGATTGTCAGCATTTGCTCTCCTTTCAATGATTTCAGCCGCTGTATTTCCTGTAATTGCCCAATGAAGTTTATTTTGAACGGTTTTATAGAAATTTAAAGTCAGGTCTGATTTAAGGTCATAATCTATGCTACATTGAGCATATATATCCGTTATTTTTTGATAGAACCGTCTTTCTGATGCTCGAATTTCCCGAATTCTCTCAAGTAACTCTTCAAAATAATCCTTGCCAAATACCTGACCACCTAGTTTCAAGCGTTTATCATCTAAAACAAATCCTTTGATGATAAACTCTTTTAGCGTTTTGGTAGCCCAAATACGAAATTGAGTGCCTCTTTGAGATTTGATTCTGTATCCAACTGATATTATTACATCAAGATTATAATAGGAAACCTCATAATCTTTACCATCATCGGCAGTTGTTCGGAATTTCCGAATAACTTGATTTTCCTCTAATTCTCCTTCCTTAAAAACATTACTAATATGTTCACTTACCGTTGATTTTGACCTATCAAACAACTCTTGCATTGCCTTTTGAGTAAGCCAAACTGTTTCATCATTAACAAAAACGTCTACCCTTACTTCGCCATCTTGAGAAGTGTATAAAATAAAATCGGAATTACTTGGAGTTATGTTTGACATCTTTTACTATTCTGATTTTAAAAATTCTGTTTCAACATAATCATCAGCATCTAGCACAATTTCTTCTTTCTTATATAAATCTTGAATCTTTGAAAATGCTTCATCAGCAGAATTAGCTTCAATCTCAATAATTTTTGAAAGTGTTTCTTTTACTTCAATCTTAAATGTTTCCATATTTGATTTTTTTATAATTACTACGACTTACAAATTCAATTATTCCTTTATCCCGCAATACTTGAAGTTGCTGTCTTATTTTGTCTTTGATGAAATTATTGCTAGGGTATTTTATTTTGAGTTTATCTTCAAATTTATAAACATCTTTTAGCGAAAAAGTTTCTTTCTTAATTAAATCAACACAAGTCATTAAATCCAATATCCAACCTTTAGAATCGGTTGATTTTCCTCTTAAAAACAATGTTTTATTAAAAGAGGCTTCTACAATTTTTTTGTCAATTAATTTAGAATCTTTTACTAAAAAAACTTTGCCAGCCTCGGCAACATTTGAAATATCAATATTACAGCCAACCCAACCTGCTCGCCTTGCAGTATCTGAAAGTGGATTCCTTTTTACAATTATTTCAGTTGTAAAAAACTGTTTCGGGATAATGAGAAAATTCTCTACAGCCCAGATTTTTGAATATGTTAAAAAGAAAAAATTGGGATTTTGATTTGAATTTATCCTTTCAATCATTGTAGAATAAGCTCCATCATTTATTGTATTAGAAAACTTTCCATTCTTACTTTTTAATTCAAATTCTTCATTACATTTATTGCAATAAAAATCTGCTACTGGTCTGTTGTTCTCAAATTCATTTAACGGGATTTCTCCGCAACAAGGACAATATGAGTTTTCTTTAACCCAATTTTCGGTTAGAACTCTTGCAATTTGTGAGTTACTTGAATATCTTTCCGCAAGTTTTGTGTTGAAGCTCAAATTCATTTATACAGCGAGTTTTGCGTTAGGGATTGCAGTGGAAATCCTTTTGTGAGGAACGAACAAAAGATTGGAACGGAAAGCCCGCCCGAAGGGAACGTCCAAATAATATTTTTCAGGATTTGCATTGATGCTTCTTCTCGCCTTTACTCTTGAAATAGAAAATTCCGAATAAATTTCATCAAAAAAATTGTCGTTTGTGTCTTTGCCTTTAACATCGGAATTGCTCAGCATCCATTTGTGCCCTTGCTTTTCCAATTTTGAGCAAAAATTTCTTAGTCTTATTTGTTCCTCATCATTGAATTCATCTTTTGCATAAGAGTTAAAACTAGATGTATTACTTAATGGTTTGTATGGCGGATCGAAATAGAAAAACGAATTAGGGGTTGCTTCTTTTAGTGTCGTTTCATAATCACCACAAAGAATTTCAACTTTCTGCAAAACATTACTTACAGCTAAAATATTCTGGTCGTCGCAGATGGTTGGCTTTTTATAACTACCCATTGGTACATTATAGCCATTGCTTTTGTTTACTCTGTATAAACCGTTAAAGCAAGTACGATTGAGAAAAATAAACAAAGCGGCTTGTCCGCTTTTTTCTTCTTTTCTTGTGTTGTACAATTCTCTTTTTTTATAATAGTATTCCTTTTTTTCTTCCTCTTTTCCGTCAAGATTGTGATATTCATTTTGAAGAATTTGAAGAATAGAAATAAGTTCTTTGGGCTTTGATGCTATGATTCTATAAGCGTTTATCAAATCAGCGTTTATGTCGTTAATAACAGCTTTTTCCAATTTTGGAAAATTTTCAAGCATCCAAAATAAAACTGCACCGCTACCAACAAATGGTTCAAAGTAGGTAAATTTTTTATTGGTGATTTCAAAAGGCAACGATTTTTCAATTTCATTAATTAGTTGTGTTTTTCCGCCTGCCCATTTTAAAAATGGTTTTGCTATTCCGTTTTTCATAGTAAGGTTTTTAAAATAGTTTTTGCTTTGTTTAATCCTTGCATTGCGAAAGGGTCGTTTTCAATAGTATCTAGAAGTTTGTCACTAAGCCAAAGTGTTAAAAGTTCTTCTTCTGTCACGTTGTAAAATTTAGCAAGTTTAATTACTTGTTCTCTGGTCAGTCGTCTTTCGCCTCGTTCAATTTTACTAATTAAAGCGGTGTCGATTTCGAGATAAGCAGCAACCTGTCGAAGTAATAAACTCTTCGATTCTCTTATTGTCCTTATTTTTTCTCCTAGTGAATTCATTGTACAAAGTTTGATTTGTCAATAGGTGTCAAATGTAACCAAAATTATTTTTCCGCTTTCAAGCAGTTGTCTATAATTTATTCACAGTCTTGGTGGGTTAGGAAAATTTTAGCTCTTTTGGTTTTGCGAAGGGTTGGCTGTCTATATTACGATGAGAATTAACAAATTCTTGAATATAGGTTTTTGAAATTCAGATTAAAAATGAAAAACAAGCTAGTAAATAAACAGCAAATAGAGATAGATGAGCCTTATCTTTATTGTGATTGGACAGTAGCTATACTTTTTTTATAAAGAGTTTAAAAATTGCAGCAATTTTAATCTATCAGTTTTGTTGAGTTTTGAGAATTCTTTTTTGGAATTCTCTGCTTCTCCTCCATGCCATATGATGGCTTCCTCAATATTTCTTGCTCTTCCGTCGTGTAAGAGAAAGGTATGGTTATTTACAGTTTTTATTAATCCCAAACCCCAAAGTGGAGTAGTTCGCCATTCTAGGCCATTGGCTTGGAAATCTTCTCGATTGTCAGCAAGTGCAGTTCCCATATCATGAAGCAACATATCGGTATAAGGTCTAATCACTATGCTTGATAGCACACTAGGGGAGTGAAAAGCAGAAGTTTTGTATTCGGCATGATGGCATTTTTCGCAACCAATCTTAGTAAAGAGTTGCTTCCCTTCAATCACGTCAGGATTTTTGAAATTTCTTCTTGCAGGAACAGCCAGCGTTTGGCAGTAGAAGGTAACCTCATCAATAGTTTTATTGGAGATCTCGGGCACTCCTCCGTTTGGTAAATTCAGGATTATTTCAATGATACTACTAGGGAACTCTTCTTTAGTAAATAGTTCGCTAGTGATTCCTATATCGCCATTGAATGCACCAGCTACTTGTTGTCTGAGGCTTGGCTGATTTGCTTTCCATCCGAATCTACCTAATGTTTTTTTGTTGCTCTCATAATCCCAAACATAGTTGGGTTTCCCAGAAATTTGATCATTATTGCTGTCTGCTTCGTCGGATAGTTTTAGGATGTCATTTTCGGGAATAGCCTCTAATAGTCCCATTCCACATAGTTGAAGACCCACTCTAGGTGATGTTTTAACATTAGCTTCTAAATTGCCATAGTTTGTGGAGAAGGAATAAATGGGTTTTCTTAGTTTGAGAATTTCTCCATCTGGGTAGGTATATTCAAAATCTATATATTCTACCAAGGGTTGAGCCTCTGCTTGTAAGCCTTGAATGGCACTAGATTGAATTTGCCCACCATATTCTGGATGAGCTTTGGGGCTGCCATCTGGATTAGTTCCTTCTATGCTCAGCCTGAATAATAAACTGTGCATATCCAATTCTCCACTTTCAGGCGGGAAGCCTCTTCCATCTTTGGCATGACAACTCCCACATGACCTAGCATTGAAAAACGGTCCAAGACCATCTCTGGCTGTTGTTGAAGAAGGGGAAGTTACCCAGTTTGACCTAAAGAAAGAATTTCCTACTACAAATTTTCCAGATTCTTCTCCAGTCAGACCCGGAACTTGATTTCCAAATGAATTTTCACTTTGATCGAAAACAGTAAGTTTGCCTGACGATAGTTCTTCATCCGAGGAAGCTATTATAGGTGTTGTTAAGGGCTCTTTGTCTTTTGTACTACAGTTGAATGCAATTATAGCAATGAGTCCAATAATGATGTTTTTTTTAAATATATAACTATTCATTTTTTCTATTTAATCAGCAGAAATTTGTAGTCCTAATTTTGAAGCACCTCCAGCAATAGCATCGCTTAGCTTTTGAAGTTCTTTTATTGCTTTTACTACTTTCTCTTTTTCATTTATGATTGCTTGGTCAAATGGGGCAGGAATGTCATTGATGTATTTTTCGCAATTTTCTAAAGCCAATAATATTTCTTTATCTGTTTCTATACTCTTCGCTTTTACTAATTCAGAAAGAGAATAACCTTGAGTTTTTATTCCATTCGTGCTAATATAAGTATTGAGATAAACGTTTTTGATTCCGAGGAAATTCATTCTGATATCTATATGTGTATTATCGCTGAAGCAGGAATGTTCATCTTCTTGATCTTCATTTTCTAATGCTACATTCATTCTCTCTCCAGCTAGTTCTCCTTTTGATAATTTCCCAATACCATCAAATATCATTCTTAAAGAAATATTTTTATTTACAGGATTATTGAAGTTAGAATACCATGCAGCTCCTACTTTCCATGCATCTCTTACCTCGGTAAGTTGAGTTACTAAAAGGCTAGAGCAGACTTTTAAGTATTGTAGTCTTCTATTTGCCGAACTATTTGAAGCCATTACATAATCAGTATAAGGCCTTTTCCCAGCAGAGTTGGCATAGAGATCTTGCCCCCATAATAAGAATTCAATAGCATGAAATCCAGTAGCAATATTTGTTTCAGAATCTTTTTCATTTAGTGTTAGTAATAGGGAATCATTTATTGTTGGATATAGTTTTGGGAGATTAATTATTCCAGACTCAGTATTGCCTTCTACATAATCTATAAATGATTCATCCAATGGCCAGCCATTGATGTAGCCTTCAGGCCCATCTTCACCATCTATTGGGCCGCCATAAAGCCTGTAGGCTTCCGTTTGTCCATAGGGGATTCTTGCAGCGAGCCAAGCTTGTTTGCATAGTTCAAAGTTGCTAGAATTAGGATTTGTGCCAAAAGTTTCAATACTTTGTTGAAGTAATTTTGCTTTAGAGATAGCATCATCGTAGGAGATGTAAACCATAGCAGAATAATCTTTAATAGCTTGTGAACTGTTTCCTTGAATTGGAACTATTTTATCCTCTTCTTTTTTCTTGCAGGCATTTAATAATACTAGTATTGTACAAAAAAATACACTTTTTAATAAGTTTTTCATCCCCTCTTTATTTAGATTGATTATAATTAACACAAAACTAATTTTTTCTTTATTTAAAACCAAGTTATTTAGAATTATTTTAAATAATAAATTATCTGTTGATAATAAATATTTTATGTAACTATAAAATTCCTTAAATTAAAGAAAAACAAAACTTCATAAATAGGGTTGGATAAATACACTTGATTGATTAAGTCTATGAATAAAGCATTTCTTGTACTACCACATCAGCTTTTTGAAGATAATTTTAGTATTTCGGGGAATTATATTTTTGTTTTGATTGAAGACTTTTTGTATTTCAAACAATATAATTTTCATCAGCAGAAGCTTGTCCTTCACAGAGCTTCAATGCAATATTATAAAGCACAGCTCATCAAAAAAGATAAAGAACACATTTACATAGAACACCATTCTTTTAAGGATTATGAAGATTTATTTATTCAATTAAAAGAAAGAAGCATTTTTGAGATTCATTATAGAGATTTAAATGATGATTGGCTAGAGCAAAGAGTGAGACAGGCAAGCATTAGTCTAGAAATAAAGCTTATTAAATGGAATAGTCCATATTTTTTATGTAATGAGGCTTTATTGAGTGATTATTTTAAGGACAAGAAGCACTTTAGCATGTCTAATTTTTATGCTTTTCAGCGTACACGTCTAGAGATTATGGTGGATGAATCTAACAGCCCTTTAGGAGGCAAATGGAGTTATGACAACGAGAATAGAAAGAAGTTGCCTAAAAATGTTGTTATACCTGCTAGAAAGGTATTAGAAAGGAATAAATATGTAATCGAGGCTCTTTCTTATGTAAATCGATATTTTTCTAATAATATTGGATCTACTGATGCTTTTTCCTACGCAACCACCCATGCTGAGGCGAAAAGCTGTATGATCGATTTCTTTGATTCCTATTTTCAAAACTTCGGATTATACGAAGATGCAATTGCAGAGAAAAATTCTTTTTTGTTTCATTCTATACTTTCCCCATATCTCAATATTGGTTTGCTCGTTCCTGAAGAGGTCATTAGCGAGGCTTTGAAATATGAAAAAGAAATTCCTATCAATTCAATGGAAGGGTTTATAAGGCAAATCATAGGTTGGAGAGAGTTTATGAAAGCCGCCTATTTACTAAAGGGAAGAAAAATAAGAACCTCCAATTTTTGGAAATTCGACCGTCCTTTATCTGATAAATTTTATTCAGGAACTACTGGTTTGCTTCCTGTAGATAATGCAATCAAGAATCTTCATTCTTTTGCTTATAATCACCATATAGAGCGGCTAATGGTGCTAGGGAATATCATGTTGCTTTGTGAAATAAATCCAAATAATGTTTATCAATGGTTTATGGAGATGTATATCGACAGTTATGATTGGGTAATGGTGCCCAATGTATATTCTATGAGCCAATTTGCTTGCGGAGGGTTATTGACTACTAAGCCTTATCTTTCTGGCTCTAACTATATTCTTAAAATGAGCGATTATCCCAAAGGAGAATGGTGTAAAATATGGGACGGCTTATATTGGAGATTTATTCACAAGCACCGAGCATTTTTTTTAAAGAATCCTAGATTGTCAATGATGGCAAGACTTGTAGAACAGATGCCAGAGGAGAAACTTCTATCACATTATGAGATTGCGGAAGATTTTCTAAAGACCCTTTAATTACTACCATTCTAATTTTTGTTTGTTTAGAAATGAACTAATACCTTTCTTACAGTCTTCGGTAGAGCGAGCTAAGGCATTAACATTGGCAGCGTTGATAAGGCGCTCTTCAAAGGTTTTGCCATCAGATTCACTGAATAATTTTTTGATGAGCTCCATAGAATTGCCTGAATTATTTACACATAGTTTTTGGGCAAATTGAGTTACTATTTCTTCTAGGTTGCCTTCTTCTATAGATTCATTGATTAGATTCCATTTCATGGCTTCTTTGGCTTTGATAAATGTACCAGTAATAAGCATTTCTTTTGCTCGTGCTTCTCCAATTTTCTTTACTAAAAAATCCATTACTATAGCAGGTACAAAACCAATCTTGACTTCTGAATATCCAAAGTTTGCAGTATCTACACTAAAAGCGAAATCACAAACACTTACTAAGCCACAACCTCCAGCAATGGCATGCCCATTTACTTGGGCGATAACTACTTTTTTGAGGCAATAAATGGTTCTAAAAAGATTCATCAGTTTTTTAGAATCTTTCAGGTTTTCATCATACGAATTGTTTTGCAAAGATTGTAAATACTCCAAATCTGCACCAGCACAGAATACATCGCCATTGGCCTTTAATACTATTACTTTTACATCATTATCTGCTTCTGCTTGAAGAAATTTTTCTGTGAGTGCAGAAGCCATCTGATCATTAAGTGCATTCCTTTTCTCAGGGCGATTTAAAGTGATATAGGCAATTCTTTGATGAACTTCATAAAGTACTATACTCATAAATGGTTTATTTAGTAGTGATAGGAATAGAAATAATATCCTTTAGATTTAAAGTAATATAGGACAAATGTAATTGTTTAGAATATCTAGTAATTGGAAAAGTAGTATTTTTTTTCAACCAATAAATATTTGTGGTTTTGTTTGAAAGGTTTTTACAAACTAACCCAGTGATTCCTGCTTTTTTGAAGCCATCAATTTTTGATGGATAGAGGTCTTTATAACTAATTTCTAGAAAAGCCATACCCCCAATTACTTGAAGGCTGCTTGATTGAATATTTCTTTTATTTACATTAAACTTTTTTATGCCAATATTTTGTAATTCTTTTTTAATATTTGGTGATAAATTATTGTAATTAGTTCCAAAATAAACAGAACTACCTACTTGGTGAGCCAATATAAATGTGCTATCTGCAATAAATAGTAATTTCCTTTGCTTATTTATTTTCCATGCTTCGTAAAAGGCAGATCCAGCATACATCAGTGATGCTATCAATATCCAATAAGCAGAATGAAATTTTTTCTTTCTAACAATTTCTATTATTGCCAAGAGCAATAGATATAGTGCTAAGACTTGAATCAAACTTATGTGAATCTCTTCGATATTTGATTTTGGTAAGTATTCAATATAGGCAACTATTTTATTGGATATATAAAGTAAACTTTCCGTCAGTTTTCCTATAAAAGATGCAATAGGCGAGAGCCAAGAAAAACTTAGCAAAGCTACTAGAAACACCATTACTATGTTGGTGAGAACAACAATAAGTAAATTTGCGATTAAAAAATAAGTTGGAAATTGGTGAAAATAAAATAGAATAATAGGAGATGTAAACAGTTGTGCACAGAAGCTTAACATCAAGGCTTGATAAATATAATTCAAAATTTTATTGGAAGATTCGTATCGCTTACTTAGCCATTGATAAGGCCATATTATTCCAAGCACAGCCAAATAGGAAAGCTGAAAACCTATATCAAAGATAAAATTGTTATTTACAAGTAGCATCAAAAAAATAGAGGCAAACACGGTATTGCTTAGGTCGTTTCTTTTCTCCAACCAAAGTGCAATTAAATAGATACTAAACATTACAACTGCTCTTATTACAGAAGCGGAAAGCCCAGTAATAAATGCAAATATCCAAAGGATAATAAGCAATAAAATAATTCCTGTTTTTTCTTTATTTCTAGAACCAATCATCCATTTGCGAAAAAAGAACTGAAATAAACCAAAAAGGATAGTAACATGTAAGCCAGATACCGCCAAAACATGAATTACACCAGCGTTTGAGTAGGCTTTTTTTAAATCTTTGTCAAGGTTTGTTCGGTTGCCCAATAACAAAGCCTTAGAAATACCAGCGTTGTCTTTGTCGTTTATGAATTGATCAATTATTTTCTCAAAGTATAGAGCACATTCGGCAGAGTAACGTTTTATCGAGTAGAAATAATCGATGTCGTATTGACGAATAAATTGTGATTGAACGTTCATTACATGAAAAATATTCTGAAGAGCATAATAGCCTTTTGTATCAAAAGTATTGATAGTAGGATTATTGGTGATTGCAGAAGGGTTTCCCTTTACGATAAGAATATCGCCACATTTTAAAGATTGTTTCACCCCATTATGAAATGATTTGATAAGTATCTTTCCTGAAGAATTGCTCCATTGAGCTTTAGTATATATCTTTTTTATATCAAGTGAAATAAAAGAACTTCTTTCATATTCCTGAGGACGCTCTGAAATAACCCCATCGATAAATTCAATCGAAGAAAAGTTGCTAAAATGGTTGTTGTGCTGTATTCTATTATTTTGATTGACTTGAGTGAAGGCTATAGTAAATACTAAAGACATGCCAATCAATGAAAGGCTTATTTGAGTTTGGCTATTGTCTAGTGAGGGTTTGTGGGTAAATAAAATAGATACATAAGCTAGTGTCAAGCTAGCTATTATTGCATAAGCGGAGTAGATGCTTGATATAGGAAAATACTTAGCTGATACAATTCCTGATGCAAAGAAGAAAGCATATTTAAAAAAAGGTATTTGAGGATACATTTTATTGTATGACGAACTTATATGTTTTCCTTCGGTTGGTTTCTAAAAAGTTTACTCTAAGAAAGTATAAGCCAGATGATAAATCTGAAAGCTGGATGATTTCTTTTAGAGTAGTTTTATTTACTTCCCAAACCCGAATTGTTTTGCCAATAGCATTGATGATTTCAAATTGCATTGCACTAAGTTCGTCTTGAATAATTTGTGCTGTTAGAACATCTTCTGTAGGATTGGGATAAAGTAATAATTCATGTCTATCAAGATTGTCAAAGAACCTAATGTTATCAATAGCTATATTGCTAATTCCTTTAGAATAGAATTTGATTTTTACTTGAGCTATATATTGACCAGAAAGTTTACTTAGACTGATTCTGTAATTTTTCCAACAGTTTTCAGGAAATGAAGAGATTAAATCATTGTTCAAAATTTCGAATCCCGTAATTTTTTGTAGTGTAAATTCTCTTTCAGGGTTTGGGCTGTAGGTGAATACTATACTGTCTATCGTCCCATTTTTATTACTAAGCGAAGCAATATCGATATCTAAAAAAGCATTGACTGCTTTTGAAAAATCTATAAAAGGAAAAGTGTAGGTTAATGAATCTCCTGAATATTGAATATCATTTTTTGCAAGAAGGTAATATTGATTTCGGTTAGAAAAACCCAATTCCCATTTCAATCTGCTTTTGGAATTACCAAGGGTGTCCTGAGGTTTGATGCTACCATCTGTAAAGGCTTCACTGTAGGGTAAAGAGAATTGTCCATTGGGTTTATAGCATCCATAAGATTGCTTGAGTAATATTCTCCTAGGAGCATTTTTCATTACCTGATGCATTCTGAATTTTTGACCGAAAGTAAACATATTCATACAAGCATCTGGGCTCCAATCCATAAAATTATTGGTCATATCTCTAGAAATAGTACCATCGCAAGAAGAAAATTGTTCGCAGTTGTTTCTTTTTAGTTCTTCTCCACTTTCTTGTTGTCTGGGTGTGTCATCTACATAATCATTACCACAGAAAGAATCTCCCCAAGTATGAATTAGCCCTAGCCAATGTCCTATTTCATGAGTAAGTGTTTTGCCTAAATTGTATTTAGAAGAATTTTGATTGTAACCAAAAGCTTTGTAATAAACCACCACACCGTCAGATTCTGCCAATCCTTGGTCAGATGACAAATCAACTAGCCCCGATTGGCTGGGGAACTGAGCGTATCCTAGAATATCATTAGTAAGGTTAGCCACCCATACATTTAGGTATTTATCACTTGGCCAATAGGAGAGGCTTTTAAGAATGGTATCGGCGAAATATATGTCAAATTCTTTAATTGCAGTAAAGACTCTATTTATTCCATTGGTGAATTTACCATTAGGGTCTTGGTTGGCTAAGCAAAATTCTATTTCTATAGATGCACTGAGGTTTTTGAATATTTCTGGAATATTTGCGGTGTCTTTATTGAGCTTATTGAAATCTTCATTTATAACCCTTAACTGTTCTTTAATTTGTGTTTCAGAAATATTTTGATCTTCATTATTATAGATAATATGAAATACCACAGGAATCTGATAGGTATTTGTAGCATTTCTAGCTAGTCTTAGTCTATTGTTGGTGTGAGATGAAATTTTATCTTCAAGATGATGTATGGCATCTTTGTAGCCTTTATGTTTTTTTTCTAATAATTGTTGGTACTTGACTTGCCCACAATGGCGATGCTGGGCGAAGGAGCCATTATAGTAAATAACAAGAATAAATAAAGCAATTAGAAATTTCATTGGTTGGAATATTAAGAGGTAGATTGGGTGTCTTCTGCTTTTTGATAGGCTCCAATAATCCTACCCACTAACTGATGCCTCATCACATCTTTGTCATCTAAAATAACTATTCCTATTCCTTTGATTCCTTGAAGAGTTTCTAAGGCATTGGTTAAACCTGATTTTTGTCTGCCAGGAAGATCGATTTGGGTTTTATCTCCAGTGATAATCATTTTGGAATTGTTTCCCATTCTGGTTAGAAACATTTTCATCTGCATTGGAGTAGTATTTTGTGCTTCGTCTAGCAATACAAATGCATTGCCAAGGGTTCTTCCTCTCATATAAGCTAAAGGAGCAATCTCAATAATATTGTTGTCCATATATTGCTTTAGCTTTGTTCTAGGTATCATGTCTTCTAGAGCATCGTATATTGGCCTTAGATAAGGGTCAAGCTTTTCTTTTAAATCTCCTGGCAGGAAGCCTAGGTTTTCTCCTGCTTCTACTGCTGGACGAGTAATAATTATTTTTCTTACAGTTTGATTTTTTAAGGCTCGAACAGCAATAGCTACTGATATGTATGTTTTACCTGTTCCTGCTGGGCCTACGGCAAAAACCAAATCATTTTCTATAGCAGAAGCTACTAATTTTTTATGATTTTCCGTTTTGGGTTTAATTACTATTCCTCTATCGCCATATAGAATTACACCATCGGAAAGTGGAGTATTCAGAATTTCTTCTTCTTTTAGAATCATTTCAAGGCTTTCGTGGGTAATCTGACCAAATCTATGGAAGTGATCCTTCAGAGATTGAATCAAATCCATTATTTTGATGGTTTCGTCTTCTGAGCCAATAATTTTTATCTCATCGCCCCTTGCTACGATTCTACTTTTAGGAAATACTGCGGATAATTCTTTGATAATCTTATTCTCTGTTCCCAGAAATTCAAGAGGAGAAACATCGTCGAGTAATAGAATTCTTTCTGCCAAGCGATTTGATTTTATTAAATTGTTAATGCCTAAAAATTATTTATTTTTGTTCGTTCATGCTTTGAATAGCATAAGTAAATATAAAATAAATTTTGCATTCTATACCTCTATGGCAATTATAACATTTATGTCAGATTTTGGTCATAGAGACCACTATGTGGCCGCTGTAAAAGCTAAGATATATAGCATCAATCCTAATATTAATATTGTTGATGTTACACATGAAATTGAACGATTCAATATTCCTCATGCTGCTTATGTGTTAAAATCGATTTATAAAGATTTTCCCAAAGGAACCGTGCATTTGGTCTCTATCAACGCTCCTAATAATGCTCAAGATAAATTATTGGCGGTAAAATTTGAAGAGCATTATTTTGTAGGTGTTGATAATGGTTTATTTTCCTTGTTGTCCGACAAACCTCTTATGCCAGTTGCCGTGGAGTTAAATAGAGATCATATGGCAAATATTTTTCCTGAACGCACAGTGTTGGCCAATGCTGCTGTTTCTTTAGCAAGCGGTATGCAAATTTACAATTTAGGAATACAGGTTCCTGCTATGAAGCAAATGCTCAATCGTCAAGTTAGAATTTCTAAGAATACCCTTGCTGGTCAGGTCATTCATGTGGATAGTTATGGAAATTTAATTACGAATATTTCTAATGAATTATTTACCAAAGTAGCCGACAACAGAAGTTTTGAAATTATCTTTGGACGAGAAACTCTTGATAAAATATCTTCTACCTATGACATTACAGACCATGGTGATATTTTGGCGGTGTTTAATAGTAATAATTTATTAGAGTTTGCCATCAGCCTTGGCAATGCTAGCGAATTGCTTGGTTTGTCTTATGATAGCCCAATTAGAATTAATTTTTTTCCTGAATTAACTTAACAATCAATGGTAGAATATAATCCTAGAGACTGGTTTTCACTTATTTTTAAATTTCATAAAGGAGATACGCTTAATATTTTATGGCCAGGAATGATTACTGTCGCTATATACACTGCTACAATAGTATATATTGAAAGAAATGTATTTAATATAGTAAATAGTGCTGTTATTCATTCTTTACTCGCTTTTGTAATTTCTTTATTGCTTGTGTTCAGAACTAATACTGCTTATGAAAGATGGTGGGAAGGTCAGAAACTTTGGACCCAACTCTCTGCCAGTATTCGAAATATTAGTTTTAAACTTAATGGTCTCTTGCCTTCGGAGATGGAGTCAGATAAAGAAAAATTTTTTCTGCTCATTTCTAATTATCCTTACTCAATAATTAACCAACTGCAAAAAAACACTTTAATTAAGCATTATAAAATATCAGAAAAATATCCTTTAACTACTTTCACTAATACAGAACATGCTCCAAATAAAATTTTAACGATTTTATATGAAGAAATAGTGCAACTGAGAAAGATAGATGTTATAGACTCTACTCAAATGCGTTTGTTGGATATAGATATTGCCCAGTTGAACCTTATCTCCAATAATTGTGAAAGGATTAAATCTACCCCAATACCCTATTCTTATAGCATGTTCTTGAAAAAATTCTTGTTTGCTTATATTCTTACTCTTCCCTTTGGATTTGGAGAGCAATTAGGCTATTATTTAGCTCCAATAGTTTCTTTTGTTTTTTACGTGCTTCTTAGTTTAGAATTGATAGCAGCAAGCATTGAAGATCCTTTTGGTAATGACACGGAAGATTTACCTCTTCTTGACATGTCAAACAAAATAAGACAAGAAGCCGCTGAAATTATGAGCGTTGGTTGTGGTTGTTGAAATCAGATAACGAAGATTTTATGAAGAAAATCATTGCATTCTATCATCAATATAAAAAATATCTTTTAGTAGATGCTGTATTGGTTGCTCTTGTAATTCCTTTGGTATTTCTAATACTCTATTTATTTTTTATTTAATGAGTGGCTTTATAGGTTTGAATAGTCGAGCATTGTTTTCTGATAATATTTTGCCGTTCGATGGGGAAAGTTATCTTATTGACAACATACTCTCAGCTACTGAACAAAAATATTTTTTTGATAGTTTTTTTGCTGCTATTGCATGGCAACACGAAGTTGTAAAGTTATATGGAAAGGAAATCACAACAAAAAGAAAAGTGGCATGGTATGGTGAGAAAGCGTTTGAATATAAGTATTCTAACAGTGTTAAGGTAGCTAAATTATGGACATCAGAACTTTTGGCACTAAAAATGTTAATAGAACAAATTACTGATGAAAAGTATAACACCTGTTTGCTTAACTTATACCACAATGGAACCGAAGGAATGGGGTGGCATACAGATGCAGAGCAATCTTTAAAGAAAGATGGAGCCATAGCTTCTCTAAGTTTAGGAGCAAATCGCCAATTTCAATTTCGACATCAGAACACAAATACCACCATTTCTTTGTTATTGAATAATGGAAGTTTATTATTGATGAAGGGAAAAACTCAAACTTACTGGAAACACCGCTTGCCAGTAGCTAAAAAAATTTCAGAGCCAAGAATTAATTTAACATTCCGAACTAGTATATACTACTGATTTTAGATGGATTTTGAACAATATAGAAATAAATAGTTAAGAATTTTAAGCCTAATATTAAGTTTGCCTACCAGTTTTTTTACTACTCATGCAAAGTACCTTACTTATTCTTTCTTAGATGGCATTACGAACTCCCAAAAGCGAATAGTAAAATAAAACTGAGCAATTCATTTATCACTATTCCAAAAGAA
>REBA01000056.1 GCA_004294225.1 Cytophagales bacterium | reverse complement strand
TATAAATAATTTCAAATTTGATGATAACTTTAACCAAAATAAATATTGAAGTGAACAGTGGAAAACCCTAACTTCAGACACACAATCTGGGACACTACCGATAATTGTCTTGCCCACGTTTGGGGTGAAGTTCATAAGAGTTTTCC
This sequence comes from Cytophagales bacterium, assembly GCA_004294225.1. GTDB lineage: Bacteria > Bacteroidota > Bacteroidia > Cytophagales > Cytophagaceae > REBA01. The sequence goes on along the minus strand of REBA01000056.1, from coordinate 2,188 downwards.
TTGCTCGTTTCCGTTGAAAATAAAAAATTAAATACCACGAAAAACGTCCATTAGACCAATAATTTCAATACGTCTTTAAAATTCTGGGGAAAATGCAAGGAAAAATTAAATAGTCGATTCTTAAAATTCACCTTTTAAGAACCGACTATTTATTACTAAAATTAAAAAATTTATAAATTATTCTCTTCTGCTAAAATATCTTTATACTCAAAATTGATTACTCTTTCTTAGACATTCTAGTTCTTTCATTTTCATCTAAATATATTTTTCTCATTCTTATAGACTTAGGAGTTACCTCTACATACTCATCTTTTTGTATATATTCCAAAGCCTCTTCTAAAGAGAAATCAATTTTTGGAGCAATTCTCACTGCATCATCAGTTCCAGAGGCACGAATATTGGTAAGTTTCTTCTCTCTAATTACATTAACTGTAAGATCATTTCCTCTTGTATGTTCCCCAATTACCATTCCCATATACAACTCCTCTCCTGGATCGACAAAAAACTTACCTCTGTCTTGTAATTTGTCTATAGAATATGCTGTTGCTACACCAGTATCCATACTGATTATAGATCCACTTAATCTTTCAGGAATTGAACCTTTATAAGGTTGGTATTCCAAAAATCTATGAGTCATTATTGCTTCACCAGCTGTTGCTGTCAAGACATTGTTTCTTAAACCAATTAAACCCCTTGAAGGAATTTGAAATTCTAAATGTTGCAAATCACCTTTAGGTTCCATAATAAGCAATTCCCCTTTTCTTTGAGTAACCAATTCGATTACTTTACCTGCAGTAGATTCTGGTACATCTACTACCAAACTTTCAATTGGTTCACATCTAGCACCATCGATTTCTTTATATAAAACCTGAGGTTGCCCAACTTGCAACTCATAGCCTTCTCTTCTCATCGTTTCAATTAAAACAGACAAATGAAGAATCCCTCTTCCATAAACCAAAAATTTATCTTCCGTATCTGTAGATTCAACCCTCATTGCTAGGTTTTTCTCTGTTTCTTTCATTAACCTATCTCTGATATGTCTAGAAGTAACAAATTTGCCTTCTTTACCAAAAAATGGAGAATTATTAATAGTAAACAGCATGCTTAATGTTGGCTCATCTACAGAAATTCTAGTTAATGCTTCTGGATTTTCTGCATCTGCAAGTGTATCTCCAATTTCAAAGTCTTCAATACCAACTACAGCACAAATTTCTCCGCATTGTACTTCTGTAGCTTTTACTTTTCCTAAGCCTTCGAAAACTTGTAATTCCTTTATTTTAACTTTTTTAAATACCCCATCAGCTTTGCAAAGCATCATATTTGCACCTTCTTTTAGAATACCTCTATGAACCCTACCAATGGCAATTCTACCAACAAATGCAGAATAATCTAATGAAGTGATTTGCATTTGAGCAGCGCCTTCTCTAACAGGAGCCGATGGAATGTTATTGATAATAGCATCCAAAAGAAAAGTAATATTATCGGTTGGCTTTTTATAGTCAGGACTCATCCAACCTTGTTTTGATGAGCCATACACAGTAACGAAATCTAATTGATCTTCAGTAGCTCCTAAATTAAACATTAAATCAAAAACTGATTCATGTACTTCATCAGGACGGCAATTCTCCTTGTCTACTTTATTGATTACAACAATTGGTTTTAAACCTAAAGCAATTGCTTTACCTAAAACAAATCGAGTTTGTGGCATAGGCCCTTCAAAAGCATCTACAAGTAATAATACACCATCTGCCATTTTCAAAACACGCTCCACTTCACCGCCGAAATCTGCGTGACCAGGTGTATCAATAATATTTATTTTATAATCTTTATACCTAACCGAAACATTTTTTGAGACAATTGTAATACCTCTTTCTCTTTCTAAATCATTATTATCAAGAATTAAATCATCAAATTGTTGATTATCTCTAAATAATTTAGAAGCATGAATAATTTTATCTACTAGTGTAGTTTTACCATGATCTACGTGAGCAATGATGGCAATATTTCTAATCTGTTGCATTGTCTAATAATTAGAATTAGGTTAATAATATAAAAAGTCAAATATAATTTAATAAGATAAAAGACATCAAAAAAAAAGCCTAATTTTTGGATTAGGCTTTAATGTTGGAGTACTCCCTAGGTACAAATAAGGTTGGCGGCTACCTACTCTCCCACGTTTTATCGCAGT
>REBA01000025.1 GCA_004294225.1 Cytophagales bacterium | reverse complement strand
ATCTCTTCCAGCTCTACCTGTCTCTTGGTAATACCCTTCAAGTGATTTTGGGACATCATAGTGTATCACATACCTCACATCAGGCTTATCTATTCCCATTCCAAAAGCTATAGTAGCTACCACAACTTCAACATTTTCATTTAAAAATGCTTCTTGATTCTGAACCCTCACTTGAGCTTCTAGCCCAGCATGATAGGGCAACGCTCTGATGCCGTTAACTACTAATAACTCTGCTATTTCCTCTACTTTTTTTCTGCTCAAGCAATAAATAATTCCTGATTTGCCTTTATTTTGAAGTATGTATTTTATGACTTCTTTTTTAGCTTTTACTTTAGGTCTTACTTCATAATATAAATTCTTTCTTTGGAAAGATGATTTAAAAAGCGGTGCATCTTCCATGCCTAGATTTTTCTGAATATCAACTTGAACCTTAGGCGTAGCAGTGGCTGTAAGTGCTATAATAGGTAGATTTCCTAATTGTTCTATAGTAGTTCTTAATTTTCTGTATTCTGGTCTAAAATCATGCCCCCATTCAGAAATACAATGTGCCTCATCTATTGCTATAAAAGATATTTTGCTTTTCTTAAGAAAGTCTAGATTTTCTTCTTTTGAAAGAGATTCAGGAGCAACGTATAAAAGCTTTATCTGGCCATTAAGTGTTTCAACCTTCACTTTTGTTAGTTCACTCTTATTTAAAGTAGAATTAAGGAATTGAGCATTCACACCCAATGCATTCAACTGATCTACCTGATTCTTCATAAGAGCAATCAAAGGCGATACTACTATTGCTGTACCTTGCTGCATGAGTGCTGGCAATTGATAGCACAATGATTTACCCGCACCTGTGGGCATAATCACAAAAGTATTCTTCTTCGCTAGAATGCTCTCTATAATTGGTTCTTGGTCTCCCCTGAATTGATGATAACCAAAAACTTCTTTTAATTTTTCTATCAAATGACTTTGTTCTATTACCACTTCAGATACCAGATCTGTTTCGTCCATCATATTGCTATAGAAATCTATTGGTTTATATATATTTGTAAAAAGATAATTGCAAAATTTTGTACTACTACATTATAAAAGTATAGCAAACAATTATATATCAACATTTACCCTCTATTTATGAAGATAATAAAAAATATTAAAACTATTGCAAAAAATGTTTTAGAAATTGAAGCTAATGCTATTCTTTATTCACGCGAATTAATTGATGATAATTTTGAAGCATGTATTAAAACGCTTTTAGAATGTCGAGGTAGGGTTGTCATAACTGGTATCGGGAAAAGCGCAATCATAGGTCAGAAAATTGTTGCCACGATGAATTCTACGGGTACGCCTGCACTATTTATGCATGCAGCTGACGCTATTCATGGAGACCTAGGGATGATTCAAAATCAAGATACCGTAATATGCATCTCTAAAAGTGGAAACACCTCTGAGATAAAAATTTTAATGCCTCTTCTTAAACGCACTGGAGCTAAAATCATCGCATTAGTAGGTGATATCAATTCCACCTTGGCAGTTCAATCAGACTTTGTTATCAATGCAACCTCTAGCAGAGAGGCCTGCCCGCTAAACCTTGCACCCACTACTAGCACAACTTTAGCCTTAGCTCTTGGCGACGCCATAGCAATGTGTTTGCTAGAATGTAGAAACTTCACAAAGGAAGATTTTGCAAAATATCACCCAGGTGGTGCCTTGGGTAAGAAATTATATCTTAAGGTGGAAGAAATATATCCAAACAATCTGTTGCCTAAAGTGGCTAATAATGCAAAAATTAAAGATGTAATCTACGAAATTACTTCTAAAAGATTAGGAGCTACCGCAGTAGTGAATCAAGATAATGAGCTTTGCGGGATGATTACTGATGGAGATTTAAGAAGAATGATGGAAAAATTCGATGATTTTTCCTCGTTATTGGCAAGTGATATCATGAGTAAAACTCCTACTACTATTCACCCCGAAGAATATGCAGTGCTTGCTCTACAAATAATGCAAAGTAAAAACATAACTCAGCTTATTGTTGTTGAAGAAAAAACACCAATCGGATTTATTCATTTACACGATTTATTAAAAGAGGGCTTAGTATAAGAAAGTATAGACATAAAAAAGCACATTAGCTTTTTACAAAAAGCTAATGTGCTGAATATAAATATTAGTTTACTATTGCTATTAATTCAAAAAACCTTCGGTCTCTTGCATCTTTTGTTTGTATGCTGCTTTGATGATACCTTGTCTATGAGTAATAGATGGTTTTTCAAAATAGGTTCTTCTTCTTAATTGCTTAAGAACGCCAGTTTTTTCAAATTTTTTCTTAAATCTTTTTAGCGCTTTATCTATTGATTCGTTTTCTTTGATATTGATGATAATCATATACTTTTTTTTGTATGGATTGCAAAATTAACAAAAATTTACTTTCTAGCCAAACTTAAATCTAAAAATTTATTCTATTCCATAAGTAAGCAATAATTCATAAGAACCTAATGAACCTGGAAGGCTGTTCTTATAACGTTGTTCGCTTGCAAATCCAACTTTAATTTTATCACTAACCTTTAGCTGACCTTGCAACACAAATGAGGAATTAAAAGGACGGGCAGAGACTCCAAAAAGAATTTTCTCATGAAGTAATATGTTACAATTAAGGTCTATAAATAAGGGTTGGGTTTTATAATACTTGATCAAAACGTTAGGTTGTAAATTTGCAATGTCTGACAAGAATAAATTTGCCCCAGCAGTAAATATCATGTTTCTAGTAAGTCTTTCCTGACCAGATACGGTATCTTTATATTTATAGAAACTATACTTATCATAAACCATTAGATCTGGCACAGAAAATCCCAAATAATATTTAGGGTGATAAAGGTATAAACCAGCTCCTATCTTTGGAGAAAATTGTTGATTATTCTTTCCTTGGGTCTCAAATTGAGTGTCTGTCTTATCTTGTACATTAAGTCCTTTGTTGTCATAATTTGCTTTTACAAAACCAACACCACCTCTCAAGCCCATTGCCATAGTAAGTTCAGAGGTTAAAGGCAATCTATAAGAATAATTTATGGCTACAAATGTTTCACTCATTACTCCTAATTGGTCATAATAGATTGTTCCTCCTATTCCTGCTCTTTGATTTTGGATCGGAGCATCCATATTTAATATAGTAGTAGTTGGAGCACCTGCAAATTGACCAGATGCTGAAAACCATTGTTTCCTAACCAAAAAATTGGCATTAAAAGATTCATTAGTACCGGCATAGGCTGGGTTAATAAACAACTTATTGAACATATATTGCCCAATAACAGGATATTGTTGTGCATGGGTAATAGAGAAACTAGAAACAAAAAATAGAACTAGGGTAAAAACTTTTTTCATTATAATATCTTTTAGTATTGATTATTAAATATTTAACAAATTTTTTAAGTATAATTTATCTTCTTATTTCAATAAAGCCGGCTTTACTTGCTTTCTTGTCCTTCTCAAAGTCTTGAACAACAAAACTAAAGAAATAAGTACCTGGATTAAGTAGCTCCTTAGCATCATTTTTGCAATCCCAGTTAAACACAAACATATCTTCTGTTGCATTCAAAGCTAGGTTTACACCTATATTTACATCTAAATCAACAATTTTAGTACCTTCTCTATCAAAAATAACAATCTGGGCTGACTTGTCTTTTAAGCGCTTAGGAATTTCTACAGTAAATAGGTCATTTTTCCCATCTCCATTGGGAGAAACTGCATTCCAAACAAAAACCTCTGATGAATCTCTATCATTAATAATTACTATGGCTTCGCCATTTCCTTCCCTATTTCCATTGACTGCTTTTATTCTATAAACACCCACTTTTCTGCTTGGAAAAGAATAAGGGGTTTGTTCTATATAAAGATATTCACTAAAGAATATCTTTTTCCCTATAGAATCTGTTTCTATCTCCAATAGTACTTCCCAAGGAGCAGGTGTGCCTTTGGGGTCAACTGTAATGGTAATTTGAGATCCTATCAAACCTCCCCCAGCAATATTTGCAGTTGGTTTTTGAGGATTATTTTGTTTTTCAAAAATAAAGGCAGATCCAGCAACTTTCCCTTCTAATTCAAATCTATCAGCTACATAATATCCTTTATAAAAACCAATCTTATTGGGCGTAAAAGAAATTTCAGAAGTCTTTATTTCATTAACATAAATAGTGTCTTTAGGTAAAGCATCAAAACTATTTTCATAATAATAATAGGCATAATATAGTGGATATCTTAGACCACCAGTAAAGCTTACTTTTATTGAACTTCCTAACTCTCCTCCACCAGACATAGAAGCATTAGTAGCAAGCGAGTTTAGGGCAGATATGTAGGCATTATCTTGATTGCTAATGGTAATATTATTTACCTTAAAAATAGTATAAAGTCCAACTTTAGTAGGTATAAAGCTATATGGTGAAGCTTGTATTGACTTAATGGTATCTAGCCCTTGATCTTGACCTTCTACCCTTCTGAGAATAACTGTCCAAGGTGCTTTCCCATACAATGTAAGTGTAATCTTGCCAGTACCCAACACTCCACCACCAGAAAGAGCAACTGAGTCTTTGGCTAAAGGTGGAATTGCCAACACAGTAATGACATTGGAATATAATGTGGTACAAGCATCACTAACCATTCTTCGGAAGCAAGTAGATTTCAATAATCGACCTGGTTCTATGAAATCTAAAGTATCTGATACTGAATTTACCCATGTTGCAGTACAATTTACTCCTTCATTTTTTTGCCAAAGAACTTTACTTTTATTGCTTCCTCCGCTTGGCGATACTTCATTAAATATCAAACTAGCTACTTCACCAACAGTGATAGAGGTAGAACGGGTATTCACCTTTCCTGCTGTTAATAAAACTGGATCAACTAACTGGATTGATGTTGCTGCACAACCTGAATCGTCTTGAACATCTATATTATAAGTCCCTGCTTTTAGACCTGACACTTGGTATTTATCTGTTTGATTAGGGATACTCCAGTTTAGTTTAGGTGTACCATAAAAATTACTTAAACTTACCTCTATGCTACCATTGGTATTGCCTATACAAAGTGGCTGAATAACTTTAGTGCTAATTTTAAGCTTTGAGGGTTTTGGTGATTGAATAAATCTTTCATATATAAAACTATTACAACCTAACGCATCTTCTACTTTTACGTCATACCAACCCGACTTTAAGTTAGTAGTATTAGTTTTAGAAACAATAGTATCTACCTTATCTGTTGCTGCATTATAAGATATCCAATAATAGGTATAAGGTTGGTTTCCGCCTACAACATTTATAGTTGAAGAACCCATACCTCCATCACAAATAATATCTTTTTGCTGATTAGTTATTTGCATAGTGTTTTGTTTGATATCAACAAATACAGTATCTATAGCTGAACAATTATTGGTATTGTCATTCACTATAACTAAATAAGAAGCTAATCTTGCATTCGAAGGAGAAATGGTTAAAACAGATTGGTCAGCATTTGTATTGTTTTGCCCTAACCAATTATAAGTTACTTTAGGATTTGAAGAAATTGCCTTTATGTTAAAGGGTTTGGCATTTTCACATGTTATAAGATTAGGACCTGCATTGACTGTAAGCTTTGGAGAAATATTTACTCCATTTGATGTGGATGAAGTGCATGCTTGGCTAATATAACTCATGGTATAAAACCCAGATTGCTTGGGTATAAAATTGATATCTAATCCTCCATCATTTGCAGGTACTGCAATATTATCTTTATACCAAATTACAGGTGGCGTAATACGGAAAATAGGACTTGACATTGAAAATCCTGTATTTTCTGACACACATAAAACATTATTCTTAGCTACTATTAATGGGTTTGGAAGATTAATAATGCTCACTTTTACTGATGGTGTCTTTGGTGCAAAGCATTTACCGTTATAAAAAGCTAATTGATAATTACCAGTGTCTTTTGTAGCAAGTGTTGGTAAATTATTGACGATTTCAAGATTATTTTTATACCATTGATAACTAACATTTGGGGCTGTGCTAGGCGTAACTGACAAAGTAGTTTGTGAGCTACTATTACAAAGAATCAAATTTCCTTTTATTGTATAATCGTTAGAAGGAATTGGCGTTTGGACAAAGTTGGCCTTGAATACTGTTGATTTTAGTGGACAAGTCAATTGATTTCCTCCAGATATATCAATATCTACTGTATAGTCTCCACTAGAGTTTATGGTTAATTGATTAGGATTATTTCCAATATCGCTTGGAACAACAACTGAATTTCTTTTCCACACATATCTTGAACCTGATGTTACATCTGAGAATAAGGTTACCGACTGACCAGTACATAATTCTCCCTTAGAGAGTATTGTTGCTAATTTACTTTGATCAACCAATAAAATGCTTACCGAATCAATCATATTACAGCCATTAAAATTTTGGGCGGTAACATAAATCTTACCTGAAAAATTAGCAGCGGAAATATATGTTGAAGTTGCTGTAGAAACAGGGTTTGACTTTAAGCTATTCAAATACCAGTTTACAGTCTTTAAATTCACAGATGTAGAGGTAATAGCTATGGTTTCTTGTTTTGATTCACAATGAGGAATAGAACCTGAAGGGCTCAATCTCATACTTTCTACTGCGGCAATAGATAGGGTTGCTGGTTCAGAGAATGAAGAACTACATAATTGTGCAGAAACTCCTTTGACCCAATAATTAGCAGGTTTATTGGTAGTATAAGAAACTCCTTTGAATACAGCTTGTTGCTTAGGGTCATTATACCATTCGTAAGTTACATTTGGTTCTGGATTTGATGCCAAAGTAAGGCTTGCATTGGCATTTGGACAAATTGGTGCTATTTTGTTAATGATTGGAGTTGCAGGTGGTGCAAATACGGTAATTTCTTTTGAGTTAGTTTTGCAGGTATTTATCCCACTTTCTACAGTCACAAAATAAGTACCTGCTTTTGAAGGCGTGTAATTAGTTGAATTTGTAGCATTAGGTGCGTTGTCATAATTTGCTCCATAATAATAATTCCAAGTGTAAGAGCGAATTTTATCTGTAGATTTTGCAACAAAGTTTGCACTTCCCAAACAAGTAGAATTGAAATCTAAGAAAATATTAGGCAATCTTTTTGCTCTTACTTCTACTTCCTTCGTTTTTAAAAATCCACCACCACACGCAGCTATCTTTGCATAGGAAACTTCCGCAAAATATATATTAGCATCTTTAGCTGTAAAAGTTTGTGAATTGCCCACTAAAATTGGTTTCAAGTCAGATTTATTTTTCCATGCTACACTCAACGTACCTAGACGAGTTGTATTGGTTAGACTCATTGCAATAGATTCTCCTGGACAAATACTATCTAGGATTGGACTGTTTGTTTGAATAAGCGTCAAACCAATATCTTCGGGCACTAAATCTACTAGAGCTCTCTTTGTTGTTATAAATTCGCAACCAGTATATCCATCTTTGAAATTTAGAGTAAAAATTTCTGATTGTTTGAGTGTTAGTTTTTGAATAAGAGCAGTAGAATCTTTCAACTTGAAGCTAGAAGGCTTCCAATAGCCTACATTGCCTTTCATAACGGGTATCGAGCCAATTAATTCCACAGTGTTACCAGCACAAATAGTATCATTTACGCCAGCAGAGAGCTCTTTGGGGTAAGTATCACAACTAAATGTGTTGAATAAATAGGTTTCTAGTTCGCCTTCACTATATGATTTAGAACAAAATGATGAGCCGTTCATTGTCGCTAAATCTATGCTAAGAACAAAAACTCTAATCTGACTTGGATTAACACCTATAGGCATTAAAAGAGTAAAGTTAGCGAAGAAATTCTGATTATTAGTAGAGCTAAGGGGGGTAAAAGCATCAGGAATATTATCTAAATTATAATCAAAAAATAAACCTACAGAACCAGCAAACTTATATATTTCTACTTCAGCTCGATAAGAAATATTATTGGCTGTATTATAATTTAAGGTAACACCTGTATTGATGTCTACACTATTTATTGTATTAGATTTAAAATACAAATCTTTATTAAAATTACTATTTGGTCTTGTAATTTTAATTGAATTAATTGTAGCAGAGTTTGTGCTTGTAATTCTGAAAATAGGCTTTGCACATTTTGACTGTGCTAGAGCTTCAAAACTAAAGAAGAAAGAAACTACGATGAATATATTACGAATTTTAAATAAATTACCCATGGGTTAAGATTGTTATGTTAATGACAACAAATAATATTTTGTTATTTAAATTAATTAAGTCTTTGTTTTACAATTTCGACTTTTAGATTCAATTTTCCTAAATATTAACAATTTAACAATATATCATGTAAGTTTTTAGGTATAATTATATTAAAAAATAAGCCCAACCCAAGAACCTCTATTGTACTATTCGCATTTCTTAAAATTTTCTAGACAACATTTTCAAAACTATGAAATCTAAAATAATCATTATAGGAGCTGGCTTTGCTGGACTAAAATTAGCTAGAAAGCTAACAAATTCTAGCTATGAGATTTTGATTATCGACAAAAATAATCATCATCAATTTCAGCCATTATTTTACCAAGTAGCTGCAGCCCATTTAGAACCGAGTGCCGTATCTTTTCCATTAAGAAAAGTTTTTCAAAATAATCATAATGTAAGAATTAGGGTCGCAGAAGTGCAAAAAATAGATGCTGAATCCCAAATTATTATCACAAGTATTGGTAATTTTCAGTATGATGTACTCGTCATCGCCACTGGAGCTACTACAAATTTTTTTGAAAATTCTGAAATCGAACAACATGCTTTTCCAATGAAATCTACGGTAGAAGCAGTAAAATTAAGACAGCATATTTTAGAAAATTTTGAAGAAGCAACCTATGCTTCTCAAGAGCGAAAAGAATCATTGTTTAATATCGTAATTGCTGGTGGTGGGGCTACTGGGGTTGAATTAGCTGGTGCTTTGGCAGAAATGAAGAAAAATATACTTCCTAAAGATTACCCCGACTTTGATTATCGCTTGGTAAATATTTTTTTAGTGGAAGGCGGAAATGCCACACTTGGCCCCATGTCTAAAATATCTCAAGAAAAATCTCAAACCTATCTTGAGCAGATGGGCGTAAAAATTAAGCTCAATACACGTGTCAAGGCATATGATGGCGATAAAGTAGAATTAAATAATGGAGAAATAATCTGTTCGAACACGCTAATATGGTCAGCTGGTATCAAAGGAAATGTGATTGATGGATTAGAAAATATTAAAATTGAAAGAGGAAATAGAATAGCTGTAGACAGAAAATTTAAAGTTTTAGGCTTCGAAAATATATATGCTTTGGGCGATATCGCCTTTATGGCAACCGATAAATACCCTAATGGTCATCCCCAAGTAGCTAGTGTAGCCATTAGCCAAGCAGAATACTTTTACCGATATTTAACCTGCTCATACAGCTCTAAAAATAATTTTCCAGATTATGAATATACCGATAAAGGCAGTATGGCTACCATAGGTAAAAACAAAGCTGTGGTTGATTTTCCTAAATTTAGCTTTCAAGGTTTCTTTGCCTGGATTTTATGGATGGGCATTCATGTGCTGTTATTGATGGGAATGAAGAACCGCTTACAAGTTTTTATCAATTGGGTATATGCGTATTTTACTGACGATTCTTCATTGAGACTTATTTTCAAAAACCTATACAAAAAACCCAAACCCAATAATTGAAATTTCTATGCCTAAATTGATTTTGCTTTATAAAGTAAAGTAGATGAATTATTAGGGTCAAGAATTTGCTGTTTTATATTCTTGATATTTTCCATGCTTACATTGTTTATCAAATCTATTTCTTTATTCACCATAGCTGCATCACCCAAACCAGCTGCAAAAGCTAGATTCATTGCCCTGTTCAACAATTCAATATTTCCAAATACATGAGATGACTCTGCTTGATGCTTTACTTTTTCTAGATCACTATCTAATAGTGTATTTTGAGAAAATTCCCCCAAAATATCATTGAGTATTTTATCTCCTTCTTCACAGGAGATTCCCTTATTAAGTTTACCATCAATTATAAGTAAACCAGAATCATAAGTTCCTGAAAGATGAGCAGAGATGGAACTAAAAATAGATCGCTCTTTTACTAACTTCTGATAAAGGAATGAAGATTTCCCCCTTCCTAAAATATCGCTAAACAAATCAGAAGCAAAGTAATTTTTATCAGTTTTTGCTGGGGAATGGAATACTTTATAAAGTGCATTCAATGGTACTGAAGAACTTACCTCTGTTATTCTAGATGATATTTGGGTAGGCTCTTGGGGCAAATCTCTATAGTAAGGCTTTCCAGATGGTATAGGAGTAAACCATTTATCACATAATCGTTTTACCTGAGAGATTGTTACATCTCCAGCTATTACTAAATAAGCATTATTGGGAATATAGAATTTATAGAAAAAAGATTGAACATCATCCATAGTGGCATTCTCGATATGGGCAATTTCTTTTCCAATCGTTGGCCATTGATATGGATGTACTTGATATGCTAAAGGTCTTAGCTTCAACCATGCATCCCCATAAGGTTGGTTTAAATACCTTTGTTTAAACTCTTCTATCACCACACTTCTTTGAACTTCTAAAACCTTAGGGTCAAAGGAAAGCGATAGCATTCGGTCAGATTCCAGCCAAAACGCTGTTTCTAAATTATTGCTCGGTACACTAATATAATAATTAGTAATATCATTTGAAGTGAATGCATTATTCTCCCCTCCTACTCTTTGAAGAGGTTCATCAAAGCTTGGAATATTTTTTGACCCCCCAAACATGAGGTGTTCAAACAAATGGGCAAACCCAGTTTTATGCGATTCCTCATCCTTTGCACCTACATCATAAAGAAGATTAAGCACTGCAATTGGGGCACTATGATCTTCATGAACATATACTTTAAGCCCATTTTCTAAAACGAAGTGTTCATAATTTATCATATTTGCCATCATTATAAGGATTGCAAAAATAGAATACATTTGCTATTAAAATAAATTATCATGAAAATTTAGTTGTAGGATTCCTCCATAGACCTTCACTAATTTTATAAATAAGAATATTATAAATTGAATAATGAAATTTGAAATCAATAACCATTCTGAGCATTTTTTAAAAGAGTTATACCACGACCTAGTTCTTCCTAGATTAATTGAAGAGAAAATGCTGGTTTTGCTTCGTCAAGGAGAAATAAGCAAATGGTTTAGTGGCATTGGGCAAGAAGCAATAGCGGTAGGAGTTACCAAAGCGCTACAAACAGACGAATACATACTACCATTACATAGAAATCTAGGAGTTTTTACTACAAGACAAATACCACTTGCCAAGCTGTTTTGCCAATTACAGGGAAAAGAAGCAGGATTTACTAAAGGAAGAGACCGTTCTTTTCACTTTGGAAGCAAAGAACATCATATTGTTGGAATGATATCACACCTTGGAGCTATGTTAGCGGTCGGCGATGGTATAGCCTTAGCAGAAAAACTTTCGAAATCTAACAAAGTAGTATTAGCATTCAGTGGCGATGGTGGAACTAGTGAAGGAGATTTCCACGAATCACTAAACTTAGCTGCAGTATGGAGTCTGCCCATTATATACCTTATAGAGAACAATGGTTATGGACTCTCTACACCAAACAATGAACAATTTAAAATTAATTCCCTCTGCGAAAAAGCTGCTGGATATGGAATAGATGCTATATCTATAGATGGAAATGATATTCTAGAAGTAATCAATAAAGTATCAGAAATAGCTGAATCTATTAGAAATAATTCAAGACCAGTTCTAATAGAAGCCAAAACATTCCGAATGAGAGGTCATGAAGAAGCCTCTGGGGTCAAATATGTTCCAGATGCATTATTTAAATTATGGGATGAAAAAGATCCTATTTCTAACTATGAAGAATTCTTACTTCATTCAAAAATTATTTCTGAATACGAAGTCTTAAAAATCAGAAAAGATATTAAAGAAAAAATAGATCTTGCTTGGAACTATACCCAATCTAGCAATTTTCCAATTGCATTAGAGGAGAACGAACTAAAAGATGTATATGCTCCTTTTTATCCAACCCAATTTCCTCTAAGTTCTCAGAACCTGAAAACGATGAGATATATTGATGCTATCTCACAATCCTTGCAAGAAAATCTAAATAAACATCCCAACCTTATACTTATGGGACAAGATATTGCAGAATATGGAGGTGTATTCAAAGTAACTGAGGGCTTGGTAGATGTTTATGGTAAAGACAGAATCAGAAATACACCTTTGTGCGAATCGGCAGTAATAGGAGCTGGCTTAGGTTTGGCGATCAAAAATTACAAATCAGTGATTGAAATGCAATTTGCAGATTTTGTGAGCTGCGGATTCAACCAGATTATCAATAATCTTGCAAAAAGCCACTACCGATGGGCACAGGCAGCAGACGTGGTAATCAGGATGCCAACTGGAGCTGGTGTAGGAGCTGGCCCATTTCATTCCCAATCCAATGAAGCTTGGTTTTTCCATACCCCAGGTCTAAAAATCGTATTTCCATCTTGCCCTTCTGATGCCAAAGGCCTATTAAATGCTGCAATATCTGACCCCAATCCTATATTATTCTTCGAACACAAAATGCTATACCGTTCTATTTCTGAAGAAGTAGCTCAAGAATACTATCAAACAGAAATTGGCAAAGCAAAAATTATCTCTCATGGTACACAAATGACACTCATCACTTATGGTATGGGAGTTCATTGGGCTATAGAAGCAAAAAAAGAAATATCCGATGAAATTGAAATCATAGACTTAAGAACCTTGCTTCCATGGGACAAAGAAACAATCGAACATTCGATAAAAAAAACTGGTAAGGCATTGATAATTACCGAAGATTGCCTAACTGGAAGTATTGCATCAGAAATAGCTGCTTGGATTAGCGAAAACTGCTTTGAACTTCTAGATGCTCCCGTATCAAGGATAGGAAGTATAGATACACCAATCCCCTTTGCTCCATCGCTTGAAGAAAATTTCCTTCCTAAGAAAAGAATTTATAAAAAAATCATCGATTTAATAAACTATTAACGTAGAAGAAGAAATCCTAAATCTAAATTTGAAAGACATTGCAGATAATCCTTAAAATTGGTATTTTTGAATATATGAAGCGTTTAATAAAAAATCGTTTATATCTCTATTGCATATTATTAACATTATATCCAATGCTCAATAGTTGCATCAAAAAAGACTACCCATGCCCAGGCTTAGGTCAAACTAGCGAAGCCGACATGAGTTTGTTTGACGAAAGTGGGCAACTCAAAGAATCTAAAAAACAAACAAAGAGTAAGGATAAAAGCAATGGGTTGGTAATCAAAAAGCAGCCCAAACGATTAAGAGCACCAAGAAAAACTCATATTTAGAAGATAATCTAATAATGCACCAATCCCAAAAACTATATTTGCTTTCCAAACTAAGTTCAAAATATACTCTATTGGGCTTCCTTTTTATTTTTTCTATTCTCATAAACCAAAATAGTACTGCTCAAGATGATGTGGAACACCAACAAAGAGTAAAAAGAGCTAAAGATGCAGAAAAGGAAGCCAAAAAAGAAAACAATTTTAAAGGCAATGAAAAACCTATTAACCACAGCGGAAGCAGTACCAATGATATAAATGTGGGAGCACAAAAAGTAGGGAGAGACCCTTCTGAAAAAAGCTCAAAAAAAATGAATGCCTATAGTGGAGACGAAAGAATGAAAAAATCTGACCCCAGCAAGAAATCTTCGCAAAGGCTTTCTAATTACACTGGAGACACAGAATTACCAAAATCTAAAACTCAACTTCCTAAACACGATAGCTACGTTCCTCTGCCAAACTATCAATCCCAAATCAGCACCTCCCAAAAAATCCAGAACTATACTGGTGACCTCTCTCAAAGAATTCCAAAAAAAGAAGGTCCTAGAAATGAAATAACATATATAGCCCCTAATCATAAAAAAGAAAGAGAAACTGAAAAAAAAATATCTAAATATGAAGGTGATATAGTACAAAACAAATCTTCTCAAAGAAACAATGACAAAGAGAGAGCAGACTATTCTGGAGATATTAACATTAGTAAATCAAACCAAAGGTCTAACGACAAAGAAAGAGCAGAATACAGTGGTGATATTATAGTCAATGACAATTCAAAAAGAATTAATGATAAAAGAAGAGCTAATTACCAAGGCGATTTACCCAATAATTACCTAGAAAAAAGAGCAAGCCACAGAGAAGAACAAAATAGAAAAATTGCCTCTTATAATGGGGATTTATCTGTTCGAGCACTTCAAGCATCTGCAAGAAAGATAAGAATAAAACAGAAAAAAATGGCCAATTACCAAGGCGATATTATTGTTAAAAATATTAAAAAAGGAATGCACCCAAGTGCTGTATACCAAGGTGGAAGAACCAAAAATTCTTATACAGCTAAAGAAAAATACAGGAAACGAATATTAAAAAAATACGGCAAAACCGAAGGCTTAGAAGATGCTAATTATTTGAAACAAAAATACAAAAAACCAAAGCATGATAAAAAAGAGGCAGAAATTTGGTATTAAAATTCATCCAATACACATTTTTCTAAATTAAAAACAATATTCAAAAATTTTTGCAATTGCCTTTATAAAAAGAATGCTCGCAAATAAAGAAATAAATACTTTGTTTGCGAGCATTCTTTTTATAAAAAACTATTGATATCTATGATTGATTGATTTTACAATAAACTTCCACACTAGAAATAATATTCAAAAAAGATTTTCTAAAACCATTTCTATCATTTGTACATCTCGTCTTAAAACAAGATATTAGAAGATTGAAAATTTAAATTTTATCCCTTATGAGAAAGAAAGTAATAGCAGGAAACTGGAAAATGAATAAGAATCTAGAAGAAAGCCAGAAATTAGCTACAGAACTAGTAAACATAATAAAAGACGAAATAAACAACAATGCACAAATAGTAATATGTGCCCCATTTACCTCACTATACGCAATATCTAGCATTATCAAAGGTTCAAAAATTGCCCTAGGTGCTCAAAATTGCTATACCAAAAACTCAGGTGCATATACAGGAGAGATTTCTACAGAAATGCTAAAATCAGTAGGCGTAAGCTATGTAATTATAGGCCATAGCGAAAGAAGAGAATACTTTACTGAATCCAATGCATTTCTTGCTGAAAAAATAAATGCTGTATTAGCTCATGATATGACCCCAATATTCTGTTGCGGAGAAACCCTCAGCCAAAGAGAACAAGGAATTCATATCGATTTTGTAAACGCTCAGCTAAGTGAAAGCTTATTTCACCTAAGCGATAGCGATATCCAAAAAGTAGTTATTGCCTACGAACCTATATGGGCAATTGGTACAGGAGTTACAGCATCTACTGCTCAAGCCCAAGAAATGCATGAATTAATTAGAAAACACATCGCAAGTAAATATGGTAATGATATTGCAGAAAAAATTATCATTCAATATGGAGGTAGTATGAAACCAGAAAATGCAAAAGAACTGCTGTCTTGTAAAGATGTAGATGGCGGACTCATTGGAGGAGCCTCTCTCAAAGCCAGAGACTTTGTAGATATTATCAAAAATGCTTAATTGCTAAACATCAATTTTTATAATAAAAGCGGGCTATAACCCCGCTTTTATTTTTAGAATTAATTCTCAAAGCCATGACAGAATATATTATCATCACCCTAAAAGCTCCACAAATCAACTTTGATCTATTAACAGCACTTTTGCTAGATATAGGCTGTGATTCTTTCTCAGAAGAGCCTAACCAACTTATAGCTTATATAGAAGAATCTGTTTTTGATCAAAATAAGCTTAAAAATATTCTACAAACTATTAAAGAACAATCTATTCATTTAGAATATCAAGTTGCTAAGCTAGAAAACAAAAACTGGAATGCAGAATGGGAAAATAATTTTGAACCTGTAAAAGTCAAGAACGAGTGTATAGTAAGAGCATCATTTCATCCAATAGATAAACAATACACCTACGATATCATTATTAATCCTAAAATGTCATTCGGAACTGGTCACCACGAAACCACCCATATGATGCTAGAGCATTTGCTTGATATAGAAGTAGAAAATAAAATAGTTATGGATGCAGGAGCAGGAACAGGAATATTATCCATTCTTGCATCAATGAAAAAAGCTAAAGCAGTTACCGCTTTTGACATCGAAGATTGGGCCTATAATAATGCCATTGAAAACATAAAACTCAACAACTGTAACCAAATAACCGTATTGCAAGGGACAATTAACACTTTAAACCTACCCTTTAATAAATATGACATTATTTTGGCTAATATTAACAAAAATGTACTTTTAGAAGAAATTTCTGTATATTATAAATTTCTAAATCACAGGGGTATATTAATTCTTAGTGGCTTTTTTGAAAACGATATTTCTGATTTAAACACAGTAGCACAAGCATCAAACCTATTACTTGAAAAAACAAATGTTAAAAACAATTGGTCCTCTATTATCTATAAAAAGAACTAAGTTCCTACTTCTTCTTATAATTGGCATAAACTGCAATATCGCAAATGCTCAATATAAATTTTCCTCAGACCCCGCAGTGTTTGTTACCGAAGTTACAGGAATGCTCAACTCTTCAAAATCTGCGGTTATGCAACAAGCGTCACTTGATTTTCAAACTGCATGGACTAATTATGATATCTCGCACCAGAAAAAAATCATAGAACTAGCACAAAAAATGCTAAAGACTAAGAAATATCGACCCAATCCACATTTTTTAGATTTTTTTGGAATGCTTACAGCAGCAAAAAATAAAAATTTAAATACTAGCCAAATTGATTCAATGATTTGGGTATCGAGCAATGTTACCGACAAACTCAATGTTAAACAAGTTACCAATTACTTTTCTAACCTAAAGATATTTTTAGAAAGCAGTTATTTATATAAAAGTAAATTTAACACTTTGTATGCTGAAGGAGGAACCTATTCTTTTAATTTCATCAACTCTGCTACAGATATACCCCTTCCTGATGACACCTCTAATATCATTAAAAATAATGCCTTCAACGATTTTGACAATCCCCAAAAAGCAATAGATGATTGGGGGACTCTCCCTTCAAACGATACCACTCCATTAGAAAACATCTATGATGTAGGCTACATAAGCACCCCACAACCACCAATCGAAGGGCCTATAATAAAGTTCCAAAATATCAATCTTGTTATTAGCACCCCTTATGACTCTATAGCTAAAATAGAAGGGACTAATGGGGCACTAATGTTGAACAACAACATTTTTGTAGGCAAAGGAGGAAAAATGGACTGGTCTACCGCAGGAATTCCAAGCAATGATGCTTATTGCACTTTTGAAGACTATAATTTTAATATTAAAAGTTCTAAAGTGATTGTGGAAACTGCCACACTCAACTACCCTTCAAAAAGCGATAAACCCATCAAAGGAATATTCGAATACGACAGCAAAAGACATACTAAAATAGAAGATAATTATTACCCAAGATTCAAATCCTATACAAGCAATGTAGTGCTAAAAGGGCTTGGTGAAAATATTATCTATAAAGGAGGTTTCTCGCTTGGAGGAAGAAAAACTTTTAGTTCCTCCGTAGATGAAGGCTTTGCCACTATAGAAATTAAACATGCAGGTGAAACCAAAATCAAATCCATCTCCAATAGATTCGAGCTTGGAGACTCTCTCGTTGCAGCAGGTATTTCTAACATCGTGCTATACATGGGGAGTGGAGACTCTATTTATCATCCAGGTACAATATTCAAATTCAATAAAAATAGCGAAATACTAAAACTATATAAACAACCTGGATACAAAAACGCACCTTTCATTGACACTTATCATAAAATAGAAATACTAGCAGATGCACTTTCGTGGAACCTCAATGAACCAAAAATGAATTTAGGAATAATTAACGCTCGCGAACAAGTACCCGCAATTTTCGAATCAGAAGAATACTTTAGTGTTGATAAATACATTATGATGAAAGGCTTATACAACTTTCACCCTCTTCAAATGATTGTTGGCTATTCTGAACGAAAAAAAGTTACCAACTTCAATGCCCAAGAAGTAGCAGATGATATGAAGATTCCTGTAAATACAATAAAAGGGGCTATGCAATACCTTATGAAAGGAGGATTCATTGATTACAACATCAGGTCTGGAGACATTAGACTTAGACCCAAAGGCATTCATTATGTAATGTCAAGAAGAGACAAAAAAGATTATGACAATATCAACTTTGTATCCATCTCTTCAGATGGAAAAAATGCTACTCTAGATCTCAATTCCCACGAACTTACAGTAAGAGGCGTAGATAAAATTTACATCTCAGATTCACTAAGGGTAGAATTTATTCCCGAAAATAAAGAATTAAAAATTTTAAAAAACAGAGATTTTAAATTTAATGGAATTATAAAAACCAAAAATTTTGAATTCGTAGGCAAAGATTTTCAATTCAATTACGATAGCTTTTTAGTTCACTTACCAACGATTAACTCAATTAAGTTAATGGTAAAACCTAAAGAAGATAAAAACCCTAACAACAGAAGAGTAGGCAACGAACTTACCTACTCTTCTGGAACATTATATATTAACAAACCCAACAACAAATCTGCAAGAAAGAAATTTAATCAGTACCCAATTTTTGATGCAAAGACAGGTGCTAGTGTAGTATTCAACAAACCCAATATTGCTCAAGGAGCATACGACTCCACAATTCAATTCAAAATCCCCCCATTTAAAATCGATTCACTAAGTAGCAATGACCCCAACGCCATAGGATTCGATGGAGAATTTATATCCGGAGGTATTTTCCCTCCATTCAAAGAAAAACTAGTGGTAATGCCAGATTACTCTATGGGATTCGAACACAAAGTACCCAAAGAAGGATTTCCACTTTATGAAGGGAAAGCAAAATATTACAATAAAATAATCCTCAATAGCCAAGGGTTAAGAGGAGAAGGAAGCATTCAATACCTCAATACCAAATTAGAATCAAAAGACT
The DNA here is from genome assembly GCA_004294225.1 of Cytophagales bacterium. Taxonomy (GTDB): domain Bacteria; phylum Bacteroidota; class Bacteroidia; order Cytophagales; family Cytophagaceae; genus REBA01. Next base: position 53,320 of record REBA01000025.1, on the reverse strand, counting down.
TTTTCTTCCTAAAAGATTCCACACTTACCATTGGAACCAAAGCCACAACTACCGAAGGTGCTCACCCAGATGCTGAACCCAATGTAAAATTCCCTGATATGAGCGTAGAAGATTACAAAATGAAATGGCTACCCAAGTCTGACCAAATGTATATTTCAGATACAAAAAAACCAATCTTACTCTATAAAGGAACAGCTTCCTTACAAGGAACTGCTAATATCACTAAAAAGGGAATGTTTGGAGAAGGTATTCTATTAACAAGAGGATCAGAAGTAGAATCCTCAGATTTTAAATTCAGCCAATCAAGGTTTACTGCAGGAAATGCTCACTTTCAAATCAAGTCAGATAACCCTACCAAACCAGCCCTACTTTGTTTAGGCGTAAAATTTGATTTTGACTTAGAAAAAGCAATAGCTAACTTTTCTCCTGAAGTAGAGGGAGCTGCTAGCAATGAGTTTCCCTACGCTATGTATAAAAGCTCCCTTAATAATGGTGTTTGGGATTTGCACAAAAAAACAATAAATATGAAAATGCCAGAAGGAGGTGATATCAATAAATCTTACTTCTATTCAACTCGTCTCGACCAAGATTCCTTAGTATTTAATGCCACCGAAGCAACCTATGATATCACTAAACTTACACTGAATATCAAAGGAATACCTTATATCAAAGTAGCAGACGCTAAAATAATTCCTAAAGAAAACAATGTATATATAACAGAAAATGCAGTAATACAAACACTAAAAGATTCCAAAGTAATACTTGACACCCTAAATGAATACCATAAGCTTTACGATGGTGTAATTGACATCCGTTCAAGATTAAGATTTGAAGGAGCAGCCACCTACCAATACGTCAATTTGGGAGCAGATACCTTAGCTATTAAATTTCAAGAATTTGCATCTTTCAAAGAAGAAGGCAAGAAAAATAAAAATCAAGAGATAACACATACTGTAGCTACCGGACTAATAAAAGAAGAAGAAAATCTTAGAATCGGCCCTAAAATATTCTACAAAGGAAAAGTTACTATGTATGCACATAGAAAATACTTATCATTTGATGGATTTATAAAACTAGATTTAAAAGGGGCATTACAGAATGCTCAATGGCTGAAATTCTCAAATACAGGAGATAGTAGTACTATCACAATTAGTTTAAAAAATGCAACTGCCGACGACGGAAGTATTATCTCATCAGGACTTCACTTCGATGCCAATACAAGTGATTTATATAGTACATTCATAGCTTCAAAACACGCCCCATCTGATATAGACATATTCAGCTGTTCTGGTTTACTCAACTATAATGGCGAAAGAAATGAGTTTAGTGTTGCCCCACTAGAAAAACTTTCAAATACAAGTGCTAAAGGAAGTCTTATTAGCTATAATGATGCAAAATCCTCTCTTAGCTATATCAGTAGATTTAATTTCCTCAACCCTAATAAAAATATTAGTATTCTTGCAACTGGGTTAGGGGAAGGGAAAATAGATGATAATAAATTTAACTTCAATACACTAATTGCATTTAACTTAAAAATAAATAGTGCCATATACACTGTCATTGGAAAAAGTGCCAAACAAATATTGCAGTTTGCAGAAGATACCTCAAGCCAAGAAAGTATCGATAATAGAGATAAAAATATGGTGTATAAAATTGTGGAAATTGCTGGCACCAAAGCTTGGGAAAAATACAAAGTAAATAAAGTTTTAAATAACAACTCATTAGCACAACTTTCTTCAGATTTTTCTAATGGTTTAGTGTTCTCAGATGTTACCTTGGTTTGGTCACCAGAACATAAAGCATTCCATAGTGTTGGTCCATTATATTTGTCAAATTCCCAAAAAGAAGAAATAGGCAGAGCCATTCATGGACATGTAGAAATCATCAAAAGCCCAGAAGGAGATATTGTCAATATTTATTTCGAACCCATAAAAGGAGCATGGTATTACATTAATTATGAAAATAATAGACTGGGAATCGTATCCTCCAATGATGATGTTAATGCTGTAATTTCTAAGAAATCAGATGGAGAAAAAATGGATCGTTCTAAATACTTTGTCACAAAATCGGAACCATCTGAGAGATACCAATTCATGGTAAACTTTTATCGAAAGTATTATAATAAAAACTTTGATGAAGAAGCTCCAATCATTGAAGAATCACCTATTATTGAAGAACAATCTGTAGGTGAAGCTCCTAAGGTAATTGAAAAAGAAAAACCCGTTGAAAAAGAAATAAAAAAGCCAACACCTGAAAATCAAGAAAAAGAAGCAAGTAACGATATCTCTTACGACATAGATGAATCATTGCCAGAGCTTTCCGAAAAAGAAAAGAAAAAAGCAAAGAAACACAAAAAGAAAACCAGCTTCATGATGGCACCTGTAAACAATACAGAAGAAGAGACTCCTAAATACAATGGTAATTCAAAAGAAGAGCATTTAGAAAACCAAAAAGATCAAAATAAAATGCAAAATATCATTGGAAATTAATTCAATAAGGAAATATATTTATAAATTTTACATTAAAAGTTACATGAACTTATTTAAAAAAAAATTAACACAAATATAATATTGCCTTCAAATCACTATATTTGTATTCATTTAGTGTTGTTCTAAAACAAAAAGCAAACACTTAATCGAATTAAAATTAGCTAAAATATGAATATTGAATTATTAATTGGTGTAATATCTTGTTATATAATTGGTTCCATTCCCACAGCAGTTATCTATGGTAAATTTTTCCATAATATAGATGTTAGAAATCATGGTTCGGGTAACGCTGGTGCTACCAATACATTAAGAACCCTAGGAAAAACTGCAGGGTTTGTGGTAATGTTATTTGATGTTTTCAAAGGTTGGATGGCTACTGAATTAGCTTCTGGACTCATTTATTTTGATGCTATAAATCCTAACCAGCTAATGCTGTTCAAGATACTCTTTGGTATTATTGCAGTAGTAGGTCATATCTTTCCTGTTTTTGCAAAATTTAAAGGAGGAAAAGGTATTGCTTGCCTACTGGGAATGATTCTCAATATCAATATCGAAATCGCATTAATATGTATTGGAGTTTTTATAGTTGTGTTTCTTTTATCTAGATATGTATCCCTTGGCTCTATGATAGCTACACTTGCCTTCCCAATTGTAATTATCTTGTTTCCTAGATTTAATGATGGAGGTCCTATGGTAATTGTTTTTGCATTTGCAATATTTACCATAGTAGTACTCACTCATCAAAAAAATATCATTAGGCTTATTAATGGAGAGGAAAATAAAACCAGACTTGGTAGAAAAAATTAAACCTAGCTGTCCAACTTATTAATAAAAAAAGCGGAATCTAGTTCCGCTTTTTTTATTTCTTTTTATTCAACACCTCACCTTTAATATTCAGATTTACTGGACCTCCATCAATATTGGATGTAACTGTAACATTCCTATTAAATTCTCCTAATTTAGAGGAATCATAGATGGCTTTTACCCAACCTGTTTTTCCTGGAGGAACTGGAGTAGGAATAAATTCTGCTTTAGTGCACTCGCAAGACCCTTTTACTTGACTAATTACTAATGGGGCATTACCCGTATTAGTAAATGTGAATACAAACGTTCCCGGTTTATTAAGCTCTAATTTTCCAAAATCGTGAGAAGTAGTATTCCATTTAAACTCTGGAGCCTTAGTAAAAACATCATTTTCATTTCCACCACTGAGTTTTATTTGAGCATTCGTTTGAGCATTTATACAGACAGCACTTATAAATGCTAGAATTACTGAAAATCTTTTCATTTTTATCATAAAGTTTTTAATAGAAGATTACTTAAATCATGCCAAATATTAGCAAAAGAATTAATTTGTACAAAAAAACAACAATTTTGATTCTATTATAAAAAATTAACACAAATATTGATTATACTTTTTAAAGTATTTTACATTTAACTAAAAAAACTTTTTAAAACACTAACTATTCAATTAATAAGTCAATAAATAACAAACTATACAGAATCTCAAAAATTCCAACTTAAAATAAAGGATATAGCATTATTAAATACTTTTATAAATTTAAGAGGGCTTAAACTTGAAGTAGTAAAAAATTGTATTATATAAAGAATTTTTTATTTTATTTTTAGTTGTAATTTTCTCCTTTAAGGCTAAAAAAACAAGTCAAAATGTGTAATTAACCTTTATATTCAAAAAACCAGATTGAAATAATTGAAATTTTACATATAAATTCTAAAAATAACTAAAATAGAAGTTCAGATCTTATACAAAAATAGAAAATTTAGCAAAAAACGATATTAAAATCAAATCGTATATTTGACTATAGTTAAACAAAACAACAAAATATATGGAAAGGTCAATCAAATATTTATACTACAGAGGCGTAAGATATGCTTCTAGTCTTATCGTAAAAAAAGTAAACTTAGTTCAAGAACTAACTTACAGAGGTGCGAAATTAATTAAAAACAGCACAAAAAGTGTACTAACATCTTCTGCACAGAAAATGTATAGAGGTGTAGCATACTAATTCTAAACAAAATTTTGATATAAAAAAAGGGCATTTAGCCCTTTTTTTATATCAAATCCAACCAAAAAATTATATCTCATAAGCATTCATTCCATGCTCATGACCATCTAAGCCTTCTTCTTCTTCTTTCTCTGAAACTCTTATTCCAATAGTGATTTTTAAAATATAAAACACAATGAAAGAGAAAACAAAAGTTGCAGCACCATAAGCAGCTACGCCTAACAATTGAATTTTAAATTGATCAAAACCAGCTTTTGCACCAAACAAACCTACAGCAAGCGTACCAAATATACCGCACACTAAGTGCACCGATAATGCACCAACAGGATCATCAAGTTTAATTTTATCAAAGAAAAACACAGAAAATACAACCAAAACTCCAGCAATCAACCCAATTATAATTGATGTAAGTGGTAACATCTGATCTGCTCCAGCGGTGATACCCACTAAACCTGCCAAAATTCCGTTCAACACCATACTCAAATCATGTTTCTTAGTAACAAAGAATACTGTTAATGCTGCTGCTAAACCTCCTGCTGCTGCTGCTAAAGAAGTAGTTACCAAAGTCAATGATACCAAAGCTGGATCTGCAGACAATACAGAACCACCATTGAAACCAAACCAACCTAACCAAAGCAAAAATGTACCAATAACAGCAGATGTTAAGTTGTGACCAGGTATTGCATTTACCTTTCCATCTACATACTTACCTTTTCTTGCACCTAGTAATATTACTCCAGCTAAAGCAGCCCAACCACCCACAGAGTGAACTAATGTAGAACCTGCAAAATCATAAAAGCCTAAAGTATTTAACCAACCATATCCCCATTTCCAGCTTCCAAGTACTGGGTAACAGAAGCCTATCAGAAGTATAGAGAAAATTATATATGCTTCAAGTTTAATTCTTTCAGCAACTGCTCCAGAAACTATTGTAGCACAAGTTGCTGCAAACATTGCTTGAAAAAGAAAGTCAGTCCAATAAGTATATCCTGGATTATATGCACTAGTAACCCCTGCTTCATCAGTACTTATTCCCCAACCTGCAAACTTAAAAAATTCCATAGAAACTCCACTCTCAAAACCTGGATACATTAAATTAAAACCACATATGGCATAAGCAATAAGTCCAATTGCAGGTGTTACTGTATTTTTGTATAAAACATTGACTGTATTTTTTGATCTAGTGAGTCCTGTTTCTAAAGTTGCAAAACCAAGATGCATAAGAAACACGAGTCCTGTTGCGACCATCATCCACAAATTGTTCGTAGTAAATAACGCTTGTTCCATAAATAATATAATTTAATAGTTAGTAAATAATTTGATTCAAAAATAATAATAAAATTTATAAAAACAATTTTTTTATAAAAAATAGGCTATTTATTTATGCTCATAACTTAAATAAATAATATTTTTTTCAAAATATAGCTTTTTTTTGAAGAAAGGTATCATGGAAAAACCATTAAAAAAATATATAATAAGCATCATAATGTTTATTATATATTCTACATTTAATAGAGGGAAATTTTCCTAAAAAAACTTATTACCAGAATTTGCAGACAACAAATAGAAGAATAGTATAATTGTATTTTATTGTTCTTTTACTTATTCAAGCAATATCAAAAAACTATGAAAATTACAATATAATAGTAATACTATCCAATTTTTAGTTGAAATTCTTAAAAAAATATCAACATGATAATCTATCAAATAGAATAAGGCTGATTTATAAAAAGTCGAATAAAACATCTAAAAAATAGAGTAATTTTTTAGATGTTTTTACCAAAAAGACTATTTTTGCGGTACTTTAACACTAAACATTAACTAACATTAATTTATGACACAGAAATTATCGGTTTTACCTTTTTTAGCTTTAATTGTTATCACAGGCTTGGCTTTTTGGATGTCTACCACACCACCCGGAGCTATTATAACAGAAGGAATTAATAATGGAGATGTAGCTTGGATGCTTACTTCATCTGCCTTAGTTCTCATCATGACACCAGGTCTTGCTCTTTTCTATGGAGGTATGGTAAATCCCAAAAACGTTATTTCTACTATGCTTCAAAGTTTTGTTTGTATGGGAGTAATGAGTGTTCTTTGGGTAGTAATCGGGTTTAGTTTAGCTTTTGGAGATCCTCTACTTAGCACTTCAAGTGGTAGCTTTTTAGGAAATCCAATGTCATTCTTTATGTTCAATGGCGTACTTGAGGGAAAACCTTGGAGCATGGCACCTACTATTCCATTAATTCTTTTTGCCTTTTTTCAATTAAAATTTGCAGTAATTACTCCTGCATTAATTACTGGTTCTTTCTCAGAAAGAATAAAATTCACTTCATATGTTTTGTTTATTTGTTTGTTCAGTATATTTATTTATGCTCCAATAGCACATTGGACATGGCATCCTGAAGGATTCTTATTTAAAATGGGTGTTCTTGACTTTGCTGGAGGAACGGTTGTTCATATTTCAGCAGGTTGTGCTGCACTAGCTGCTGCTATATACTTGGGCAAAAGAAAAGGAGAAAACCAACACCCTACACCAGCCAACATTCCATTTGTATTGTTAGGAACAGGTTTGTTATGGTTTGGTTGGTTTGGTTTCAATGCAGGCTCTGCAGTCGGTGCAGGCGCTCTTGCGGCCTCTGCATTTGCTACTACCAATACCGCTGCTGCTGCTGCTGCTCTAGCTTGGATATTCTTCGATGCTGCTAGAGGCAAAAAACCTTCTGCTCTTGGATTCGCTATTGGAGCTGTTGTAGGTCTTGTAGCTATTACTCCTGCTGCCGGTTTTGTATCTATTCCATCTAGTATTGTTATTGGTTCTGTTGCCTCAATTATTTCTAATCTTGTTGTAAGCTGGAGAGCAAGAACTGGTCTAGACGACACATTGGATGTGTTTCCTTGCCATGGAGTAGGTGGTATGGTAGGAATGGTTTTCACTGGTATATTTGCTACTGGAATGGTAAATAGCATGGTTACTGCTGAAGGGGCATTAGGAGATGGCTTAATTTTTGGAAATACTGCTTTATTCTTTGCACATATAAAAGCATTGTTAATAGTAGTTGGTTTTTCTTTCGGTGGCTCTTATTTATTACTCATTATCACTAATTTAATTTCTCCATTACGAGTAAGTGACGAGGAAGAAAAAATAGGACTTGATATATCGCAACATGAAGAGAAAATGTTAATCAACACACTGCTCACGAAAGAAGGTATAGTAAAATAATTATACCTATTTCTTAAAAAAGAAGGCTGTCTTTCAGAAGATAGCCTTCTTTTTTTTAAATGCTCAGAATTTAATTCCCCTTATAGTCGTGTCAAAAGTGGAAACTGTTTGAATTAAAGTATTAATTTCAATCTCAGAATCATCAGAAAAAGAAGTACGTTATGTATCATCAAGTTTTCTCCTACATATTTTATATAAATACATTACAATCAATAGTACAAAGTACAAGAACAAAAAAAGGAATAATTTCAATAAATCTATTACTAAACAATGTTCTGAATGAATAATTATTGCACTATCCTTTACCATGAATGGTTAGCATACTGGAGAAGCCCTCTGTGGGCTAGCAATATATTATCACTATTTTTCAATATTTTAGGCACAATAATAATATTTGTCTCAGTTCCATTCGTTGGATATTATTTTGGAGATGTCATATTTCAAATTAATCCATCAATTGGTATAGAACCAATAAAAATCGTCTGTTACTATATTCCACATTTTTTTCTCATCAGTACAGTTTTTCTAGCTATGAGTATAAAAACTGCTTCTAACTGTCCTAATATTTATCTGCTCATGCCAAAAATGAGAAATACGATTGTTTGGTATTTAATGAATAATCATCTATTTCATAAGTTTCAAAGGCTATTTCTACTTTTTATTATCCCCTTTGCTTATCATTACATTTACCCTCAATATGGTTTAATAAAAAGTGGGATTATTGTATTGGGATATATAGAGTTACAACTTTGTGCTACATTAGTTTTAATATTATTAAAAAATTTATCCTTAAAAAGTTGGCTCATAAGCCTATTATCAATCTTTATATTGCTGATTGCTATAATCTCAATTAGACTAGAGTGGATTTCAACTATTTCTATTGGAGTTTATATTTTTGAAAAAATTCAATCTATTGACTTACTTTTTCATCTCACTTTGTTTATTTCTACTATCTTATTATTTGATAAAAATTATCAATTGATATTCCGAAACTTTACTAAAGAAGATATAAGCGATAAGACTATTGATCAAAAAAATAAAATCGGATTTTCTGTTATTGAAAAGATTCCCATCAACATTATGGTCATAATTCGACTAATTGGGATTGACAATATTAAGAGGCCAAATTTTATTTTTTCTATTCTTAGCTACTTTATATTCATGGGGATATTATGTTTTGCTCCAAGTTTTTTTGCCGATACAAGTACGATGATAATGTATTTTCAGATACTGGCTAGCTCATTAATTATCAATATTTTACCTTCATTTTTCCCTCTATTGAGTAGCTATATGGATGGATTGTGTAGTTCAAAAACAGATTTATTTAGGCTTTTGAAAACACAATATCGCTTAATAATAATTTTCTATTTTTCCATGCTTTTACTTTGCTTTCCTGTCATCTATAAATATTATTCTAACTGGCAACTGATAATAGCCCTTAGCATATTTCATGGAGGAATTACAAGTTGTATTTATATATTGAATAGCTATTTTTTTGCTGGAAGGGTTGAGATTGGTAACAAAAAAAGTAAAATAGGTGGCGGAAAAATGATTGGAGGAAGCATATTAGCATTAATGGGTATTTGGTTGTGCAGTTTATTTATTTATTCAGTAGTAGGGAAAGTGCTCGGGAAAAACTATTCCTATTATATCTTTACCACTATTGGCGGATTTTTTATTTTATCTCATCCAATTTGGCTTAAAGAAATAATAACACATTTTTTAAAAAATAAATATCAGAAACTAAATAACTATAGAATTACATAATTTTTTCAAAAGAAAAGAAATTATTTTTTTATTATCATAAACTCTACTCTTCTATTAAGTTTTCTAGTTTCTTCCGAACCATTATTATACAAAGGCATAGTGCCACCAAAAGCTTTAAATAATATTCTCTTAGCTACAATACCTTTTTTAACCATATATTGCTTTACAATTCTTACTCTTCTTTCGGACAAAATCATATTTCCTTTGGGGTCTCCTTGGTTGTCGGTATGACCTTCTAACTGGATAACTACTGTTGGGTTTTCCTCCATAAAATTAACCACATTATCTAGCTCTGTGTAAGAAGATTCTAGCATCTCTGCTTGTCCACGCTGGAATAATAGATTATTTAATTTAACGACTTTACCTACCTCTATAGGAATCAAAGAGATGTCTTTATAAATATCTTGGAAAGTAGTATCAGAAGACACCAAAATATTTTCAGAAGCAGATATAAAACCATTTGAACTTACATTTACTGTGTATTGAGTTCCTTTAGGTAATACTACTTCATAGGTTCCAGCTATTTCATTGGTCTGCAAAGCAGCCATTTCTTGCTTAGTTTTGCTATCTATAAAGATAAGTTTTGCTGGCAAAACTCCTTTAGTATCTGCATTAAAAATTTTTCCTTTAACTCTCAAAACAGGCTCATTTTTCAGCAACGTTGCATCTGGGGGTAAGCCAATGACATATATATCATGTTTCTTTTTATCATTGAAATACTTATAACCATAGGCAAATCTACCGTCTTCAGTGATGACGAAGCAAAACTCATCTTCTTCAGAGTTTACAATTGAACCTAGATTTACTGGTTTGGTCCAACTTTGCCAACTATCATCTAATCTTTTTGACATATAAATATCATAACCACCATAACCATAATATCCATTAGAAGAGAAATAAAGGGTTTTCATATCTGGTGCCAAGAAAATATTGGTTTCAGAATTAACGGTATTAATAGTAGAACCTAAGTTCAATGGAGAGCTCCAAGTTCCATCTCCCTTTTCAAAGGAAACATATATATCTTGCTCTCCAAAGGATTGGTCTTTATCTTCAATAGCCATTAGCATTACCTTTTCATTATTCCCCATAAAGAAAGATACATGTTCGTGATTGTTAAAAAAGCTGCTCACCCCAATGTTTTTAGGCATAGACCAAACATTACCAGTAAGATGCGACACTGAACATCCTTCGCTTTTTGCAGCACCATTGGTATGGTATGTATTGCCCAATAATAAGGTATTGCCATTAGCAGCTACTGCCGCTACAAAATTGTGATCTTTATTGTTCAACGGAGCTCCAAGATTTTTAGCTTCTGACCATTTACCGTTTTTTTGTTTATTTGAATACCAAATATCTAAATCGCCTTTAGCTTCTCCTGCAACATTTCCGGGGTGCCCTAACCTAGCAAAATAAAGCGTATTGCCATCAGGGCTGATAACTGGGGAATATTCATCATATTCGGTATTTATTTCCGAACCAATAAATTGAATAGTAGGAAGAAATCTCTTGTCATTATGTTCATTAATTTTCAAAGCAATTTTTTCCTTAGAAGTAGATAAACCTATAGCATCTATGCAATTAAACCCTTTAGATTTAGATGGATCAGCTACTACCTTTAATGAAGTAATATCTCCATCCATAGGTTCAAATGTAATAGCAAGTAACCTATTCGTTAGAGCTTCATCTTTAGGCTCGGAGGTATAAATTAATCTTTCATTTGATTTATTATCATAGAGATAAACTTCTTTTATGGCACCAGGGTTCATGTTTTCAACTATGACAACTTGTTGTGCTTTTATCGCTTTGCAAAATTGAACTTTTACAAAAACCTCCTCTTTAGTTTCAACTTCGTTATCAGACAAGCCCATTGCCCATGAACTACCAATTTTTATTCTAGGGTAAGTATTAGGTATTCCCAAAATATTTTTAACAGACCAATTCTCTGAATTATTCATATCATTGGATGCAGAAACTCTGCAAGCCCATTGAATTTCTTGTGCAAAAGATTTAAAATAAATCAAAAAGAGTAAAAAAAATAAAGATATATTAAACTTTTTGACAATCATGATTAGAGTTATTCCTTAAGTATCGATAAAAAAAGAAATTTAATAAAAAATTATATAATTTCATTAAAATATATAATTTTTTATTGTTGATTTGTCAATAATTTATTTTACTACTTTCTTTACTAGAGAGTAAACCACTGACTTGTAATAACCCATTTGTTTTTCAGAAACTTGAAATATATGTACTCCAACATTGCTGATAGCTACTACAGATTCTCCTTTTCTTGATTTTAGCAATACCTTGTCAAACTGAGGAATAGTTGTTCCTTCCCATATCCAACCAAAAGGTCCTTCGCTACCTGGGTTTTTACCAAGTTTTACTTTATCAGCATATTTCTTGAAATCATCTCCAGAGCTTTTTAGAACTTCCGAAAAATCAGCACCTTTGTTCAAATCTTTAGCCAATTTTAAAGCTAAATTATATGCATTAATAGTATCTTGAGAATTAAACCCCTTTGGCTTTATAAAAATATGACCAACATTAAAACGAGTTCTCATGCTATCTAATTTTATTACTTTAAAAAGATAATTGTGAGTTCCTGCATTAAAAGGACCAACTACTGTTCCTACTTTAGCATGAAATATTGCTTCTTCTACATCCTCAGATTGCTCCCCTCTTTTTAAAAAAACCTTTCTAAAAGGAGTATCACTATTTTGAGCTATAAACAAGGAATCGTTAGTGGTAGATTGAAATTCAACTTTCTTTTTATCCATCCACTCGAAAACTTGCAAACCTTGCTCAGTCATACCTTGAGCAAGTATAACTTGATTTGCAATAAAACAAAAGAAAAACAAAAAGCTTGTATTCATCATATTAGGGTTAGATTTAGTTCGCAATAAAACAAAAAAATTCTTATAAAAAGAATTTTCTAATTAATAAATAAAGAAGGTCTCAATTATTTTTTCTTACTTACAAATAACTTTCTGAATCCAAAGAGTGAGCCCAAAGCTATTAATAAACTAACTCCACCATCTAAAGGAATCTCATCATCAGGGGTTCCAGGAGCCATAGGAGTTTCTAATTGACCACCACCTCCAGAAAAGAAATTTCCCTTTTTAGCTGTTTGATTTGAAGCTACTAAAGAATTATTAGCACTTCTTTTTGATTTTTTATCATTTTCTGAATCCTCTAAAGAGAATGTTTGAAGCCCTCCTATAGGCAATCCTATTCCTATGCCCCCTCCACCACCATTGCTAGAATTTACATTATTATTTGAGTAAGTAACAGCTTGATAATCTTTAGGTAAAGAAGTGTTTTCAGCATCACTTGAAGAATTGTAATCATTCTTGTCAAACATTGTCATTGATCCACCACCCATATTATTAGAAAACTGAGAAGAGTTAGACTGACTAGTGCTTTCATCCACTGTAGAAGATGAGCCATCTGAAAATTCACCTCTATCAGAAAAAGATAAATCTTGAGAACCAAAAGAGTTTATTGAAGATGTGGAAGAATTGTTACTTGAAACTGACTTGGGTAGATAAGTCTGTTTGTTTAATTGATAAAGGTAAAAAATAATGCCTACCAATAAAAACAAAAAAATGTATTTGAGACTAGATTTTTTCATTGTGGGAATAAAATTTTTCCAAAGTTATGATTTAAAATATCAAAAGTATTATACGAAAATATGGTAATGAGTTTAAATATTTTCGATAAAATAAAATCTCATTTACTCAAAGTTGTTTAATTAAATAAATATATTCTTAAGAAGAATGTAATAAAATCAACCCCTCTATTTTATTGAAGCAATTTAGTTGATATTTTTGATAAAATAAATTTAAATTAGCTGAAAAAGGTACTTAAGTAATATGTTTTTACTAATCCTAATCTGTAATTAAATTTGGCTTGCTATTAATGCGATACCTTTCTCAAAGCTATGTGGCTTATAACCTAATTCATTTTTAGCCTTAGTTATTATCAATCCAGTTTTCAATGGTCTTACTGCCAACTGTTTAAAATTTGTAGAATCTGTTTTGTTAATTAATTCTTTGTTTAAATTAAAAAAATCGGCTGTAGTAATTGCCATTTGATAAGGGGTCAGGATTTCGTCACCTGCTATATTATAAATACCTTCTGAATTGTGCTTTACTAATAAAAAACAACCTACTGCCAAGTCTTCTGCTAAGGTAGGTGAGCGTTCTTGATCATCTACTACATTTATTTTTTTGCCTTCTTCTAAATTCTTTTTTACCCATAAAATAATATTTGTTCTGCTCATGTCATGAGCTATACCATACACCAAAACAGTTCGTGCAATTGCAAACTTTATCTTACTTGACAATATAATTTCCTCTGCTTTGAGTTTGCTTTCTCCATAATAACTCAGTGGATGTGCGGTGGATCCTTCATTATAAGGCCCAGAAATACCATCAAAAATAAAGTCGGTAGATAAATGAATTAAATGACAGTTATTGGTCTCGCATGCCGAAACAATATAGCTTACTGCATTTACATTTTGGTCCCAACAATTTGTTTTTTCAGTTTCGCATTGATCTACATTTGTCATTGCGGCAGTATGAATTACATAATTAGGTTGGTATTTATTGATAATTGACGTTACTTCTAATTCGTTAGTAATGTCCATCTGCTCATAAATATAGCTACCATCATTAGGCAAACGGTTTACACCTCTTGCTGTTGCAATTAATTCATAATTTGAATCTTGTGATATTATATTCACTAATTTCTGACCTAACAAGCCGTTAGAGCCTGTAATTAATATTTTGTTTTGTGCTTTCATAAATTAAATTTCTATTGTTGCTTGAAATATTTCTTCGAATTTCTGAAGAAATATTTCTTCTACCTCATTAACGTTAATTTTTTTACCTATTTCTTTTTCTATAGATGTTACCGATTTGTCACTAATACCACATGGTATGATATGATTAAAATAATCTAAATCAGTATTGATATTAAGTGCTAAGCCATGCATTGTTACCCATCGACTCGTTTTTACCCCAAAAGCACATATTTTTCTAGGATTATGTTGGTGTTCATAATCTAACCATACCCCTGTTAAGCCTTTTATTCTTCCTGCGATAATGCCAAAATTAGCTAATGTCTGAATCACAATTTCTTCTAGGAATCTCATGTATTGATGAATATCTGTAAAAAAATTGTCTAAATCTAATATTGGATATGCAATCATTTGTCCAGGACCATGATAAGTAATATCTCCTCCTCGATTTGACTGATGAAATTCAGCAGAAATTTCTTGCAATTTAAGACTATTGAGTAACAAATTAGCCTGTTTGCCACTTCTTCCTAAAGTAAAAACATGAGGGTGCTCACAAATAATCAAATAATTAGAAGTAGCAACCTGTAGCTGTGGGTCTAAGTCTCTATTGGTTATTTTGGTACTGACAATAGTATTAAATACTTCTGATTGAAATTCGAAAGCTTGAGCGTATGATATTAAACCTAGATGCCTAAATAATATACTTTTATTGATTTTTGTATTCAACTTATTTAGGTTTTTAATTTCCTACTCTTTTTTCAAAAGTTAAAACTAACAACATATTTCAGTCTTAACAAATTATTGGTAATTAAGTAATATTATAAGGTTTTTTTAGAATTATCGTTTATTTAAGATAAAGATTTATTTGTTATATATCAGTTTCTTATTCAAACCATTGCTTAATCTTAAATAGAAAACACCAGAAGTTAGAGCTGAAATGTCTATTTCTTTGGTTTTATCAAAGAATAAGACTCTTTTTCCATAATTGTTAATGATTTCTCCTGAAAATTCTTTATTTAAATATAAAACATCATTTTTCCCTATAATGAAATAAGTATAAAAACTTACATCTTCTTTAAAATAATCGTCCGCAGATAGAGATTCCTCATACTGTATAGAAAAATTTAAATCATTCATAACAACTCTAGCACATGTACCACTAGAATCAATTGATCTTTTGGCAATTAATCTGACAATTATTTGATCTTCTGCAGCTTCTTCGATTATCTTTTCAAATGAATAATTTTGAATAGGTGAGTTTTCATTATTAAAATTGGCAATCTTTGATTCTTTCTCAAATGTTTTTCCATTGTCAAAAGAGTATTGCAAAAAAAGCTCAGCATATCTAGTGTCTCTTAAGCCTCCATTTTTAAGGCTATTTCCTTTGAATTCTACTTTTATGCTTTTTATATATTTATTTACAAGATCAGACGATGCGAGATAATCTAATGTGGGGTTAAAAGTAGCAATTGGTATCATTGCAAGAGAGCCTTTATCTCTACTAGCATCAGTTAATATTTGATAAACTCTAGAGCTGGTTCGAACTTCATTGGCATAAAGTCTAGGGGCAATTTCAACCTTGCAATTCAAATTATTGCAATCAGGGTTGCTTAAGGGAATAGGAGCTTCAAAATCAAAAATAATAGACTCAGATTTTGAAGCTAGTGATGAACTGTAAGCAAAGAAAACAATAGAGATAACAGTAGATAAAAAGAAAGAAAAAGATTTCATAGTATTTATAAAGTTGATTATGTGGTTGATATTTTTTACAAAAATAAAATCTCAACTGAAAAATAAAAATATTTTATTGTGAAAACATGAAAATTTTGATAAAATATTTCAGAACCAATTCAATTTGTCCCTGTATTGTGGATTAGAAGATTATCAAAAAAAATTATAAATAAAGAATTGGATATCCATGAAAGTATAGAACACGTTTAAACAAAAAAAAATCTATATGCCATCGAAAAAAAATAACGACGATAACATTAATTTCTATGAGAAAATAGATGTGTCTGCTTTTGCAGAAATGGCAAATAAAGGTGGCTTTGATGATTATTCTGATTTAGAAATTGCCTATGAATACTTTAAAAACAGTAAAAAAGTATTAGAAATAGGTGCTGGTTATGGAAGATGTATTGATTTCTTAATCCAAAAAGGATACTCTGGTAAAATTTGGGCGGTAGAGTATAGTAAAAGTCTATATGATTATTTAATAAAAAAGTATCAAAATAAAGAAATTCAAATCCTTCACCAAGATATTAAGACATTTGATTTTACTCATAAAATTGATACGGCACTCTGGATGTGGTCTGGTTTTATTGATTTTACAGAAACAGAGCAAGAGCTATGCGTTCAAAGACTGTATTCCCGTTTAGAAGATAACGGACTACTTATCATCGATGTGCCAAGATTCGGAATACAGACTATAGCCAATCATTCTGATGCACAAAATATACACTATGAAACTTCCTATGGTTCAATAGATTGCTTCATTCCTAATTCAGCAAATATGCAAAATTATGCAACGAATGCAGGATTTAAAAGTGTACAAAATATTGAATACGAAACTAATAAAAACAAAGGAAGAAGTATGTATATATTTCAAAAATAAAAAACTTAAAAATAAAGTTTTATGATTTTTTAAATTCATTATCTAAATGTAGCATAAGCTTTTCGCATAAACTTTTTATTTCTTTATACATATATTCATCAGAAGTAGCCGATAACAAACTTTCAGACATCCCTCCTATGGCTTCTATATAAAATAATTTCATTTCATCCATTGGCATATCTTTGGTCCAAAGGTCAATTTTCATTGTAGAATGATTATTCGCATCCCAAATTGCTAAAGCAAATGCAGCAGTAGATTCAGGCTTACCAGTAGGGCTTTCAGAAGCATTCCAAGTGATGAGCTCAGGAACATTTTGATCATCAAGGGATATATTTAATTCAATGTTTGATTTTCTCATGATTATAATAGTAATTAACAAATGTAATAAATTGTCCAGTTTTATGTTTAATAGCAGTATTGATAAATCATAAAAACAAGCTAAATAAATCTAAAATGAAGTTAGAATTAGAAATCAAACAAAAATCATTTAAAAACGAGTATGCAAAGTGTCTGGTCAATTTAATATTTACCTCAGCGTGGCTAGAAAAAAAGTCTAAAGATTTTTTTATTCAATACGACCTCACACCCCAACAATATAATACTTTGAGAATATTGAGAGGGCAACACCCTGTGCCTTCTTCAATCAACTTAATAAAAGAACGAATGTTGGACAAAATGAGTGACGCCTCTAGAATTGTACAAAGACTTGAAGTAAAAAAACTACTTATCAAAAAAATACCAAGTCATAATAAAAGGCTAATGGAAGTTTATATTAATCAAGCTGGACTGAATATATTAGAAGAAATAGACGATAAAATAATTGAACTAGAAGAATCTCTGCACAGGCTTAATAAAAATGAAATTAAAACTTTAAACGAATTGCTGGATAAACTAAGAAATTAGCTCAAAAAGCATCTTGAATATGAAATATTTCCTTTCCGTCAATTATTGCAATAACATCAAAGCGAATCTTGCCTAACCATTTCTGGTTATAAATATATTCTTCTGCAGCTTCATGTATTCTTTGAATTTGAGCATCAGAAACAAAATCTTCGGGATTTCCAAAACTTTTATTCTTTCTTAATTTGACCTCAACAAATATTATAATTTGAGATTTCTCTACAATAATATCTATTTCTCTCCTTCCAAATCTGTAATTAGTGCATACTAAATTATAACCATTATTAAGCAAGTAATCTATGGCTTGCTTTTCACCACTCTTGCCTTTCTGAGTTGTAGGTTTAGAGGTCATTTTAATACTTAGATGAAGAATCTTTTATTTGAAAATATAAACACAACATTTCTAAAGAAATAAAAAATTAAATGATTTTTTAGAGAGGAGATTTATATTCAAAATCCATCGATAATTCAATTTCTTAATATTCTCATAACAATTCCTTAACATAAAACTTGGTTAAGCAAAATTTCAAAGATGTACTTTTGCAAAGTTAAAAATGCAGATTTAACATTTCCTATCTAAAGAAAAAAACAAATTTATGAGTTCAATTTTAAAAAAGATTACTTCGGTAATTTTTCTGACTACAATTACAGCCTTAAGTGTATTTTCGCAAGGGAAAATAGCTGGAAAAGTTATTGACAAAGGTAATGGAGAAACAATAATAGGAGCAAACCTTACTGTTGAAGGTGCTAATGTAGGTGGAGTTACCGATTTAGATGGTAATTATTTTATTGTATGCCCAGAAGGAAAGTATAAAATAAAAGTGGAATATCTTGGCTATACCCCAATTACTCTAGAAGTGACAGTTATAAATAAAGAAACATCACACCTTGATATTGTAATAGCCGAAGCGGCAGAACAACTGAATGAAGTAATTGTTCAAGCCACAAGCCAAGTAAGACAAACAGAAAATGCAGTGTTGGTTCAACAAAAGAATTCTGTAGCTATGGTAACAGGTATTTCTGCCGAGCAATTTAGAAGGCTTCCTGATAAATCTACTAGCGATGTTTTGAAAAGAATTAGTGGAGCAAGTATTCAAGAAAACAAATTTGCAATCATTAGAGGTCTGAACGATAGATACAATATGGCATTGCTCAATGGTGTGCCTATGCCTAGTACCGAATCTGATAGAAAAGCTTTTTCATTTGATATTGTACCTGCTAATCTTTTAGATAATTTGATGATTACCAAAACTGCCACACCAGACATGCCTGGTGATTTTGCTGGTGGTATTATTCAAATCAATACTAAAGATATTCCTGAGGAGAATTCAGCCTTTTTTAATATAGGAACAAGCACTCATTCCTTAACTACATTTAAAGAATACTTCAAAAGCCCATCACAAAACACAACCAACTTATTAGGCAATAGCGAAACTGCGAATTCTAGCATTCTCTCTTCAGAACAAGCCCTCGCTAACAAAGATATTAATGTAAAAGTAGCACAAACAAACTTATTTGATAATAACTTTCAAGCTAGAAGAGCATCATCTATAGCACCTAATCTTTCTTTACAAGGTGGGATTTCGAGAAGAATTAATTTATGGGGAAATCCTTTAGGAATTTTATTCTCTACTACTTACAGCAAAGGTTACAGATACTCGCCCTTTAGCAATAACAACCCTGTATTATCTAGTACACAACAAGAATTTGATATCAAAAAGGCCGATGGAGATTTCTTCAATATCAATTCTTACAAAACTTCTATCAACAGTGGAACTATATTGAACTTATCTTACAGAATAGGGTTAAATAATAAAATATCATTTAAAAACTTATATACAGTAAACAGCGATGACCAAAGCATATTAAGAAATGGAAATAGATTTCAAGAAGGAAGACAAAGCCAAAGTATCCTGAATGACTATGGCTATTTGTTTCAGGACAATAAAATGTTATCTTCTCAATTAATTGGAGAAAGTTCTTTTGGTGCATCCAAAATCAAACTAAGATATAATGTAGGCTATACCAATATTACCCGTGTAATTCCTGATTTTAAAAGATTGTTTTACACAAGCGACAAGCCTACTGGAGAGGTAGATTTTTTTCCAAGTCAAGCTATAGCTCAACCTCAAAGTGCTATTTTTAGCCCATTTACATCAGGTAGATTTTCTTCAAAACTCAATGAAAATGTATATAGCGGTTCTTACTCTCTAAATATTCCTTTTGTGTTTTTAATAAAGAACGAACTAAAATTGGGTGGATTCCACCAATACAGAGATCGTGATTTCGCTGCTAGGAACTATGTTTATTCGTTTAATGAAAATACTTTCAATGAAGATTTTATTTTACAAGAAAGTCCAGAACAAGTATTCATGGGAGATAACATCAGAAAAGATAGAATTACCCAAAAAGAAAGTACATCTCCACAAGACAAATATGTTGCTAACTCTACCCTTAATGCAGGTTTCATAATGCTAGACAATAAGTTCAACGATAAATTCAGATTAATTTGGGGATTAAGAATCGAAGCTTTCAATCAAAAACTAATATCGAGCTACTTGGGTAAACCAATAGACATCAATAAAAATTGGGTAGATCCACTTCCTTCCCTTAATTTCATTTACTCTATCAATGAGAAATCTAATGCAAGATTTTCTTATTCCAAAACATTATCACGTCCAGAGTTTAGAGAATTTGCTCCATTTGCTTTCCTTGATTTTAATTTAAATGCAGTAGTAAATGGTCAACCAAATTTAAATAGAGCTACTATTCATAATATAGATTTAAAATATGAATTCTATCCAGGCGAAGGTCAAATTATAGCCATCACTCCATTTTACAAACAATTTACTAATCCAGTAGAATCAACTGTAGAAGGTATTGCAAACACAAGAGCATTTTCATTCATCAATGCAAAGAGTGCTCAGAATATAGGTGTAGAGCTTGAATACAGAACCTCGCTAAAAAGAATAGATAATTTATTAAATACTAATTTCTTCGACAAACTATCATTGTACACCAATTATGCTTTGATTAGATCTACAGTTGATTTAAAAGGAACACTAGCTGAAAATTTAGGAAACCGTCCATTACAAGGACAATCACCATATGTGTTCAATGGAGGAATTCAATATAGCCACCTAGAAAAAGGAATTGATGTTACCCTAGCTGCCAATAGAGTAGGAAGAAGAGTTGCATTTGTTGCCAACGAGTCTCAATTTCTTATCTATGAAAACTCAAGAACAGTATTAGACTTTTCTATATCAAAGAAATTTTTCAAGAAATTAACTGCAAGAGTTATTATCGGAGACATCCTAGCAAAATCTCAGCCTTTAATATTTTATCAAGATCTTAACAATAACAAACAATACGATAAAAATACAGATGTAGAATCATTCAAATACCTATTTGGATGGACAAGTAATTTCTCCTTGGGTTATACCTTCTAAGAGAATAAATTCTTTTTAAAAAAACCTCTTGGATTAGTATTCAAGAGGTTTTTTTATGCTTCTCAAAAACAAATTTGGTAATATAAACTTAACATTAACCATAGCTTTCTTAACATTTCAGTAATATTAATAGCTCTAAATTTGTTTAGAAATTTTTATTTAAACCTAAATGATTATGAGAAAAAATTACAAATTATTGATAGCTGCTATTGCTCTAAGCACTAGCGTTTCTGCTCAAGAATTCTTTGAAAAAGTAGATTATAAAGGAGCATTCGGAACTACCGACTGGACAAAACCTTGGGCAAATTGGACACCTGCAGCCACAAAATATCCAGGTGATGCTGGTTATGTAGCACCAGCAGGGCTCCCAGCAAACCCTGCTAAAGTAGAAATTTCTGGAAAATTAAATCCAGGTGCAGGACAAACTATCAATTGGACAAATGATAAATATTATGAATTATCTGGACTTATAGAAGTAATGTCAGGTACATTAAATATTCAAGAAGGTACAGTAATCAGAGGCAAAGCAGGGCTTGCAGCAGCAGACAAAGGAACATTACTTATCACAAAAGATGCAAAACTAGTTGCAATAGGTACAGCAGAAAAACCTATAATTTTCACCTCGGGTGAAGCTCCTGTAACTATAGGTGAAGCTCCTACACGTAACAGAGGCGACTGGGGTGGAGTACTTCTAATAGGTCAAGCTAAACTAAGCATTCCTAGTGGAACACGCCAATACGAAGCCTTACCTGGACTTTCTACAGCATTGTATGGTGGCAATAACGACGCTCATAACTCTGGAACATTAAAGTATGTTCGTATTGAATTTGCGGGTAATAACCCTTCTGGAATCAACAATTCAGAAATTAACGGATTAACTTTTGCAGGCTGTGGGTCTGAAACTAAAGCAGATTATATTCAAGTTTCCTATTCTCAAGACGATTCTTTCGAATGGTTTGGCGGAACTTCTACACATAAACACCTTATTGCATTTGCAGGCACTGATGACGACTTAGATGCTGATGAAGGATTCAGAGGAAAAATACAATTTGCATTGTGTGTAAAACATCCAGCAGTATTTGAATTAGCAGGAACTGCTGCTTCAAATGGTATGGAACTAGATAACAATACAGGCTTAGGAACAGCCAGCCAAGTAGTACCTGGGATCAATAATCCAAACCCTGTAACCAACATTACCATGTCTAACATTACAATGGTAGGACCAATACCCGCTGGGTCTAAATCATCAGCATTATCTACTACTGCTGCTACTAGGTTTGGTGCAGGGGTATTAATAAGAACAAATAACAGTTCTTCTGTATTTAACTCTATTGTTACTGGTTTTAACGTATTATTAAACCTTAACCACCCAAATACTGGAATAACACCATCAGTTCAAACTAAAGCAGACGCTGACTCTATCACTGTTAGAAATTCTATATTTGGTTATGGTTCTGGAGTATCTAGATTTGCAACTTCTAACATTCCATCAGCTCTTTCAGGCTGGGGAATAAAAACATGGATTATTGCTGGGCCTACAAGTGGTGTTACAGGAGCAACAGAGAACGATACTACAGCTAACACTGTACCTTTCAAATCTGGCTTATATGCTGGGGAAGCAAATGGGTCAATCTCTGCTATCAACTTTGCCAATGTAGATTATTCATTGACAAATGGGGCTGCTTATTTAACTGGTGCTTCTTTTGAGCATCCAAAACTTAAAAACTTCATAATTACTGGTATAAATGATGCTAAAGAAACAAATTTGGTAATGACTGCATCTCCGAACCCTGCTAATGAAACCACCAAAATATCTACTTATATGACTAATTCTGGAAACATCAATCTTTCTATCCTAGATATTAAAGGAAATGTTGTTACAGAATTAATCAATGGTTATGCTAATGCTGGTAATATTACTACAGAGTATAACACTTCAAACTTAAATAGTGGAATCTATATCGCAAGAGCAATAACTGGTAATACAGTTAAAACGCTAAAACTAGTGATTAAATAATTCACCTCATTGAAAGCAGTTTTTTTGTCTGCATATTTTTTAAACTTTAGATGCGAGTTCTTGGTTAAGAGCTCGCATCTTTTTTATTGCTTTAGTCAGCAGAGCTATGAGCAAAAAAGAATTTTACAAAACTTTGATTAACCACAAATGTGTCTGCGGGGCACTGAACCGCCAATTTCTTGTAGGTGCTGTTATGCCTTCGTTGTTTTTCTCTATTTGATTCCATAGCGTGTCGTTATGTCTAAAAAAACTTCTCTGTCTGCAATTGAGAATAAAAGCATTTCGGTGTAATATAAGTTTTGTTTCATTTCATTGTCACCAATCCATAATTTTTCGCTAATGCTTTTAATAAGATTATTCAATTCAGAATATGCTTCATTTCTATTTATGAATAATTTTTTGTCCGCATTTTTTATATAAAGTCTATGGTCTAAAAGCTCTATGCTTTTTGGTTGATAATGAGTAATATTTTTTAGTCTAATTAATACGTTTAGGTCAAAGGCAGACATTTTGGAATTGCGACCTTCGGGTATTGGAAAAAAAAGTTGTCCAGCGTTTTCTGAAAGTATAATCCAATTAAGCGAATATGCTACACGAGAGTCGTAAATTACATTTCTATCAGGAAACAAATATGCACCTACTTTTGAAGAGCTTGCTATTCGCTTAAAATTTGGTTTATCTTGATTCAAAATGACGAAAGTTTTCAACTTTCGTATCAAGTAGCAAAAACAATAGGTATAATGCTCTTTCCACCAGCACAGTCAATAGCACTGCTGTACAAGTAATGCTCAGGTATTGCTACAAAACCCGATTCTACAGGGTTTTGGTGAAGGTAATCGAGTCGTTGTTGTAGCATTTCTATCGAGGAAAGTTCTATAGGGTGGTTGTTTTGTTGCCAAAATTGGTAAGTTTCGTTGTTAGCGTTTCTTTTACCAGCCCTGCCAAACATCCATAAAAGCCACTCTCTCCTACTCTCTTGTGTATTGTTACTAATTGCACATAAAAGCAGAACATACCAACCATTACAAATATAAAACTATTGATGAAGCACAAATGTCCATATTTGAGTATATAGAAGCATTTTACAACACAAAAAGAAGACATATACATCTCCAAAACCTGACTATTATAGAATTTAACCAATCAATAAACAACAAACTAAAAAACGTGGCTTAGCACTGTAAAATTTCCTCCACTTTTTGTTAGGAAGTCCAAACACGACCCACTTGAAAAAAGTATAGAATATGAAATAAAAAAAGCGGTTTAACAACCGCTTTTTTTAAATTCTCTTCTTTGCAACTTTCGGATGTCTTTTGCTATGAACAATAGCGGTGATAACTACAGTTGTATTAGATTCATCAATATAAAAGTGGATGTTGTAAGGAAATACTTTAGGATGAGCGATGCGAACTTTTTTGTAACGAATAGCAAATATTTGAGGTGTATCTACAATGTGTTTAATAGTTTTTTCAATAGCAGTTGCAAACTCAATTTCTAATCCTTCTTTTTGTTCTTTGTACCAAGTTTTGGCTTCGTGTACATCTGTTTCTACTTCATCAAAGTATTGTAAAATATACGCCATTAAATTCTACGCTTTAATTCTTTTAAAAGATTTTTACCGGATTTTAATCGTTCAGGATTTTTAGCAATAGCATCTAGCCTTGTATCTATCAAATCCTTTTCCCATTGCTGCAAATCTGCATCTGCATTTTCAATATCTGGATATTGATTTTTTATTAATGTCCAATCTTCCATAGGAATAAAAACACCTGTGTTTTTTCCTTTCCCGTCTTGTATTACTTGAAGTTTCATCGTATTTTATTTTACTGTAATATTTTGTTGAAAGAAATCCTGAAATTTTTTCTTAGTAAGCATTGTATCAAGCATCTTATAAATTACGTTTTTATCTTCATCTTCTAATTGCTCTACCAATCTTATTTTTTCTGACACCGTTTTATCCTCTACTGTTACAGGGGTAGGCCGTTTTTTATCTTCAGCATTTAGGAGTTCATCAACGGTAACACCTAGTATTACTGATAGTTTTTGTAATACTTCTACAGAAGGCTCTCTTTTACCATTCTCCACCTTGTTGTAATTACTTTTGGTCTAAGCCTACATCAGTAGCTACAGTTTTTTGCTGTAATCCTTTATCCTTATGGATTTGCTTTATTTTTTCACCTACAGTCATATGATGCTTATTTGAAGCAAAGTTAATCTTTTTGACAATTATTTACAATAAGTTAATTCATTTGACTTATTTAACTTGTCATAATTAGAAATTATATTTTATATTTTGATTGGTCAAAAATGACAAAAAATAATTTTAAGCATGACAATCCGTGAAATCAAGTCCAAACTCCCTTGTTCTAAGTTTAGCCGAAGGCGTAACTTAGACCTATTATGACCTGAGTTTTCAACTTTCCCCTTTGGCAAGCGTCTAAAACCTGACTATTATAGAATTTAACCAATCATTAAACAACAAACTAAAAAACGTGGCTTAGCACTGTAAAATTTCCTCCACTTTTTGTTAGGAAGTCCAGTATAATTCTTAACGAGTTAAGTGTACACTGCAATTATTTGATTGGATTTTCTAAAAGGTTATTATTGAAATATTCTTGAAGTTCGTTCAGTGTATTATGGTTGACCGTGAGGTCTTTTAATAGATGACCTTTTTCTAATAATAATATTCGATTACAAATATCTGTAATATGGTTGAGGTCGTGGCTAGAAATAATGATGATGCAATTATTAGTTTGTTGGTAATCAAGAATGAGTTTTTTCAATACCACTTGAGATGTTGGATCTAGGGCATTAAAGGGTTCGTCTAATATAATAACTTCTGGCTTAGTTAGAAAAACACCTGCAATGCCAATCTTTTGTTTATTGCCACTTGAGAGGTCTCTAATGAATTTTTTTCTTTGTCCAAGAATTTCATTGTTAAAAAAATGTTCGAATTGATGAAGGCGTTCGTTGATATTCGCCTTTGATAATTGATAGCGTTCGCCAATAAAATAAAAGTATTCTTCAGGTTTTAGGAAGTCTAATAAAAAACTTTGGTCTAAATAAGCACTTAGTAAATTTTTCCAATGTTCGCTTTCTTTTACATTGGTTCCATTGATGGTGATATTGCCAGAAGACGCAGGAATTAGGTCTAGTATCAGACGGAAAAGCGTGGTTTTCCCTGCTCCATTATTTCCCACCAATCCTATGATTTCTCCTTTTCCTATGATTAGTGAAGGGATATTAAGCACTTGGCTTGATTGATAATTTTTCTCTAGCTCTGTAATAACTATATCAGGCATGGGTATTCGTAATGTTTGATTTTGAGTTTTTTATAAAAAGAAGTCTAGGTAGCTCTTCGAATAAAAGAAAGGTCTATTGTGCGGCGTTCTAGGTCGGTTTTAAGAACGTTTACAATTACTTTGTCTCCAAGGGTGTACATTCTTTTATTTTTCTTCCCAATTATTCTGTAGTTTTCTAAGTCGCTGACATAGTAGTCGTCGTCTAGGTCAGATAGTCTTACCATTCCTTCGCATTTAGTTTCTATTATTTCTACAAAGAAGCCATGTTCTATTACACCAGATATGATGCCTTCAAATTCTTTTCCGAAAGGCATAAGTTTCATAAATTCTACTTGTTTGTATTTGATAGAAGCTCTTTCTGCATCGGCAGCAATTTTCTCCATTTCAGAAGCGTGCTTGCATTTGTCTTGATAGTAGGTTTTGTTTTCTGAGGCTCCGCCTTGAAGATAATGCTCGAGCAGTCGGTGCGACATCATGTCTGGATATCTTCTGATGGGGGAGGTGAAGTGGGTGTAGTGTTTGTAAGCAAGGCCGAAGTGAATTTCAGGTTCGGTGCTGTATACCGCCTTAGCCATGCATCTGATGGCTAGGCTTTGCAGAACGTTTTGTTCGGGTTTCCCTTCTACTTCTTCTATTAATTTATTTAATTCTTTGGCTACTTTTGCTTCTTCTTCTAAGCGAATGTCATGACCAAATTTTTTGGCAAATATTGAAAGTGAGTTGAGCTTGTCGATATTTGGATGGTCATGGATTCTATAAACAAAGGTGTTTTTTTCTTTGCCTTTTTTCATGTTTGTTATGAACTCTGCTACCTTGCGATTGGCAAGTAACATGAAGTCTTCAATAAGTTTATGAGCATCTTTTCTTATTTTGGGAACTACCGCAAGTGGTTTGCCTTTCTCGTCTAGTTTAAATCTAACTTCTAGGGTTTCAAATCCAATAGCTCCTTTTTTGAATCGATCTTTACGCATGATATGGGCAAGTTCGTTGAGTTTTTGAATTTCTTCTAAATATTCTCCTTTCTGAGTTTCGATAATTTCTTGAACTTCTTCGTAAGCAAATCTTCTGTGAGAATGGATAATTGTTCGCCCATACCATTCAGAATGAATCTTTGCTTTATCGTCAAGCTCAAATACTGCGGAGAAGGTAAGTCGATCTTCATTCGGGCGAAGGGAACAGATATTGTTGGATAATTTCTCGGGAAGCATGGGAACCACTCTGTCTACTAGATATACCGAGGTTGCTCTTTTGAAGGCTTCTTTTTCTAAATTACTTCCAGGTTTCACATAGTGGGTAACATCAGCGATGTGAACACCTATTTCCCAGTTTCCATTGGGTAATTTTTGGATAGAAAGTGCATCGTCAAAATCTTTTGCATCTACAGGGTCTATGGTAAAGGTGGTGATTTTTCGGAAGTCTCTTCGTGTGGTTATTTCTTCTTTGCTAATTTTTTCGGCAACTGCTTCTGATTCTTTTAGTACTTCTTCGGGGAATTTCATTGGCAAGCCAAATTCTGCCATGATAGAGTGCATTTCTACTTCGTGTTCTCCTGCATTGCCTAGTATTTCTATCACTTCTCCTACAGGATTTTTATTAGTAGCGTTAGGCCAGTCTTTTATTTTTACGACTACCTTCTCACCATCTTTTGCTCCTGCGATTGCGTTCATTGGAACAAATATATCTGCAAACATTTTTCTGTGGTCAGCAATTACAAATGCAAATCGTGCAGCAATCTCTATCCTGCCTACATATTGAGTGCGTTTTCTTTCTATGATCTGAACTACTTCTCCTTCTGGTTTTCCAGATTTTTCAGAAGCATTAGTTTTAAAGTTAATTTTTTTGTGTTCTAGAACTCTCACTGTGTCTCCATCCATGGCTCCATGAAGGTTTGGGGTAGATACCCAGATGTCATCTGTTCTGCCATCGCAAATGATAAAAGCAAATCTAGCATTGACATAATCTACTCTACCTTCTATGAATTCGCTACTTCCAGCATATTGGTAACTACCATCTTGCAGAATAGAGAGCACTCCTTCGGAAGATAGTTTTTTTAATGCCATTTCAAGCATCAATCTTTGTTTGTCGCCATGTAGGCCTATTTTTTTGCCAAGCTGTTTTGCGGTATAGCTTTTGCCAAAGTTTGCACTGAAAAAAGCTTTTAATTCTTGCTGTCCTAGTCTATTCTGAGGGTCGGCTTTTTTCTTGTTTTGGGAACTTTTATTAGGTGTAGTAGGTTTATTGTTTTTATCAGAACTTGATTTAGTGTTTTTTTTATCCCTAGATGAGTTTCTCATTTTGATACTTTTAAGGTTGAATTATGAAGCGGTAATAATCTTACCTTTTCTTTTAAGTTGTGCTTTTCTGATATCTTCTAAATCTCCTCTTGGGATAGCAGCAATTAGTTTTTTGGTATATTCTGATTGAGGGTTATAGTAAATATCTTCAGAATATCCCATTTCTTCTATACGTCCTTTGTTCATTACTATCATTCGGTCTGACATGAATTTGACCACTGATAGATCGTGTGAAATAAAGATACAAGTAAAGTTGAATTGTTCTTTAAGTTTATTGAGTAGATTGAGTACCTGTGCCTGAACAGATACATCTAGTGCAGAAACAGACTCGTCGCAGATGATAAATTTTGGATTAAGTGCTAAGGCTCTTGCGATACAAATTCGTTGTCTTTGACCACCAGAGAATTCATGCGGATAACGCTCAAAATGTTGAGCTTTCAGGCTAACTGTTTCTAGCAATTCAATAGCATGTTTTTTTCTTTTATAGTCGCTCTTGAGAATATTATTGATTCTCATAGGTTCAATAATTGCTTCGCCAATAGTCATTCTTGGATTTAGTGAAGAGTATGGGTCTTGAAAAATGATTTGAATATCTTTCCTCAGTTTGCGTAGCTCTTCTTTTTTCATCTTTACAATATCTTCACCTTCTAAGAGGATCTTTCCTGAAGTGGGTTCTATAAGTCTTAATATAGTTCTGCCCAAAGTAGTTTTCCCACAGCCAGATTCCCCTACCAATCCTATGGTTTCTCCAGGATAGATATTAAAGCTTACATCATCTACAGCTTTTACATAGCTACTTACTTTTCCAAAAAGCCCTTTCGAAATCGGAAAATAGGTTTTGAGGTTTTGAATTTCTAAATGAGGAGTTTGTTGAATGATTTTTGCTCTTTTTTCTTCTACTTCTTCGTCTCCTTCAAAGTTAAACAGTAAGGCTTCTCCTACAGATTGGAATTTGTTGGTTTCCTTAGCGGTAATTACACCTTTTGAGTCTATATCCATAAAGTCTGAAACTACAGGTAGCACCTTTAATTTGATGTCTAACCTAGGGCGACACGCAAGCAAACCTTTGGTATATGGATGCTTTGGATTGCTAAATATATCCCAAACTGTACCTTGTTCTACTATTTTCCCTTGATACATCACTATTACACGGTCTGCGATTTCTGCAATAACCCCTAAATCATGTGTGATGAACATGATAGACATTTCTTGCTCATCTCTGAGCTGTCTCATTAGTTGTAGAATTCTGGACTGTACAGTAACATCAAGAGCTGTAGTGGGTTCATCGGCAATTAATAGAGAAGGCTCGCAACTCATTGCCATAGCTATCATTACTCTTTGCTTTTGCCCACCAGATATTTGGTGTGGGTAGCTATCAAAAATTTCTTCTGGCCTTGGTAGTTCTACTTTTTTGAACAATTCTATGGTAAGTGCTTTGGCTTCTTTTTTATTGATTTTTTTGTGAAGCATAATGACTTCCATCACTTGGTTTCCGCAGGTATAGACTGGGTTAAGAGAAGTCATCGGTTCTTGAAAAATCATTGCGATTTCATTGCCTCGCTCATGAAGCATTTCGTGTTCTTTCAGTTTTACTAAATCTATCATTCCCCTGCTAGGAGAATTAAAAAGAATTTCACCTCCTGCTATTTTGCCAATAGGATTGGGCAATAATTTCATGATTGAAAGAGAGGTAACTGATTTTCCTGAACCAGATTCACCTACTATGCCTATGGTTTCTCCTTTTCTGATGTTAAAACTAACGTCATCCACTGCTTTTACTATTCCATTTTCTGTAGAGAAATAGGTCTTGAGATTTTTTACTTCCAGTAAATAATTCTCTTGGGTATTATTTTCTATCATAGGTTGGGTATTGGCAAAATAGTTTTATAAGCTTCATACGCATTTTTCTATATTTTGATATTGAGGTTATAGAGTGAATTGATGGGCAAATAAATTATTGTGTAGTGTTTTTTTCTCTTATTTTTTTGTAAATAAATATACTGGCTAATAGAACTATACTAAATACTATTAAACCAAAAATACCCCATAACATACTTATAAAGTCTTTTAAGACTACAATAAAAACGATACCAACAAGAAAAATAGTGGCTACCTCATTCCAGACCCTTAATTGAAATGAGTTTTGTTCGAAAATACCTTTTTGTTGTTTGATATAAATATGATGACATAGAAAATGGTAGGCATACAAAAGGAATATTAGGAAAAACTTTATCCATAACCAACTAGGAATAATGCTGTAATGCCAAGCTAATGAGCCACCCCAAATTGAGGTGATTATTGCCGAAGGCCAAGTAATTCCATACCATAGTCTTGTTTGCATGACTAGATATTGCTGTTGCAAAATAGATTTTTTGGGTTCATCGTATTGATTGGCTTCGGTGTTATAAATAAACAATCTTACAATATAGAAAAGGCCAGCAAACCAAGTGACTACAAAAATTATATGAAGTGATTTTAAGTATAAATATGACATATTATTGACCTAAATAATTGGGCTTTCTTTTCTCAAGAAATGCTGCGATTCCTTCTTTAAAATCTTTTGTGTTAGCAGCAATATCTTGATTTTCTGCTTCCATTTCCAATACTTCGTGTAAATTGAAATGATAAGATTGGTTAAGCATACTTTTTATCATTCCAATAGATTTTGTGGCACTTGTGCAAAGTTTTAAAGCTATTGAATGGACTTTCTCGTCGAGTTCAGAAGAAGGATATACTTTGTTGATTAATCCTAGTTCTAGTGCTTCATTAGCATTCATCTTTTCCCCAAGTGCGAAAATTTCAAATGCTTTTAGTTTTCCTACGATTCGAGGTAGAAAGTAGGTAGAACCCGAATCAGGAACTAAACCAATATTGATAAATGCTTCTGAAATAGAGGCTTCTTGAGAGGCAATAATCATGTCACAAGCAAGAGCTAATGAGCAACCAGCTCCTGCTGCAATACCATTAAGTTTACAAATAATTGGTTTAATACTATTCCTCATATCCATGATAAGTGGATTATATAGTTTTTTTATCATTTGTGAAGGTATTAAGTCTTGAGTGTTTTGAAGTGTACTCAAATCTTGACCTGCACAGAAGCCTTTTCCATAACCTGTTAGAATAATCACTTTGACATCTCTGCTATATTCTAGAAAATTAAAAGCAGCTCTTAGCTCTTGAAGCATTTGACTAGTGATAGCATTATATACTTCTGGGCGATGAAGTGTTATGGTGGCTATACCTTCAGGAGATTGGTGAACTAATATAGTTTGATACATATTATAAAAAGTAAAGTGATGAATAACAAAGTACAAAACCTAATAGCCAACCAGAATATACTTGGCTATGATAATGAGCATTGAGGTGAATTCTACTGCTCATTATTATTCCACTCATTAGAATTGAAATGAAGAGTGCAATCAATAAATCAAACTGAAAATATTTCAAATATATAATGCTAATAAAGCCTGTTAGTCCGCCTATACCAACACTATGTATGCTTATTTTCCAGAATATACTGATTATAGCAGAAGTAAATATTGAAAGAGAAATGGAAGCAAATACTATGGCAATGATGATTTGACTATACCAATTGGTGAATAGGAAATAGGATAAATATGCATATATGACTGCTACTAAAGTGAAGGGAATGACTCTTTTGTTAGCGTCTTCTATCAAAATGTTTTTTAAATGAAAGGTGCCATCTTTTGTGATTAAGTATAAGATTACCACTAATAGGGGAAGAATAAAGGTGCAGATGAATATTAAATTAATGAGCGATAGGTTTTTGTCGAAACTAAAATTTCCAATGAGTCCTTTCGTGAAAAATAGTAAGAGTGCACATAAATAGGTAGTTATAAGTAGCGGATGAGCTATCACGGAGATGATTTTACAAAATAAGTTTAAGGCAGAGGTTTTGTTCATCAACTTTCTATAATTCTTTTCTTAATCTAGCTACTGGAATATTTAATTGTTCTCTGTATTTGGCTACAGTTCTTCGAGCGATATTATACCCTTTCTCATTCAATATTTTTTCTAATTTATCATCAGATAAAGGTTTTTTCTTTTCTTCATTTTCAATAAGTTCTTTCAATATGTGTTTTACTTCCCTGCTACTGGCATCTTCTCCAGAATCTGTAGAGATGCCTTCAGAAAAGAAGTATTTTAATGGAAAGGTACCAAATTCTGTTTGTACAAATTTGCTGTTAGCAACTCTAGAAATAGTAGAAATATCCATTTGGATATCATTGGCAATATCTTTTAATATCATTGGCTTTAGCTTACTCTCATCACCATCTAGAAAGAACTCGTATTGGAAATTAGCTATTGAGTTCATTGTTTTTAGAAGTGTTAGTTGTCTTTGGTGTATAGCATCTATAAACCATTTGGCACTATCTAGTTTTTGTTTTACAAAAGATACTGCTTCTTTAAGTTTTTTGTCTTTTTTACTGCTTTTGTCGTAAGTATCAAACATTTCTATATATGACCTGCTTACCTTAAGACTAGGTGCATTTCTAGAGTTTAGTGTAATTTCTAGTTTTCCATTATTATTGAAGAGCATAAAATCTGGAATTATGTATTGATTAACAGATTCTTCGCTTCCAGATTCTCCAGGTTTGGGATTAAGCCTGATGATTAATTGTACCGCTTCTTTAAGGTCTTCGTCATTGATATCGAGCTTTTTTTGAATTTTATCATAATGCTTCTTTGTGAATTCATCAAAGAGGTCTTCAATAATTGATTTAGCAATATTTACATGATGGTATTCGATCTCAGATTTTCTTTCTAGCTGAAGATGCAAACACTCTTTTAAATCTCTTGCTGCTATACCTGCTGGCTCAAAAGTTTGGATTTTAAATAAGATTTCTTCTAGTTCTTCTTCTGTGGTTTCAATGTTTAGAGAAAAAGCCAAGTCGTTACATATCAATTCTAATTCACGACGAATATACCCATCGGCATCTATACTCCCTATGAGGTACTTTCCAATTGTATTTTGTTTTTCATCTAGTTTTAGCATACCTAATTGAGTAAGCAAGGTATCTAATATAGAAACTCTGCTAGCATAGGGGCTTTCTCGCTCTTCTTCATCTGGATTTGGCCCATCTCCTTGCATTTTATAGCCACTTATGTCATCATCTCTAAGGTAATCATCTACGCTTATATCTTCATCGTCGTTTTTCGAGGAGTCATTGTCTTCATAGTCCTCTTGTTTATCTTCTTCAAAATCGCTCTCACTCTGCTCTTCTCCTTCTTCTAGTGCTGGATTGATTTCTAATTCTTCTTCAATTCTAGACTCTAGTTCAGTAGTAGGTATTTGTAATAGTTTTATAAACTGTATTTGCTGTGGCGATAACTTTTGCCCTAATGACTGATGTAAACCAAGTTTTTGCATATGCCTATATAATGGAAAAATAACGAAATTAAATACGTAGACTCGTCAAATAAATATACAAAAAACTTAATAGGAATAGGACTAATTTTAAATATCTCTGAAAAATAGCTTATTATTACTTTTGTATTCATTCCATTTTCAAATCTGCCAATGATTACGACTTATATACCTATCATAGATATTCAATTATGTCAAGATTATTAGCTTTGGATATAGGGGCAAAACGAACAGGAATTGCCGTTACTGATCGACAAAGAATCATTGCTACTGCTCTACAAACGGTAGATACAAAAGAACTGATAAGTTTTTTGAAAACTTATTTACAAAAAGAAGAAGTAGAGGTAATTATAGTTGGAATGCCTAAGAATTTGAGAAATCAAGATACAGATAACACCCCATTGGTTAGAAGTTTTATAGAAATCCTGACCAAACAGTTTCCCAAACACCCAATTAAATCTATAGATGAAAGGTTTACTTCTTCTATTGCTTTAGATACCATGATAGCTGGAGGTATGAAAAAGAAAGATAGAAGAGAAAAAGGAAATGTAGATAAGATTAGTGCAACGCTAATTTTACAAAGTTATATGGAATCAATTACTGGTGTTTTATAAATATATTTTGCTAACCTTTATTTGTCCAAAATCTAAATTATGTTTTAACCTTTTGTAAAGTGCTAGAATATCCAGTATTTTTTAAATATTTTAGCATTTTATATTATTTAAAATCAAATTGAAGTCTTCATTATATCAACAATTGCTGAATAAATCTACAACTATTACCATTATTGGTCTAGGATATGTAGGTTTGCCTCTAGCACTAGCATTTGCAAAATATTTTAGGGTAGTAGCCTATGATATTAATGAATCAAGAATTGCACAACTTAAACAAAATATTGATCCATCTAGAGAAATAGCTTCTTCTCAGTTTCTTGAAAAAGATATTTTTTTTACTAGCAATCCTGATGATATAGCAGCATCGAAGATTTATATTATTACAGTTCCTACGCCTATTGATGTATATAATTTGCCCGATTTACAACCACTAAAATCAGCATCTAATGAAGTTGGCAAGGTATTGAAAAAAGGAGATTACGTAGTTTATGAATCTACTGTGTATCCGGGCTGTACCGAAGAAGATTGTCTTCCAGAATTAATTAAAGAGAATAAATTTCGGCTTAATCAAGATTTTAAACTGGGCTATTCCCCAGAAAGAATAAATCCTGGAGATACCCAGCATACTTTAGAGAAGAACATAAAGTTAGTATCATCAAGCGATGAGGAATCTTTAGAGCAGTTGACAAAAATTTATTCTCAAATAGTAACAGCGGGTATTCATCAAGCAACTAGTATTAGAGTTGCAGAAGCTGCTAAAATCATAGAAAATACACAGCGCGATTTGAACATTGCGTTAATGAATGAATTGGCTCTGATATTTGACAAAATGGGTATTAATACACATGATGTATTGGAGGCAGCAGCTACCAAATGGAACTTTCAAGCTTTTAGCCCTGGTTTAGTAGGTGGTCATTGTATTGGTGTAGATCCTTATTATCTCACTTATAAAGCTAAAAAAGTTGGTTATAATCCTAACGTTATATTAAGTGGCAGGTATGTGAATGATGGCATGGGAGCTCATGTAGCTAAGAAAACCATGCAGCTAATGCTTAAACAAGGCAAAACGATTCAGAATGCTAGGGTATTGGTTCTTGGGGCTACATTTAAAGAAAATATTCATGATGTGAGAACATCCAGAGTGGTAGATATTCTGCATGAACTAGCAGATTTTGGCGTATGTGTAGAGGTTCATGACCCCTATGCTTCTCAAGAAGATTTTAGAAGATATTATGGTTTTGAGCTTATAGAGCAGCTCCGTTCTGATTATGACGCAATAGTAGTAGCAGTAGCTCACAAAGAATTTACAGACTTAGAAGAAGATTTCTTTATAAAGCATTCTTCTAGCAACCCACTACTGATTGACGTAAAAGGAATCTACCGAAAGAAAATAAAAAAATTATTATATTGGAGTCTTTAAAGCAATTCATTTATAAATCTAATTTTATAATTCAAGTCTTATGTCGAAGAGAATATTAATTACAGGTGGTGCAGGCTTTATAGGTTCGCATGTGGTGCGTCTTTTTGTAAATAAATATCCTAATTATACTATCTTTAATTTAGATAAATTGACCTATGCAGGTAATTTGGAAAATATTAAAGATATAGAGCAGAAAGAAAACTATACTTTCTTGAAAGGAGATATTACTGACCCTATTTATATTCAAGAAATTTTTCAGAAATATCAATTTGATGGTGTTATCCATTTGGCTGCAGAATCGCATGTAGACCGATCTATCACTAACCCTATGGAGTTTATCATGACCAACATTGTTGGTACTGCTACACTTCTTAATGCTTCTAAAGCATTATGGAAAGACAACTTTAAGGATAAATTATTTTATCATGTATCTACTGATGAAGTTTATGGTTCTTTACATAACGACAATGAGTTTTTTACAGAGCAGACTCATTACGACCCTCAATCTCCCTACTCAGCATCCAAAGCTTCTTCTGATCATTTTGTAAGGGCATATCATAACACTTACAAAATGCCAGTAGTATTGTCTAATTGCTCCAATAATTATGGACAGAATCAATTCCCAGAGAAGTTGATACCCTTATTCATTAACAATATTAGAAACAATAAACCCTTGCCAGTATATGGTAAAGGCGAAAATATTAGAGATTGGCTTTATGTGGTAGATCATGCAAGAGCCATTGACGTAATATTTCACCAAGGAAAATTAGGCGAAACTTATAATATTGGTGGACATAATGAATGGACAAATATTGATTTGATTCATCTGCTATGTAAAATAATGGATAAAAAGCTTAATAGACCAGAAGGAACCTCACAAAAACTCATAACCTATGTTCAAGATCGTGCTGGGCATGACCTAAGATACGCCATAGATGCTACGAAAATCAAGAATAAATTAGGTTGGGAACCATCTCTTCAGTTTGACGAAGGGCTCAATATTACTGTAGATTGGTATTTGGAAAATACCGAATGGTTAGAGAGCGTTACCTCTGGTAATTATCAAAATTATTATGAACAACAATACGCAAATAAATAAATCTGATTCATGAAAGGCATTATATTAGCAGGAGGTTCTGGTACTAGGTTACACCCACTTACTTTGGCAGTTAGCAAGCAGCTTATGCCAGTATACGATAAACCGATGATTTATTATCCATTATCAGCACTCATGTTGGCTGGAATTAGAGAAATACTTATTATCTCTACACCTCATGACTTACCTCACTTCAAAAAATTGCTTGGGGATGGAAAAAATCTAGGCTGCGAATTCACTTACGAAGAACAACCACAACCCAATGGTCTCGCACAAGCTTTTGTGATTGGAGAACAATTCATCGGTAACGATAAAGTGGCTCTTATATTGGGAG
This sequence comes from Cytophagales bacterium, assembly GCA_004294225.1. Classification (GTDB taxonomy): domain Bacteria; phylum Bacteroidota; class Bacteroidia; order Cytophagales; family Cytophagaceae; genus REBA01. Next base: position 15,581 of record REBA01000025.1, on the reverse strand, counting down.
ATAATATATTTTATGGTTCTGGACTAGCAAATTTGTTTTATAGCAATAATAATCCAGAAGGAGGAGTAGTTTTCGCATATTATGTTAGCGACCCAGAAAGATATGGCGTAGTAGAATTTGACCAGAACAATAAAGTACTTTCTATTGAGGAAAAACCTTCCCAACCAAAATCTAATTATGCTGTTCCAGGGATATATTTTTACGACAATGAGGTAGTGAAAATTGCCAAAGAATTAAAACCAAGCCCTAGAGGAGAATACGAAATAACAGATGTGAATAAGAAATACCTTGAAATGGGAAAGTTAAAAGTAGGTATCCTCAATAGAGGAACAGCTTGGCTTGATACAGGTACATTCAACTCACTTATGCAAGCGGGAACTTTTGTGCAAACTATTGAAGAAAGACAAGGCCTTAAGATTGGTTGCATAGAGGAAGTAGCTTATAGGATGAAATTTATAGACGATGCCCAATTAATGGCATTAGCCAAACCTTTAATGAAAAGTGGGTACGGGCAATATTTAATTAATTTATTGGATAGTGATAGAAAATAAGTGTGGGAAATATTTTGAATTCTTGCTCAATATTTTCGCCAACAATAATTAATTTTGAAGCCGTTGAGCAAAATTGAATATCAATAAATTATAAAAAAAGCTTTACTAAAGAAATACGATATATGAAATACAAAAGAATACTACTGAAACTAAGTGGAGAGGCCTTGATGGGAAAGAAAAATTATGGCATCGACACTGAGGTGCTCATGCAATATGCCAATGAAATTAAAGTAGTAGTAGAGCAAGGAGTAGAGTTAGCCATAGTTATAGGAGGAGGCAATATTTATAGAGGCGTAGAGGCCGCTGCTACAGGAATTGATAGAGTGCAAGGAGATTATATGGGTATGCTTGCTACTGTTATCAACGGTATGGCTTTGCAAAGTGCATTAGAAAGTGTAGGCTTATATACCAGATTGCTTTCTGGAATTAATATTGAACAAGTTTGCGAACCTTATATTAAAAGAAGGGCGATAAGACATCTTGAAAAAGGAAGAATAGTAATTTTTGGAGCAGGTACAGGAAATCCTTATTTTACTACAGATACAGCAGCTTCATTGAGAGCCATAGAGATAGAAGCTCAGGCTGTGCTTAAAGGAACTAGGGTAGATGGTATCTATACCGCAGACCCAGAAAAAGACACTACTGCTACCAAATACAATCATATTTCCTTCAAAGATGTTTATGAGAAAAAATTAAACATTATGGACATGACAGCATTTACTTTGTGTGAAGAAAATCATTTGCCTATTATCGTATTTGATATGAATAAAAAAGGCAACTTATTAGCTTTAGTAAATGGCGAAGAAGTAGGTACTTTGGTAAAATAAAATACTATAAAATTAAAATGGAAGAAATACAGTTATACATCGACGATGCAAAGGAAAGTATGCATAAAGCACTAAAGCATACAGAAGTAGAATTTCAAAAAGTAAGAGCAGGCAAGGCTAGTCCAGCTATGTTGCAAGGCCTCACCATAGAATATTATGGTATAATGACTCCTATAGATCAAGCCTCTTCGATGACCACTCCAGATGCTCGAACAATTGCCATAAAACCTTTTGAAAAGAAATTAATCAATACCATAGAAAAAGCCATTAGAGATGCCAATCTTGGGTTTAACCCTCAAAATGACGGCGAAACTATCAGAATTAGTATTCCTCCACTTACAGAAGAACGTAGAAAAAATTTGGTAAAACAAGTGAGAGCAGAAGCAGAGAGCGGCAAGGTTCGAATTAGAAGTATCAGAAAAGATACCAACGAAGAACTTCGTAAATTACTGAAAGAAGGAGCTTCAGAAGACGATATAAAAACTGCTGAAGAAAAAATTCAAGCCTTAACTAATGAATACAATATATTAATAGACAAGGTTACCGAGAAGAAAGAGGCGGAAGTAATGACTATCTGAGTTAATCTATATATTGGAGGTGATATAATTTATTTATTAAGCCTTTAATATTACCATATATAGCACCACCTATAGAGTCCTGTCTAGCTCCAGTTACAGATTGTATTGCATTGGTGGAATTGCAGATTCTCAATAATCCTAAGAAACTAAAGATAATTGCTTCTTTATAATTAATAATTTTTGAATCAGGTACAACAAGTTCAATATGATTCCCCAATCTTTGTTCAATGTGATGAATTAAAAATTTATTAAACGCACCTCCTCCAGTAACTAGTAAATTTGGCTTTTTCTTAACGCTAGAGGCTGAAAAATCTAAAGCTACTCTAGCGATTTGCTCTGAGAAATGGACTACACAAGTATGTAAAAGATCAGCTACTTTTTCTAACTCGAATTGTTTTATGATTGGAAAGAAATCTTTATCTACCCATTCTTTGCCTAGTGATTTTGGGTATGGAGCATGGTAATAATCCAGACTATTTAACTTTTTTAAAAGCAATGGAATTATTACTCCAGATTGGGCTATACCACCTTCATTATCATAAGCTAATTCAGGACTTATTTGTTTGCATAAATAGTTTAACACAATATTGATTGGGCAGATATCATAGGCGATATACTCCTTATTCTTTTCAAAACTAATATTGGCTATTCCTCCTAGGTTGAGGCAGAGTTCGAAATCAGAGAAAAGTAATTTATCACCTATAGGAACAAGTGGAGCACCTTGTCCACCTAATGCGATATCTACTGTTCGGAAATCTGCTATTACAGGAATCGCTGTTTTGGCATAAATATTTGCTCCATTCCCAATTTGTAAGGTATAATGTTCTGCGGGCATATGGAAAACAGTATGACCATGTGATGCTATAAAATCAATATTTACTTGATGAAATTTTATAAATTCGTTAATAGCATCACCACAAAAATCTCCAAACCAATTACTTGTTTTGATTAGATCTATTGGAGAAGATATTGAAGCTTCCGCTAATCTTTTTTGTTCTTTGGTTGAGTAGTTTATTGTTTTTGTTGCAATGGTTTCATGTTTCCAATAATTGTCTTTTTGGAAATTAAATTTTACTAAAGCTATATCTAGACCGTCAAGCGAAGTTCCCGACATAAGCCCTATTCCAAAGATATCTATATTATTTGCTGTCATTTCCTTTCGATATATTGGGCATGTCATTAATTTTTCTTGCCATTCTGAAAGATTTTAAAGCACGAATATATACTCCATCATTTTGATTAAGTATTTCATAATAGGCATTGTTGCCAAGAGTACTTTTGGCTAAATAGGCCTTAAGTTCATTGAGAATCAAATTTTTGGAAATTTTAAATTCATGGCTTTTAAATTTTATACCTGCGGCTATACCTGCGGCTATCAATTCTTTGATCATTTTTTCGCTAATAAAATTTTGTTTCTTAAAATCTTCAATCGTGTATTTAGATAATTCTGTTTTATGGTTGGAATAGAAATCCAAAGCATATTCTTTTATGATATTTTTATTGAGTAATTGCAGGGCATAATTACTATAGTTATTGGTATCTTGAGGTATAAATAAATCGGGCATAATACCTCCGCCACCATATACAGTTCTTCCTTTGAGGGTTTTGAATTTTAATGAGTCCTCAAACTTTATGCTATCGGCATGAAAGTATTCTCCATGAAGAAATCTTTTATTGAGCTCTAGGCTATATTCTTCTATGTTTTCAGAATTATAAGGTTTTTGGATGCTTCTTCCGCATGGTGTATAGTATCTAGATATGGTAAGGCGAAGCTCAGAGCCATCGCTAAGCTCTATAGGTCTTTGTACAAGTCCTTTTCCGAAGGAACGAGAGCCTATTATTAATCCTCTATCATTATCTTGTATTGCACCAGCTAAAATTTCAGATGCAGATGCACTGGCTTGGTTGATTAGCACGATTAAAGAGCCATCTTCAAACTCTCCTTGCTTTGTTGCAAATTGTTTATTACTGAATCTATAGTCTTTTGCGATGGTATAAACAATAAGTAGATTGGCCGCTAAGAATTCATCTGCTATTTTTGTTGCCATATCCATGTATCCGCCTGGGTTGTCTCTTAGGTCAAGTATAATTTGATTTGCACCAGATTCTTTTAGTAACTTTAATGATGCATAAAATTCGTTATAAGTTGTTTCTGAAAAACGACTTATTTTGATGTATCCAATGCTGTCACTAGCCATATAGGAAGCTTCTAAGGAGTGTGTAGGAATTTTGTTTCTTTCAATAGTAAATTCTAGCAAACTTTTTTCGCTTTTTCTTAGCACGGTTACTTTTACTTTTGAGCCTTTAGGACCTCTTAAATGGTTAAATACATCTGTACTTGTTATTCCTAATCCAGCAACATTATTGGTGTCGACTTTTATTATTCTATCACCAGCTAATAATCCAGCTTTTTGTGAAGGACCATTGGGGATGGTAGCCACAACATAAATTGTATCTCTGATGATGTAGAATTCAATTCCTACACCCTCAAAGTTGGCCTCTAGTTGGGCATGAACAGAGGCAATTTCTTGTTTAGGTATATAGGATGTATGTGGGTCTAATTTTTCAAGCATTTTAGCAATGGCGTGCTCAATTAGGGTTTTGCTATTTACGGTATCGACATAATCGGTTTCTATAAAATTCAGTACTTCCCCAAACTTTCTTGCATTGGGGGAATAGTTGGTTTTATTGAAATAATTAGAAAAATATATGCCGATAAGAATACCTATTATTAAAAATACTGATAATAGCAGAGGCTGCCAAGATGAAGGTTTATTTCTTTGTGATATTGTCAATTGATTAAAGTTGTTATAAGTTTAAATCAATAAAGTTTATTTCAATTGAAATAACAAAATAAAGCTATTTATTAGAAGACTTCTTATTTATATTCATTGTTTGAAGTGTGTCTTGCTCAAGTGAATCTTTTTCAAAGGCAAGGGAATTTTCAATAATATAAACGTAACTTAATTTAGAGAAATCGGTTGCCAACAATACTTTTATTTTAAAAAACGGTCTTCCTTTATCTTGTTCTACTTTAAAAACCTTGCCTATTGGTATTCCACTGGGGTAAACTGAATTATAGCCAGTTGTTACTATGCTATCATTCACTTGTACTTTATGATGAAGCCCTACATAAAGCATTTCTGCATATCTGGGGTTTTTCCCATCCCATTTTACAGTTCCATCTATTTTTCCTTTTACAATTTGCCCAGATACTGACCATTTCCCATGAAGTAAAGAAATAGCAGTAGAGAAGTGATTAGAGCAAGCATTAATTTTGCCTACTACTCCTAAAGGTGATATAACCCCCATCCCAGGTTTTATGCTATCTGCATAACCTTTGTTTAAGGTGATGTAATTGTTGAATCTGGTTGTAGAGTTATTGATTACCCTAGCTGACCTGAATTGAAAAGCATGGTCTCTTAGAGAATCAGCCTTGCTAGCGATTTGACTATTAAGTAGGTTTTTTTGAATAGTAAGCGATTTTCTTAGTTGTGCATTTTCTTCCGCTAGCTGTTCATTGATTTGTTGAAGCCTAAAATAGCCATAGACATTGTTGATATAGGAAAGCACATTTCCAGAAAATCTATTGGCAGAATTAAAGTAAACAGCCCCTTGGTAGGAATTGCTCTGTACAATAAAACCAATACTTACTATTTGTAGAAAAATAAAGAGTATAAATGTTCTATATCTATAGAGAAATTGAAAAAGTTTTTGCATTAACTTTTGTAAGAGAGCTTGATATTAAATGATACAAAGTTGTGGCTAGGTTTTATAGAATCAGTGATATAAATATTTGCAGTCATACCTTGCCTCTTTGATTTTATTGGAAAATTATCTCATAAGAACAGCACTGTATCTTTTGGTGTCTTTGATAGCAATCCCAGTGCCTTTCACAACAGCTAACAAAGGAGCTTCTGCAACGTGAATAGGCAGTTTGGTTTTCATTGCAATTCTTTTGTCTAATCCTCTCAATAATGCACCACCACCAGTAAGATGTATGCCATTGTCATAAATATCAGCAGAAAGTTCTGGAGGGGCAACCTCTAGAGCTTTTAATACCGCTTCTTCAATTTTTGAAACAGATTTATCTAAAGCAAAAGCAATCTCAGAATAAGTTACTTTTATTACTTTAGGAATACCAGTCATCAAGTCTCTTCCTCTGATTTCAAAATCTTCTGGGGGATTATCTAGCTCAGTAAGTGCAGAGCCGACTTCAATTTTTATTCTTTCTGCACTTCTTTCCCCAATGAGCAAATTGTGCTGACGACGCATATAATCTAAGATGTCTTTATTGAATACATCTCCTGCTATTCTGATTGATTGTTCGCATACTATGCCAGAAAGTGCTATTACTGCAATTTCTGTAGTCCCTCCACCGATATCTACTATCATAGAACCGATAGGTTGCTCTATGTCTATTCCTAATCCTATAGCGGCAGCGATAGGTTCAAATATCATGTATACTTCTTTTGCACCAGCGTGCTCGGCGGAGTCTCTAACAGCACGCTTTTCTACTTCAGTAATTCCGGAAGGAATACAAATAGCCATGCGGTGAGAAGATGCTCCAAAAAAACTTCTTCCAAGGTCGATCATTTTTATCATCCCTCTGATCATTTTCTCAGCAGCATCAAAATCTGCAATTACACCATCTTTAAGAGGGCGAATTGTTTTTATGTTTTCATGTGTTTTTTCATGCATTTGCATGGCTTCTCTACCTATTGCCCTTACTTTTCCAGTAAGTTTGTCTAATGCAATGATAGAAGGTTCATCAACTACTATTTTGTCTTTATGGATAATTAAAGTATTGGCAGTGCCTAAGTCTATGGCGATATCACTAGTGAAAAAATCAAATAATCCCATGGGTAATTATAATTGTTATGATTGTGTCTATATTAAGTATTTTTATGAAATGAATTCATAAAATTTTACAAATTTAATTACAATTTACAAGTAATTGAAATACTAGATTCAATTTCATTCATTTTTTTGTTTTTATTTATTAAAGCGTTGTTATTTCTTGTAGAAAAGCTAAATATGTTTTGTAGATGTGAGTTTATCGAAAAAAAATCTTTATAAATAAAAACATTGGCATGGATAGATTTTTTGGGTTAAATTGAAATATTGAATAAAGATTGCTTTGTTGAAGGTCAATATTCTATGAAAAGTAACATTTTCTAATTATTTTATTATTGTTAATTATCTATGAATGCAATTAACCTTAGCCCTCGTGAGAAGGCATTAACTATCAATTTGGATACCAGAACTTATGGTTCTTTTGCTGAAATTGGTGCTGGTCAAGAAACTGCAGCTTGGTTTTTTAAAGCGGGTGCAGCTTCTGGTACTATTGCTAAAACAATTAGTGCTTATGATAAATCGATGAGTGATGCAATCTACGGAACAGAAGAAAGCGGAAGGTATGTAGTAGAGTCAAGGGTTGTAAAGATGCTTAATAGGGAATATAATATTCTTGAACAAAGGTTAGATGCAGTTCGCCCTCCTGACAACTTATTTTTTGCTTTTGCTAATTCTGTAGTTGCTCTAAATTATAACAAAACTAATGAAGGACATGGTTGGCTTGGTATCAGATTTCAACTCCATCCTGACACCCCTCCCAATGATGCTATAGTTCACATTAGATTGTTGGATAACGATACCCTTTTGCAACAACAAGCAGCAGGTATTGTAGGAGTAAATCTTATTTATTCAGCATTTTATTATTATGATACTATAGAAACATTCTTACATAGTTTGGTAGAATCTCTTGGTACAGAGAGGGTAGAAATTGATATGGTTAGAATTACTGGACCAGATTTTCAACACTTAGATAATCGTTTGCTAAGTTTGAAACTGGTTAAATTAGGGCTAACACAAGCAGCGCTATTTGGTCCAGAAGGTAATGTTTTACAGCCTTCAGAAGTGTTTTATAAAAAAAATATTTTAGTATTAAGAGGTAGATTTAGACCTTGTACATTTGTCAATCTAGATATGATAAAAACAGGGCTAGAGCATTTCAAGAATGACAAGCAAGTAGATGTCAATAAAATCATTTGTATTTCCGAAATTAATATTAATTCGCTTACATCAGATGGTCAGATGATCAATATTGATGAAGAGGAGTTTATAGACAGGGCAGAAATTCTATGTTCTTTGGGTCATACCGTGATGATTTCTAATTACCATAAGTATTACAAATTGGTATCTTATTTGTCAAGATTTTCTAAGCAAAAGATTGGCTTAGTATTAGGAATTATGAGTCTTTCGGAAATATTTAATGAGCAATATTATACCGATCTGAAAGGGGGAATTTTGGAATCTTTCAGTACCTTGTTCAGTAAAAATATTAAACTTTATATTTACCCTGCAAGAGATGTTCATTCAAAGGAATTATTAACTTGTAAGAATTTTAGATTGCCTGAAAACTTGGTTTACTTGTATAAATATTTATTGGCAAATGATAAGCTTGAAGACATAGTGAATGCAAGATTAGATTTTCTTGATATATTTTCAGACAACGTAATAAGAATGATAAAAGCTGGAGAATCTGGTTGGGAAAAAATGGTTCCTAAGGAAGTGTCAGAAGCTATTATCAGAAAACAATTGTTTGATTATTGCCCCAAAAATTAAAAAATATCAAACTGTTTGTGTGAACTTACAAAATGATTAATTTAGGCAAAAGTTTGAATTATAATTTTTTACTCATTTTGTCTAAAAGTATTTATGAAATTTATTGTTAGTCTATTTTTGTTAGTGTCGCTATCTACTTTTATCCAATCAGTGAAAGCCCAAGAATCATCTGTGCTTAATCCAGAATATGATGTATGGAAAAAAAATGGGGTGGGGATTGCCTATGGTGGTGGCAGTTTGTGGCTTAATTACAAGCACTATTTCTCTAAATTTGCATTAGAGGGAAATTTTGGGTACTACAGAGGCGGTACTTTAGGTTTCATTCCAAGATTTCAAATAAATGTGATGAAGCATTACACTTGTTTTGACCTTAAAGATATACAGTTTTATTGGGGTTTAGGAGCCCATTATCAAATTGCAGAAAAACCCTATTATAAATTAGGTATTAATGCACTTATAGGCTTTGAATTTAATATTATCAAAGCTCCACTCTCTATTTTTACTGACGCAGGGGTAGAGCCAAGCTACAGAGGTAAAAGTGATTCTGGCTTTAAATGGTCTTTTCCAGCTAGATTAGGGCTTAGATTCAGATGGTAACACTACAAAAATGGTAGAAAAAAATAATCCTAAAACCATTCATGCTTGGTGTATGTATGACTGGGCTAATTCTGTGTATTCTCTCACAATTACAACAGCAGTATTTCCAGAGTATTTCCTAGCAGTTACTACTAATCAAGAGACCCAAAATAAAGTAAGCATTTTTGGTTTTGAACTTCTAAATACAGTATTATATTCCTATTCTTTATCATTAGTATTCTTATTGGCAGCTTTATTTAGCCCAGTATTATCTAGTATCGCAGATTATACTGGGAAGAAGAAAACATTTATGCGTTTCTTTTGCTACTTAGGAAGTATAGCATGTGCTTGCTTGTTTTTCTTTACTAGTAAAACTATTCCAGTTGGGGTATTATGTTTTATTCTTGCTGGTATAGGTTATAGCGGGAGTATTGTTTTCTATAATTCTTTTTTGCCAGAGATTGTTTCTGAAGACCAATCAGATAAAGTAAGTGCTAAGGGTTTTGCTTACGGTTATGTGGGAAGTGTATTGCTATTAATTCTTAATATTCTAATGCTTTTGAAGCCAAATTATTTTGGTATGTTCCAAAACAGTGATTTACCAGCAAGAATCTCTTTTCTTACCGTTGGTCTTTGGTGGTTTCTTTTTGCACAATATGCTTTTTATTATTTACCCAATAATTCATTGGTAAAAAATAATAATAGCAATGAAAATATTTTTATAATTGGTTTCAAACAATTGAAATCTCTGCTCAAGGAACTATCGTGGCAATTATTTTTAAAAAGATTTTTGTTTGCCTTCTTCTTCTACAACATGGGCGTTCAAACTGTGATGTATATGGCTACCATTTTTGGTAAAGACCAATTACATTTAGAGACATCAAGCCTTATAATTGTAATACTAATAATTCAAATAATTGCCATTTTAGGTGCACAGGTTTTTGCAAGGATTTCTGAAAAGATAGGAAATGTATATGCACTAGCAATGTTGGTCTTTGTATGGATTATGGTATGTATTAGTGCCTATTTTGTTTCTACTGCAAATCAATTTTATCTACTAGCAGTATTGGTTGGGTTTGTAATGGGAGGGGTGCAGTCGCTTTCAAGGAGTACTTACGCAAAGCTTATTCCTCAAGATAGCAATCAACATGCTACTTATTTTAGCTTTTATGACGTAATGGATAAGATTTCTACTTTTGCAGGAACTTTTATTTTTGGTTTTATTGCCCAAATTAGTGGAGGAATGAGAAATAGTACTTTGGCTTTATCTGTTTTCTTTCTTATTAGTCTGTTTTTTCTTTTGAGAATTCCTTCTAAGAGAATTTATGAAATCACTAAAATTTAAATTAAAATTGAATAATAACTTAACCCTAAAAAAATGTACAAAAAGACGAGTCGATATTTGATGTATGCACTGCTAAGTAGTGCTATCTTATTTAATGTTTTATCTTGTAAGCCTGTTTCAAAGCAAGGAATGAAAGTTTCTATCGACCTGCATGAAGGTTGGGAATTTCGCCAAGTAAAAAAAGACAATTGGCTAAAAGCAACTGTTCCTGGCAATGTTCATATGGATTTGTTTGCGAATAAAGAGATAGAAGATCCATTTTATAGAACGAATGAAAAAGACCAACAATGGATAGATAAAGAAGACTGGGAGTACAGAACTTCTTTTAAAGTTGAAAAAACACTTCTTAATAGAGAAAACATAGCACTTCAATTTGAAGGTTTAGATACCTATGCAGATGTTTACCTGAATGACTCCTTAATCCTAAATGCAGATAATATGCATGTTGGCTGGACGGTAAGTGTGAAGAAATTTTTGAAAGAAGGAACCAATTCGATAAGAATTTATTTCACTTCACCTATTATGAAAACCTTGCCATTATACGATAGCTTAGGTTATATTTTACCTGCCAATAATGACCAAGGTGATAAAAGAGTGAGTGTTTTTACAAGAAAAGCAGGTTATCATTATGGATGGGATTGGGGCCCACGTTTTGTAACTAGCGGTATATGGAGACCTATTCACCTTCAAGCTTGGGATAATGCTACGATTACCAATCTTCATATTCAACAGACAGCACTTAGCGATGAAAAAGCAAAGCTGAATGGAGTATTTGAAATAGAATCTTCAATTGATGTGAAAGCTAAAGTAAGCCTTGCTGGAATAGATAATGGATTTAAGCAAGTCGTTCAAGAGGTGAATTTAAAGAAAGGTTTAAATTCAGTTACTGTGGCAATAGAAATTGACAAACCAGAAAGATGGTGGCCCAATGGCTTAGGCGAAGCCAAACTTTATCAGTTGGCAGGTGCTCTGAAAATTGAAGGCACTTCAGTAGATTCCATTAAAACAAGAGTAGGATTAAGAACAGTAGAAGTAGTTAATGAAAAAGACTCTATTGGAGAATCATTTTATTTTAAAGTTAATGGAGTACCAGTATTTATGAAAGGAGCAAATTATATCCCTTCAGATAATTTTTATAACAGAGTAGATAGAGCAAGATATGAAATGTGGTTAGATGCAGCAGTGAATTCTAATATGAACATGCTCCGTGTATGGGGTGGAGGTATCTATGAAAATGACTTGTTTTACGAATTAGCAGATGAAAGAGGGCTACTCTTGTGGCAAGATTTCATGTTTGGATGTAGCATGTACCCTGGAGATAGTGTTACTTTAAGAAGAATAACCCAAGAAGCAGCCTATAATGTGAAGAGACTAAGAAATCATCCTAGTTTAGCTTTTTGGTGTGGTAATAACGAAATGGATGAAGCTTGGCACACTTGGGGATGGCAGAAAGCGTGGAATCTACATGGGGAAGATTCTGCCAAAGTATGGCACGATTACGAAACTATTTTTCATAAAATACTTCCTGAAGCTGTTGCAAAATATGACAATCGATTCTATTGGTCGTCCTCTCCTAAAATAGGTTTTAGAGACATCAGAAGTACTAAAATTGGAGACATGCACTATTGGGGGGTGTGGCATGAAGAAAAGCCTTTTGCCGAGTTTAAAAATTATATCGGAAGATTCATGAGTGAATTTGGATTTCAATCTTTCCCTGAACTTAGAACAATAGAAAGCTATACCATTCCTAGCGACTGGAATATAGATTCAACTGTAATGAAATCTCACCAACGCCATCCGAGAGGCAACCAAGTTATTCGTGAGTATATGCAGAGAGATTACAAAATGCCTAAAGAATTCAAAAACTTTATTTATCTACAACAAGTGCAGCAAGCTCAAGGAATGAGAATGGGGCTAGAAGCTCATCGCAGAAAGATGCCCTACAACATGGGCACACTTTACTGGCAACTTGATGATTGCTGGCCTGTAGCTTCTTGGTCAGGAATAGATTATTATGGAAGATGGAAAGCACTTCAGTATCATGTAAGAAAAGCTTATACCCAAACTCTAGTATCTCCTAGTGAAGACAATGGGCTAACTTCAGTTTGGGTAGTCAATGATAAGTTGAGTGATATTTCTGCTGAATTAAAAATAGACCTTATTGATTTTTCTGGAAAAGTATTGATGACAAAACAAATGCCGATTATTATCCCTGCCAACTCTAGTAAGTCTTATTTTGAAGCATCTTCTAAAGATTTACTCAAAGGAATGAATAAGAAAAATACACTTATGGTAGTGGCTATTTCAGAGAAGGGAACATTGGTATCTAGAAATGAACTTTATTTTGTTCCACCAAAAGAGATGATGCTCGAAACTCCTAAAATTGAAAGAACTTTAGTAGCTAGCGGAGATGGTTACAGACTCACCCTGAAATCAGATAAGCTCGCTAAAGATGTTTACATCAATACAAAAGCAGAAGGAACTTATTCTAACAACTATTTTGATATTCTTCCTGGAGAAACAGTAGAAATCATCTTTACTCCAAAAGAAAAGACAAGCTTGAATAATGTAGATGATTTTCAAATCATGAGCATTGTAGATGCTAAGTAATTTATAATTAAGAAACCGTAAGGCAATAAAGATTTGATTCTTGATAGGTCTTGCGGTTCTTTTTATGTAAAATTTGTAGGATTTGCAAAAAAAGAGTATTATTTATTACAATCTATTATTCTTGCTTATCAAATTTTTACAGCCTAATTTTGAGACATCTAATTTTATAATTTCAATCATCAACCATACAACAAAAAAATATATTCTTTCAGAAACATTTTTTAAGAAAAATGTCGAAAAAGAGGCTCTTTTAGCGCAGATAGCTCTTTTTTGTGGTTTGTATAAATATGTTTTTTAATGAAAATACTCTATAATTAACAAAAAAATAATGATAAACACATGAATTTATAATGTTAAATTTTATTTAACCTTTGCTTTTTATTATTAACCTTATTATCTTGCCTTTGAAAAATAGACTGCGATGAATTAAAAATATTAAGTATCAAAAATATTAGCGTTACTGCTGATTCGTGTAACCGAAAACTGAGAACTTTCTAAAACACACGAGATAGGTAGGCTAACGCATCCGCTTCGGCGGATGCTTGGTTTATTTGTGTGTTAGGCATCTCAGTGCCTCGGTTACCCAATAAGCTAAAGTACTCCGCCGATTTTTTTAGCTCTCTTTTTAAACCAATCAGTACATTCTTCAATAGCTTAATTAAATGTTTAACTTTCTAAATTTTAAAAAAATGAAAAAATTAACTCAACGTACATTTATTGCTGTACTGTATTCATTAGTGTTTTTGGTAACATTGAATGCTCAGTCTCCACAATTTGCTAAATTGAAAAGCAATGAACAAAAAGAGGAAATACAAGCTTGGTGTGATAAACCCCAATTAATTCCTCTTGGTGGACTTGCAGGATGTTATTATTCTGATTACGAAATACATGTAAGAAGAAACGGTAGTACTACTTGGCAGGATGGATATATCGAGGTTAGTGTAACTGGAGCGGTGATTAGAGAAATAAAAAGAATAAGAACTTTATTTCCAAATGAAATCACAAGATATGACAATGTCAGTACTGTAAGATATTATGTACCAGATTTCACAATCTTTGAGTTTGTAGCAAAGATAAGAATTATAGCTACCGACAGATTTTTCTTCCATGCTAGGGCTGTAAATGTAGACTCTGATGTATGTACTTCTCCTTGGTCAAGTCTTGAATTTCCAGTTATAAACCCCAATGGCCCTGGCAATATCACTGGTAGTTCTTTTGCTACCGACTGCAACCCCAACACTATTTATAACTACAGCGTCGATAATCTTGCTTATTATTCCTACAATTGGGAAGTACCAGCTGGTTGGAGTATTGTGGGCGGTCAAGGCACTAGCAATGTAAGTGTCAAATCTAATGCAGCTAATGCAGGAGGTATCTTGAAAGTAACAGCAAATAATACTTGTGGTGCTAGCATTGTAAGAACTGCTAATTTGACTATAAACCCTACTACCCTCCAAATGCCAGCAGCACCATTGCTTAAAAGTGGTGAGGCACTGGGTTGCACAAACGGTGAAAATAATTTTGTAATAAGTCCCGATATATCCTCGAGGTCTAGTTTTCTCAACTACAGGTGGTCTACAACCGATCGTGTTGGAGGAGCATATGCCAACCTTGCCTCTTTCCCCCAATCCAATACAAACCAGATTACTTATGATACCCGCCAAACAGAGGTAAGAGTAAAATATAATTTATTAAATACTAACCAGTCAAATCTATATGTATGTGCTGAGGCTTTATATGGTTGTGGTATTAGTGCTAGAAACTGCTCACCACTTGTTACACCTCGAAGCGTATTGCCTATCACCGATATTTCTAGAATTTCTACAGTACCTTATGACAACTTGAGTGGTGTGCATAATTTTAAAATCACTTCTCCCTATCCTGCTGGAGCAGCTGGTGTGAGCTATATATACAGCATCAAGGGAATACTCACTGGTGGTGTGCAGCCAGTAATTACTGCTAACAATGGTACTACTTTAGAAACTACCGCCGACAATATCAACGTAAGAGTAAACAATGCCAATGGGGTGCAAGTAACTGTGAGTACTAAAAATCAATGTGGTATTTCTACTACTTCGTTTATCAAAGATTTTCCTTTCAATAATAGCCTAGAGTTAGGTGGCTTTACCTTTGAGGCATGGATCAACACAACAGCAGTAAGCAATGTGAATAATACCAATGCCACTATTTTATCAAAAATGATACCGAACCCTAGCCAAAGTAACAGCAACGGTGTAGTATGGGGGCTGAATAGCAACGGTAAAATATTTATCGATCGTACTGGCTTAAGAACTACTTCTACGCACACTGCCAACCTTCGTGATGGAAATTGCCACCATATAGCTACCACCTTCGACCCTGTAGCTCGTAAAGTCTATTTTTATGTGGATGGTGTACTAAGAGATAGCCCCAATGCTAATGCTATAGATATTAATAACAACGAAGTTGTACGTATAGGCAACTGGCT
>REBA01000024.1 GCA_004294225.1 Cytophagales bacterium | reverse complement strand
ATAATAAAACAAAATTACAATACCTCTAGAAAAGGAGTGCCTGGAAATGATGATTCAGGGTCTATGGCCTCGTGGTATGCATTTCATGCAATGGGATTTTTCCCTAATGCAGGGCAAGATGTCTATTTAATCTCGAAACCAACATTTGAGAAAACAACAATCAACTTAGAAAATGGAAAACAATTTACCATTGTAGCCAAAAAACTAACTGACAAAAATATTTATATTCAATCTGCCACGCTAAATGGCAAACCTTATACTAAAAATTGGTTTACGCACAAAGAAATACTCAACGGAGGAGTGTTCGAATTTGAGATGGGCAGCAAACCTACTAGTTGGGGTTCAAAAGACTTGCCACCTTCTATGAGTGATGATAAGTAGATGAATCAATTCTTTTTTTGTGCTTGTTATAAGAAGGAATGTGTGTTTGAATATTGATTGTTAGGAATTTAAAGCACTAAAACTTAGAAAATAGTTCCTAGGATTATTAAAGATGTTTAATAAAATATACGATTAAAAGATTTGACATTTATACTGCTTAAAATGAATTATGAAGAACTTGATTAAAATAATTGAAATTTCGACTCCAATATTTACCGCAATTTTCGGTGCTTTGTATGCATTAATGAAAACCAGCTTTACACAAAGTTATAAAAATAAGGAAAGAGAAAATTTAGTGAATATTTTAAAGGAAACTGATGCTCTCAAAATAGATAGTGAGTTTAAAGATATTTTGATTGATGAATATAAGAATCTTGTGATTAGGGATTTAAGAGGAATTGATATTCCATTTAAGAAGTATATTGCAATTTTAGAAAGTGGATTATTAGACAAATATTCGAATTCTCAAATTAGAATCTCAAATAGATTTTTTGAATACTCAGGTAAAAAATTGAATGTTAGGATTCCTCGATTTTATAAAGTTATAGCAATTTTAAATTTTGTGCTTTCGATTATATTTATTGCACTTGGCTTAGCTTTGTTTCTATACACGATAAATAGTGATAATGATTATGATTTGTTAAGATACTTTTCACTTGCTGGATTTTCATTATTAACTTTAATATTTGGTTTTTTTATGATAGATTCTTTTGTTGCTCCAATCAATGTTGCACGTTTGATTAAGAAAGATTTAGACAATGCATGATTACCACTAGTCCCTAGGTTGTGAAAAAAAAGTTCTAGTGCAAGCATCCTCTGCTAGCGCCGACATCCGTCGGTGCTGATATATAAAGGACGTCTGTCCGTTGTTTGAATTAAATTGCAAAATCAATATCTTGACATTTGTTTTCAGCTAAAGGTGAGCAGCAAATACAAATTTTAGAACAAAATCTTTCTTAGTAAACATCATATATTATCGTGAACATCGGGCGGACGCCTTGATAATAAAGAGGCACTGACCGACGTCGGCGACAGCGGGACGTCCGTCGCTGCTAGAAGGATATCACTAGTATAATTTTTTTATGCTATCTAATTTATGCTCTGAAGACAAATTCACCACTATAAATCGACCATAATCAACAGGAATTTTAAAAATGTTTTGCAAAGGGATGTGAAGCAAATATGCCCATATACAGCGGATAACACCTGCGTGGGTTACAAGTAAAACTCGATGATGATTTTGAAGCCTTAAATTGTCTAAAAATAATCGCACCCTGTCAAACAAATCTATTAAACGCTCTCCCTTGGGTGGTCTTACATTTACAAAATCTTCCATCCAATTATTCAACTGGTTTTGATTAATATCGTTCCATGTTCTGTTTTCCCAATCACCAAAATTTATTTCCATTAAGGCATTTTCATACTGGATAGTGTTATATCCCAGTGCTTCTACTAAATCTGTACAACGTTTCAAAGGACTGCAAAAAACAGTGTCGAAATCTTTGGGAAGCTGAGATTTTAATTGTTCCAAATCCCTTAAAAATGTGTCTGCTAAAGGAACATTGCTTTGTCCATAACACACTTCTTTTCCAGTTGCTACTGGGGTATGACGAATTATATAAACTTCCATAAAGCTAAAAAAGTTAAAAGGCAAACACATTCGGCTATCTGCTCCACAGCCCCCAAGCAATCGCCTGTATATCCATCAATCCATTTATTAAAATAGCGTTTTGAATACCAGTATAATAGTGTTAAAGGAATAATTACAAAGCAAAATTTCCATTGCAATACACACAATAGTGCTAAAGGAATTAGTCCAAAAAAATACGCCCCAAAAATCTCTTTATAGCTATGTGCATTTGCTATTGGCTTTGCCTTGCTCATTTCATCTGCTCTCGAATACTGAGAAGTAAATACGATATTGATGGCTGTTAATCTTGATAAAGAATGATAGGAAATAAATATCAAAGCAATTAAAAAATAATTTATAGCGTGAATATTTGAAAGTAAATTATTTAATGCAAAAAATTTGAGAGAAAATAAAAAAATCAAAGCTATAACACCGTAAGCACCTACACGGCTATCTTTCATTATATCTAAGATTTTGGTTTTTGTCCACCCGCCTCCAAAGCCATCGAACACATCTGCTAAGCCGTCTTCGTGAAACGCTCCCGTAACTAAAACCCCTGCAATAAACGAAAATATTACCGAGATGTTTATATCAAATAAGAATGAACTCAGCCAAAAGATAAGGAACGAAATAGTGCCAACTATCCAACCAATCAATGGAAAATATCTTGTTGCCTTGTTGATATATTCAGGCGAATGGTCTATATCTTTCGGACAAGGAATTCTTGTATAGAACATTAATGCAGTGAAAAATATTTTTATTTCTTCTTTCATTTTCTGTCTTTATTCAATACTCCTGCACTTTCAAAACTTGCCATATTGTTTAGGAATGCTACTGCACTTTCAATAATTGGATATGCTATTGCACAGCCAGTGCCTTCACCTAGTCTCATATTTAGTTTTAATATGGGTTCGGCACCTAAATAATTCAATAAATTTTGATGCCCAAATTCATCGCTTAAGTGAGAAAATATGGTGTTGTGAATGATTGAAGCATTGATTTTATAGGCTACTAGAAAAGCACTAGATGCTATAAATCCATCTACCAATATTATCATATTATTTTCATAAGCAGCAAGCATAGCACCGCACATTTGTGCTATCTCAAAACCACCAAAAGTCTGCATTACTTCTTTAGGGTCTATTATTTCTCCATGAAATGCTTGTGCTTGTTTTAAAAGGCTAATTTTATTTTGAAACTGACTATCGTCTAAACCTGTGCCACGCCCCACACAGTGTTCAATAGGGAAATTGCATAAGCTACTCATAAGCAAAGCCGCAGAAGAAGTATTACCAATACCCATTTCTCCAAAGCCAATAATGTTACAGTTACTATCTTTAATTTCACTTACAATCTCGCTACCTTTCTCAAAGCACTTTTGCAACTGATTTTCTGTCATTGCTTTAGCTTTAAGAAAACTATTTGTTCCGAAATCTATTTTTGCATTGATTAAGTGTTCGTTTAGTTCAAATTCAAAATTAACTCCTGAATCCACCACCTTTAAGTGAATGTTGTTTTGTTTACAAAAAACATTGATCGCTGCACCACCATGTAAAAAGTTGATTACCATTTGAAAAGTAACCTCTTGTGGATATGCACTTACACCTTCCTTTGCAATTCCGTGGTCGCCTGCAAATACAACAATAGTAGGGTTCTGTAAAACAGGAGAAATAGAATCTTGAATACTGCCAATCTGCAAGGCCAATATTTCAAGTAAGCCTAATGCACCTATTGGCTTTGTTTTATAATTTATTTTGTGTTGTAATTGTTCTTGTATCGTCATTGAGCAATTGATAGGAACCTAATAAATCTTTGTTGAAAAATTGTGACAGCTTAGGGCAATAGCACTAGTTTGCTTCTGTTCGGGAGTAATTTTAATTTTATGCTTGGTTTTTATACCCATAAACACAATGTCTACACCCGCTTTTGCAACAGTATCCTCGAAGTAAATGATACAATTCGGTAAATACCCAATTCGAATCTTCTTTGTAATAATGAAGTCCTTCTATTAAGAATTCTTTCTGAGTAGGAAAATTGTATTTTGTAGATACATTTACTAAATGATTAAGGTGCTGTAGGCAATTCACACATAAACAATCATAATTCGTTTTTGCTAAAAATTCTTTAGTGTTATTGCTTATCTCAATATTACATTGGCAATTTGTAATATCGCCAACTTTGCATTCAAAAGCGGTATTGCATCTCGGACATGTTTTAGTTTCGTGTTTCAACATTGGCTATTCTTAAGAAAGGGAATTTGTATTGTGCCAAAGCAAACATTCCAAAGAGTACGCCTGAATAAAATAAATCGCCTAACAATGTACCATTCAAGAATGGAATACCAGCAGCATAGCAAGTCATTAAACCGCCAAAGTTCTGGGGGTAAGTTGAACTGCCAATCCAAAAACCAAAATTTGAAACTAAAAAGAATATAGCGGTAGCAGCTAATGCCCCAGCTATTACTCGTCCAACATTTATTTTATGTAGAATTAAAATTCCTACAAGAGTAATGATTAGATAGCTTCCATATTGCCAATAAAACCCTTGATAAAACCAAGTAAATTCTGAATAATACTGACCATAGATTACATTATTGATAAATAAATCGCTAATCCAAGTCGCTGAAATTGGGATGATGAATGCTTGCCATTTTTTTGTAAAATGTGCAGCCCCAAAAAGTCCTATCGCCCCAAGTGGAGAGAAGTTGGGCATATGAGGAATGATTCGGCTAAAAGCACAAAGTAAAATTAGTGCTGTAAGCACTGATAGGCGGAGATTAATTTTTTGTACTGTCATAATTTTTCAATTTTATTGAAAAGCGAAATGACGTAAAACAGTTATCCCTAAGATATTTAAGATAAGATGTATTGGTCAAAGCACTTCTCGTGATGCTTCACATAACTAACTCCTATGTATCTGGCTTATTCTTTTTAAATTAAAGAAATCACAGTTGCACGACAGCCCAAGAATTTACTTGGTTCCATATTAGACGATATTAATTTGTCTGCAGAATTAATTTTGCTCAAAGAACTATTGCAAAGATAAGTTTTAGATTCATTTGTTTACTAAAAATATTTACAAATCTTCTGTAGCTTTTCTTACAGGAGGTGATTTGAGTTTGGGGCTAGATTGGCAATATTTAAAAAAAGTTGATTGTGCTGCTTTTTAAAAATATTTTGCATAATGAATTTCACTGGTAAGAGCGATTTGAACTTGATTTCTTCGTCAATTATAGTAAAATCCTTGTCTGGTTTTACTACGAATCTTATTTCAATTTTAGTCAACTTAAAAACTGTTGCCCGCATAATAACCACTTTGTTAGCAATATCTTTTTCAATGGTAACTGGATAAGTAAATGAAAATGGAATAAACCCCAGTTTTATTGTCTCGTGAACCAAATATAGTTCATTGGCTATATTGTCTATTTTAAAAATTAATGGATGTACCATTACATATTTTTGCATATCTGTCAAATAGTCAAAAACAAGATCAGCATTTTTCTTAATTCTAAAAGTAAGTTTCATTTAAATAGTGGATTATATTTGCTTTTAGATGTTTGCCATTATCTTTTATCATTTGATTCTCTAATTATACTTTCCAAAAAATACTTATCTTCAGAAGATAGGTTTCTAAATAAAATATTATAGATAAAATTACCTACTATCGAAATTCCAAAGTTCATAATGCTTTTTATAGATGGTTTCTTTAGAAAATAGTATAATACAAAGAGAAATCCAAATGCCATGAAAAAATATTATATGTTATATAAAATTTTACTTTAAATTGAGAATTTCTGGTGGTTGTTCTCAAATAAATTATCATTCTAATAAAGAAAAATGTTTGAAAATTGTTAAGAATTGACCTTATAATTATTTAACCCAGATTACGCAGTAGAAATTTTCTTTGATAAATCTATGGAGTGATTCTATAATCCTAGGAACCATTTTCTAAGTTTTTTTGCGAGTGCAATTCGGAGTTTGATGGTATTGCCTGTCTTTACAGAATAAGCTCCAATGACAAATGTCCTGAACATTAGAGTTGATACTATTTTTGCATTTTTTCTCGCAGATGAAGTAATCTCTTTACTGGTAAAGGATAGCTCGAATTACATGCCTAGTTTTTTTCTGTTGCATAATCTTGTATAAGTTATCCATGAATATTTTAAAAAATATCTTTTTAGTACCCATATCATAGATTTGACATCTTCAAAAACAAGAGAGGCTACCCGTGGGTAGCCTCTCTTGAAAAATTATAAAATAGTGTAATACTACAGTATGGTCAATCTTTTTGTAGTCGTGCCACTTTCGTGAATGACTTTAACTACATATATTCCTTTACTCAAGTTAGAGATATCGAAAATATTAATGCCTATTTTTCCAGCCGATTCTGCTACTAATGAACCGTTGCTAGAAAGCACTTTTATTTGAGACAAGCCTTGTACTGTTTCTGGAATATTAACTTGGAAGTTACCTAAGCTTGGATTTGGGTAAATTGAAATTCCAAATGAATTATTGCCATCTTCTACTCCCACAGCACCAGTGATTTGTATGGTAATTTCTTTAGAAAAATTGGTAGCAGGAGTAGAGCCATCTAAGGTAGTAAACCTAAGTGTTACAGTTCCATTTTGTCCTTTATCTGTTACAGTTACCGTTGAAGTATTTTGATTATCTACAATCTGAGCATTTGCAGTATTACTTACAATAGTCATTCTATAGGCTTTCAACAATACGTCTTCCGGAAGTATGGATACCAATATATCTAAAGAGCCATTTGCTAGAGGAATAGTAGTTGTCCCAGTTTTAGAAACTGCATCTATACCAGTAGATTTTTTGTTATTCACTAGTATGCCTTCTTCTGGAGCTTTTAAATTGTAGCTATTGGCATTGAAGGTGACTACAACCATTCCATATTTAGGTACAGTTATCAGTAAACTATCTGCTGTTTGGGTAGTATTTTTTACACTATCCACAACTGCATCAAAACTTTGGAAGCTGTTACCTGTCATTTTATAAATGGTGTATCCTTTTGTTGCTTTTATAGAATCTGGCAATTCTAGCTGTACACGATAATCGCTTGTAAAATCACGGCTATAAAGTACAATTGAATATTTGTTTCCTTTAGCATAAGAATAAGCACCAATAGGTTCGATTTTTATTATTCTGTTTTTATCGTCGGTCAATGAGTCGGCCGACATTACCATCGTTTTCAATGCTGTCCCTTTGCAATGTTTATTGAATAAAGTGATAGAATGGTACATGGGGAGTTTTTTCTGAGCAATACCATCTAAAATTCTCCACTCTCCACCATTGAATAATCCAAATACAATAGAACTCACAGCACCTTTCTGCATATTTCCTGTATAGTAATCCGAAAAGTTTATAGCCTGCCCTAGTCTACCTTGATAATCTGGACGAGTCATATTACCCTCGTAATTATACATTGGCAACACACGATTAGCTGCTCTTAGCATATCTCTTTGCATTAAAAACATTTGGTCCCAAAAAGTTTTCATTTGAGCAACAGTGTTACGGTGATAGTCTAGTTCGCTTTGACCTCTTGGTACTTCTGGCACATAATTTAAATTACCTCCCATATAACCACCAATAGCGATTCCATCTACTTCACCTTTATCGACTTGATATATTCTTCTATTCCAGCCACCAAAACCAGCCATATCTGTAAATCCTCCAGAATAGAAAGTTTTAATTTTAGATTGGTAGTTTTGGTAGCCAGTTGATTTTTTCATCATACCAGCCATTTTACGACACCATATAGCGTAATCGAGAGGTTTCCCTGCCCATTGCACTGAAGCATGATTAACACCTGTACAGTTTGCATCTCCTATTATACAGCCACCACCCCAAACTTCATTTCCAAATTCGAATATCAATCCTTGGCTTTTGTCAAATAGATTGGTATAACCTTCTTCTTCAATTCTTCTTTTTCCAAATGCAGTAGAGGCATCACCACCTAAATAGTCCATAAATTTAGTAAATGTGGTAGAATCTTTGTACCAATCACGTTCTAGATATACACCACAACTAATACCAGTTTTAGCACCTACTTGGTTGGCCATGTTCATCCAGTCGGCTAAGGTGAAGGTGTTTTTTCTATATCCAGCAGCATCTATGAAATTATTAAAATTGGTTCCCAAACCACCCCATCTAATGGCACTTGGTTGCAATTCTTTCATATATTCCATACCACGTTTACTGTAGGGAGATAATTTTCCATCAATCATATACTCATCGTTAACTTCTGAAAATTCAATTTCATCTAAAAATAGTGAACCACTACCTCTTAGGGTAATGTCTAAGTTCATACCAGCATCGGCATCTGTATATTTTCTGTTTAATGGTGTTTCAAATAGAGCCCAACTAGCAGTAGGTGTAAATGATGTATCTAGTAATACTGCACCCCAAGTATTGGTTAATCTTACCCCCACTTGTGCATTGTATGTAGCTCCTCTTTTAACAGCAAATCTAACCTTATATTTAAAGATATCCGTATTAACTTGTGAGCCAAAATTACAACGTAAGTAATCACCATTTCCACCTTGAATTCTGGCAGATCTATCACCCATATATACATCAGCAGGTGTTCCTGTTCTATTGGTTGCTACCATTACCAAATTAGAGCTAGTTTCTTTTCTTTCTTTAATGTTGAAATATTCAAAACCAGGAAAAGGAATTTTATTTCTCATCATTATATCTTGATCGGTATTTGCAAAAATCCCAACACCTGTTGATGTAGCAACTGCATTCATATTAAAAGTAACTCTTGCTTTTTTTACACCTGGTATTGTTGAGCTAGTGTTAAAATCGGTAGTTGAAAAACGTATGGCTACACTTTTGGCAGACTTGTTATAAGCTGCATCTACTGCTTCAATTTGAATTGAATATACAGTTTTGTTGGACAAGTTATCAATTTGATATGAAGCACCTTTAACAATTTCTGAGTTCACAGGCGTCTCACTTCCATTAAGGTAAATGTTATAACCTCTTATTTCAGTTTCTGCATCTGTACTTGGAGTCCATCCTATTTGTAATCCTAAATCATATGCTTTAGTAAGAACTAAACCTGTAGGTATTGAAGGAGGATTTGTATCAACACCATAAGTAGTTGCATTTATAGTATTAGAAATTGCTGAGGCATTCTCAAATTTGTCTACCGCAACTACTACAAGGCTATATGAACTATTCTCTTTCAAACCTACTATTTTGTAGCTTGTACCCTTCACAGTATCTTTTGCAGCTACACCATCTACATAAACCAAATATCCTAAGAAATTTTTATCTGTTGAGGCATCCCATTCTACCAACAAATCGGTAATTCCTGATGTAATTACTTTCAGATTTTTTGGTTGTGTAGGCGATATTGTATCAAAAACAGGTGATGATAATGAACCATCTATAAGTGTAAAACCTAACTCGGGTTTAGCTACAAAAACATCAAATTCATTCGAAGATACGATATCAGCATTTTTTGCCATCCAATAATAGGTTCTACCCGCAGTAAGAATTATAGGATCAGAGTTTTGTGGAGCTTTGTTCCCAGTAAAATCAGAAATCAGAACTTTATTTTTAGGGTCGGCATCTTTACTCAAATATAGAAGAGAATTGTTGTCGCTTCCTGTAGCTCTAAATATATACTCTCCAGTAACTGATGGGGTAATAAATCCCCACATTCTTTGCCAAAAGAAATCTCTTGCCAAGTTACGAATAGGTGTTGTAGAAGTTTGAATTACTTGATAAGAACCTGGTGTAGCTGTTGCATCATCCACTAGTTCTTGCCAATGCTGTGTATCATAATATTCAAAGTTTATACCTGGAAAACTGAAAAAGCCGACATTAAAATCCAATGTTCTTGTGAAAGAATCAATTCCTCCACTTGCAATTCCACCATCATCTTTAGCTGTTATTTTTATTGAAGCATTCCCTAGAGTAAGTGGAGAAGCTTTTAAAACAGCGAATTTGTTGCCCTTCACATATTCTACACTTATACCTTTGAGAACTGTTGGGTTTAAATTTTCTACTGTAAAGGCTATGTTTTGATCTTTGTTGTCGTCGCCATCATTTACATTGGGCAGTATAATATATACAAACTCGTGACCCATATTTACTTTTTTAGCAGAAGGTGCTCCAAATATGGGAGAATTGTTTAAAACTGGATTTTTAACAACAACATTAAATTTTACCACATAAGTATCTGTACCAATAGGCTGTGCAGTGTCACCATCGTCTTTAACTGTTACTGTTATCTCAGCAACACCCAATTGACTTCCTATGGTATAAGAAAGAGAAGCTTTAGTTTGATTGGTAATATTCGCTGGATTTACTACTAAATTAGATACAATTGCAGGATTGCTGCTTGTAGCTGTAATGGTTATATTTTGTGCAGTTTCAGCGTTTCCATCAGATATTCCACTTAAATTAATAGTTTGAGTGCCTGAGCTAACATTTACAGGAGCTGGGTCTATTATTGCGTTAAGGGTAGGGGCAAAGTTCATCCCAAAACGCATCAAGTTTGCCGCAGGGATGTCTGTGAATGTATTTGCTCCATCGCCTGGTTTATTCCATGCTACTTGAACAAAATCTCCTCCACTTCCTTCGTCGTGAAGTACTTCGAAATAATAAATTTTACCTGCTTCAAATGTTCTATTTGCATTTGCAGCCGTAGTAAGAGTGCCTTGAAAACCATTGTTTTTTAATAATAATGCTTTATTGGCAGGTATTGCATCAGTACTTAACCAAAATTCAGCACCATCGTCAGATGCCATCGCAAATGTATAATTACCTGTTACAGCAACTTGGATAAATCCTTTAATACGAGATTGATAATCATCTATTGAAGCACCCAATAGACTCCCTTGAGCATTTAGGCTTGTCAGAACAACTGTTTGGGTAGGAGTAGTTGTTGTAGTAGAAACATTGTCTAAACCAGGTTTTGGTTTAAATATTTCCCAGACAACATCACCTGCTTGAGCAGCGATAGACGAGCAAATCAGCGAAACAGCTGCAGCTAGGGTTCGCCAATGGATTTTCCCTATTTTTAAAAAGGGAAAAATAGTAACTTGTTTTTTCATAGATTAGATTTAGGTTAAGTTAAAGACGTTTTATACGTTACCAATTACAAATATAAGTACAGATTTAAAAAATGCTATATAAATTAATTAGAGAGAGTTACTTCATTGTTATAATACAATTTCAATGATTAAGGTTACAATAGTATAAGCAATTAATATTTCGTAAATAGTAAATTTTTTAGTTAAATATCTTGTCATTATTTGCTTTTATAAATATTGAAATAATAATAATGGTAATGTGGTCAAAAATGGTTGTTGATTTTGATAATACTTTTTTGTCAGAATCGCTAAACTACATTATCAGAATTAGTTGTATCTTTTCCCCACCTCGTAATCAATATTAAAGCTCAGCTTAAAAAGAAGGTTGTCTAAGATGCACTTTAATAAACTCAGAATCAAAACAAACTAAGTTTTCAATATAGCTAATCGCAAAAAAGTGTAGAAATAAGATTAATAAAAGCGTAAACACACTTAGTTTTTTAATACGCTGTGCTTTCTACCGTAGAAGAAATAAATGGCGATACCAATCAACATCCAAATAATAAGCCTTACCCAAGTATCTGAAGGCAAAAACGCCATCTGTGCCAAGCAAATTAATGCCCCAAGTATTGGCACTAGAGGAACCCATGGTGTTCTGAATGGTCTTGGTTGGTCTGGTTTCTTAACCCTCAAGACCCAAACTCCAATACATACAATCACAAAAGCAAATAATGTCCCAATGGATACCAACTCCCCCAAAATATTGATAGGCAGAACTCCTGATATCAACATTGCTGCGAATCCACAAAGAATACTACTTACATAAGGTGTCTTGAATCTCGAATGAATTCTTGAGAATATCGGAGGCAACAAGCCATCTTTTGCCATGGTATAAAAAATACGTGGTTGGCCCATAAGCATTACCAATATTACCGAGCTTAGGCCTGAAATTGCAGCAATTTTTATAACGTATCTGAACCAATGCATTTCTGGGCCCATTCTATTTACTGCCACTGCTATAGGGTCTGATACATTCAAATCTTTATAATTCACTATGCCTGTCAGTACCAATGCCACTAGAATGTAGAGAAATGTAGAAATAGATAACGAACCTAATATTCCAGTGGGCATGTCTTTTTGGGGAGCTTTTGCCTCTTGAGCGGCAGTAGATACAGCATCAAATCCAATGTAAGCAAAGAAGATTACTGCCGAAGCCCTAAGTACCCCACTCCAGCCGTATTTACCCCATTCTCCTGTATTTTCTGGAATAAAACTTTCAAAGTTATTGTAATCAATATAAAAGAAACCTATCACGATAAACATTAATATTACCACTACTTTTACCACTACCATAAAATTATTGAAATTGGCAGATTCTTTTATTCCAACCACTAATAGTATAGTAATAAGGAAGACAATTAGTATAGCTGGGAAATTGAATATTGCAGTAGCTTGAGGCAATGTGTTGTAATCTATTCCGGCTTGTTGTAAAGATTGAATAAGTGTTTCAGAGAGGGTTCTCCATCCATCATTAGGAACGTTAAGAAGTTTTGTACCAGTAGCAGCGGTGTATTCAGGAGGAATGATAATTCCAAAGTCTTTCAAAAAGCTAGTTACATAACCCGACCAACCTACAGCTACTGTGGAAGCGGCAAATAAGTATTCTAAAATTAGGTCCCAACCTATAATCCAAGCTATAAACTCTCCAAGTGTAGCGTAAGCATAAGTATATGCACTTCCTGCAATGGGTATCATGGAAGAAAACTCAGCATAACACAAGCCAGCAAATGCACAAGCTATCGCCGAAATGATAAAGGAGATTACTATCCCAGGACCAGCGTATTGAGCAGCGGCTTGACCACTAAGTACAAATATTCCTGCACCTATGATTGCCCCGATACCAAGCGTAACAAGGTTCATACTGCCTAAGGTTCTTTTTAGCTTATGGCTACCTTCGGGAGATTCTTTCAATAATTCTGAAAGGGGTTTTGTTTTGAAAAGATTATTCATCAAACGTAAGGTTTTAGTCTATTTTATAATATATAAAAAATTGATTACAAATATTCTACAAAGAGAAAATATCTTATAAAATTCATTTATCAATCTATAATTTCAGTTTATCTCCTAGGTTTTTTGGCAGAGTTTTTCAATATGGCTACTTCTTTATCAGTGAGCATTCGCCAATTTCCTCTAGGTAAGTCTTTCTTTGTAAGACCAGCATACGAAACCCTATCTAACCTTACTACTTCATATCCTAGTGTTTCAAATAATCTTCTCACTACCCTATTTCTTCCTTCTGATATTTCTATTCCTAGAATCTTTCTATCTGGCGATATCACTGCTATGTCTATTACATTCAAAATGCCGTCTTCTAAATATACTCCCTTTACTATTTTGTCTAGATCCGAATCTTGAATGGGTTTATCCAAATCTACTTGATAAATTTTACTGATTTGATGCGAGGGATGAGTCAATTTTTCTGCCAATTCCCCGTCATTGGTGAGCAATAGAAGTCCTGTAGTGTTTCTATCTAACCGCCCTACAGGATATACTCTTTCTTTACAAGCGTTTTTAACCAAATCCATCACCGTCTTTCTATCTTCTGGGTCGTCCATAGTGGTAATGAAGTCTTTGGGCTTATTGAGCAATACATACCTCATCTTCTCAGGATTGAGCAATCTGCCTTCATATTTTACCGTATCAGAGGAACGAACTTTATATCCCAACTCTGTAACTACCTCGCCATTTACAGTGATAAGCCCCTGACTAATGAGTTCGTCTGCATCTCTACGTGAACATATTCCTGAGTTGGAGATATATCTATTCAAACGTAGAAGTGCATCTGATATTTGAGTGCTTGGGCTGATTTTCTTTGAAGAAGATGGTTTTTGAAAATTATTCTTTTTTATATATTTCAAATCTTCTTGTGTGATATCTTCAGTAGATTCTATTTGTAATGTTGGTGCTTTGGGGGTATAAGTGTTTTGAGTAAAGCTTCTAGCTGCTTTTTTCTTTTGTTCTATACTTCTTTCTTTTTTTCTGCCAAAGTCTTTAATGTTCTTATCTCTATATTTCTTTGGTTCAATAGCGTCTGAACTATTGAACGACTTTGATTTTTTTGCATCAGCGCGAACAAAGTCGCTATTGTTCTCAGATTTGGTTGGTTCTGGTTTAGAAAAACTCCTTTTTGTAAAGGGCTTTGGCTTTTGGTCGAATTCTTTAGTGTTCTCTTTATAATTATTGGAACTATAGCTTCTAGAGCGCTGTGGTTTATTTTCCTCCTCCCCTTGGTATCTTTTTTTACTAGGGCTGAATGATGCGTCTTTCTTAGGATAGCTTGATTTTTTAGGGGCTTTAGAATTGTAGTTGGAAGAAGAGAAAGTTTTTTTAGGATTGTTCTCCGAGTTGCTTCTTTCGAATTTATTTGATTTAATAGAATCAATTCCTGTGCCTTCGCTATTTCTGTACTTTCTTGGTTTTTCTGATTTATTACTCAACAAAGAAGGTTTAAACTTATCAGACGCTCTTTTATCATTGGTTTTAAAATTAGGGCGTGAGGTTTTTTTAGCTGGCTTTTCTTGATCAAATGATTTTTTTTTTGAATTCGAAGAAAAGGAAGTTTTCTTTTTAGAATAGTCTTTTGACATAATATGGATTGAATAATCGCCTTTAAGGCAAATAATAATCACAAAGATATATTAAAAATAAGGAAATTTACTATTCTTCTATGCCAAGTTCTGAGGCCAAGTCGCTAATATTTCCAATCATGTCATCTTCAGATTGGTTTCCAATAGTGTTTTCTTCAGAGCTAATATCTTTAGGTAAAGGCAAATCTTTAAGTTCGCTAATTCCAAAATAATCCATAAATTTTTGACTTGTGCCATAAAGCACTGGTTTGCCTACTCCGTCTGATTTCCCTTTAATTTCTATAAGTTCTTTTTCTAATAACTTCATGATGGCATAATCGCAGTTTACGCCACGAATTTGTTCTATATGAGTTTTAGTGATAGGTTGTTTGTAAGCAATAATAGCTACTGTTTCTAGAGCAGATGTAGAAAGTCTTTTTTTAGATTTTTGTTTTAATAGTATTCCAATGCTTGCTTGGTATGCTGGTTTGGTAAGAAATTGGTATCCTTTTGCAATCTTATAGATTTGGAATGGATATATATCTTCTTCGTATTTGTTAATTAATTCAAATAATACCTGCTCAATATCTTCTATAGGCACTTCGGCTTCGAACATTTCGGTAAGGCATGATTTTATTTCTTCAATGCCAATAGCTTCGGTAGAACAAAAGATAAGACTTTCAATATGATTGCTAAGGAAATTCACCGTTCTATCTTTTATTCATTTTCGCCTCTATGGTATGCTGTGTATGTGGCACGGCTCTTAATCTTTCTTTAGGAATTAATCTACCAGTATCTATGCATACTCCATAAGTTCCGTTCTTGATTCTTGCCACGGCATTCTCAAGTTGCTGAACAAATTTTTGCTGTCTTGCTGCAAGCTGGGTAAAACTTTCTTTTTCTGCTGTATCTGCACCATCTTCAAGAAGCTTCATCGTTCCAGAGGTATTATCTGTACCTTCATCATTCTTCTTACTAAGCGATTCTTTGATATAAAGCAATTCTTTTCTTGCCTTCTCGAGCTTATCATTAATCAATGATTCAAACTCTTTAAGTTCTTCTGCTGAATAAAACTTTTTTTCTTCGTTCATAATGCATTTATTAGATTTTTGATAGCTATTTCTTTAGTATGCTAAATACTTACAAATTTATCATTAAAATTACGCTAAGAAAAAACTAATTCCATCTTTTGACTATAAATTTTCTGATTCGAATAAAGAAAAAGATATAGTATAGGTATTTTTAGTTCAAAACAACTTCTAAAAGAGGTAAATTTAGGGCATATGAAAGCAGAAATTATAAAAAGGGCAAAACTTACAGATATTCCATCGGCTTCTGGAGTTGAAATAATTAATGGTATAATCTATGTTATTGGGGATGATTCAAATAGTTTATTTAGCCTTAATCACAATTTGCAGATTCTACAAAAATTAGAACTCTTTGAATCAAAATATGAATCGAATGAAAGAATTCCTAAAAAGAAAAAACCTGATTTTGAATGCATGACTTATTTCAAAATTAATGGTTATCACTACGTTTTAATCAATGGTTCTGGAAGTAAAGAAAATAGAGACAATGGATATTTGGTAAAATTGCCAACGAAATACAACAAGAAGTTTTTTTCTCAACCTGTAGATTTCAAATCGCTATATAATCTTCTAAGGTCTAACGAAGATATTGTCAGTGATGGAAAATTAAATATAGAAGCATCTGCCTATTCTGATGATTTATTTGTTTTGATGAACAGAGCCAATAAGAAAGGCAATAACGCAATCATGGTATTTAATACCGAAGAATTTCAAGTTTTCCTTGCTGAGAATTCAGAAATGATTCCTTTTCCTGAAGTCTTTCTTTACGAATTGCCTAAATTAGAATCGGTCAATTGTGGGTTTTCGGGAGCTTGTATTCATGAGAATAAATTATTCTTCACAGCCTCAGCAGAAGATACAGAGGATGCCGTAGAAGATGGTAGTGTTAAGGGCAGCATTCTTGGCTGGATAGAAATAAATCCTCAAGGAAAAATGAAAGGTTCAATAACAAAAACCTTATCCCAGATAAAATCCACTACTACCATTAGAGAGAATGACCATCATTTTTATGGTAAAGTAGAGTCTATTGCTATTTTTGAGAAAGAGAGTGAGTCGAAATATATTGCAATAGCCGTTACAGACAGTGATGATGGAGTTTCAGAACTTATAATGTTAGAAATTAACCTATAAAAACACTAAAGATGAAAACCTTGTTGATTATTTGTTTGTTTTTTATTTTCAATATAACCCATGCTCAATTACCTTTTGAGCCATTGAAAAAAATCACCAATACAGAATTTCAACTTGCACCCAAACTCAGTTATCAAATTCTATTTCAAGAAGGAGATGCTGTCTCTACTAACGATGGGAAAGTTGCCCCAGCTAAAGGGCATCATGATTATAATTGTTTTATTCCTAATGAAGATAATCCCAATAAAGGAACTTTGTTTGTGTCGCATGAGTGCAACGATTCGAGCACCATATTAGGAGATGGAGGAGGAGCGACATTAATCACTTTGTCCAAATCAGACCGCCAATGGAATGTCGTGCTTAAAGAAAATATTGGTTTCTCAAATGTAGGAGGCACTTACAACAATTGTAGTGGAGTACTCACTTCAAATAATAAAATCCTAAGTGCAGAAGAATTTCCACCTAATAGCAATAAAAATTTATTTAAAAAAGGGAAAGGATTTAGAGATACCTCAGATTTTCTTCAGCATCCTAGATGGCAGAACATGGGCTGGATGGTAGAAGTAGATGTAAAAACAAAAAAAGCCACACAAAAATTGTTCTCATTAGGAAGGTATTCGCACGAGGGAGCCATAATTATGCCCGACAACAAAACAATGTTTCTTACAGACGACCATAGCCCAAGTGTATTTTTTAAGTTTATTGCTGACAGCCCTAATGAATTTGATAAGGGGCAACTCTATGCATACCGTCAGGAAACCGATAGAACCTCTGGTAAATGGATTCCTCTTCCGATGGAAATAGACTCACTACTAATAGCTAGAGACGTGGCGCTTAGATTAGGTGCTACATTCTTTCTTAGAATGGAATGGCTTACCTATGTAGATGGTAAGATTTATATTACCGAAACAGGTACAGCAGATTTTGATTATAGTAAAAAGAATTGTTTCAACGGAAATCCTGCAGAACATCTTTCTAAAATCATGACGATTAATAACAATAAAGAAACTATTGATTTTCCATTTGGTGCAGTATTAATGTTTGACCCCAATTCCAATACAATTCAGCCTTTATTAAAAGGGGGAGAAAGTATTACAAGTCCTAAAAAATACTTTTATAATCCAGATGGGATTACTTTTTGTAGGCATAAAAATAAAACTTATTTAGTGATAAATGAAGACAATATCCAAAAGTTAGGTAAAGATATCCCTTATGTGAAAAAGCTACAAAATACCAATAAAATATGGTGGCTAGATTTATCGATTAAAAAACCACAGATTGATGATTTACAGCTTTTCTTGCTAGTACCCGAAGGTGCTGAAAGCACAGGAGGATACTTTACCCCAGATTATAAAAGTTATTTTGTAAACATTCAACATCCCAATTCAAATAATATTATTCCCTGGAACAAGTCTAGTACTATTGTTATCTCTGGTTGGTGATTTGGTAAATGAAATAAAAACTGATATTGAATCTATGTATATTTAACCCAAATAAATTTAAACTTCTTAAAATAATCTTAGTTACTGAATCCTATTGATATGAAAATCATCTACGCTTTGTTTTTACTCGTTTACTCAAGTTTTATAATAGTTCAGTACAACGACCCAGACCCATTTATTTGGATAACCATTTATGGATATGGCCTATTGATGATTTTGCTTGGATTTATAAATAGATATAACCAATATTTCACTTTGTCAGGAATCATCGCCTATACCATTGGTGCTTTATATCTATTGCCAAGCGTAATAGAGTGGATAGAAAAGGAAAAAGGTCATAACCTTATGCAAAGAATGGTGGACAATAAAATGTATATAGAAGAGACTAGAGAATTTGGTGGTTTAATAATCGCTTCGTTATTATTAGTAGTTCAATATTTCCTAGAGCGGAAAAGAAAAATGGCCTAAAATAAAGCACAACTAATCAAGTTGGAAATCTGAAACTTTTAATGCTTTAGATTTATTACAGTATTTAAGAAGCACTTTCAGTGTTTCACTTGGCAAAAGTTTGTAATTGGTTTTTATGTTTTTAGCATCAGTAGCAATATCATCATTATAATTTAAAATTCTTGGAGCTTGTTCTTGAACCATAAGTCTGAGCAGTCTCAGTTCAGTATGACTTGGATGAGCTTCTATTTCTGAATCCAATTCAGTACTTCCTTCTCTGAATAAAGATAATTTTTCAAAAACACCTCCACTTAATCCTGCTTTTTTCATCTTCAATGCAGCCACAAAACCTTTGTTGGTAGCATCTGATTTAAGAAGATTAATCTGAGCAATTATTCCTTGAACGTCTTCGCTTCCTAAATATTTATAATAAGATTTTCTATCAAAATCCTTTTGTGTAATTGAATATTCAATAGAAAATGAAGAAAAAACCAATATGAAATTGAGCAGAAAAGAAAACATTGCTATATACAAGACTTTTAATTACAGCAGAAAACAATAGATATAAATACAAACATTATTTATAACATTGAAAATAAATTAAAGTTGATGCGAAGAAAAATTCTGAGCATCTACCACTGCTATTGCTACCATATTGACAATTTCTCTTACAGAACTTCCAAGCTGGAGCACATGGACAGGTTTTGCCATACCCATCAAAACGGGGCCTATAGCCTCTGCACCACCAATCTCTTGAAGTAGTTTATAGGCAATATTTCCTGAAGCAAGTTCTGGGAATATAAATGTATTTGCACCGTCCTTGGCTAAGCGACTAAAAGGATAAACCTCTTGTTGAAGCTTAGTATCTAAAGCTATGTTTGCCTGAATGTCTCCATCAACCACAAGAGTAGGATATTTTTGATGAACTATTTTCACTGCTTGAGCTACTTTATTAGGGATTTCGCCATTTGCAGAACCAAAGTTAGAATAAGACAGCATAGCTATTCTAGGCTCAATATCAAAGAATTTTACTCCTCTAGCAGTAAGGTTAGTAATATCAGCAAGCTCTTCTGCGGAAGGATTAACATTTACGGTAGTATCAGCAAAGAAGAAAGTGCCAGTTTTATTAATAATGATGTACATACCAGCAACCCTAGAAACACCTTTTTCTACCCCAATAATTTGAAGAGCGGGTCTCATTGTAGTGGCATAGTCTTTGGTTAAACCACTGATGAGTGCATCGGCTTCGCCCATTTCTACCATCATTGCACCAAAATAATTTCGATCTTTCATCAACTTTCTACCTTCTATAAAAGTAACGCCTTTTCTTTGGCGTTTTTTATATAGCGTTTCTGCATATAATTTTCTTTTCTCTTTATCATCGGTAGGGTTAATGATAACGCAGTCTTTAAGGTCTAGATTATGCTCTTCTATGATTTTCTTAATTCGATCTACATTGCCTAGTAATATAGGATTAGCGATACCTTCATCTACTAATATTTGAGCTGCTTTCAATATTTTAGGGTGATCAGCTTCTGCAAATACTATTCTTTTGGGCGATTGCTTGGCACGGCTTATAATTCTAGACATTAGTTTTTGATCTATACCAATCCTTTTTTGAAGTTGTTCATCATAGGCTTCCCAGTCAGTGATATGAAATTTGGCAATACCAGAATCCATAGCAGCTTTAGCAACAGCAGGTGATATAGTGGTAATCAGCCTAGGGTCTAATGGTTTTGGAATTAGGTATTGCCTACCAAAATTGATTTTATCATCACCATAAGCTTTTGATACTATATCAGGAATGGTCTCTTTGGCTAGGTTTGCTATGGCATGCACTGCAGCGAGCTTCATTTCTTCGTTGATTTCTGTAGCTCTAACATCTAAAGCTCCTCTGAAGATGTATGGAAATCCTAACACATTGTTCACTTGATTGGGAAAATCTGAACGCCCTGTTGCCATAATAATATCTTGCCTTGTTTTCATTGCCAGATGGTAATCTATTTCTGGTGTAGGATTAGCGAGTGCAAACACAATGGGGTCAGATGCCATAGAACTTAGCATTTCTGGTGTTAGCACATTGCCTTTAGAAAGACCAATAAAAACATCTGCATTTACAATGGCATCTGCTAGTTGATGATGGTCTTGATGAGTTGCAAATTCGGCTTTACTTGAGTCAAGTTCTTTTCTATCAGCTCTGATTACGCCCTTGCTATCGCACATAATCATATTTTCTTTTTTTACGCCCAAATGAAGGTATAATTTGGTGCAAGAAATGGCAGAAGCTCCACCACCATTCACTACCATTTTTATTTTTGAAATATCTTTATTCACTATTGATAAGGCATTCAAAAGTGCTGCACCAGAAATGATGGCAGTACCATGCTGATCATCGTGCATGATAGGGATATTCATTTGTTTCCTTAACTCTGTTTCGATTTCAAAGCATTCTGGAGCTTTAATATCTTCAAGATTAATGCCCCCAAAAGTGGGCTCTAAAGATTTTACTATTCTAATAAATTCTTTAGGGTCAGTACAATTTATCTCAAGGTCAAATACATCTATACCAGCAAATTTTTTAAATAAAACACCTTTTCCCTCCATTACTGGTTTTGAGGCTTCTGGCCCTATATTACCAAGCCCGAGAACAGCGGTTCCATTGGAAATTACAGCAACCAAATTTCCTTTTGCGGTATATTTATATACATTTTCAACATCTGCTTCTATTTCCTTGCAAGGCTCGGCTACTCCAGGGGAATATGCCAAAGCTAAATCAAGTTGTGAACTAAGCATTTTGGTTGGCACTACTTCTATTTTTCCTGGCTGACCTTGAGTATGATAATTCAAGGCATCTTGTTTTCTGATATCTATGGACATGATTAATGTTTTGAAATTTTAAGAAACTTGGTTTTAAGAAAATGATATAATGATTAATAAAATAAAACCAAGCTAAAAATATATTTTAGATTTATATACAATTAAAAGGATAGTTTTTAGATTTAAAGATGTCTTTCGGAATGGTAAGACGACCTTACTAAGGGGCCTGATTCTACGTATTTTAAGCCTCTTTTTAAACCTTCTTCTTTATAATGAGCGAACTGATCTGGATGGATGAATTCCGCAACCTCTAGATGAAGCTTTGTGGGTTGAAGATACTGCCCAAGGGTAAGCACATCCAAACCATGAGCAACAAGGTCATCCATAGCTTCATAAACTTCATCAGCCGTTTCACCAAGTCCTAACATTATACCCGATTTGGTTCTTTTCCCAAAATCTTTAGTTCTTCGAATCTGTTCTAAGCTTCTGTCATATTTAGCCTGAGGTCTTACTATTCGGTATAATCTTTTTACGGTCTCCATATTATGAGACACCACTTCTTGGCCAGCAGAAATCATTCTAGTAAGTGCATCCCAATTATTTTTTACATCAGGGATTAGTGTTTCTATTGTAGTGTTTGGAGATTGTTCTTTTACCTTTACTACAGTCTGATACCAAATTTCAGCACCTCTATCTTTTAGCTCGTCTCTGTTTACAGAAGTAATAACACAATGCTTTACTTGCATTAATCTTACTGCATCCGCAACTCTATTGGGCTCGTCAGTATCATACTCGTTTGGCTTTCCTGTAGCAACTGCACAAAAGGAACAACTTCTAGTACATACATTTCCTAGAATCATGAACGTAGCTGTACCTTCTCCCCAGCATTCTCCCATGTTTGGACAATTACCACTTTCACAAATTGTATGCAACTTGTGCTCATCCACCAATTGTCGTACTTTTAGATATTCTTTACCAACTGGTAATTTTACCCTAAGCCAATCAGGTTTTTTTGAATATTTTTTCTCATTAGATTCTATTACAGGAAGTGGTATCATAATCAAATAAAATTATAAAACTTGGCTTAAAGATAGCCATTTTTAACTAAAACAGGAAAAATTAGATTTTGATAAATTTAAAACAGAAACTAGTGGAGATGTTTCAAGCAATTACTAACTTTGTTTTAGCTTTTGAAGATAAAAGGTACTTATCTTCAATCTATACTTAATAGAAAATAAAATAATAAATAACATTACAATGAAATTTGGAGTTATCGTATTTCCTGGTTCCAACTGCGACGAAGATTTATATTATGTTTTAAAAAACAATATGAAACAAGATGTTGTAAAATTATGGCATAAAGACCAATCGTTACAAGCTTGTGATTTTATTTTTCTACCAGGGGGTTTTTCTTACGGTGATTATCTTCGTTCTGGAGCAATTGCTCGATTTTCTCCAATTATGGAAAAAGTATTTGAACATGCAGACAAAGGTGGTTTTATAATGGGTATTTGCAATGGTTTTCAAATTCTTACAGAAGCACATTTATTGCCAGGAGCATTATTACATAACAATTCTAGAAAGTTTATTTGTAAAAATGTGTTTCTAAAAGCAGAACATAACAATGCACTGATAACTTCTAAACTTGATATTTCAAAGCCATACCTAATTCCTATAGCTCATGGTGAAGGTAAATACTATGCTGATGACATAACTTTAGCAGAACTTAACAAGAATGAACAAATTCTTTTTAGATATTGCGATAGCAATGGCACTGTGAATGAAAGCACTAATGCTAATGGTTCTTTACAAAACATAGCTGGTGTGTGTAATAAAACTAAAAATGTATTTGGTATGATGCCTCATCCAGAAAGAGCGGCAGATGGGCTTTTAAATAATCTTGATGGGAGGGCTATTTTTGAATCTATAATTGATATGGTTCAAGCGTAAAATTTACCTTTAATTTCAAACATTTTTTCTATAATACGTACAAGGTGATACTTTACAATTGTGTTGAGTAGCTCTTCTTGCCCTATACTCCTATACATCAAAGTAGCTATTTAAATTTTCTTTGGATGAAATATTTTCTATTCATTATTGTCTTTATATCTAATTTTCTTTGCTATGCAAAAGATTATAGAGATATAGTAGTTACTTTCAATGAACAAACCTCAGATTTCCCCTTTTATTATACTACAAGGTTTGTTGAAGATGCCAAAGGTGAGCTAGATATTACAAAAATCTCAGACCCCTCTTTTCAAAGCCATTTCACAAAAAAACACAATGAAATCACTTGGGATGAAAATAAATCCTATTGGGCTAAAATTACTATCATTTGGAATACTAGAAAAGATTTTGTCTTTTTTACTCCTTTTTTATTAAAGAGAATGGAGCTTTATTACCCTACTTCTCAAGGGTACAAGTGTAAATATTCTGGAGTAGACACTAAATTTTCAGATAAAGAATTTAAAACAAGTGTTCCTGTAGTAAGTTTACCTCATCAATTAGAAAATAATAAAATTGTTTACTACATAAAACTTAAAGTATATCAGAATCCTGGAGATTTAATAGCTAAGCCATTATTAACTTTTGTAAATCATGAATTGTACAAATATCTTTTACATGGTTTGTTATTTGGAATTATACTCGTAGCAGCATTTTATAATTTTATATTGTTTGTGAAGCTTAAAGAATACGCTTATCTCTACTATTCTTTGTATGTAGTTGCTTTTGCTTTTTTCTCTTCTATGACTTGGTATTACCAAACCAATTTCCTTTGGTGGGCAGGATTAAACAAAGAAAATATACTCGATTTATATAACATTCCTTTTACGCTAATAAGCATATTTTTTCTTTTATATGCCAAAAGTTTTTTTCATGTTAAGAATAGAAATTCTGTTTTAGACAATTATTTTTCTTATTTGATAGCGATTAGAATACTCTGTTATTTAATTGGTAAGTTTCTGTTTGATGCCATGCGTTCGCCTTGGGTAGACATCATTATCCTATTGCCCGTTTTTTATATAGGCGTGTTCACTTATTTGAAAAGATTTCAACCTGCTAAGAACTTTTTAATTGCTTTTGCAGCACTCTACATTGGAATCTTAATACATGGACTAAAAATCGATATCACTTTAGGATCAATTGATTTAGACCAAAAAACTTTATTTATGATTTTTGGCTGTATGGGAATGTTTTTGTTTTCACTCTCTCTTGGCGATAGACTTCAATTGGTAGGCGAAGAAAAAGATAAAGCCAAGAACGAGTTAATTAACCAAATGAAGAAAAATGAAACTTATAAAGACCAAATCACTCAAAGTCTTGAACAAAAGGTATCTGAAAGAACAAAAGAATTAGAAGAGAGAAATAAACAATTAGACACTTTCATCTACAGAGCTTCGCATGACATCAAAGGGCCATTAAAATCGATGTTGGGCTTGGCTCAATTAGGCTTGTTAGAAACAAAAGAAGAAATTGCTCAAGGATATTTTGAACATATCTTCAAGAGCAGCAAAAGGTTGGATGATACTTTAGCTGATTTGTTGAATGTAGTTAAAACAAATCATTTTGAAATAGAAAGAACTAGAATTGATTTTCATATGTTATTTACTGAGATCACCTCTAGCTTTGAATATCATCCTAATTTTAAAAATATTAGATTCGATTTTATCATACCTAAAATCATGTTCTTTGAATCTGATCGGAGATTAATCTATTCAGTTTTACAAAACCTTATAGAGAATGGAATCAATTATTGCGATACCCAAAAACAAGATTCCTACATACAGTTAAGAATAGAACCAACCAGTGAAAAGCTTAATATTATTTATGAAGATAACGGAATTGGTATTGCTGAAGAATATAATTCAAAAATCTTTGATATGTTTTTTAAAATCAATGCTCAATCAACAGGCACTGGTCTTGGTATGTATATAGTAAAAACTACGCTTGAAAGATTAGGGGCTACAATAAGCATGGAAAGCAAAGAAGGTATTGGTACAAAGTTTATGATAATATTTGAGGCCTAATCAATACCTAGCAATCATTGAATCTACTTCCCTAGACCAAGCATCAATTCCATCTTTTAATGAAGAGACTTTTATTAAATGAGGTATGTTGTTTTTTGCTATTCTTAACGCTTCTTTACTTCTAATTCCGTGATGACAGTAAAAGACTATTGGTGTATCTAGTTTTAGATTTCCTAAATTGTTCAGCAAAGTATTTAGTGGAATGTGAATGCTTGGAAGTAAAGCAATATCTCTTTCCCATGCTTCTCTTACATCAATTAATTGAAACGGAATTCTATTGTCTATCCATTGACTAAGTTCATAAACACTTATTTCTTCCTCTTCTTCAAAAAAACTATTACACTTTTCTAAACTATAATCTTTTAGAGTATTTGGTACAATATTTTGACTATTAGGAGCTAATTCGAAATGATGAAAACCTAGGTTTAGCCCATCTACCACAAGTACCTTTCCAATTAATTTTTTGCCTTCATCTAATATTATTTTTATAACCTCTAAGGCTTGAATACTACCAATAATTGATGGTAAAACACCTAATACTCCAGAAGTTGCACAAGTTGGAATGTGCTCTAACTCTTTAGAGAAATTAATCCATTGATGTAATGAAAAAGGTGGTTCCGATAATGTTTTTCCGAATATGCTAACTTGCCCATCAAATCTAGAAACAGATCCATACACCAAAGGTTTGTTCGATAGCAAACAAGCATCGTTCAATAAGAATTTGGTAGAAAAATTATCACTAGCATCTACAATAATGTCGTAAGGTGCGATGAGTTCTAAAACATTATTTACCGAAACTCTTTCTAGAATAGTAATGAAATTGACATAATGATTTAATTGAGCCAATCGAGTCGCAGCACATTTAGCTTTATATATGCCTACATCAGCAGAAGTAAATAAGACTTGTCGCTGGAGATTTTTTATAGCCACTATATCGTCATCAGCAATTCCTATCTGACCGATGCCAGCCGCTGCTAGGTATTGAAGAACTGGGCAACCCAAGCCACCTGCTCCTACTACTAATACTTTTGATTCTTTGATTAATAATTGTCCTTCTTGTCCAACTTGAGGCAACTGTATTTGTCTAGCATATCTGTTGTTTTCCTCCTTACTGAGCATAAAAGATTATAAGATATTTAGCACCTGTTCTTTAATCTTCTCTAGTTCTTCTTTCATCTCAACTACTAAACGTTGAATAATAGCATCGTTCGCTTTTGAGCCTATAGTGTTTATTTCTCTGCCTATTTCTTGTCCTATAAAACCTAACTTCTTGCCACTAGCATCTTCTTTTTTCATAGATTCTATAAAATAATCTAGATGGCTTTGTAAGCGAACTTTTTCTTCTGAAATATCTAATTTTTCTATATAATAAATCAACTCCTGTTCAAATCTGTTTTTATCAATCAAGTCTTCGTTGGAAAATTCTTTAAATGCTAATTTAATTCTCTCTCTTATTCCTTGAACTCTTCTTGGGTCTTGGGCGATTACTTGATTTAAACTTTCTCCTATTTTAGCAATATAGGCGGTAAATTTTTTTTCTAGTAGATTGCCTTCATCTTTTCTGAATTCTTCACATTTCTGAAGTGCCTGAAGTAAAGCATTGTTAATTCCATCCCAATCGCTGTCATCAGTAATATTTAGGTTATTACTATCTATGGCTCCTGGCATTTGTAAAGCAATCTGAAGTAAACCTTCTTTGGCGGCACCAACGGTTTGTGCTAAATCTTGTAATTCTTTGAAGTATTTTGTTACTAAAGCATTATTGATATTAGCTTTTGCTTTGGCTTCACCTTTTTCGGTAAGTTCTATAATTAACCCTATTTTGCCTCGTTCAAGCCTATTTGTTAAGATATTTCTTACCTCTATATCTTTATGAAGATATTCTTTGGGCAATCGTATGTTGGCATCTAGAAATTTAGAATTAAGAGATTTTATTTCTATAGATACTTTGTAATTATTAGTTTCGGAAGATATTGCCCCAAAACCTGTCATAGACTTTAACATATGAATTGCAATTTTTAATAAAATGAAAAAATTGTATAAACTAAGAAAGCAATTTAAGAATTGCAAAAAGTTTATATTTTTCTAATACTATCTTGAGTGAGGGGTTTGTTTAAGTATTTCACTACACTCAAATTCTTTTTAGCCCTAGACATGTCTTGAGGACTAAGCGATGAGGTAAGCATTACAACTTTACAATTATTTTTTATACTGTCAGAGAGCTTATCAAACTCTTCTAAAAATTGAAATCCATCCATGAGCGGCATGTCAATGTCTAAAAAAATGATTTCTGGCAAATATAGGTTAAGGTTGCCTTTCACAAGCTTCTCAATGTTTTTTAAAAATTCTATGGCACTTCTTGCTCCTGAATGCACAAAAATATGTTCGCATATTCCAGATGCTTCTATCATTTTCTGATTAATGAGATTGTCAATTTCATTATCATCTACAAGCATTACTGCATGATATTTTTTAATTTCGTCCATGATTTTTATATCTATTTACTAAGTTATTACTTATTCATTCAAAAGACAATATCTGTTTTACTGAGATTAGTTTTATTTTGAATATTTGGTCAAGAGGGTATATGATTTTACTTCCTCGCCCTTTTTGTCTAATTCAACTGTTTTCACCATTCCTACATAATCTGAGAAATATAAGATTCCTTTTAATGTATGAGAAGGCAGTTTCATGTCCATCATCATCATTGCGGATTCTACAAATGTTTGATAAGAGATTTTATAAGTATCAAATGTGCCAGCAGGAGTAGTCAGCTTCTCCTTGGCTTCTACTATGCGTTGGCTTGTAGTAATGGTCATTTTCATCATCTCGTTTTTTGAGCTCTTGTCTTTCAGAATCATTGTGGTTACCATATCTGGAAGGCTTTGTCCAATGGTCATATTTTTAGGAATTTCAATCATGCTTCCCTGTATATCTATCTCAAAATTATCTGCTCCTCCTGCACTTTTGCTTTGGATTGATTTGAACATTTCAGACATATCAAGCATTATTTTATCTCCTGAGCAAATCATTTTTAACTCTGTTTCATTGGTGAGCTTATCTTTATTGTCATAGATAGCTGTATGGACTTTTGCAGTTGTTCCTTGTTTATCTGATGAAATATCTTTTACGGTATAAGCAATCTTACTTTGTTTTTTGTCTTTCCCATTATAGGATTCCATTTCATAATTGGCTCCTTTTTGAAAAAAAATCATTTGCTCACACTGCTGTGCTATACCATCTGTGATTCTAGATAGAGTGATAAGCAATACAAAGAGGTGAATTAGATTAACATTTTTCATACTTTATCTATTTATTATTGAAATGAAAATATACAAAAACTTAAGTGTCTTTTGTATTAACTTTAGGTATATTTTTTTTTAGTATTCTAGCTATAATCTTCTGGTTATTGAGTTCCCTTTGAGCATCCTTTGCTATCCATAATGCAGACTTATGAGGGAAACTGAGAAGTGTATCGCAACATTCCAATGCTTTTTGATGAAGATTGGAGTTTCTTTTTCCTATTTGTCTTAATGC
This sequence comes from Cytophagales bacterium, assembly GCA_004294225.1. Taxonomy (GTDB): domain Bacteria; phylum Bacteroidota; class Bacteroidia; order Cytophagales; family Cytophagaceae; genus REBA01. The sequence continues at coordinate 16,212 of REBA01000024.1, read as the reverse complement.
CCAATTGAGTGCTTTTTTTACAAAATTTCTTTCATCATCTGATGCAGTTATGATGAGGTTAAAAAATGGATAAAAATCTGTATCAACTGCTTTTTTATGATGAACTGCCAATGTAGCCATCATCACAAATCCTGCTCGTTTTACATATTCTTCTTTCCTAGAAGCCCATGCCATTGCTACTTGAAAAGCTATAGGTGTTTTGTCAAAAAGATTTCCACAACATTGGTCGCATATATCCCAAGAGTTAAAGTCTAGCACCCATTCTTCCATTTGTTGGGGACTTACTTGCTTTGGATCGTCTATCATTGTAGCAAGAATTCTGGCTTCATGTATTTGAGTTGCCCATAAATTTAGTGCTATAGAATGATTGTTTTTATATCGCTTGGCAATAGCTCTGATGTTAGGAATACTCACCCCAATACTATACTCCGTATTAATTCCAAATCTTTTCATTCCTTCAATAATGGATGGTTTGGAATAAGATTGAAGTTCTGCAAGGATTGTTTCCGTCATTTGCTTTGTAGCTTATTTTTCTCTAAACACAATGTTTACAGGCACTCCATCTAATTTAAAATTCTCTCTAAGTCTATTTTCTAAAAACTTCGTGTATGGGTCTTTTACATACTGAGAATGGCTACAGAAGAATGCAAATGTAGGGGTATGAGTTGGTAACTGAGTTATGTATTTAATTTTAATATATTTCCCTTTGATAGCAGGCGGAGGGTTACGTTCAATAATTGGAAGCATTGCTTCATTTAGCTTAGAAGTAGGTATTTTTTTATTTCTATTTTCATATACTTCTATTGCTACTTCTATAGCTTTGAATATCCTTTGCTTGTTAAGAACAGATATAAATACTATAGGGATGAAGGTAAGGTCTCTTAGAGTTTCTTTAAGATTATCTTCAAATTTCTTTGCAGTATTGCTATCTTTCTCTATTAAATCCCATTTATTCACAAGTATAACGATGCCCTTATTGTTTTTATTAGCAAGGCCTATTATGTTCATGTCTTGAGACTCTAAACCATTTTGTGCATCTATCATTACAATACAAACATCTGAATCTTCTAAAGCTCTGATAGATCGCATTACAGAATAAAATTCAATATTTTCATGAACCCTACTTTTTCTTCTTAACCCTGCAGTATCAGTAATAATAAATTCTTTACCAAAAGCATTGTATCTAGAATTAATGGCATCTCTAGTAGTACCTGCCAAATCTGTTACGATGCTTCTATCCACACCAAGAAGTATATTGGTGAAAGATGATTTACCTACATTAGGTCTTCCTAAGATGGAGATTCTAGGAATTCCTTCATCTGGATTTTCTATACCTTCATTAGGGAAATGCTTGATAACTTCGTCTAATAAATCTCCTGTACCGGCACCATTCTGTGCAGAGACGGCAAAGATGTGTTCAAAACCCAAACTGTAAAACTCTCCTGCTAAATGAGCTCTTTGTGAAGTGTCGGCTTTATTTGCAATGACATACACTGGCTTGGAGGTTCTTCTAAGTACATTAGCAAAATCAATATCTAGAGGATGTAAACCCGAGTCTACATCTACTATAAATAATATTACATTCGCTTCTTCTATCGCCAAATTTACTTGGTCTCTTATAGCTTCTTCAAAAATATCGTCGGAGCCTGTTACATAACCACCGGTATCAATAACTGTAAAATATTTTCCTCCCCAATCAGAATATCCATAGTGGCGATCTCTTGTTACACCGCTTTCATCGTCCATTATGGCTGACTTCTTTCCTACTAGTCTGTTAAAAAATGTGGATTTCCCAACGTTTGGTCGACCTACTACTGCTACTATATTTGACATGTTTTTGTATTGATTAATTATTAGTTCTTAAAACCCGAAACTTTTGAGGGCTTTATCTTTTGTTCTCCAATCTGGTTCTACTTTTACATGTTGTTCCAGAAATACTTTTTTTTGGAAAAAATCTTCCATTTCTATTCTTGCTTCTCTACCAATTCTTTTAAGCGATTCGCCTCCTTTACCTATGATAATTCCTTTTTGGCTATCTCTTTCTACGAAAATCTGTGCTCTTATTCTTAATATTTTATCTTCTTCAATAAAATCAGTAATATTTACATGGCAGCAATAAGGGATTTCCTGATCAAACAATTTGAATATTTTTTCTCTTATAAATTCTGCTGCAAAGAAACGCTCTGTTTTGTCCGTCATCTCATCTTTCTCAAAGTATGCTGGATGAATGGGTAACAATGTTAAAATGGCATTAAAAATAGGCTCTATGTTAAATCCTTCTAAAGCAGAGATTACAATAGTATCTTGGGTTTTGATAATATTTCCCCAATACGCTATTTTATCTTGTACTTGTTGTTGAGACTTTGCTAAATCAATTTTATTAATTACTAAAATAATTGGAACCGAGGTTTTCTGTAATCTTTTTATTACATCATCTTCGGTATATTGTTCGTTCAGATCGGTAACAAATAATATTACATCTGCATCTTCTAGAGCTGTAGTTACAAAACTCATCATAGCTTTGTGCAACTCATATTTAGGCTCTATAATACCAGGAGTATCTGAGTAAACAATCTGGAAATCATCTCCATTGATAATACCCATAATTCTATCTCTAGTTGTTTGGGCTTTAGAGGTGATGATGGCTAGTCGTTCCCCTACTAACTTATTCATTAATGTAGATTTACCAACATTAGGCTTACCTACAATACTTACAAATCCTGCTTTATGAATACTTTGTTCCATCATTATATAAAAAGTTTACAAAGATAGTTGATTTGTTAGAATAATCTATTACCTTTGCAATCCTATATCGCGGGATGGAGCAGTTGGTAGCTCGTTGGGCTCATAACCCAAAGGTCACAGGTTCGAGTCCTGTTCCCGCTACACTTAAAAGGATGTTTGAATTAGTTTCGAACATCCTTTTTTATTTAAAAAAATAATGTTGCGTTAATCAGATTTGTATATTTTATGAGGTCTGCTTGTATGATTTTTTTTCTATTTTATTCATTCCTTTAGAAATTAACATAGAATATTAGATAAATTGATCAGTTCTTGAACAATTCAATTTTAGAGCGAATAAGTTAAAAATTAAAAAATAGTTTTCTTGAATTGTATCAAAATATTCAATTGTATTCTTCAAAATTTGAAAAAAGGTTTATAATTTGCTTAATTGCATATCTTTTTTAAGATTATTAAATAAAATTTTGCTAATAAGATTTCTTAGAATTTTGCATTAAAATATTTAAATAACAGAATTATAAACACTTAAGATACATAAATTATATGAAGTTCATCGTGTCCTCCTCTACCTTGCTTAAGCAACTTACAGCCTTAAATGGTGTAATTGCCTCCAACCCTTTAGTTCCAATATTGGAAAACTTCTTATTTGAGGTAGGAGATGGTAAAATAGTTGTTTACGCTTCTGATTTACAAACTTCTATGATTACTGAAATTAATGTAGAAGGCAAAGACAAAGGTACTATTTGTGTTCCCGCAAAGATTTTGATCGATACTTTAAAAAACCTTCCAGAACAACCCGTAACTTTTACACTTGATGAAAACAGTTATAGTGTAGAAATTAGTTCTGATAATGGTAGATATAAACTTTCAGGAGAAAATTCCACAGATTTTCCTAAAGTACCCTCCGTAAAAAACAGTTATTCTGTAGATATGTCTTCTGATGTTTTATTAAAAGCTATCTCAAGCACTTTATTTGCTTCCAGTACCGACGAGATGAAACCCCAAATGGCAGGCGTGTGTGTCTCAATTAATGAAACAAACACTACATTTGCAGCTACAGATGGTCATCGTCTAGTAAGGTTCCGTAGAGTAGATATAGCTTCTGAAACTCCTAATACTCTTCTCATACCTCGTAAAGCACTTACCTTACTGAAAGGTACTTTGCCTAATGAAAATACTATAGTAAAGATAGAATTCAATACTTCTAATGCTTTCTTTAGTTTCAATAATGTAAAAATGGTGTGTAGATTGCTTGATGAGCGTTTCCCTGATTTTGAGAACGCAATACCTCTGAACAATCCTAATAAATTAACAATTAGCAGAACTGAGCTATTAAATTCTTTGAAAAGAATTTCTATTTATGCCAATAAAACAACACATCAAGTGCGACTGAAAATGGCAGGAAGCGAAATACAAATTTCTGCTGAAGACTTAGACTTTTCCAATGAAGCCAACGAAAGATTGGCCTGTGAGTTTGAAGGTCAAGATTTAGAAATAGGTTTCAATGCAAAGTTTTTAATAGAAATGTTATCCAACTTAGATGCTGAGCAAGTAGATATAGATATGTCTCAGCCCAATAAGGCGGGTTTGATTAGCCCACATATCAAAGACAAAAATGAAGACATACTTATGCTTGTAATGCCAGTAATGCTTAATAATTATGCATAAAATATCTGTGGGTATATAAATTAATATTCTAATTCTATAAGACTTGAGTAAATATCATAAAATAGTATTATGGGCTTTGCTTCTCGGTCATGGACTCTCCATATTAAAAATTTCTTTTCCAATTCTTTCCTTCCAGCTTAACTATGATTTGATCGTCAAAGAATATTGTATCAATAAAAACAAACCAAGCTTAAGGTGTAATGGTAAATGTTATCTAACAAAGAAAATAGCACAAACCGAGGATAAAAATCCTACCAAAAAGATAATTCATCAAATAGATTTTATAGTTGATTTTTTTCTTAGCCCTTTCTTTATATTCAAAGAAATGGAAAGACCTTTATTATACCAACTAATTTTTTTCTATCAAATCACTTTTTATCAGCTAATACCAATAGATTCTGTATTTCCCCCTCCTCAGATTGATATTTTAGTGAATCATTAGAATCCATCAATTCTTTTACTAAAATTTATTCAGTCAATTTATGAAGTTATTCATCAAGAGTACTATGCCAATAATGGCAGTGCTTATTATTGCTATTCAACTCAAAGCCCAAATTCCTGATTCCTTAGGCTTAAAATCATTGAATTGTAGCCATTGTCTTTGCCAAAAAGATATCTCTCCATTGAGTACAATGATAAGCCATGTTCATCCAAAAGGGAAGTGGATGTTTGCATATAGAGCAATGACAATGCATATGGAAGGTAATTATCTTCAAGGTAAAAGAATTTCAGAAACAAAATTATTTGATAACTATTTGATGGGTGCAGAGCACATGAATATGCAAATGCACATGATTATGATTATGGTAGGCTTAAGCGATAAATTTACCATTATGAGTATGTTGAATTTTAATTATTCCAATATGTCTATGATTATGCCAGAAAATGAATCAGGTCACACTCATAATAATGATGAATCGCATAGCCATAATCACCATATGAAAAGTACAGGGCTAGGTGACACTAAAATATATGCTTTATATTCTTTAATCAATAATTCTAGACATGATCTTATAGGCAGTCTTGGGCTTAGCATTCCTAGTGGAAGCATTAAAAAAGAAGGGCATAAATCTCTATACCCATTACGTATGCCTTATATGATGCAACTAGGAAGTGGCTCTTTTGAAGTTTTACCTAGCCTTAGCTATTTATATAAAATAAATAAATGGAATCTAGGAGCACAGATAAATTATATCATTAGAGCTAATGACAATGTATTGACTTACCGATTAGGCAATGAATTATCTGTTAATTCATGGGCAGCATATCTCATCACCGATTGGCTGAGCACATCAATAAAGGCGGAATATTTATATATTGGAACCATTAAAGGGAAAGACAATAGTTTATTTGAACTAGCAGAACCCGCTGCCAACTCAAAAAACTATGGGGGTAATCTATTGAATATACATTATGGAGTCAATTTTTTTATAAAACAGCATAGACTTTCTATTGAGCTAGCTATACCAATAACTCAGCATTGGCAAGGGATACAAATGCATAGAAAACTCTTTGGGTACTTTGGTTGGCAAATCATGTTTTAAAAATTAAATAACAATGAAAAATACAATTGCAATATTAATTTTATCAATATTCTTCATTCTTAATGGTTGCGAAAACAAACAAACAGTATTGCCAAATGAAGATGCAGATTCTAATTCAAATAAGGGTTCTTTATCACTTCATATACATAGCAAAATTGGAAAAGAAGACATAAAAACTCTTGATTCTGCTTATTTTATGGCTTCTGGAGATACTATTTGGGTAAAATCTGCAAGAATATATATATCTAATATAAGATTACTTAAAAGCGATGGCACTGAAACCAAAGTGGATGGGTCACCTATATTGATTGAGCAATACAATAAAGTTTATAATACAGGTAGGGTAATAGCTGGTAATTATAGGGCTGTGGCGTTTGAAATTGGATTTAGTTATAAAGAAGAAAATTCAAAGAAATTCATTACAAGTCCGAGTATGCTTATTGGGGAAGAAGCAATTTTTGTAAATTTTGAAGGACTATGGTATCAGAAGTCTAAGCAAAGAAAACTTCCTTTTCAACTGAATATAGGAGCTGATTTGCCTTTATGTACTTTTAAAAGTAATTCACAAAGTATAACTATTTTGCCTCAAAATAATTTTTATGTTCATCTTAACATTGATTATTTTCAGTTATTATCGGAATTAAATACTGAGGATTCTGCGTCTTTGACTATCTCCAAACAATCAGACCATCCTGTTTTGTATAAGGAACTGATGAATAAAATAAAAGTAATGGTAAAAAATGAAGATTAGTTATTATATTTTCTATTATTCTACCATCACAAAAGCTCCCCAATAATAGGGTTCTTTATATTTCTCTCTTAGTGAAATTTGGGCTTCTTTAAAAGCTTTTTGTTTATTTCCAGAGCTGATATAGTTTTTGTAAAATTTACTCATTAGTTCTTGTGTAGAAGCATCATTAACTTTCCACAAGCTCATAATGATTGTTTCTGCACCAGCTATTCTAAATGCTCGTTGCATACCATACACACCTTCTCCATTTTTCACGTCTCCAAGACCTGTCTCGCATGCACTTAATACTACAATGGAAGTACTAGTCAAATCCATGTTGCTAATTTCATAAGCAGTAAGGATTCCATTTTCAGATTTCCCTGCCATTACTTTCTCTGCGTCTACAAAAAGTAATCCCGATCTAAGTAATGGGTTCTTTATTGATTTATCTAATGCTATTCCAAAAGCTTTCTCCGCTTTGCTTTCAGTAACTTCAGGTATAAAAAATCCATGTGTTGCTATATGTAAAATACTAGGATTCTTTACGTTCTTTACATTATCTTCAGTTGCTTCTTCTTGAAGCCATGAATTGGTTTGGTATTTGGTAGCCAATACTTTTTTGATTGTTTCGATTTCTAATTTTGTTCCAGGCAGCCTTTCTACTGTTCCTCTGCTTCCATACAATGGATAACCTACTAAAATTGCAGGATTCTTATTTTCCAATACAGATGCTTGTTTTAAATCAATGATTTCTTTAGTATTTGTTAGTATAACAAGGTTTTTTTGGTCAATTAAATATGCTCCAGAAGGAGTTAAAAGGGCTGATAAATTAATTTGATTAAAAATTCCATCTAAGGAAAGATAAATAGTTTTCTTATTGGCAAGGTGTTTTTCTATTCTTTCCCAATAATGCTTGTAGGAATGTTCATCAACTAACTTTTGTTTTATAGCATTTTTATAATAGTTGTAATATTTTTTCTCCATCTCGCCACCATTTTGCATCAGCACAACCTCTAAACCTCCTGCCGATTTGTCTTTAGAAAGAATAAGTGCTACATACTGAACAGAGTCAGTAAGTATATGGTGAAACCTCTGTAATTGAAATATTTCTATTGCTGCTTCTTCAGGGTTAAGTTTCTCAACGATGTTTTTATAAGTAATCTTAGATTTCCCATACCCTTTTGCAAAGAATGCAGACTTTACTGAAAGCTCTCTTTCTCTAGCGTTTGCAATGTTTTCTAAAGAATCTATATTGATACTTTCTTCTTTAAGTTGTTGTTTAGACAAGGTGTAAAGTCTAGCGAGGTTTTCTTTAGCATCTAACCATTCGTAATATCTTTTGATAAGCTCTATATCTTTGCTTTGTAGGATTTGATTTTTTACATTATTAGTAGAATTCAATATCAAGGCTTTTGTAATCAACTGGTAATTATACATATCAAATGCTAAACTAGGTTGGGATTTACGCACATGAATTGCAAAAGAATTAAAGCGATGAATTCTTGGTTTTATTTTATCCCAAAATTTGGTCTTCTCTATCTCACTTAATGGTGTAAAATACAAGTCAATTTCTTTTATGGTTTTTTCGGCAGATTCTTTTAAATTCTTAGCAGCATCTATATTCTTGCCTTGTTGCCAAAGCAATAAGCCTATACTTTCAAGAGATACTATATAGTCAGGGTGATCTTCTCCAAGTTCTGTTTTTCTAATTTCTAAAGCAGATCTTAATAAAGGTTCTGCATCTGATAGCTTGCCTGAGATTCTATAATAATTTCCAAGGTTTGAAATTGCTGATGCATAAGATGGGTGGGTATCTCCAAATATTTTCTTAAAAATAGCAACAGATTTTTTTAACAAAGCCTCTGCTTCTGAGAATTTTTCTTTTCCCATATCCATATATAAGGAAGCAAGAAGATTTAAACAATGAGCGTAATCTGGGTGATTAGTACCAAATTTCTTTTCTTTTTGTTTGATTACTTTCTGATAAATTACTTCTGCATCCTGAAGTCTATTATTGAGCTGATACAAAACCGCAAGGTTAATCATCAGTCGACTATAATTGGTAGATTTTTCCTTTAAAGTCTCCGACGCAATAGACAAGGATTCCTGAAGCTTTACTTCTGCATCATCATTTCTTCCCATCGCTAACATTATCATGGCTTGGTTATTCAATGAAAGTGCATAGGGAATACTTTTTTTACTTAAAGCTTTCTCATTAATTCTTAACGCTTCTTCTATTTTCTCCATCGCTTCGTTATAGTTTCCCATATCTTTTAACAAGACAGCTTGATTATTGATAGAGGCTGCTATTGGCGAACTTTCAAATGGAAGGATTTTGTGCCTTAGATTCAAGCAACTATCCGTAAATTTTTGGGCTAAAGTATATCTTCCAGTAGTATGATATAATAAGCCAAGATTTCCTAATACTAAAGCATATACAGGATCTTTGGTTAGATTATTTGCCTCAAATAATTTTATTGAACTTCTGAAAGCTTCTTCTGCCAATTTGTACTTATTGGAGGCATACAACATTTCTCCAGCTTCATTCATATTGGAGGCGTCTTCTTTAGCACTGTTTTTTAAACCACTTGCTAATTTGACAGCTTCGAAAATTATTTTTTGATTTCTTTTAAATCGATCCTCATTTTCATACAAACCAGCATTATCACTTAATGATACAGCGTAATTGAAGCTAGCATCATCGTATTCGCTCCTAGATGATGACATTTTCTCTAAAAGAGAAGATTTTAATTTTTCTAAATTTTCTTTGCTTGCTAGATTATCAAAAACATCCTTTCCTAAATTATTTTGACTGAAAACTAAAAAGGGAAAAGAAATACCGAATACAAGAAAAAAATACTTCAACATAATTCAAAAATTTATTAATCAATATTCAATGACAATGTTATACTTCAATTAAAAAAGAAATTTATACAATCTTTTCAGCAAATTAAATGTAATTCAAAATCTGAACATAATGTTATAGACAGTTATTAAATTTTGAAAATTTAAGTTTCAGTTTAGAAATATTGAATATAAAAATAGACTTTTTTAGAATTATTAGCTAATTTAAGTTAAGAGGAAAATTTAATATTCATAAATTTATTAATTATTGCATTATTTTTATAATTATAATAATTCGATTCAATTTGTAGGTTTAACAGATTATTTTTTTTAGTAATTTATATTAAATTTACATTAAGTTTTTTGATGAAAAATTGTGTTTTAAACCAAATAATACTGTTTTTAATCAAAAAAAAGAGTAGGAAATTAATTGAGAATTATATTTTATATCTCAAATAGTTTATAGTAAACATCTTAGAATTTTACAAAAAATTAAATTAATGACTAAACTAAATAACCAAGGATTATACGACTCAAGTTTCGAGCATGACTCATGCGGTATTGGCTTTGTTGCAAATTTAAAAGGCAAAAAAAACCATGACATCGTTGAAAATGCTTTAAGCATGCTAGAGCGTATGGAACACCGAGGAGCTTGTGGTTGTGAAAGCAATACAGGAGACGGTGCAGGAATATTGATTCAAGTTCCACACGAATTTTTTGTAGACGAGTGTGTCAAGCTTGGGTTCAAATTACCTGCTTTTGGTCATTATGGAGTAGGGACTGTATTTTTTCCTCAAGATCAAAAATTACGAGAAGAATGCAGAGCAATACTCAATAGAAATATTGAAAAATTAGGAATGACTCTTCTTGGTTACAGAAAACTACCTACAGATAATTCTCCTATCGGACCAAGTGCTTTATCTGTAGAACCTTTGATGGAGCAAGTTTTTATAAAGAGGTCAGATGATGTAAAAGATGCTGATACCTTTGAACGCAAGTTGTTTATTCTTAGGAATTACACTACACGTATTGTAAGAGACACCTACAGTTTGCATGTGAAGGATATTAATAACTCTTTTCATATTGCAAGTTTATCCTATAAAACCATAACTTATAAAGGACAGTTTACAACTGCTCAAGTTCGTCAATATTTTCCTGACTTGAGACAAAAAGGAGTTGTTTCGGCATTAGCTGTAGTTCATTCTAGGTTCTCTACCAACACTTTCCCTTCATTTCGTTTAGCTCAACCTTTCAGATACATTGCCCATAATGGGGAAATCAATACTGTAAAAGGAAATGTAAACTGGATGAAAGCCCAAGAAGCGGGTCTTACTTCTAAATATTTTACAAGAGAAGAAATCGAGATGATTACGCCTATCTGCGATATCACCCAATCAGATTCTGCTAACTTAGACAATGCTGTAGAGTTATTGGTTTTAAGCGGTCGTTCATTACCTCATGTAATGATGATGCTTATTCCAGAAGCTTGGGATGGAAACAAAGAAATGTCTCCTGAAAAGCATGCTTTCTACGAATACCATGCAACTTTAATGGAACCTTGGGATGGTCCTGCTTCTATATCATTTACAGATGGAAAAATTGTTGGGGCTACTTTGGATAGAAATGGATTAAGGCCCTCAAGATATATAGTTACCGATGATGATGTCATCATTATGGCATCAGAAGCGGGAGTTATTGAAGTAGATCAAGCAAAGATTGTTAAAAAAGGTCGTTTGCAACCAGGTAAAATGTTTGTTGCTGATCTTGAAAAAGGCAGAATTATTAGTGATGAGGAACTAAAATCAGAAATCTGTACTAGACAGCCCTATCAAGAATGGCTAAAGAATAAGATTAAAATTAAAGAGTTGCCACAACCTCCAGGCGAATTCTATCAGCCAGATGAACATACTCTTTTAAGAAAACAGCAAGCTTTTGGATATACTAAAGAAGATTTAAAAATCATCATTAGTGAAATGGCTGAAACAGGAAAAGAGCCAATAGGTTCTATGGGTACAGATACGCCACTTGCTATATTATCTGATCAGAGTCAACATTTGTCTAGTTATTTTAAGCAATTGTTCGCACAAGTAACCAATCCACCTATCGACCCTATAAGAGAGCGTTTGGTAATGTCATTGGTTTCTTATGTTGGTGGTTCGTTGAATTTGTTAGATGAATCTCCTCTTCATTGTAGAATGGTTGAATTGAATCAACCAGTGCTAAACAATACTGATTTAGAGAAATTAAGATATTTAGACCAATCCCATTTTCACACAAAGACCATCAGTGCTTTCTTCAAAGCAGATGGAAGTGCAGGAGCTCTAGAAAAAGCTTTAAATAGGATATGTCAATATGCTGCTGATGCAGTAGAAGATGGTTTTTCCATAATTCTTATTTCTGACAGAGCTATAGATAGTAGTCATGCTCCAATTCCTACCCTATTAGCCACCTCGGCAATACATCACCACTTGATTAAAAAAGGTCTTAGAGGTAAAGTAGGTATTGTAGTAGAATCAGGAGATGCCTGGGAAGTTCACCATTTTGCGACACTTATCAGTTTTGGAGCTTCCGCCGTCAATCCTTATTTAGCATTCGAAAGTATTGTTCAGCTTCAAAAAGAAAGCGAAATAGACACTAATATTTCTATTGATAAGTTATTCTATAACTATACCAAAGCCATCAATGATGGATTACTAAAAGTATTCTCTAAAATGGGTATCTCTACTTTGCAATCCTATCAAGGTGCCCAAATATTTGAAGCCTTAGGAATTAATTCAGAAGTAATAGACAAATATTTTACAGGAACAGTATCAAGAATTGGAGGATTAAAATTAGATGATATTGCTAAAGAGATACTTATTAAACATCAAGTAGCTTACCCAAGCATACCAGTTGTAAATCCAAAACTGGAAGTAGGAGGTGTATATCAATGGAAAAGAAGAGGAGAATATCATTTGTTCAACCCTCAAACTATTCATTTGCTCCAACACTCAACAAAGACAAATGACTATCAGTTATTCAAAAAATATTCAAAATTAGTCAATGACCAAAGTGTAAAAGCTTGTACTCTAAGAGGACTTTTAAAATTCAAATCAGACACAGAATCTATTCCTTTAGAAGAGGTAGAATCTATTGAGTCTATCTTTAAAAGGTTTGCTACAGGAGCAATGTCTTTTGGTTCTATTTCTCATGAAGCTCATAGCACACTTGCTATAGCAATGAATAGAATAGGAGGTAAAAGCAATTGTGGAGAAGGTGGAGAAGATGAAATCAGATTTGAAAGAAAAGAAAATGGAGATTGGGAAAGATCTGCAATCAAACAAGTGGCATCTGGAAGATTTGGAGTTACTAGCTATTACCTGACCAATGCGATTGAATTGCAAATTAAAATGGCACAAGGGGCAAAGCCTGGTGAAGGGGGTCAATTACCTGGTCATAAAGTAGATGAATGGATTGGTAGAGTAAGGCATTCTACCCCAGGTGTTGGTCTGATATCTCCCCCACCTCATCATGATATTTATTCTATTGAAGATTTAGCACAACTTATTTCAGATTTAAAAAACGCAAATCCTAACGCTAGAATAAGTGTGAAATTAGTTTCTGAGGCTGGTGTGGGAACCATTGCCGCTGGTGTTGCTAAAGCTCATTCTGACCATGTCTTAATCTCAGGACATGATGGAGGCACAGGAGCTTCTCCTATTAGCTCAATTAGACATGCTGGATTGCCTTGGGAACTTGGACTCTCTGAGACCCATCAAACGCTCGTAAAAAATAAACTAAGAAGTAGAATTGCTGTTCAGGCAGATGGTCAGATGAAAACTGGTAGGGATTTGGCAATAGCTATATTACTAGGTGCAGAGGAATTTGGTGTAGCCACTGCCGCTCTTGTAACTGCTGGCTGTATCATGATGAGAAAATGTCATCTTAATACCTGCCCAGTAGGAGTAGCTACTCAGAACAAAGAACTTAGAGCATTATTTACTGGTAAACCAGAACACGTAGTAAATCTATTTACCTTCTTAGCCTCAGAACTTAGAGAAATTATGGCTGAACTTGGCTTCAGAACCATTAATGAAATGGTAGGAAGGGTAGATAAATTAGAAATGCGTAAAGATGTTTCTAATTGGAAACTTAAAACTATTGATCTCTCAAGAGTACTTTATAAAGAAACCTCTGGTGCAGAGGAAGGATTATATCAAACAGATTTACAAGACCATGGTTTAGAAGATATCCTTGACTTAACCTTAATTAAAGATAGCCAACCTGCATTGATCAATCAACAAAAGGTAACTCTTGACTACCCAATTAATAACCTAAATAGGTCTGTGGGTACAATGCTGTCTCATGAGATATCAAAAGCTTACAAAGGCAAAGGATTACCTTTGGGAACTATTCATGCTAAATTTACAGGTAGTGCTGGTCAAAGCTTTGGAGCATTCAACGCATCAGGAATTAAATTTGAACTAGAAGGAGAAGCCAACGATTACTTTGGTAAAGGACTATCTGGTGCAAGACTTATACTTTACCCTTCAAAAAGAGCAAAGTTTGTAGCTAATGAAAACATTATTGTAGGTAATGTGGCTTTCTATGGTGCAACCTCTGGAGACGCTTATATCAGAGGAATGGCAGGAGAAAGATTTTGTGTGAGAAATTCTGGTGCCACAGCGGTAGTAGAAGGAATTGGAGACCATGGTTGCGAATACATGACAGGAGGAATTGCTGTAATTCTTGGAGAAACGGGAAGAAACTTTGCAGCAGGTATGAGTGGAGGGGTAGCTTATGTTTACCAAAGCGATTCAGATAGTCAATTTGCAAGTAGATGCAATATGGAAATGGTAGCATTAGAAGAATTAGAGGATGAAGACAAATCTACTCTTAAGACATTAATATCTAATCATAAAGAATTTACCAATAGTGATGTGGCAAATAAAATTCTTTCGGATTGGGATAACCAAATTAAGAACTTTGTAAAAGTAATGCCTACAGATTATAAGGCAGTATTATTAAAAAGAAAACAAGAACTAAACCAAACAGGAAACAAGGAGGTATTAATACATGGGTAAGCCTACAGGATTTATTGAATATGGCAGAGAATTGCCAAAGAAAAGAGACCCCAAAGAAAGAACTGGTGATTACCAAGAATTATATCAACCTTTTGAAAAGGAAAAAGTTCAGACACAAGCTGCAAGATGCATGAATTGTGGAGTTCCATTCTGTCATAGTGGTTGCCCACTTGGTAATATTATTCCAGAATTTAACGACGCAGTATATGAAGGAAATTGGGAAGAAGCAGCAGAAATTTTGTTTTCTACTAATAACTTTCCAGAATTTACTGGTAGAATCTGCCCAGCTCCATGTGAAGCTTCTTGCGTATTGGGAATCAACAAACCTGCAGTAGCCATTGAAGAAATTGAGAAAAATATTGCTGAAGTTGCTTTTGAAAGAGGTTATATCAAAGCTAAACCTCCTTTGGTAAGAACAGGCAAAAAAGTAGCAATTGTTGGTTCTGGCCCTGCTGGATTAGCTGCCGCTGCTCAGCTTAATAAAGCTGGTCATACTGTTACCCTTTTTGAGAGATCAGAAAGAATTGGTGGCTTACTAAGATACGGCATTCCTGATTTCAAATTAGAGAAATGGGTAATCGATCGCAGAATGAAAGTTATGGAAGAGGAAGGTGTGATATTTAAAACCAATGCAAATGTTGGTGAAAATATTAAAGTAAAAGACCTTCAATCAGAATTCGATGCTATTCTTCTAACAGGTGGTTCTACTGTACCTAGAGACTTGCCAATTATTGGTAGGAATCTAAAAGGAGTATATTTTGCAATGCATTTTCTTTCTCAACAAAACGATAGAGTAAATGGTAAAACTATAAATCCTGATGTGTCAATAATGGCAACAGGGAAGAATGTGCTTGTAATCGGTGGTGGAGATACTGGTTCAGATTGTGTTGGAACATCTAATAGGCATAAAGCAAAATCTGTTACCCAAATTGAAGTAATGCCAAAACCTCCTTTAGAAAGAAATGATACTATGCCTTGGCCTAACTGGCCTATGATTTTGCGTACTTCTACTTCTCATGAAGAAGGTTGCGATAGAAATTGGGCAATAGCTACCAAAGAATTTGTAGGAGATGAAGAAGGAAACCTTACTGGATTAAGAGTAGCCGAGATGGGATGGGTAACTACAGAAGAAGGGAAATTGCCTAAATACCAAGAAATTTCTGGCACTGAGCGAATAATTCCTTGTGAATTAGCTCTTTTAGCTATTGGTTTCGTTCATCCTCAACATTCTGGTATGATTTCGGACTTCGGATTAGATTTAGACGAAAGAGGTAATGTTAAATGCAATGAAAAATACCAAACTTCTGTCAATAATGTATTCGCTGCTGGCGATATGAGAAGAGGACAATCTTTAGTAGTATGGGCAATTTCGGAAGGTAGAGAAGCTGCAAGAAATGTAGATTTGTTCCTTATGGGTTCTTCAAAATTAGAATCTAAGGATGTGTCTATACTTAGTGTAGTAGAGTAAATATTTGATTTTTAGTTCCTAGTAAAAAGTTCAGAGCGTTGCGACGCTCTAAACTTTTCCTGAGTTTGACACCTGTAAGACTTTATTTATTGGTTATCAATGCTTTATTTTTTTGAGTGTGCACTACACCTAAAGGTAATTTTTGATTTCGTG
>REBA01000054.1 GCA_004294225.1 Cytophagales bacterium | reverse complement strand
TAATAACTTTTGTAAGGTTTAATTTAAGAATATTAAATTGGTTTTAAAATTACTTTTGAAATGTAAATATACTCCCATATTCAAAGTTTATCAATCCTCCGCTTTTTCTTTGCTATCAGCCATTCGTACAATTTTTGGTGTAAACTTAGCCAATACATCCACTAAATCGCTTTGATGAGCAATTACTTTATTGATGTCTTTGTATGCCATTGGTGCTTCATCAAGTCCAGAACCTATTAATGTGATTCCTGCTTCTTCTATAGCCTTTTGAAATGTTTCTTTCGAAATCGTTTTAATAGCTTTAGTACGAGACATTTGTCTGCCAGCTCCATGCGAAGCCGAAGAAATAGCATCCACATTTCCTTTTCCTCTAATCACAAATCCTGGTTCAGTCATTGAGCCTGGAATTATTCCTAGTTCCATTTTAGAAGCAGGAGTAGCTCCCTTTCGATGCACCATCACCGAAGTACCATCTGCTAATTTCTCTTTCCAAGCAAAATTATGATGATTCTCAATTCGTTTTAAAGGTTGATGACCCAATGCTTTTGAAATTTTGTTATGAATTTCATGATGATTTGCCGAGGCGTATTCACCTGCCAAATTCATTGCAATCCAATATTCCATTCCTTCTTCATTATCTAAATTCAACCAAGCCAAATGTTTTGCTTCATCGGGTAAAACGGTTTTTTGAGTAGCTAATTTAGAATAATAATTGGCAATATTTCCTCCAAATCCCCTTGAACCAGAGTGAGATAGCAAAGCTAGGTATTTTCCAATTGGTAAATTTAATAGATCATCTTTAGCATAGATTTCTACAATTCCCCATTCCACAAAATGATTTCCAGTTCCTGAAGTACCCAATTGTTCATAGGCTTTGTATTTTAAATCTCGTATGGTTTTTGTAGCTTCCCAATCAGGCTTGTCAAATAAATCTTCGTTGAACTTTTTACGAGTGGTACAGCCTATTCCAAAATGTGTATGTTCCATTAATAAACTTTTTAATTTGTCATGCTCATTTACAAGTACACTTTCAGGAAAATCATAAATACTCATACACATTCTGCATGCAATATCAACCCCAACGGCAAAAGGAATAATGGTATTATGCGTAGTGGCCAAAACACCACCAATTGGCAATCCATATCCTTGATGTGCATCAGGCATTAATGCTCCTGCAACAGAAATAGGAAGCTTTGAAGCTATATTCATTTGATTGTAAGCTCCTTCTTCTATGTCTTCTTTTCCCCATACTTTATATGGAATTCCATTTTCTTTTAACTCGTGCGTGAATTTAGCTTGATTAGCTAATTTTTCTCTTTCTGGTAAAACAACTTCTACATTTAGCTCTTTTAAAAGACTTTTACCATATTTGCTTAAAGCTATTGGCATACCTATTTCAGCTAAATAAATTACATATTGTGTAATATTCAGAAATTTATTTTTAGCCTTTTTATATTTATTAGGATTGTCAATAATGAGCAAAAACTGACGAATGATTTGAGTTTTTGGCATTGCACCATGATCAATTAATCCTTTTGAAATTCTAAGAAATTTATCTTGAATTTCTTCGCTGATAATACCCCAAGAAGCAAGTTCTTCTCTTGTGATGTAGCTTATTTCTGTTTCCATTTTTATTAAAATTATTTATGAATGAAACAAAATAAATATGCAACTACGCAGTATATTTGCGTACTTAAAAATATTTTATGCCTGCTAATAAAAATGCACTCATTAGATACAAAACTATAGATCAATGCCTTCAAAATAGAGCAAGGAATTGGACTTTAAATGATTTAATCCAAAAATGTTCAGAAGCCTTATATGAATATGAGGGCAGAGATATAGAAATAAGTATTCGTTCTATCCAAAGTGATATACAAATGATGCGAAGCGACAAATTAGGCTATGAAGCTCCTATTATTGTGGTCAATCGCAAATATTATACCTATGAAGATCCTAGTTATAGTATTACAAAAAAAGCCCTTTCACAAAGAGATTTATCACAATTAAAACATGTTACCGATCTATTAAAGCAGTTCAAAGGATTTGGATATTTTGACGAAATGCAAACGCTAGTCAATAAATTAGAAGATAAAATCATAGCTGAGCATAGAAATGAAAAGCCGATTATTTACTTTGAAAAAAACGAAAATCTCAAAGGTTTAGAGTTTTTGGACCAACTACATAAAACAATTTTAGCCAAAAAAGCCATTCTAATTGATTATAGAACCTTTCAACGAAACAGAAAAAATAAATACATATTTCATCCTTGGTATTTAAAGGAATATAGAAATAGATGGTATGTTTTTGGCGTAATAAGAGGTAATGAATCAAAAGTTGTTAATTTAGCTTTAGATAGAATTCATAATTTTAAGGTAGCTGAGGATGAGCTTTATTTCAAAGATGAAAAATTTGATTTGGAGGAATATCTAAGTCCTGTCATAGGAGTTACTGTTCCTAATGTTCC
>REBA01000023.1 GCA_004294225.1 Cytophagales bacterium | reverse complement strand
GGGTACAATTTATTCAAAGAAATATTGAATACATGATTGAAAAAAATATAAAAATGAGTGCTTCTTCTTATGCCAAAACATTCGGGGTTACTTGTACTGCTTTGAAAACAAAAACATTATTATTAGATAATAAATTGATGTCTAACAATGCTTCTATGGAAGAAATAAAGAATAATTATAGGTATAAATTTACTTTCGCCGACGCAAAAAAAATCAACGAGGCAGTGGAAAATTCAGATGCAGAATCTGCTTATTTAGTTTCATTGCCTTATGAGAAGCATACTGCAAGTCCTAATGCACCATCTTCAATCTTGTGTATTCGTCTAGTTATTGATTCTAAAGACGGAAGTATATTAAGCAATATGGGTACTGCAATATCTGAAAGCAAACAAAATGTGTTTTTGACAAAAGACTTTGCAACCTGCGATACTTGTGATTGATTCTTTTGACTAATCCTTAAAATCAATAGCTTTATTTAGGTACTCGTTGAGTGGCATAAGTGTCTTATAAACATCTAAAAAATATTCTTCAAGATTTATTTCTAGAATTTTTTTATCGCTCAATTTGTGCCAACCTAAAAAACTTTTTTGTTTTAACAATTCTATGTGGGGAGCATATGGGTCAAATCCTTTTGGTGCTTTGCTCAGTTTATCTCCAGTTAGCGATTCAAAGTATTTGATAAAGTTTTTCTCAGAAATAATTTTATCAAATAATTCTGGTTTATAATCAATTTCTGTTCTTATTTTTTGAAGAATTTCTTTCTCTGGAAGATACAATCCTCCAGCAATAAATGATTTATTGTCAGGTTCAATATGCAAATAGCAACCAGCATAAATAGATTTTTTGCCTCCTTTTGTAATAGATATAGCAATGTTTGATTTGTACGGGGCTTTATTGGGAGAGAACCTAACATCTCTATTTATTCTAAACATACAATCTTTAGCCTCCAAATTGCCTAAGTTTATATCTATTTTGCTAGTTTTAATTATAAGCTTTTCAATAAATTTTATCCAATCTGATTTGATTTCGTCATAAGTCTTACGGTTGGCATCAAACCAATCTTTATTGTTGTTATCTTTTAGTTTTGAAAGAAATTGTAAAGAAGAGTTCAGATTCATAGAATAGATAAAATAATAAGATTAGAATTCGTAAAGCAAAATACTTTATTTTTGAGTAATATTTTTGAAAACATTTATGCGAATTTTGAGAATCTCTAGTTTCTCCTTCTTTTTTTATTGGAGGAATTTATTAAGTCTTGGTTTATTTTTGGTATTGATTTTTATCAATCAAAGAGTCATTAGTAAGGATTTGTTTAGAGAAGTTGTTATACAAGTAGATACTAATAAGTACTCTCAGTCAAAAAACTCCGCTACTTATTTGAATGATAGGTATTTGTTTTTTGAAGTTACAAGTGTGTCTGAAGAATGTGAAATTACTTTTATACCAGAGCAAATCAATCATTTAAAGATAATCAATATACTTCCTTCTAACGACTTTTATGTAACAGATACTTTTCTGCTTCTAAGAAATGAATATTTTAGGGGAAAAATAAAGTTTAAAGATTTGTCTTCAACCAAATTGATTAGAATTTTAGTTTGGGCAAAAGATATTGATGGAAGAGAGTCCGTAGAAGAGATTAAATTATTCCCATACTTTGATACTAAAATCAATGGCTTTGTAGAAGAGCAAGAATTGTTTGTCAATGAAGACAAATATATAGACCTTAGTGTGAGTAACGCTGCCAATGTCCGTATAGATGAGAAAGAGTGGGTTACTAATAATTTAGTGGATTACAAAATTAATTTGGTAGCCAATAGTTTGAGAATCTATTTTCATCCAAAAAGTACAGGAGAAGAACTCTTAAAATTAAAGTTCAAAACAGTAAGACCTTATCTAAATGATTTAAATCAACTTACCTACGATTTACCTACTATAAAAGTACCTATAAAAGTGCGGCCGAGTAGAATAAATTTTTTAAAGTTTGAATACACAGATTTCTTTTTGGATCCATCATTTAGTAAAAACAATGAAGTTCAACTTGATTTTTCTAGGGCTTTATCTATGAAACGTACTTATAGAATTGAGAACCAACAAGAGGCAGGAGGTAAGTTAATCGCAGAATTGTTTACTGTAGCTCAAGTGGGTAATAACAATAAAATTCTGTGTTGGCTGAAAACGTATTCATTGCACAGAATGAATGATGGGTATCTATATGTAAAAGATGGAGATCAGACAAAGTTTATGACTAATTTTGATATTCTTCAACGTCCAAAAATTGAGCGGGTAGCTATTCTAAAGGAAGGAGCTCAAGATTGGCAAAATAACCTATCAGTAAGCCCTGGAGAAAGTATAGAAGTTAAAATAGAAGGAAACGGATTGTCTAGGGCAGAAGTGATTTTTGATTTGGGAAATAAATATCAGCTTGATTCGTCCAGAAGAACTGATAATGTGATGTTTTTTAACATTAAAATTCCTATTGAAGTAAATAAAAGAAAAATTGCTATTTTGATGAATAAAGAGTTTATAGGCTATGAGTTGCAAGTAAAAGAATACCAAAGACCTAGGGATTTTGATTTTTTATTATTAAGCTATGACGGCAAGAATAAAGTTCCTGTTTCTAATGATGATTTTCTGAAGCCAGTTTTGTTCAGAGATGTAATTGAGGATATTACAATTTCTTTTGATGCTAAAAAGATAGATCAAGCAACTAAAATTTATGGGAAGCAAGTGATTTCTATAGATATCAAAATGTTCAATGAACGTAAAGATTTGATTGAATTTCAAAAAATTGATAACATTACTATTTGCCCTGGAGAAAATTCACCTCGATATTCATTTTATGATTTAAAAGATTGTCAAAAAATTGCGCTGAGTTTGAATCAATACTTAATTCATAAGACTTTTAATTTAGATGGTTGGTCCACCATTGAAATCACTTTTAAACACAATGAAGCTAAATACGCTGAGCCTGTTTATTCTCGTAAAGTTGTTATTATCAAAGAAAAATATGTGTTACTAGACATGCAGGTTTCTTTTCCTACTGGCTTATTAGTTAAGCGTTTTGGAGAAAATGGAATTGGTAGATTTTCTGGTATCAGCACAGCTTTTTTAGCTCAATTTAGTTTTTATGATAGGCACAAGATTGGTAAGCTCAAGCCTTATAAAATAGGAGCGGGGCTTATCGCCTTAGATATTTTTAATGCAAATCAAGCTCAAAGAGATTTAGGTTTGGTAATATTGGGTTCGCTTTCCCCTTTGCGGACCAGTAGGTTTTCTTTTCCTATCTATGCAGGTGGGGGATATTTTATTCAATCTAACAGATGGTTTATTGTTTTTGGCCCTGGTATTCAATTTAATTTTTAAATTGAATACCAGATTATAAACAGTTTAATTTTTCTTGCAAAGGTAAATTATTTCAGTGGCAGGCAAAGCATATCTTTCTACTATTTCTTTAGGAAGTTCCATTACGAATTTATCTTCTATCACCTCAAATCCAGCAAGGGCTAATCTCTTTCCGTAATCTAGTCCATAATCTCTTACGTGGTCGTTTTGTCCAAAAACACGTTCTCTATCTTCGGGTGTTTTGAGTGTTAAATCTTCATAAGTTTCGGCCCTTAGGGGATTAATTGGGGATTGAATAATAGCCCAACCACCTGATTTGAGCACCCTGAAAATTTCGCTCATTGCTTTTATATCGTTTTCTACATGTTCCATGACATGGTTGCAGAATGCAACATCAAAAGTTCCTTCTTCAAAAGGAATGGAATGAACGTCCATCTTAATTTTTGCAAGTGGCGATTCAATATCAGCAGTGAGGTATTCTAAATTTTGCATTGATTCAAATCTTTTGATAAAGCAATGTTCAGGGGCAATATGCAGCACCTTTAGTTTTGCGGAGAAAAAACTGGTTTTTTCTTTGAGGTACAACCACATCAATCTGTGTCTCTCCAGAGATAATGAGTCTGGACATAAAGCATTTGGTCGAGCTGGGTTACGTCCGTATGGAAGAAACATTCTATACTTCTTTCCACTGATAGGGCATTGAACTTTATCACCTGCATAGAATAAAGCCAACAAACGCAGTGCTATTGGGCTGATTAATTGCAAATATTTTCTTGGGATTTTTCGAATAATAAAACTTATGATATGCTTCATTGGGGAATCAAATTGATTTTTATTTTTTACTGGTTTCAACATTAAGTATTATATTGAAACCTATTCAAACTATATGCAAATTAACAAATAAATTACCTCGAAAAATCAAATATTATCAAATGAAAGAATTTAAAAAATATTATACTATCAACGCTGAACCTCAAATGGTATATGCTGCCCTCACAAACCAACATACTATTCGTCTGTGGACTGGTGAAGACGCTGAAATGAGTATCGAACCTAATTCTGAATTCAGTCTTTGGTCTGGAAGTATCGTTGGTAAAAATTTACTATTTGAGCAAGACAAGAAAATAGTTCAACAGTGGTATTTTGGGGAGCAAAAAGAAGAATCAATTGTTACCATCATTATTCATGAGCATAAAAAAGGCAGTTCTGTTGAGCTTAGACATACCAACATTCCTGATCAAGATTATGAGAATATAATAAGTGGTTGGAACGAAGTGTATTTTGCTGAGTTGGCAGATTTTTATTTTGAATAGAAATATAAATATTACTATTGTTTTTAGTATTTATTTTATAAATTTATTATTGATATTTAAATTAAACCTAAATTATTGTTTTATGAAATTAAAAAATTACTTAAAAACTAATTTTACAATCTTAAATAATTGTAAAATTGTGTTATTGTGTTCGTCTATAGCGGTATCGCATGTGTCTTTTTCTCAACAAGTTCCATATGAAATGTTGGGAATTCAAGCAGATGGTACTGCGTTTATTGATATGGCAAGGCAAGAGCGTGCTTGGGAAAAAATTGCAGGTGGTACAGCTTTGGCAGATCAAAATGGATGGCCATTAGAAGATGCCAAGAAAGTGTTTTTTGACAACCGTGCTTTTCCAGCTTGGTTAGGGGATGATAAATTAGAAGACCCAGATAAATACAATCACGATATGTCAGGTACTTGGAAGCTTTCTTTTGATGGGCAAGCTGATATTTCAATTGAAGATGGTGCTGGAATTACATTTACCAATAAAGTTTATAATTCTGCTACTAACAGAACTAGTGTAAATGTAAATATGATATGGGATAGAGCGAATCAACGTACATCTTTGTGTTATTTAAGGTTTACAAACACCAAAAGAACTGCTTCTAGTGCTACTAATACTGGTATAAATAACGTCAAGATGATACGCCCTGGTTATGATGAAAATTCTACAGAGCTTTTAGCGGATGGGTATTTTGATGCCATTTGTCCATTTGGGATTTTAAGGACAATGGGTTTAACTGCAACCAATAATTTTCCTGCATTAGGTCAATTTTTTGGCTCAGACCCAACTTATGCATGATCTGAAAGAGTATTACCTGAACAACCTAATCAAACTACAGATAAAGGAATGGCATGGGAACATATTATTAAAATTGCTAATAGGTCTAATAAACATTTGTGGATAAATGTTCCAATTAATGCTGAGCCTAATTATATGGAAGGTCTTGCGAAGTTATTAAAACAAACTTTAAAGCCAGGATTGAAAGTTTATTTTGAAATTTCTAATGAAGTTTGGAATTTTGGTTTCCCACAATTTCAATTCAATGCAGCCGCTGCTGAAGATGAAGTAGCAAAAAATCCTAGTTCTAACTTGAAAAAAGCAGGGGAAACTAAGGATGCAAATGGTAGAGATTGGCAAGTAAGAAGATTGATGAGAATGACCATAGATATGGTAAAGGCTTTTCAAAAAGAGTATGGCAATGATTGTGTTAACAAATCTATTTTTCCTCAATTTGCTTTCTGGACATGGGTAGAAAAAGACCAATATGAGAAAGCTTTTCAGTGGTGTAATGATACTTATGGACCCCCATCTCAATGGTTGCATGGTATGTCTATTTCTGGATATGCAGAAGATCAAGGAAGAGTTTCTTCAACTGTAGATCAGTTGATAGCACTACAAAAACCCTTTATTGACAGAAGATATACTCAAGACTTTGAAGGACATAAGGCAACAGCAGATAAGTGGAAAATTAAATTAACTGTTTATGAGGGTTCTACTAATTTTTCTGAAACTGCAAATATAAAAAATAAAATCTCAGCTGTTCGTGATCCCAAATTCGAAGAAGTGGTAAAATATTTGGTTCAAGACACTTGGTTTAATAAATTAAAAGGTGCTGAATTTTGTTTCTTCGCTTTAGCAGGTAATCATTCTAGCTACGGAACTTGGGGAATTGCAGAAACAGATTTTAATAAAACACGTTGGGAATCTTCACCAAAATGGAAAGCTCTAACCAAGATGGTAGATAGAACTTTCTGTACTGTAAATGGTACAGGACCAAACTCTGTTTTTGAATCTACCGAAGATATGGACAATATAATTTCACTGTATCCTAGCCCATCTGCTGGTTTAGTAAATTTAGCTGTAAGGACTTATTCTTCAGAAACTGTAGATGTGAAAATAAATGATATTAGTGGTAAAACGGTTAGAGTATTTAATAGACTAAATGTTTCTAATGGAGTTCAATTGTTGAACTTAACTGATTTAGAAAATGGTGTTTATTTTGTTAATATTTCAGATGCAGGAAGAACAATTTCTGACAAATTAGTTATTGCTAAATAATTGTTTCACTCAAGTCAAAAGTCTATTCTTACTGGGTAGATTTTTGACTTTTTTATTTATTTCAAAATGAAAAGAATATCAATTGCTTTATTAGGTAGTTTGTTGATTCAATCTCCTCTTCTATTTGCTCAGAATATCAGTTCTACTTTTAATCCTAAAGTTGGAAGCACTTATTTTGTTTATAACAATACAAACTATTTACATACTACAGGCAGTAGTGGTGTGAACCAAATTTATGATTTTAATGATGTTCCTTTGGTTTCTTCTTTAGGTAAATTAACTTTTGATGGAGCTGCGAATAACCCTGATCCTTCTGCTTTTCCTACCGCAACTGTTTTCTCAACCAATCCTAGCTTTGATTATGTTTGGTATAAAACATCTAATTCTTTACATCAGATTTTGGGGAGAACTATGCTTTATGAAGGCTCTGTAGGAGATATGGTTTATTCAGATCCCGAGTCTATAAGTTTGCCTTTAAAGTACAATATACTTCAGTTAGATAATACCAAAGGTGAGGCTAGTTTTACTAATTCTGGATTGCCTGTTAAGTTATTTAGAAGTGGAAAAGATTCATTAATTCTGGATGGTTATGGAACACTAAAGTTAGATAACAAAGAAAAGAAAGTAAACAGAATTAAAATTGTTAGAAATTATGTAGACTCTGCTAAATATATTAATCCAGCTGTTAGAAGGAAGAATATAGTTAGACTTGAAGAATATCAATATGTAGGTATAGATGAAGATTATCCAACGATAACTATCTTTAAAGAAAGACTTACTGAAGTTACTCAAGCTAATTCAAAAATAATAATTTCTAATTCACTTGTTATCTTAAGAAAAGATAATATAAATAATATAGTTAATTCAGACATTAATGGAACAGAGTCGATTCAATTAATAGGAGAACAGCTATGTTTCAAAGGACCCAAAGATGCAATAGTTTCTATCTTTAAATCTAACGGACAAAAAATATATGAAAATAAACTTACTAACGACAATTTTTATGTCAATAAAAATGAGTTGTTGGCTACTGAAGGGGCGATGATTATTATAAAGTTGAATTCAAATATTAGTTCTCTTACTAAGAAAATTACCCTCTTTTAATAGTTGATTTAATAAGGACTAGGACTTGATAGTATTTTTGATAACCATCAAGTCCTAATCAACCCAGTTGATTCCTTTTTTTAATAATAGTAGGGTTTTTTCTTCTTGGGAATCTTTCTCAACTTGAAGGTTATATTCCCATTGAGCCATAGGGGGCATGCTCATTAATATTGACTCAGTTCTACCATTAGTATCTAAACCAAACTTTGTTCCTTTATCATATACAAGGTTAAATTCTACATATCTACTCCTTCTGATAGACTGCCAATAGAGTTCCTTATCTCCATAAGGAAGGTCTTTGTTTTTTTGCATTAAGTGAGTATAAATAGGTGCAAATGATTTTCCTATATCTTTTACAAATTGAAAAATATCGTTTTTAGAAATATCTTTAGATTCACTTAATCGATCAAAGAAAATCCCACCAATTCCTCTAGTTTCGTTTCTGTGTTTAATGAAAAAATAATTATCAGCCCATTCTTTATAGTTGTGGTAATAGTCTTTGTGATGTTGATCACACACAGTTTTTAATTCTTGGTGAAAATAACAAGCATCTTCTTTATGGATATAATGAGGTGTTAGGTCTATTCCGCCACCAAACCAATAAACTCCATTACTCATTTCAAAATACCTAGTATTCATATGAATAATTGGTACCATCGGATTGATAGGGTGCATTACTATTGAAACACCAGTAGCATAGAAGTCTGATTTTTCTAATGCTAGTGCTTTTAGAATATTTTCAGGTGTTGATCCATATACAGCTGAGAAATTAACTCCAGCTTTTACCAATACGTTTCCGTTTCTTAGAATTCTTGTTATGCCACCGCCACCATCTGCTCTATCCCAATGGTCTTCTTCAAAGTTTCCTTTTCCATCTGCTAAGGCAATCTCTTCACAAATATTGTTTTGTAAAGTTTTGAACCAATCTTCTATTTGTTCTTTATTCATTGAATAGCTACTATTATTCTATTAAGTGCATTTCTACCCTTCTATTTTTGTGCCTACCATTTTCATTATCATTAGAAGCAACAGGTTTGGTTTCTCCAAAGCCATCGGTAGTAATTATATTTACACATCCTTTAGATTGTAAATATTTCTTTACAGATTCAGCTCTTCTGTGGGAGAGGTCCATATTGAAATTGTCTTCTCCCACATTGTCAGTATGACCATCAAGATGGAGTTTTGTCCGAGGATTATTAATGAGGTATTTGGCTAAATCATTTAATGAAGCAAAAGAAGAAATCACTATTACATCCGAGTTGGTTTCAAAAAGGAGATTGTCAAACGCTTTTTGAACTATAGTTTTAATATCAGCTTTCACTTCTGGACATCCCCTATTTGCCTTTGTTCCTGAAACTGTTGGGCAAAGGTCAGTATAATCATCAATTCCATCTTTATCTGTATCTATAAATGCTGGAGGGCAGCCTTGGAGGTTAATTGGGCCTCTTACTGTTGGACATTTATCTTCTGAGTCTTGAAGTCCATCTCCGTCTGTATCAGGGCAACCATGAAATCTTGCTATACCAGCTATAGTTGGGCATTTGTCTAGATTGTCTGTGAATCCGTCATTATCCTTATCTCCCCATGGGCACCCATGATTTTCTCTAGGTCCAGCTAGGTTTTTGCAGGAATCTTCATAGTCATATACCTCGTCAAAATCTAAATCATAAGGGCAACCAAATGGTGTTACTGGTTCTCCTTTGGGGGTATGAATACATTTATCTCTTCCATTGGGAACGCCGTCACCATCGTCATCTTTATCGTGCCATTCGATTTTATAAGGGTCGTGGTGGTCATGTGCATGTTTCTTTTGTTGTTTCTTTATCTGCTTAGTTCTTTCTGGGTTCTGAGCTAAAAGCAATGATGGCAAACTCAGCATTAATAAGATAATTGCAAGGTTTTTCATAGTGTTCTTTTTTGATTTATTTAATATTTTTAAAGCTATCTTCTAAGGTTTTTAATTTTGAAAGTGCATCTGATTTTTTCTTTTGTTCTATTTCTATCACTTTGGGTGGTGCACTTTTGATGAATTTTTCATTACCTAGTTTACTTTCTACAGATTCAAGAAAACCTCTAGTATAGGCAATTTCTTTTAAGAGATTTTCTTTTTCTTGTTCTACATTAATTTCTATCGTTACTGGAATAAAGAATTCATCAGAATTAATGACAAATTTCTGAGCATTATCGATTGTTGTATTGGTGAAAAATAAAGAATCTACATTAGCTAATCTTTTAATAACTGGCTCGAAGAGTTGATATGTTTTCTCTTCTTTTGTTTTTATATACAAAGTTACAAGTTCATGTTTAGCTAATTTGTTGTTTGCCTTTATTGTTCTGATATTGGCTACTACATCAAGACTAAGGTTCATTTGTTCAATAATTTTCTCATTTGATGCATTAGTTCTAGGCCATTCAGAGATGATTAAACTTTCGCTTGATACTCTCGGTTTGATTTCATGCCATAGTTCTTCAGAAATAAAGGGCATAAAAGGATGTACAAGTTTTAGAATTTGTTCAAAAAGGCTTACTGTTTTATCATAAGTATTTCTATCAATAGGCAAACCATAGGCTGGTTTAATCATCTCTAAATACCATGCACAGAAATCATCCCATACTAATTTATATAGTGTGTGAAGTGCTTCAGAAAGTTTGTATTTTGAAAAGTGATTTTCAATCTCAAGGAGTGTAAAATTATATTTTGATTCAAACCAATCTATAGCGATTTGGTTGTGTTTACCATCTATGGTTTCAGAAATATCCCATCCTTTGATTAACCTAAGTGCGTTCCATATTTTATTGGTAAAATTTCTTCCTTGCTCACAAAGTTTTTCGTCAAAGAGTAAATCGTTTCCTGCTGGTGAACTTAGGAGCATACCGACTCTTACTCCATCGGCACTATATTTTGTGATTAGGTCTAAAGGGTCTGGGGAGTTGCCAAGAGATTTAGACATTTTCCTACCTTGTTTGTCTCTTACAATTCCTGTCAGATAAACATTTTTGAAGGGTTTTTCTTTTTTAAATTCATAGCCTGCCATTATCATCCTTGCAACCCAGAAAAATAAAATTTCTGGGGCCGTTACTAAGTCGTTGGTCGGATAATAATATTTAATATCTTCATTGTTAGGATTGGCAAATCCGTCGAATACTGATATAGGCCATAGCCAAGAAGAAAACCAAGTATCTAATACATCTTCGTCTTGAGTCAAATCATTTTCAGTGATAGTAGCTCCGAATTTCTCTTGGGCTAGAAGAAGTGCTTCTTTGGCATTGTGAGCTACTACATAATTTCCATCATTAAGATACCAAACAGGGATTTGTTGTCCCCACCATAGTTGCCTTGAGATACACCAGTCTTTAATGTTTTCTATCCAATGTCTGTAAGTGTTTTTAAATTTAGCAGGATAAATTGCTATTTCATCATTCATGACAGCCTCTAATACTTCTGGATTATTTGACATGAATTTTTTCATATCTATAAACCATTGTGCAGATATTCTTGGTTCTACGACAGCATCTGTTCTCTCAGAAAAACCTACATTATTAGTAATTTCTTCAACTTTTACGAGTAATTCTTTTTCTTCTAAGAGCTTTGCTGTTTTTTTTCTTGCCACAAATCTATCTTCTCCAACAAAGTAGATGGCTTTCTCATTCATTTTACCATCTTCGGTGAAGATATCTATTATTGGTAATTGATGTTTCTGACCAAGTTGATAATCGTTGATATCATGGGCTGGTGTTACTTTCAGAGCTCCTGTACCGAAATCTTTATCAACATATTCATCAAAGATTACAGGTATTGCTCTGTCGATAATAGGTATAATGACTTGTTTATTCTTCAGGTGAATATATCTTTCGTCTTCAGGATTCACACAAAGTGCCGTGTCTCCATATATTGTTTCTGGTCTTGTTGTTGCTACCGTAATATATTCATCGCTTTCAACAATTTTATATTTTAGATAGTAAAGTTTTGATTTTATTTCTTTATGTATTACCTCTTCATCTGATAAAGCTGTTTTCCCTGATGGATCCCAATTAACCATTCTAAATCCTTTATAGACTAGCCCCTGGCGGTGAAGGTCTATAAATACTTTTATCACTGCTTCAGACATATTAGGTTCCATTGTAAACCTTGTTCTGTCCCAATCACAGGAAGCTCCTAATTTTTTGAGTTGTTCAAGAATTATTCCTCCATATTTTTCTTTCCATTCCCAAGCGTATTTCAAGAATTCTTCTCTGCTAATAGATTTTTTGTCTATCCCTTTATCTTTAAGCATAGCTACTACCTTGGCTTCGGTAGCAATAGAAGCATGGTCTGTCCCAGGCACCCAACAAGCCTCTTTACCTTGCATCCTTGCTTTTCTGATAAGGATATCTTGGATGGTATTGTTCAGCATATGGCCCATGTGCAATACTCCTGTAACATTAGGAGGTGGTATTACTATGGTATAGGGCTCTTTATTTGGGTTGGGTGTAGATGAAAAAAACTTGTTGTTTAGCCAATATTGATACCACTTATCTTCACATATCTGTGGATTGTATTTTTTTTCTAATGTAGGAGAAGTCTTTTCTGACATTTTATTTTCTTGAAATTTTCTTATGTTATTCGATAATCTTTAGCTCGTTAATAATATGTTTTGCACCAGCATATTTTTCTATGATAAACAATACATATCTTATGTCTGTACTTATTGTTCTTTGCAATGCAGGTTCATAGGCTATATCGCCACTCATTGCCTCCCAATTGCCATCAAATGCAGTTCCTATTAAATGTCCTTCCGCATTGATTACTGGGCTACCAGAGTTACCGCCAGTAATATCATTTGTAGAAATAAAACAAACAGGTACGGTACCATTTACTGCATAACGTCCATAGTCTTTTGTGGTATATAATTTTTTGAGTTGGCTAGGAACTCTAAATTCTTCATTGGTAGAATCTTCTTTTTCTATAATTCCATCGAGGGTAGTGAAGTAATTATAATAAACCGCATCCTGAGGGAAATAATCTTGAACAGAACCATAAGTTAATCTCATCGTGAAATTAGCATTGGGGTACAAGTTCTTCTTTTGATTGAATTCCATGAATGCTTTAGTATATATTCTTGAAAGGGAATCTAAGTTATTGTTCAGTGGTTCTAGATATCCATTCAATTGCCCGTAGTACATGCCAAGTATTGATCTCATAATTTTAAAACCAGGATCTTTATCTAGGATTTTTGAACTTGGATTCTCTAAAAATTTATTCATTCTACTTTCATCTACAAATATTGATTTCTCAAATACTGCGTTCATGTATTTTTCAAAATCACCTTTGTATTTTTTTTCTACTTCTGCAAATAAGATAGGATGGAAATTTTTATGGATGTCGGTATAATATTTCTTAAAAGTAGCTGCA
Source organism: Cytophagales bacterium (assembly GCA_004294225.1). GTDB lineage: Bacteria > Bacteroidota > Bacteroidia > Cytophagales > Cytophagaceae > REBA01. Next base: position 73,441 of record REBA01000023.1, on the reverse strand, counting down.
GAGATAGATTTATCGGTTGCAAAGTCATAATTTTTAAAATGCTCTTTACAAGTTTTTGAATATTCATCTAGGGTAGCTTTTATAACTACATTGTTTTTTATGTCTTTCACATCCATAATTGCAGCATAGACTCCATTGGACTTTAGTGCCAATAATACCATCTCAGAGCCTAAAAGTGCTTCTTCTAGGTATATCCCTACAGGGTTTACTGTTGAAAGATTGGCATAAGTTTTTTCGATTTGTGGAATTAGATTTTTATAAGAATTATTATTGGTAGCTTCAAGCCATTGCGCTAACTGCTTTTCTTGTTCTGCTTTTTTAGCTACTACTTCAAGTCTTTTAAGACCTTTATTTTGACCTATAAAATATTTATAATAATTACTGATATGAGCATATTTGGCAGCATATTTAATTTTTACCTCACTTGATTTATTCATGTGCTCCTTCATGATTTCTAATTTGAGATTTCTGATATCAATTTTCATCGGGTTGCTTTGATTAAGTGTGAGTTTTACACCAGCCGAAGGAAGATAACGTTCGGTATTCCCAGGATAACCCATAATCATTGTATAGTCATTTTTCTTAATCCCTTTTAAGGAGATGGGTAAAAAATGCTTTGGCTTATAGGGGACATTATTTAGATTGTATTCAGCAGGCTTTCCATCAGGGCTAGAATAAATTCTAAATAAAGAAAAATCTCCAGTATGTCTTGGCCACATCCAATTGTCGGTATCACCACCAAATTTTCCTATACCAGATGGGGGAGCACCTACCCAACGAATATCTTTGAAGGTTTCATAGACAAAAAGATAAAATTCGTTTCCTTCAAAAAAACTTTTTATTTCGGCAGTATAATGCGTTCCATCAATAGCTTTTTTTTCTAATTCCTTAGAAACTGTTTCTATATGTTTTGCTCTAGCTTCTTCACTCGCATTGGAAGGAAGATTTTTTAATATCTCTTGGGTTACGTCTTCCATTCTTACCAAAAAAGTAACAGTAAGGCCTGGAGTAGGTTTTTCTTTAGATTTATTTTCTGCCCAGAATCCTTGTTCTAAATAATTATCTTGCACACTACTTTGAGATTGAATCGCTTCATAGCCACAGTGATGATTAGTGAGCAACAATCCTTCATTAGAAATTACTTCTCCAGTACAGAAATTTCCAAAATTCACAATAGCATCTTTCAAACTAGCATGATTGATGTCGTATATTTCCTCTGCACTAAGCTTTAATCCGGCTTTTTGCATGTCCACATAGTTCATTTTTTTAATTAATAAGGGTAACCACATTCCTTCATCAGCTAGAGCATTTGACAAACTGAAAAGCATTAAAGCACCAATTTTAAAAAGATTGTTGTATTTCATAGAGTATGAATTTTGTATTTGTGAAGCTACTAAAATAAGTAGTATTAAAGAAAATCTAATGAATAATCTAATGAATAATCTACTTTAGTGTTTAAATAAAAGAAAATTTTTAGATAAATATATTTTATAACAAATAAAAAGTCTCTAAAGAGAATCTTTAGAGACTTTTGTCGGGGTGGCCGGATTTGAACCGACGACCTCCAGCACCCCATGCTGACGCGATACCGGGCTACGCTACACCCCGAATTAGATTAAGGATTGCAAATATAAGGCTTTATTTTATACTCCCAAATCAATTTTTTCTTCTACTGTCTTCTCTAGGTTATTGGCTTATGCCAGTATAATTAAAAGGAGTTATTTGTTTTAATTCTTCTTTTATTTTATCGCTTACCTTCAACGATTTTATAAAAGTTTGTATGCTTACTTGTGTGATTTTTTCATTGTTTCTTGTCAACTCTTTTAGCGTTTCATAAGGTTCTGGGTAGTTTTCCCTTCTTAGTATTGTTTGAATCCCTTCAGCTACTACTGCCCAATTATTTTCTAAATCTGCTTTTAATGAATCTTCATTTAATATCAACTTTTCTAAGCCTTTGATAAGCGATTTTAGACCAATAAATGTATGTGCTATAGGTACTCCTACATTTCTTAATACTGTTGAATCTGTTAGGTCTCTTTGAAGTCTAGAAATAGGAAGTTTAGCAGATAGATGCTCAAATATGGCATTAGCCATACCTAAGTTTCCTTCAGAGTTTTCAAAGTCAATAGGATTTACTTTATGGGGCATAGCCGAAGAGCCAATTTCTCCTTTTTTAATTTTTTGTTTGAAATAATCCATGGCGATGTATTGCCATATGTCTCTATCTAAATCTATGATTATAGTATTGATTCTTTTTAAATTATCAAATAAAGCTGCAAGATTGTCATAATGCTCAATTTGGGTGGTGTATTGACTTCTATGAAGTCCCAGTTTTTTTACAAATTCATTAGCGAAACTTACCCAATTTATCTCTGGATAAGCAACATGATGGGCATTAAAATTTCCTGTTGCCCCACCAAATTTAGCACTGTTGGGAATAGGTTTTAACAAATTTATTTGCTTCGAAATTCGTTCATGAAACACCAAAAATTCTTTTCCTAATAGGGTGGGAGAGGCAGGCTGGCCATGAGTTCTGGCTAACATAGAAATACTTTTCCATTCCTTTGCAAATTGAAGTAATTGTATCTGTATTAAATCCAACAGTGGCAATAGCTCTCCTTCTAAAGCTTCTTTTATTAGTAAAGGTGTAGCAGTATTATTAATGTCTTGAGAGGTAAGACCAAAGTGAATGAATTCTGAATATTTATGGAGGTTAAGCAATTGAAATTTTTCTTTGATAAAATACTCAACAGCTTTTACATCATGATTGGTGATTTTTTCTAATTCTTTGATTTTAAGAGCATCATTCTCTGAAAAATCTAAATAAATTTTACGGATATCTTCAAAAATGTTTTTGGGAAAAGCTGAAAGTTGAGGTAAGGGGTATTCACACAGTGCAATAAAATATTCTATTTCTATTTGAATCCTATATTTGATTAAAGCATATTCTGAAAAATATTGTGCAAGATTTTTTACTTGTTTTCTATACCTTCCATCAATAGGAGAAATAGAACTAAGTTCAGTTAAATTCATTTTTTAGTTTTATTATATTTTTTTCAAAAATAAGGACTTTATTTGAATACAATACTTAGGAGATTAGAATTATTGTCTATTTTTTCTACTTAGAATTGTAAAAATTGTTTTGTTAAGCCATAAAATGGAGTATTTTTGTGAGCATTTTAAATTTAAAATAGAAATAACATGAGTGTATTAGTTAATAAAGATTCAAAGGTAATAGTTCAGGGTTTTACAGGTACTGAAGGCACTTTTCATGCAGGTCAAATGATTGAATATGGTACAAATTTAGTAGGAGGAGTTACGCCTGGAAAAGGAGGAACTGTTCATCTAGATAAGCCTGTATTCAATACAGTTAGAGATGCAGTTGAAAAAGCTGGAGCTAACGTATCGATTATTTTTGTTCCTCCTGCATTTGCAGCAGATGCAATCATGGAAGCTGCTGATGCTGGTATAAAAGTTATTATTTGCATTACTGAGGGCATTCCAGTTAAAGATATGATTGCTGCTAAAGAATTTTTAAAAACAAAATCAGCGACTCTTATTGGTCCTAATTGCCCTGGTGTTATTACTCCTGGTGAAGCTAAAGTTGGTATTATGCCAGGTTTTGTATTTAAAAAAGGTAGAATTGGTATAGTGTCTAAATCTGGAACACTTACTTATGAAGCAGCAGACCAAGTAGTAAAAGCGGGCCTTGGTATTTCTACAGCCATTGGTATAGGTGGTGATCCTATAATAGGTACAACCACCAAAGAAGCAGTTCAGTTATTAATGGCTGATGAGGAAACAGACGCTATCATCATGATTGGAGAAATAGGAGGTAACTTAGAGGCAGACGCAGCGAGATGGATAAAACAAAACGGAACTAAACCAGTAGTTGGTTTCATTGCGGGTCAGACAGCACCTGCTGGTCGTAGAATGGGGCATGCTGGAGCAATTGTTGGAGGCAAAGACGATACTGCAGCTGCTAAAATGAAAATTATGGCTGATTGTGGCATTTTTGTTGTTGATTCTCCGGCTTTAATTGGAGATACAATGTTAAAAGCTTTGGAGGCAAAGTTAGTTTAATCTTTTTTTATTAAGCCTCATTAATCTGATGATGAGGCTTAATAAAAAAATAATTTGAGCTTATAAAATATTTACTTCTGTTTCTAAAGTAATATTAAATTTTTCTTTCACACTCTTTTTGATTGCTTCAGAGAGCAAGTAAATATCATAACCATCAGCATTTCCGTAATTGACAAGTACCAGTGCTTGATTTTTATGAACTCCATAGTTTCCTAGTCTTTTGCCTTTCCAACCACATTGTTCATTGAGCCAACCTGCAGGAACCTTCACAAACCCATTTTTGGTTGGGTAACTAGGGATATTTTCAAATAATTTCTGTAATTCGAAGTACTGTTCTTCTGAAATTTCTGGGTTCTTAAAAAAACTCCCAGCATTACCAATGTCTTTAGGATTAGGAAGTTTACTTGTTCTTATTTGACAAACAGCTGCACTTACATCCCTTATAGTTGGGGTCTCGATATTCATTTGATTTAAGACTTCAGTTATTGCTCCATAACTAGTGTTTAATTGTGGGTTTTTGAGCAGTTCAAAAGTTACATCAATGATGATGTACTTATCTCTCAATTGTTTTTTAAATACACTTTCTCGATATCCAAATTCACAATCTTTTTTATGAAATATTTTTAATTGACCAGTTTCTTTTTCTAAAGCAGTTAAACTGTGAAAAACATCTTTAATTTCAACACCGTAAGCCCCTATATTCTGCATAGGAGAGGCACCAACAGTTCCAGGAATTAAGGATAGATTTTCAATGCCTCCCCAATTGTTATTGATACAAAATATTACCAAATCATTCCAGACCTCTCCAGCACCAGACTTAATATGTACCCTATTATTATCTTCATTTACTATTTCTATTCCTTTTATTTCATTGATGAGCACAAGTCCATCAAAGTTTTTTGTAAACAATACATTACTTCCTCCACCTAAAATAATTGTTGGAACACCAATAAAATTCTTATGTTTGAGAAGGTCATTCAATTCTTCTATAGATTTAAATTTTGCAAAATATCTTGCATTGGCTTCTATGCCGAAAGTATTGTATTTTTTTAAAGAGATATTTTCTTGAATGTTTATTACCATTGCCTATAATTTTCGATACAAAGCTATTATTTATGTTGTATTATTTGAAATTATACTTCAATGTTCTTTTTCTAATTATATATTTGTTATTAAATACTAAAAAATAAAAGTCAATGAATATATATCATCGAATAAGTGCTTTAATTCCATTAATTATTATTACTATTCTATTTTTTATTTTTGGTTTTGTAACTAGCCTAAATGCCATACTAATTCCACATTTAAAAAGAGCATGCCAGCTCGATGATTTTATATCTGCTTTTGTTCCATTTGCATTTTTTAGTGCTTATTTTTTGTTTTCAATACCTTCTGGTTTGCTTATTCAAAAGATAGGTTACAAAAATGGAATCATATTAGGTTTGTTTATTTGTTTTGTTGGAGCGGTACTATTTCTTCCAGCTGCAAATACTAGGGTTTACGTGTTTTTTTTATTTGCTTTAGGAGTTTTGGCTTCTGGAATTACTCTTCTTCAAGTAGCAGCAAATCCTTATGTTTCATTGTTAGGAAGCCCAGATAAAGCATCGTCTAGAATAAGTTTGGTAGGTGCTTTTAATTCCTTAGGAGGTACCTTGGGGCCAATTATTGGGGGGTGGTTTATTCTTTCAAGAGTTGAAATCACAGAACTTGAAATTAGTTTAATGAAAGAATCCGAGAAATTAACTTTTTTAAATGGTGAAGCAGCTTCAGTAAAGTTGCCATACCTAGTCTTGGCATCGTGTTTATTATTTTTATGTGTGTTAGTAAAATTCTCAAAAATACCCGATTTAGAAATACAAAATGAGACCATAAATGCTCCCAGTAAAACAACACGAAAAAGCATTTTTAAACATAGAAATCTTACCTTAGGTATCATTGCAATCTTTATGTATGTAGGAGCTGAGGTTAGTGTGGTAGATTTCTTAATAAGATACGCCCAATATCTTAACCTGAAAGATTTCACAGAACAGAAAGGAAGCTTTTTTATATCAGGTTATGGGCTTTCAGCCATGATTGGTAGATTTATTGGAATATTTTTGCTTCCTTATATTAAACCCAATAAAGCCATTATTTATTATTCATTGCTTGCAATACTATTAATTGTAGTTTCTATTGCTAATACTAGTTACATTTCATTGTGGTGTATAATGCTTGTAGGTTTTAGTAATTCAGTACTATGGCCATCAATTTTTCCTTTAGCGATAGAAGGATTAGGGGTAAATACCAAAAAAGGTTCTTCACTTTTAATCATGGCAATAGTTGGTGGAGCAATCGTCCCACTTGCGTTGGGGTTTATGTCTGATTTATTTGGAACTAGAATAGCTTATACGATTCCTATTCTATGTTATATCTATATTTTATATTACGGAATGGATGGGTATAAAATCAAAAAAATCATAAATATGTCATAGTTGATTCTTTGTTTTTAGCCGATTGGGTATGATTCTATAAAGTATAAACTTGAATTAATTATAATTTGAATTCATTCTAAATAACTATATTTCATAACTTCGATATTGTGATTCATAGAGTTAGATTTGAATAGTTGAAAAAGTTGATAAAAAATAAATATTTAATAGATAAATAAATTTGATTTAAATTTCATGGCTATTACATTTGTGAGGTCTTGATAAATATGACAAAAAACAATAAGAATATACTCCTTTTTATGTTTCTTAAACGACTTAAAATTCTCTCCGCATCATTAGTAATTTTTTTAATTTCATTTGAGTTAAATTTTGAGGTATCTGCACAGGATACCACAAAAAATACCAATGGTGCTGTTGCAGCTGATCAAGCAATAATAGATCAGGGAGCAACTTTATTTAAACAAAATTGCGTTACTTGCCATGCTATTCATGATGTAGTGGTAGGGCCAGCCCTCAAAGATGTTCATAAAAGACGTCAACTTCCTTGGATAATATCTTTTGTTAAGAATTCAACAAAGGTGATTGCAAGTGGAGATCAATATGCTGTTGATTTGTACAATAAGTACAATAAAACTCAGATGACTTCCTTTCCTAATCTTTCAGATGCAGAAATCACTTCTATTGTTGAATATATTAAAGTTGAAGGTAGCAAAGCTCCTGTTACAGCTCAAGCTGTAGATGGTGCAAAAGATGCTTCTTCTACTGATAAGTCAAATGCTTCTAATCCCTATGGAGATTTGACTATAATTTTACTTGTTGTGATTTTAGTATTAGTATTAGTTATTTTAATTGTATTTTCTTCTGTATTGAGAAAATACCTAAAAGATAAAGAAGCAAATTTAGAGGAAGCAGATAAAGTTTTAGTTAATCAAAAAATTGACTTTGTAGCTTTCTTTAAAAGTAAAGGTTTTATCACAGTAGTATCTATAGTATTTGTTGCTTGGGGTGCAAGAGCATGTTGGAACACTATGTTCTATGTAGGTGTAGAACAAGGCTATCAGCCAGTTCAGCCTATTCCTTTCTCTCATAAACTACATGCTGGAGAATATAAAATTGATTGTAACTATTGTCATACAGGAGTAACTAAGGGTAAGCAAGCTAATATTCCATCCTTAAATATTTGTATGAACTGTCATAGCCAAATCAAAAAAGGACCAAAATATGGAGAAGCAGCAATAGCTAAAGTAGTGAAGGCATATGAGACTAATACTCCAGTAAAGTGGGTAAGAATTCATAATTTGCCAGATTTGTCTTATTTCAACCATGCTCAACACGTGAAGGTAGGTGGTCTTGAATGCACTAACTGTCATGGTCAGATAGATACAATGGAAGTTGTTCATCAGCACGCTCCTTTAACTATGGGTTGGTGTATTAATTGCCATAGAGAAACAAAAGTAAATGGAAAAGATAATGATTACTATGCTAAGTTATTAGAATCGCACAATCAAGTTAGTAAAAAGGATTTGAAAGTAGCTGACATAGGTGGTTTAGAATGCTCTAAATGCCATTACTAATCTTTATAAATAAAATATAAGACCTCTTAATACTTTTAATATATACTAAGAATGAACGGTAATAATAAAAAATACTGGAAAGGTATAGAAGAACTCTCAAATGACCCACAATTCATAAAGAATTCGTTAAGTGAATTCCCGGATTTTCTCCCTATAAAAGAATCTTCTAACTCTTCAGATGAAGATTCCTCTAATAACGGGAGAAGAGATTTTTTAAAGTTGTTAGGATTTAGTGTTACTGCGGCATCTCTTGCTGCCTGTGAGGCTCCTATTAAAAAAGTGATTCCTTACGTAAATAAACCAGAGGATGTAGATCCAGGTATTGCGAACTGGTATGCTTCTACTTATCAAAATGGTGGAGAATATGCAAGTATTTTAGTTAAAACTAGAGAAGGTCGTCCTATCAAAATTGAAGGAAACCCAATGTCTAGTGTTACTGGTGGTGGTTCCAGTGCTAGAGTTCAGGCAAGTGTACTTTCTTTATACGATACTGAAAGATTACAGTATTTTAAAGAATCAGGCAAAAAAATTAAAATAGATGAAGCTGATAACAAAATAACTGCTGCTTTAAATACAAGTGCTTCAATCAGAATTATTTCTTCTTCGATTAATAGCCCATCTACGCTTTCAGTTATTTCGGAATTTAAAAATAAATATCCTGTTACTGAGCACATTCAATATGATGCTAATTCAGTTTCTGGCTTACTCAAAGCCAATCAAATATCATTCGGCAATTACGTAGTTCCATCATACGATTTTTCAAAAGCAAATGTAATTGTAAGTTTTGGTGCTGATTTTTTAGGTACTTGGATTTCTCCAATTGAATATTCTAAACAGTATGCTAAAGGCAAAAAATTAGGGAAAAGTAAAAAAACAATGGTTCGCCATTATCAGATTGAAACCAACTTATCACTTACAGGAAGTAATGCAGATACTAGGTTACCCATCAAACCATCTCAAGAAGGTTTATTAGTAGCGGAATTATTCAATCAATTATCTTCATCTAAGCTTACCACAAAATCAATAAAAAACGCCACTATTGATAAAATTGCAAAAGACTTATTATCTAATAGGGGTAAATCAATAGTAGTATCTGGTTCTAATGATGTTAATATCCAATTGATTGTTAATGAAATTAATAATTTATTAGGAAATTACGCTAACACAATAGATATTTCAAAGCCATGTAATCTCTATAAAGGAGACGATACAGCAATGTATAATTTTATACAAGATGCAAAAAATGGTAAAATTTCTTCAGTTATCTTTTATAACTGTAACCCCGTTTATGATCATCCTTTAGGAGGTGAATTATCTTCGGTATTAAGTAAAATATCAACTACTGTTTCTTTTTCAGATAGAGAAGATGAGACAGCTTCGTTATGTAAATTTATTTGTCCTGACACCCATTATTTAGAGTCGTGGAATGATGCAGAACCTAAAAAAGGAATTTACAGTTTAGCACAACCTACAATTACCCCTCTTTTTAAAGAGAATAGGTCAGCTCAAGAAAGTTTATTATCATGGATTTCTACTAATCCATCTAATTATTATAATTATATCCAATCTTATTGGAGTGCTAACATTTTAAAAACCGATTTCCAATCTTCTTGGGATTTAGCACTTCACAATGGTGTTTTTGAAGTTAATTCAGAAAGTTTACCTTCAACATTTGTATCATCAGATTTAAGTCAAATTTCCTCAGAAATAAGTAAAAAATATCAATCAGATAATTCTGCTATAGAAGTTAAATTATATGAAAAGGTAGGTATTGGAACTGGAAACCAAGCCAATAATCCATGGCTTCAAGAATTCCCAGACCCTATTTCAAAAGTAACTTGGGATAATTATGTTGCTGTTTCTCATAAATATGCAAAAGATAATCAATTAGCTCAAGGAGCATTAGTTAATGTCACCATAAATGGAAAGGCAATTGATAAGCCACTTCCTTTAGTAATACAACCAGGTCAAGCAAATGGAACTTTCTCATTAGCTATTGGATATGGAAGAAGCAAAGCTGGTAAATGTGCTAATAATGTCGGAGTAAATGCATACCCTTTCCTGACTTATACTAATGGAACATTGCAATATTATGCAAATAATATTACTATATCTGCAACTGGTGAAGTAGAGGCATTAGCTCAAACTCAGACTCATGAGACTATAATGGCTAGACCAATTATACAAGATTCCATTTTATCAGAGTATATAAAAAATCCTGATGCGGGTAGATTTCATCCAATGGTTACTACACCAGATGGTAAGAAAAAACCTGTTGAGATTTCTGCATGGTCAGGTGAACACAAATTCCCTAATCATAAATGGGGGATGGTTATTGATTTGAATTCATGTACTGGATGCGGTGCCTGCGTGATTAGTTGTCAAGCAGAGAATAATGTTCCAGTCGTTGGAAAAAAAGAAGTCTCTAACCGAAGAGAAATGCATTGGATTCGTATTGATAGATACTATAGTAGTGATGCAGAGATGCCTGAAAAAGGTGTAGATAAATATTTTAAAAGGGATGATGGAAGTACCTATAATGATTTAGAGCAAGCCTCAGAAAATCCACAAGTTACTTATCAACCTATGATGTGTCAGCATTGTAATCATGCTCCTTGCGAGACTGTCTGTCCTGTAGCCGCCACTCCTCATAGTTCAGAAGGTCTAAACATGATGGCATATAATCGTTGCATAGGAACTAGATATTGTGCAAATAACTGTCCGTATAAAGTTAGAAGATTCAATTGGTTTAAATACTTTGACAATAGTAAGTTTCCTGAGAATACTTCAATGAACAATACTTTAGGTAAAATGGTTCTTAATCCTGATGTTACTGTAAGGTCAAGAGGAGTAATGGAAAAATGTAGCCTTTGTGTTCAAAGAATTCAAGAGGGGAAATTGACTGCTAAAAAAGAAGGAAGAAGACCAAAAGATGGTGAGATAAAAACAGCATGTGCTTCTTCATGTCCATCTGAAGCAATAGTTTTTGGAGATATGAATGATTCAGAAACAGAAATTTTCAATCAACTCAATTTAGAAAATAAGGAAAGAGCATATCATGTTTTAGAAGAATTGAATGTTCAACCCAATGTATCCTATTTGACTAAAATAAGAAACGTTTAATTTTTAATAAAAAGGAATAATAAATTAATTATGCAAGTTACTTCTCCGGTAAGACCACCATTGGTGACAGGTGGGAAAACAATTTCAGATGTTACCACAGATATATGTAAGCAAGTAGAAGGTAAACCTTCTAAAATGTGGATTATTGCTTTCACTTTATCAGTGATATGCCTTATTTATGGTTCTTACTGCCTTTGGATGACTTGGTGGGAAGGTTTAGGTTTATGGGGATTAAATAAAACTATTGGTTGGGCTTGGGATATTACTAACTTTGTTTGGTGGGTGGGTATTGGCCATGCTGGTACTTTGATTTCAGCTGTACTTTTACTGTTCAGACAGAAATGGAGAACTTCCATAAATAGAGCTGCAGAAGCGATGACTATTTTTGCAGTATTATGTGCTGCTAGTTTTATTCTTGCTCACATGGGACGTCCATGGATGGCTTATTGGGCACTCCCTTTACCAAATACGTTCGGTTCTTTGTGGGTAAATTTTAATTCTCCTCTTGTTTGGGACGTTTTTGCAATTAGCACTTATTTAACTGTATCTTTAGTGTTTTGGTATGTAGGCTTAATACCTGATTTTGCAACTATTAGAGAACGTGCTACAGGAGTTAGAAGAGTAATTTACGGAGCATTAAGTTTTGGTTGGATTGGATCTGCAAAGCATTGGTCAAGATATGAAGCAATTAGTTTGGTCTTAGCTGGATTATCTACTCCATTGGTACTTTCTGTTCATACAATAGTTAGTATGGACTTTGCAACATCAGTAATTCCTGGATGGCATACAACAATTTTCCCTCCCTATTTTGTTGCGGGAGCTATTTTTTCCGGTTTTGCAATGGTTTTGACATTAATGTTGATTACAAGGGTAGTTTTCAATTTACAAGATTATGTAACAATTGAACATGTTGAATCAATGAATAAAATCATTGTCCTAACAGGTTCTATAGTAGGTATAGCTTATATTACTGAGTTTTTTATTGCTTGGTATTCTGGTGTTCCTTATGAAAGTTACGCATTTGTGAATAGAATGACTGGGCCATATTGGTGGGCATATTGGTCTATGATGACTTGTAATGTTATTTCTCCTCAATTATTTTGGATAAGAAGCGTAAGAAGAAATATAAAAATTACCTTTGTTTTATCTATCGTTGTAAATATAGGTATGTGGTTTGAACGTTTTGTTATTATCGCTACTTCATTACATAGAGACTATTTGCCATCGTCATGGGCAATGTTTTATCCTACTAAATATGATGTGGGTGATTACTTATTTTCTTTTGGTTTATTCTTTACTTTGTTTTTGCTTTTTGCAAAATACTTCCCAGTAATCAATATGGCTGAAGTTAAATCAATTTTAAAATCTTCATCAGGAAAACAACAAGATCATAATCACTAATGGAAAAAGGTAAAAATTTTGTACTAGGTATCTTTGAAGATGAAGATGTATTGGTACATGGTGTTGAACAAATAAGAACTGAAGGTGTAAAAATTCAAGAAGTATTTACTCCGTTCCCAGTTCATGGTTTAGATGCAGCTTTGGGGTATAAACCATCTAACTTACCTATTGCAGCATTTCTATTTGGAATGACTGGTACCTGTTTAGGTTTGACCATGATGATTGCAATGATGGGTTATGATTGGCCAATGAATATAGGAGGTAAGCCTTATGTTCCACTACCTGATTTTATCCCTATTACTTTTGAAACTACGGTTTTGCTTGCTTCTTTAGGAATGGTTGGAACATTTATGGCAATATGTGGTTTAGGTCCTTGGAATAACAAACCTTTTATGTTTGACCCAAGGAGTACAGATGATAAGTTTGTAATGGTTATAGATTTGGCTAAAAATAAGCTCAATAATCAACAAATTGAGATGATTCTAAAAAATCATGGTGCTCAAGAAGTAAATTTTAAAAGCTTGAATTAATTATAGTAGGTGTTAAGATTTATGTCAATAACAAAAAATATATCCCTAATAATAGCAGGAGCTATTATGTTTTCTTGTACTGATCAAGAAAAATTTAAAAATATTGGTATCCATGAAAATACTAGATGGGAGTTTGCTCCTAACATGTATCATTCTAAGGCATATGAACCTTTAACTCAAATTACAGATGAAAATCAGGGTGTATTTATTAGCTCTGACGATGATGGAGTAGGAGAGTATTATAATTCAAATCCACACAACCCCCATCAAATGAATATGAGGGTTCCAGCAGAAGGTACAATTAAGCGAACAAAAAATGGCTTTATGCCTTATCATATTCCTAAGGACAGTTTGAGTTATGCTGCAAAAGTGTTAGTAAATCCTTTAGAGAATTCTCCCAAAAATTTAGCAGACGGAGAATTATTATATGCTAAATTCTGTGCACACTGTCACGGAGCAGAAGGAAAAGGAGATGGTCCTGTTAATAAACCTTTCAAAGGTGTTGCAAATCTTGCAGAAGGGCAATTAAAAACGATTTCTATGGGACATGTCTTTCATGTGATCTCTAATGGAAAAGGTAGAATGTTATCTCATGCTTCACAACTAGATCAAGAAGAACGTTGGAAAGTTGCTTTATATGTGAAGAATAAACTCCAAGTTTCACAATAAGTTCATTACAAAACTCATATTTAATATTTTCAATTTATAGAATATCATGACAGAAGAGAAATTTATTTTCAGCTCAGGGTCCAAAAAGAAAATCTTTACTACTATTGGTGCTGGTTTAGTACTAATGGTTTTAGGTACAATAATTTTATTAAACAAAGGGCATCATTCGGCTCATGGTGTTGCTGAACACGCTGTCGAACATCACGGAAGCCCTACTTGGATTTTGAGAATCATTAAAGATTTGTGGCTAAATACGGTATTCTTTTCAGGTATAGCTTTAGTGGGTGTGTTTTTTGTTGCGTTCAATTATATTGCTCAAGCAGGGTGGTCTGTAGTAGTAAAAAGAGTAGCAGAATCATTTGGCTATTTTCTTCCAGTTGGTGGCTTTATAATGGTATTATTATTTTTGTTTTTTCAACATGATTTATTTCACTGGACTCACCACGATGTTTATGAACCAGGTGAGCATTTCGATGAAATACTTAATGGAAAAAAAGGGTATTTAAATACTGTTTTTTTCTTGGCGAGAATGGTTATTTATTTTGCATTATGGTATTTAATATGGAAAAATATTAGAAATAATTCTTTAGCTGAAGATTTAAACTCTGATTTAAAATATCATGATAAGAGCATATTCTGGTCTGCTATTTTTCTAATTGTCTTTGGTGTTACATCTTCTACTTCTTCTTGGGATTGGGTAATGTCAATAGACCCACATTTTTTTAGTACTATGTTTGGTTGGTATGTTTTAGCAAGTTGGTTTGTAAGTGGTTTGTCAATGATAGCTATAATTGTTGTTACTTTGAAAGAAAACGGATATTTATCTGTAGTAAATTCAAGCCACCTTCATGATTTGGGTAAATTTATGTTTGCTTTTAGTATATTTTGGTCTTACGTATGGTTTGCTCAGTTTTTATTGATTTACTATGCGAATATTCCTGAGGAGGCTATTTATTTTGTTGAAAGATTAAAAAATGATGTATATAGCCCTATATTTTTCATGAATATTTTTATCAACTTTGCATTTCCATTTTTAACTTTAATGACTGCTCAATCTAAAAGACAGGCAATTATTTTGAAAATTGTTGCAATAGCTATTATTATTGGACATTGGTTTGATTTTTATATTATGATGACACCTCCTCTTTTAAAACAAGAAGGTGGTTTAGATGTTACAATATTGTTTATTGAGTTAGGTTCGATAATGATTTTCGGGGGCTTATTCTTTTATTTTATTTTAAATGGATTATCCAAAGCATCATTAGTTCCTAAAAATCATCCGATGTTGCAAGAAAGTTTACATCATACAGTTCATTTGTAAGATTCAGTTAAAAAAATTGTTTAATAATTAAATTTAAAATATAATGACAGGAATGTTAATAAGTTTAGCTGTAGTACTAGTTCTTGCTATACTTCTTTTAATTTTCAGAATTCAAACACTTGTAAAAGTGATGAAAGGTGATTATCAGGACACTGTTAAGCCATCAAACGGATACCATGCTTTAGGTCTTGTTATTTTTATGGTGATTGGTTTTGCTTTGTTTTTTTGGTATTCTAGTGTTGCTTCTCATCACTATCTTCCCAAAGCTGTTTCAGAACATGGAGTAAAAACAGATTTAATGTTTTGGGTAACAATGTCAATTTTGTGTTTTGCATTTATAGTTACTAATATCTTTTTATTTGCTTTTGCCTACAAGTATCAATATAAAAAAGACAATAAAGCTTTATTTTATCCAGACAATCATAAGTTAGAAATTGTATGGACTGTTATTCCTGCAATAGTGATGGCAATACTCGTATTTTATGGCTGGAAAGAATGGTCTGAAATTACCAAAGAAGCTCCAAAAGATGCTGTAGTAGTTGAAATTATGGGTAAACAATTTGCTTGGCAAGTAAGATATCCTGGTAAAGACAATTCTTTTGGTGCATATCATTTTACTAAGATTGATGCTTCTAATGAATTTGGTTTAGATTTTAGTGATAAATCCTCTTATGATGATTTTATACCTTCAGAGTTGTACATACCAAAAGGTAAACCTGTTCTTTTGAGAATAAGAGCTAGAGATGTACTCCATTCCGTATTTGCTCCTCATTTTAGACTTAAAATGGATGCAGTTCCTGGTATGCCTACTAAATTTTGGTTTACCCCTACTAAAACTACAGCTCAAATTAGAGAAGAATTAGGAAACCCTGATTTCAATTATGAAATTGCTTGTACTGAAGTTTGTGGTCGTGGACATTTTGCAATGAGATTTGTAATCAAAGTAGTAGAGGAAGCCGAATATGAAGAATGGTATAAAACTCAAAAGACATTTGTAGAAATGAATCAAGAATATGTGCTTTCTAAAGCAACATCTGATGAGTTGAAGAAATTAGTAATGCCTCAGCCAAACAATGAACCTCCAACGTTGTTGATTAAATCAGATTCAATAATGAATATTTCTCAAGTAGATTCATTGACTAAAAAAATATAATTATTTATTTATATATCAAATTTATATAATTTATTATGGAATTAGCACATAGTACTTCTGCACATCATCACCATACTGAACATGATCATGACCACGATCACGAAGAATTGTCATTTATTCAAAAATGGATTTTTAGTGAAGATCATAAAGTAATAGCAAAACAATACCTTTTCATGGGGATATTATGGGCAATTTTTGGCGGTGGAATGTCTTTATTGTTTAGACTTCAACTTGGATTTCCTAATGCAAAGCTGGATTGGCTTCAACCTCTGTTAGGAGATTGGATTAAAGAAGGAAAATTAGACCCAGAGTTTTATTTGGCATTAGTTACTATGCATGGAACTATAATGGTATTCTTTGTATTAACTGCTGGATTAAGCGGAACATTCAGTAATTTCTTGATACCACTTCAAATAGGTGCTAGAGATATGGCATCTGGTTTCTTGAATATGTTATCGTTTTGGTTCTTTGCTCTTTCAAGTGCTATAATGATGGTTTCTATATTTATAGAAACAGGGCCAGCATCTGGAGGTTGGGTTATATATCCTCCTTTGAGTGCTTTACCTCAAGCTGTTGGTGGTTCTGGTTTAGGAATGACTATGTGGCTCACGAGTATGGCCTTTTTTATTGTTTCATCTTTGTTAGGTGGCATCAATTATATTACAACAATTATCAATCTAAGAACCAAAGGAATGTCGTTTTTTAGAATGCCTTTAACAATGTGGGCTTTCTTTATTACTGCTATAATTGGTCTATTGTCTTTTCCAGTTTTATTTGCAGCAGCTTTGTTGTTAATATTTGATAGAAGTTTTGGTACTAGTTTCTTCTTAGCCGATATATATATTGGAGGTGAAGCTCTACAGCACACTGGAGGTAGTCCCATACTTTTCCAACATTTATTTTGGTTTTTAGGACATCCAGAGGTGTACATTGTATTATTACCTGCATTAGGAATTACTTCTGAAATTATTGCTACAAACTCTAGGAAACCAATATTTGGTTACAAAGCGATGATATTGTCTATGTTGGCAATTGCTTTCCTATCTTTCATAGTTTGGGCACATCATATGTTTGTTACTGGTATGAATCCTTTTTTGGGTACTATATTTATGTTTCTTACACTCATAATAGCTGTTCCTTCTGCTGTTAAAGCATTTAATTATATTACTACCTTATGGAGAGGAAATATAATTTTCACTCCAGCCATGTTGTTTTCGATTGGTTTAGTTTCTTTCTTCATATCTGGAGGTTTGACTGGAATTATTTTAGGTAACTCTGCTGCTGATATTCAATTACATGACACTTATTTTGTCGTTGCTCATTTTCACTTAGTAATGGGTAGTGCTTCTTTCTTTGGAATGGTTGCGGGTGTATATCACTGGTTCCCTAAAATGTTCGGTAGAATGTTAGATGAAACATTGGGTTATATTCACTTCTGGATATCTTTTGTTGGAATTTATATGGTTTTCTTCCCTCTTCATTATATAGGAATTGCTGGTTTCCCAAGAAGATATTATTCTTTTACAGGTTTTGATTTTACTAAATCATTTACTGACTTAAATACCTTTGTAAGTATAGCTGCTATTATAACTTTTGCAGCACAATTTATTTTCGTATTTAATTTTATTTACAGTATTTTTAAAGGCAGAAGAGCTCCTTCTAATCCATGGAAATCTAATACTTTAGAATGGACAACTCCTATAAATCCTGAGCATGGTAACTGGCCTGGTGAGATTCCAACTGTATATAGATGGGCATATGACTACAGTAAGCCAGGTGCAAGTGAAGATTTTATTCCTCAGAATATTCCTTACTCTGAAACAAAAGAGTCTAATTTTGAGAATGAAGTAGATCCTATTGAAAGCAAACATTAATTTGCTAAATATTAATTAATGGAGTTTGACTCTCGTGTTAGAAGATACAAAAATTGGAGTCTTATTACTTTGATATCTTTGTATCTTCTTGTACTTATAGGAGGAATAGTAAGAAGTACTGGATCTGGAATGGGTTGTCCAGATTGGCCTAAATGTTATGGTTATTATATTCCTCCCACAAAAGCTGAGCAACTACCATCAAATTATAAAGAAATTTATGCTTTGAAAAGACAAGAAAAAAATATTAAAATTATCAAAATGCTCTCTTATTTTCATTTCAATGATTTAGCTTCAAAATTAGATTCGTCTGATTTAAAGTCTGCTCATAGCGATGATTTTAATGCTACTAAAACTTGGATTGAGTATTTGAATAGGCTTTTTGGTGTTTTGGTTGGTTTTTCTATACTAATTTTGGCTTTTATTTCTATTTATTTTTACAAAATTGATTTAGTAATCACTTTAAATACTTTTTTATCTCTTTTTTTGGTGATTTTAGAAGGTTGGATAGGTTCTATAGTGGTATCTACTCATCTCCTTCCTTTTACCATTACTATTCATATGTTTTTAGCATTAGCCATTATTGGTATTTTAATTTATAATATATTTAGAGCATATCGATTTATATCAAATATTGAGCTTGTTAAATCTAAGTTTTTATTGAATTTTATAATTGTTTTAATTATCCTTAGTGCTTTTCAAATATTATTAGGATCAAGAGTTAGAGAACAAGTTGATATTATTGCCCAAAGATTTGATTATGAAAATAGATCTTTATGGATTGATTTTTTAGGTGTTATTTTTTATGTTCATCGTTCTATTTCCATCTTAATTTTAATTCTGAATTTAGTCTTTTTGTATAAAATTAATATAGCATTAGGCACACAGTCTTTGGTTTATAAAATTTCTTTATTATTTAACTTCCTCTTATGGTCTGAAGTTTTGTTGGGTGTGGTAATGGCTTATTGGTCAATACCTGCTTTTGTACAACCATTGCATTTGTTTGTTGGTGCTTTAGTTATAGGATTACAATTTTCAGTTTTATCAATATATTTAAATTCTAAAAATATATTAAAAATAGTCTAGTAAACATGTTGTCAAAAAATATAGAAATACACCATCATAAATTGTCTTTTACGAATAAGCTTAAAGCATACTTTGAATTGTTGAAATTCAGACTAAGTTTTTTGGTAGTATTTTCAGCTGGTATTGGATATATGTTAGGTGTAAAATCTTCTATTTCTTTAATTCCATTTGTTTTGTTTTTGATTGGTGGTTTTTTAATAACAGGAGCAGCTAATACTGTAAACCAAATTATTGAAATCAATTTGGATAAATTAATGAAAAGAACTCAAAATAGACCTTTACCAACAGGAAGGATTTCAGTTCAAGAAGCAACAATCTTTTCTACGATTATTTTCTTTATTGGGCTTTACCTTTTAATAGTCCATGTTAATTTATATTCAGCAATTTTAACCACAATTTCTGCAGTTATATATGCGTTTATCTATACTCCATTAAAACAAGTAAGTTCAATAGCAGTTCTAGTAGGTGCTATACCAGGTGCTTTACCTCCTTTGATTGGTTGGGTGGCTTGTACTGATTCTATTACTGTAGAAGGCTTATTGTTGTTCTTAATTCAATTTATCTGGCAATTCCCACATTTTTGGGCCATTGCATGGGTTTTAGATGATGATTATAAAAAAGCTAATTTTAAGTTATTACCTTTTGGTGGAGTTAAAGATATTAATACTGCTTTGCAGATAATGATTTATACCCTAATGCTTATTCCTTTGGGTTTGATTCCTACAAAATTGGGCATGACTGGAATTAATTTTGGCATAATTGCTACTGTAACAGGTGTCATCTTTTTAATGCAAACTTTCTATTTAATGAAAGAATGTACTAATAAAGCAGCAAAGTTAATTATGTTTGGTTCATTTCTTTATTTACCAATAGTTCAAATCGCTTTTGTATGGGACAAATTATAGATATTAAATCTGATTCAAGTTTATCAAACTTTCCTGAAAGACCACTTTCGATGCATCCTAAAAAGTTTGCACTTTGGTTGTTTATATGCACTGTAATTATGATTTTTGGTGCACTCACTAGTGCTTTTATAGTAAGGAAGGCAGATGGTAATTGGCTAGAATTTGAATTACCAGTTCTTTTGTGGGTGAATACTATTATTATTTTATTCAGTTCTGCAACTTTGCAATGGTCTTATTTCTCTGCAAAGAGAGATAATATTAATAATTTAAAAATTGGTATCGCTATCACCTTTTTTTTAGGAATTTTATTTGTGATAGGACAGTTTTATGCATGGAAAGAACTAGTTAGCATGGGGGTTTATTTCGGAGGTAGTTCTAGTAATCCTTCTGGTTCATTTATTTATGTTCTTACAGGTTTACACGCTCTACATCTTGTTTCTGGAATTATTTTTCTATTGTTTGTTCTAGTTGCTAGTTTTCAATATAAAGTACATTCTAAAAATATGGTCAGGATTGAAATGTGTGCAACTTATTGGCATTTTCTTGATTTTCTTTGGATATATTTGTTCGGCTTCTTAATTTTAAATAACTAAATCTTATAAATTTATTTTAATATGGCACATTCTGCTACTTTAGATCAAAACTCAGGAAACATTTGGAACGGAGGGGCTGAACCCCTTAAAGCAAGTTGGGGAAAACTAATGATGTGGTTTTTTTTACTATCAGATGCTATTTCTTTCTCTGGCTTGTTAGTTACTTATGGTTTCAGTAGATTTTCACACAGTGCATATGACCCTAATATACATGGTCTTAAATTTGAATTTTCAGATTTATATTGGCCAATCCCAGAAAAAGTTTTTACTCACATTCCATTTTGGCATATAGATGCTCCATTGGTTTTTGTGGGAATTATGACCTTTATTTTAATTTTAAGTAGCGTTACTATGGTATTAGCGGTAGAAGCTGGTCATAGAATGGACAAAGAAGAAGTGAAGAAGTGGATGCTTTGGACAATTTTAGGTGGGTTTGCTTTTCTAGGCTGTCAAGCATGGGAATGGACAATATTTATTCAAGGTTCTGAGCACGGTAGAACATTATTAGATGGCACAAAGGTTTTTGGAGCTAATTTACATATTAATGAATACGGCCCTCAATTATTTGCCGATTTATTTTTCTTTATTACAGGATTTCATGGAACTCACGTATTGAGTGGTGTACTTATAAATATTATTGTTTTTTACAATGTATGTCTAGGTACTTATGATAAAGTTGGAAATTACGAAATGATTGAAAAAGTTGGTTTATATTGGCACTTTGTAGATTTAGTTTGGGTATTCGTATTTACATTCTTTTATTTGGTTTAATTTATTACAATATTTATATAAAATTAATATTATGTCATCACATCATCATTCAGATTCTAGCCCAGTTAACATAGTTCCTAGAGATCCTCAGAAAGTAAAACAAATTTTAAAAGTAACCTATATTTTAGGTGCCGTTACAGCAGTTGAATTCGTTTGTGCAGGTGTCTTTCAAAGAAATCCTTGGTTAACTTTGCTTTTTGTATTACTTACTTTTGTGAAAACCTATTATATCGTTGCAGAATTTATGCATTTAAAACATGAAGTAAAAACTTTGATTTGGTCAATCGTTATTCCTACTGCATTTATAATGTGGTTGATATTGGCATTGCTTATGGAAGGAACTTCAGTCTTCCAATTCAGGGAATGGATATTTAACTAATGAAATCATCGAAATATTTAAAAGCTGGAATTCTACTGATTGCATTAGTAGTTCCAGCTTTGATTTTTTTTAATTTAAAGTTTTTTTCTCACAACCATTATAAGCTTCCTGTTTTTTTTGCAGTAGACTCTGTTCAAATTGATGGAAGTAAAAATTATAAAGTTACCCAAGCCCATAAAATTGCCGAGTTTAGCTTGTGGAATCAAGATTCTATATTAATTAATTCTAATCAATTTAGAGATAAAATCTTGGTGGTAGATTTTGTATTTACCAGATGCCAAACAATTTGCCCAAAAATGACCAATGAATTGATTAGAGTTCAAGAAGAATTTGAAAATGATAGTTTGGTGAAATTGCTTTCCTTTACTGTGGATCCTGAATTTGATCAACCAAGTGTTTTGAGAAAACATATGACCTCAAAAAATGTTATTTATAATAAATGGACTTTTCTTACAGGTTCGAAAGATAGTATTTATTCTTTAGCACAAAAGAGCTTTTTCTTAACTGCGATGGAAGATAGAGAAAGACCATTAGAGTTTATTCATAGTGACAAAGTGGTGTTAGTAGATAAAAATGGTTGGATAAGAGGTTATTATAATGGTACTGATAGAAAAGAAATAGATAGGTTGGTAGCAGAAATTAAAGTATTACAAAAAATATATGAACTCGGTGAATAAGCTGTTGAATTATAAGGTTATTAATATAGTATCTTATCTTATTCCAATAGTAGTAGCAATATTATTGGGGATAAGAACCAAGTATTATCTGGGCGATTGGACAAGGTATTTACCTCATTTGAATGCGGTTATTAATTTCCTAACTGCTGTTTTTTTGTTTTTAGGATTTATAGCTGTTAAAAACAGAAAATTAGAATTACATAAAAAAATGATGTTGAGTGCATTCTCTTTAGGATCTGTTTTTTTGGTTTCTTATGTTATTTATCATTTATCTAATTCTTCAACTAAATTTGGAGGTCAAGGATTAGTGTCTTTTGTTTATTATTTTCTTTTGATTACACACATTATATTGGCTGCAGTAGTTGTTAAATTTGTATTGATGGCTTTATTTTATGCATTTAGAGCAGATTTTGATTCTCATAAAAAAGTAGTAAAATATACTTTCCCAATTTGGATGTATGTATCCATTAGTGGGGTGGTTGTATATCTTATGATTAGTCCTTATTATCTATAATAAATTAAACAATTAAATTTATGAAGTTATATAGATTTTTATTCCTGCTTATTTTCTTTATTTTTCAACTTGCTATTATTTCTAAAACAAATGCTCAATGTGCAATGTGTAGAGCAACTATAGAAAGTAGTGCAAACACTCAGCAAGGAAAAGGTAAAGGGGTAAATTCTGGCATCTTATACCTTATGGTAATTCCTTATTTAATGGCTGCTGGTATTGGTTATTTTTGGTACAAACAAAGTACTAAGGAGACTGCTAAAGTTAATTTTTTAGAAAAGGTATTGAAGAAAAAACTTACTTAGTGAAAGCTAATAACTTCCTTTATACTTTCTAATTATCCACTCAATGCTAATAAGGAAAATTATTAGTACAAATATCCAATAAAATTCAATGATTTCTTTAACATCTTCTATTGGATAGAGGAGGTTGGTTAATTTCCTTGTATTTATAGCTTGAATTATCTTTTTCATATTATTTTCTGCTACAAATTGCCCATTGCTTTTTTGGGAGAGTATCTTTAAAATTTCGTGATCTGCAGTAGTATTCAGGGCTTCTAAATTTGTGGTTTGTACAATAAATTCTCCTTTATATTTTTCTTGTTTACCAGATATTGTGGTAGTTGCTTCGTATTTATAAGCACCTTGTTTTAATCCTTTTACTTCGAATTTTGGAGATTGAATTGTATTGATAAATGAGTATGGATAAGTGTTGTCGTTTTCGTCGGTTAATTTTAAATCAACTTTATTGTTGTATATTTTTTCATAGATATCGTTGTATGCTTCTGTTTCAAAAAATATTGATTCTAAGCTAGAATATTCTTGTTGTGTGCTTGTGCATCTGAACTTTCTTCTATCTTCTTTATTGGAAGTTAGTTGGATAAAATTACATATAAATTGATCAAATGTTTTACTCTCATTGGTTTCTTGTAGTTCTGTCATACGCCACTGCCAGATTCCTTCTCCGATTAAAATACCCGTTTTTGTATCTGATTTATTTTCAAAGATAAGCAATGGCTTGGAGCTAATGGTATTCCCTATTTTTTGATATAGTATTACCTCAGTGTTATTACTTTGGTCTAGTTGATAACTTCCGAAGGGAATCATCAATGGAGGGTATTCACTAATTATGGACTGATCTTCTGGGCTTATTTTAAATTTATCGAATTTTTCATTGAAAGAGGGCATAACGTTATCAATTTGCCCAACTCTAGCTTGTATAGTTACTGCTTTTTTTAGGTTGTTAAAATCATTTAAATTAGTTTGGTTTCCAATTATATAAATTGACGATAAATTATTTTTTTGGAGTTGCTGTAATTCTAGAGAGTTTGTTCGAGTAATGCTGGGAACTTGATAGTAAATAACTATATCATAGTTGGTTTTTATCAAATCATTTATACCATTAATATATACAAATACTTCGTTGCTTTCTTTTGTTTCTAATGCTGATTTTATGGCTTTAATATCTGGATGTGGACTGTTTGCAACGATTAGTATTTTTTCTTTGTTGTCTAATATTTCAATGTAGGCATGAGCTATATTGTTTTCTTTGGTAATTTCTTGGCTTAAATAATCTACTTCTATAGTGTAATGTTGATAGCCTTTTTTATCAGCTTCTATAAGGAATTCTATTGATTGAGTGTTTTTATTTCCTTTTAGTTCAATTCGTTTGCTGTCAATTGTTTTTTTATTTTGTTTGATTTTTATTTCAACAGTTTTACCTTCAAGTTCAAAATGCTGTATTTCTACTATTATTGGGAATTTATTTCCTAAAAATGAGATTTTATTAAATGATAAGGATTTGATAAGGATATCTTTTTTTGGTACAATATCTCCAAGCCCAATGGTATAATTAGGTATTGAACTAGGATTATAACTTGGGTTTACACCTTGGTTATAAATACCGTCAGAGGCTAGAATTATCCCTTGTAAATTTTTGTTGGAGTAATTTGAATTGATTTCTTTTAATAATTGGCTTATATCAGAAGTATTATGGTTGAACTGTATTTTATCGATATTTTGAGTGCTATCTGAAAAGCTATGAATTTTTAATTCGATGGGAAGTTTTTTTAATTCATTGGAGAGCTCTATGAGCTCTTTCTTTATATTTTCTATATAAGCACTGTTTTGTGTGTTTTGAATAGACTTAGAGTTATCTATTGCCAATACTATAATAGGCTTTTCGAGATAATTGTTGAGTAATTTTAATAAAGGATTGAGTAGTAGTAAAAATAATATCAATAAGGTGCTGAATCTTAGTGTAACTAGTAAATACTTGACTTGCTTATTCCATATAGTATTTCTATTGTAAAGTAGATAGCTGAAAAATGCAGCAATTAGAATACACAGTAATATGTACCAAGGGGAATTTTGCCAAATAACTTTTAAGGAGGTCAAAATAAATTTAATATAAATGTTTATTCCCCTTGTAAGAGTTTAGCTCAAACAAGGGGAGTTTAAAAAAACTATGTAAGCATACCACCATCTACTTGTATTACTTGACCTGTAATATAAGTGGATAATTCTGAAATTAGAAATACTACTGCATTTGCTACATCTGCGGGATTACCAGATTTTTTTAGTGGTATCCCTTCTTTCCAACCTTCGATTACTTTAGGATCTAGTACTTCTGTCATTTCTGTTTCGATGAATCCTGGTGCTACAGCATTGCTTCTAATGTTTCTTGAGCCAAGTTCTAGTGCTACGGATTTAGTGAAGCCTATGATACCTGCTTTAGAAGCAGCGTAGTTTGCTTGACCAGCATTTCCTTTTAATCCTACCACTGAGGTGATATTTACAATTGAGCCAT
This sequence comes from Cytophagales bacterium, assembly GCA_004294225.1. Taxonomy (GTDB): domain Bacteria; phylum Bacteroidota; class Bacteroidia; order Cytophagales; family Cytophagaceae; genus REBA01. The sequence continues at coordinate 47,557 of REBA01000023.1, read as the reverse complement.
ATTTTTGTTTCATTAGTGGCTTTATGGCTGATTTAGTTAGGTTAAATACTGATTTTAGATTGGTATTGATAACTGCGTCCCAATTTTCTTCTGTCATTCTCATTAATAGACCATCTTTGGTGATTCCGGCATTATTTACCAATCCATCTAAAGAACCAAAGTCAGTAATAAAATCATTTAATAGTTTTTCTGCCGCTATACTGTTTGAGGCATCAGATTGGTATCCTTTTGCTTTTATACCTAAGTTTTGTAATTCAGTTTCTAAAGCTTTTCCTTTTTCTATACTTGAAAGATACGTAAATCCTATATTAGCACCTTCTTCGGCACATCTTATAGCTATTGATTTACCTATTCCTTTAGATGCTCCTGTAATTAATACATTTTTCCCTTTTAGTAATCCCATTGTTGATAAAATTTATTTTTTTATTAAAGTTTATAATTTAAAGTCGTTACTCCAAAAATAATTTAAAATAGCTTATTAACCTGTATTTGATTATTGTTTTAAATTAGACTCTGCTTCTTTTTTGAAAGCAACATAATCTGATTTTTCTAAAGTTTTTTCAAAGTATATTTTAGCACTTTTTATTTCGCCACGGTGTTTGAATATTCTGGCAATTCCAAGATAGGCATGACCAAGGAAATCGTTTACAGGGAATTCTACTTCTTTAGAAAATTGTATTCCTTTCCCATAGTATCCTAGAGCTAGGTCATATTTTTTTTCTTTTTTCTCAAGTAATATTCCTTTGAATATATGATAGGCCATCTCAAAAATTTTTTTGTTGGTATTGGAGATAAGTGGAAGCAATTTTTCTGCTTCTTCATATTTCCCTGACAGCAAAAGTGCTTCAATATTTCTAGTGGTATAGACTAGGTTGTTGGGGTAGTTTTTATGAAGGTATGAAGCATGGTGTGCCGCGTTTTCGTAGTTCGAAAGGTATTTTATAGAGATAGTTGTTAGATAGGAGTGAGCTTCTGTTTTAGTAAGCACTGCATTTTGGGCGGCGTATTCTAGTTCTTTTATCGCTTTTATTTTATCTCCAGGAGCAAATAGCCACATGAAAGATTTATAAACTGGATGGGTTTCTGGATATTGTTCTCTATAAAAATCATATATTCCTGCTGAAAAATAGAGTTCGTTGTATTGATTTTTTAAATTGTAGCCTTGTCTAAGAAAGTCATAGGTTTTTTTTGCAAAATTTATTGCTTTTATAGTTTCTTTCCTTTGGCTGTAGTATAATGTTATAGAGCTATAAATTGACATGTAAAAGAAGATAACTTCTGGGTCGTTGGGATGCAGGGCATCTAGTTTTTTTGTTTTTTCAAGGCTAGCTAATAGATAGTTTAGGTTCTCAGCTGATTTTTCTTTATAAGTGTTATTAGTGTACATTTTTATAAATGTATTCATCGCCATAAGGAAATCATATGCAGGATTGTTGGGATACTTTTTCTTTATTTCTAAAAATATCTTTTCAGATTCTTCAAATTCTAAATTATACATTTTATCAAGCCCTTGTTTGATGACTAGACTTATTATCTCATCTTTATGAATAAGATTTTGGCTTTTTGCATTTTGGGAGTTAAAAGCAAAAATAAATAATAGAATTAGCTTATAGCTTAGAGATTGAATACTTTTTTCCATGCAGCAAATTGAATGATTCTGAACAATCGGTTGGTATTATTGGGGTTTAGTCGGTCAATGGTTGAATCCCATTTATTAAGCAGTGGCTTTACATGGATAAATTCAGAAAGGTCATTGGTAATGTATTGTTTGAAGTAGTTTTTGTTTGTTTTTAGCCATAGAAACTCAGGGGTGGAAAAACCTTGTTTGTCGTTTCTATTAAATATTGCTTTGGGAAGTAAATCTTTCATTGCTTGCCTTAATAAGTACTTACTTTGGTTGTTTCTAATTTTATAACTTGATGGAATTTGAAAAACAGTTTCAATAAGCGGTAAATCATCAGAGAAGGGGACTCTCGATTCTACTGAAAATCTCATTGAATTCCGGTCTCCTGTTCTTAACAAAACTTTTAGTTGGTGGCCAGTAAATTCTTTGTGAAGTTTCTGGTTCAGATTATAGCTAAATTTATTGTTAAGTAGATTTAGTTCTTCTTTATTTTGAGTCCATAATTCATTACTAATAAATTTATATTCTTTATTGAATTTCCTATATCCATTAGTTTTAATAAAATGGGGGAATAACAGCGTTGCTGAATGTTTCAGGGGCACATTTAGAACATACTTAGGGTTTGCGAATTGTGTTCCTATGTTTTTTAGATTTAGAAATGTTTCTCTCCATTTTTTATTTTTAATGTTTTCATAAAAAAAAGCAGTATAATGTGGGTCATACCCTGCAAACAATTCATCTGCCCCTTGACCATCTAGTGTTACTTTTATTCCTTGTTGGTTTACCTTTTGCATTACCTTGTATTGAGCATAAGTACTAGAGCTCAAAATAGGAATATCCTGACTGTAGGTCAAATCTTCAAACTCTTGAATCATCTCCTCTGGAGTGGGTTCAACTTGATACCACTTTGCATGAGTTTTCTCGGCAATTATCTTCGCCCAATTGGACTCATCAATTTTTTGATTCAAAAAAACAGAAGTGAATAATGATTGCCGATTACCGACCTGTTGCAATGGATTTTCTTTAAGGAGCTTATCAGTGATGCAAACAATGCTTGAGCTGTCTAAGCCACCACTCAAGCAGGTTCCCAGTGCGACATCAGAATGTAATCTTAATCTTATAGATTCTGTAAGGAGATGGTTTAATTGGGCGGAATAATTTTGAAACTTTGTCTCTGAAAAATCCTCCCAATCAGCTAGGTACTTTAATTGATAATATTGGTGTTTTTTTAATTGATTTCTTTTTAAATCAAGTTCTAATTGATGGGATGGTTGTAATTCTAAAATTTTTTCAAAAAGCCCTTTTTCATTTTGTTCGCTTGTGCCAAGAACTAAATATTGAAAAGCCGCTGCTCGATTTATTTTTGATTCATTTTTTAATAAATGTAGAAGTGCCTTTTGTTCTGAAGCAAATGCAAATAAATGGTTATGGTAGATATAATAAAATGGTTTTACACCAAATCTGTCTCTTGAGCAGAATAGGGTTTGCTCAAGTCTATTATAAATAGCCAGTGCCCACATACCATTGAAATGATGAACACAATCTTTACCCCAATGTTCGAATGCTTTTAGCACTACTTCAGAATCAGAGTTGGAAACAAAATTATAACCAAAAGAAATTAGTTTAGATTTTATGCTTTCATAATTATAAATCTCACCGTTGAAAACCAACCAAAGGTTTTGATTATCATTGCACATCGGCTGATGACCAGAAGGGTTCAAATCTATAATGCTAAGTCTTCTGTGAGCTAAGCCAATTTGGGCTTTGTTAATATTATTAAGACTCTCTTTAGGAGCATAGAGCAATTGGCTTCTGTAACAATCTTTTGGTGTGTCATTACCTCCTTCGGTACTAAAATTGTTAGGGTTGCTGTAAAAAAAACCTTCATCGTCTGGTCCTCTATGCCGAAGCATTTGAGCCATTTTTATCAAATTTGATTTCAGTTCTTGTAGATTTCCATTTAAATCCACAATTCCAGCAATTCCACACATATAAACTATTAATTAGAAAGCTAAAATAAGGAAAACATTGCGTTATGAAACCATAAGGTCAATAAAATTCAAATTATTGTAGTTTAGCTCTCTTTACTACTTCTATTCAGAAATAAAATATTATATTTCGTTTTTGGATTAAAAATCAATAATGTTTAAATCTTCTATAAGCTCAATAATGTGGATTGTGGTGAGAACCATATCAAGTTTTATTGTCAATAAAATGATATCTATTCATTATGGTCCACAAGGTATAATACTGCTTGCTCATTTACAAAACATATATTCTTCCTTTATTTTGATTTGTAACGAGGGAATTAATAAAGGGCTAATCAAAGAATATAATGCACCAGATAAAAATCAGGAATATAGAAATCAAGTTTATACTTCAGGGCTTGTGCTTACAGGTATTGTTTTTATTATCATCGTTATTTTGGGAATAGTATTTCATCCATTTATTTCAAAAACTTTTTTTTTAAATGGTATAGGAATATGGAAGTGGTTTTTTGTAGCAACTTTGGGAATTGTCTTTTTATTAATCCAATATTTATTATTGTCGGTTTTTTTGGCCAATCAAAAAACTATAGTCTTTAACACCATAAATAGTATAGGAAGCATTGCTACTGTATTTTTGGTGTACTTTGCCATCGTAAAACTGGGGTTCTCATGGGCAATACTTGCTGTTGTTTCAGGTTTGGCTACCACCACCATTACTACAGTTGTATTTTTTATCTTTTTTTATAGTAAATATTTACACATTCACTTCGCTATAAACAAGCAGATTTATAATGCAATTTTCAATTTCGTAATCATTGCTGTAGGAGTAATGGCATTTGGAAAAATTACCGAAATTGGAGTTCGTCAAATAGCCATGAATTATTTTCCAGCAGATCAAGTAGGTTATTGGCAAGCAGTAGTGAAGCTTTCAGATTTTTATACCACAGCTTTCACCTCATTAATTGCTATAAACTATTTCCCTCGATTGGTATCAATTGTAAATGACGATTTTGCGATAAGGAAATTTGTATTTCAATATTTTAAGATTTTTTTCCCATTGGCTTTAATGGGTTTTGTAATTGTATATGTGGCTAAAGACGAGTTGTTGTTGTTGTTGTTCAGCAAAGAGTTTTTGCCAGGAAGAGCTTTTATAAGTTGGCAAATAATAGCTGATGTGTTTAAGTTTATTTCCTTTTTTTTATCCTATCTTTTGTTTGCTCAATCACGAACAAAGACATTTTTACTTTTGGAATCGAGTGCTAATTTGGTGTATCTGATTTCTGGGTTTTTACTGTGTCAATATTTTGAAATAAAAGGAATCATGTTTGCTCAAATCATTCATTATATTTACTACTTTATTTTTTTATTAATTATATATAAAAAAATGATTTGGTTTAATCGTTTATAAAGTTCATTCAAAATAATCTTTCTATTTTTAAGCTTAGTTTTATCACCAACAAAATTTAATATTTCAAATAAATCAACTTATCTTAGCAAATCTTAAAATAAAAAATTATGAATTTCAACAAACAAATTATACTACTCACTATAGCTGGAGCAATAGGAATGGGAACAGTAGAAGCGCAATCAAAAAAAACAAAAACAACTACAATGACAAAAACAACGACTACCATTGATAGCGTAAGTTACGCTTTAGGGGTAAATATTGCTAGTAATTTGAAATCTCAAGGCATGGACAATATTAGTACCGAAATGCTTAGTAAAGCCTTTACCGATGTGATGAAAGGTAATCCACTAATGGTTTCTAATGAAAAAGCTGAATCTATACTGAATGAATTTTTTATGAAACTTCAAGCAGAGAAAACAGAAAAAAATAAAGTCTTAGGAGTGAAATTTCTTGAAGAAAACAAGAAAAAACCTGGTGTAGTTACATTACCAAGTGGCTTACAATATTCAGTTATGAAAGAAGGTGATGGCGAAATTCCTAAAGAAACTGATAAGGTAACCACGCATTATCATGGTACTTTGATAGACGGAACAGTATTTGATAGTTCAGTTGATAGAGGTCAGCCAGCTTCATTCCCAGTGAATGGTGTAATAAAAGGTTGGGTAGAAGCCCTTCAATTAATGAAAACAGGGTCAAAATGGAAGCTATTTGTACCTTCTGAATTGGCTTATGGCGAAAGAGGAGCAGGGGGTAAAATTGGTCCTGGTGCAACACTTGTATTTGAAGTAGAATTAATCTCAATAGATAAATAAGATGGCTTTAGAATTTGTAGGAAAACTCATAAAAGTAATGCCCGAAATTGGAGGGCAAAGTGCCAAAGGACCTTGGAAAAAACAAGACTTCTTGATAGAAGAAATTACTGGGCAATATCCGAAAAAAGCTTGTTTTCAGGCATGGAACGAAAAGCTAGAGTTATTGCATAAATATGAAATAGGAGATGAATTGAAAATCTCTTTTAATATAGAGTCTAGAGAATATAATGAAAAGTGGTATACCGAATTAAGAGTTTGGAAAATTGATGCTGCTGGAAATAATTCTAGCAAACCATCAAATTCAAGAGAGCAATCAGATGATTTCCCAGAGGTAAGTTCATTTAAATCTAGCGGTACTGAAGAGGGAGATTTGCCTTTTTAGAATAAAATATTCATAAAAAAAGCCAATTGGTAGAATTCGCCAATTGGCTTTTTTTATGAGCTTTTACAAGATTTTTTAGTACCACAGCCACAAGAATTTGCTTTGCCTGTTTTCCAAAAATGCTTGGTCAGATAAAATAATGCCCCAAGAAATAAGATAATGATGATGCTATATTCCCACATTATTGAAGAGATTTTGAGTATTTTTTTCGACAATCAATATAATAGATATTATTGAAATTGTTGTTTATAGACAAGCTTTTTGTCCTATTCTATGTAAAATAGCTTAATAATGGACGAATAATTCTCTTTAATTATTAAAATATTTTATTAAAATTTTGATATTTCTATTTCTATTTAGTATTTTTGAAAAGTAATAAATCTAACCTTAAACAATTATAAATATGATAAAAAATTACATTTTAGCAACCATGTTTGCCTCTATAGCCTCGTTATCTATGGCTCAAATGAAAAATTATACAGTAGGTAAGACTTTAAGTACTATTAAAGTAGATGGTGTAATAGATGCTGACTATATGGCTGGAGGTATGCAAATGCTTGAAAACTGTATTGACAATTCAACTCTTGATTGCAATATGCCACCAGCTACTGGTTGCGATAAAACCACAAAATGGGCTGCATTATGGAATGATAATAGCTTGTTTGTAGTGGCAGAAGTAGTAGATGCTAACCTAGGTACAGGTGACGCTATTGAGCTTTTTTTCTCCATGACCAATGATAAAACTTCAAACTGTCCAGCTAACTGGCCAAGAGCATATAATGCATCAACTTTTCAGATTGTTTCTGGATCACCTACAGGAAATTTAGATAGTCTCAAAGTATCTAGCCCTAATGGACAAGTTGGTAATGTTGTGGCACAAGCGGCAAAGTTAACTGCTAATGGTTATATTATGGAGTTTGAGTTGTCTTGGTTCGAAATGGATTTTCTTACAACTCCTGCATTAATACCTGTTATAGGAAGGAAAATTGGTTTTGATATTTCTAACAATCAAGGTATAGCTACTAGAACTGCTCAATCTATGTGGAATCAAAACGGAGGAAATAGAAATTGGACGGATCCTTCTGGTTTTGGTACTATCACACTTGGAGATGTTGTTAATAGTGTAAACAAACTTAACTCTTTAGTAAACAAAGTAAGTATAGCTCCTAATCCTGCTGCGGACTTGGTGAATGTTACTATCAATGCTAAACAACAAGATGAAGTATCTATCTCTATCATCAACTCTTTGTCTCAAAAAGTATACAACAATAATCAAGCTGTTGTAGCTGGCGAAACTAAACATGAAATAGCTACCGATAATTTGCCTAACGGAATTTATACTGTAGTAATTTCTAAAGGAAATTTGAGTGCTACTGAGAAATTAGTAATCAACAAATAATTCTTTTAAAGTTTATAATAAAAAAAGGCTTCTCTTAGAGAAGCCTTTTTTTATTGAAATATCTTTGTTCCTTCAGAGCAATTTTTACAAATTTCTATTTCTTTTCTAGATTTGGAAATTCTGGTTCTGAAGTTCTGATAAAGTTTGTTTTTCCAAATAGAGGATAGTTTTTCATGGCTTAATTGACCTAAAGAATTGCTTGCATCTTTGTCAAAACAACAAGGTACTACACTTCCATCCCAAGTGATTACACAAGAATGCCACATTTTCCAGCAATGATTGAGCAATTGGTTGTTGATTTCGTAATTAGAATTGTGGCTTTTATGGTACCTTGAATATTTTTCGTTTGTAGGTAAAAGGTCTGAACCATGCTCATAGTCATAAATCTGTGCAGTTTTGAGTTGCAGTTCGTCCACTCCAATTGTTTTTGCCAAAGACTTTATTTCTTCAATTTGATGTTCGTTATGTTTCATTACTATAAATTGAAACAAGATGTGTGGAGTAGAGGATTTTAACTTTTTTTTCCATTCTATAAGATTTTTTGTTCCTTCTATTACTTTATCTAATTTTCCACCCACTCTATATTTTTGAAAAGTATCTTGAGCGGTACCGTCTATAGAAATAATAATTCTATTTAAGCCCGATTCTACGGTGGCTTTGGCATTAGCTTGGTCTAGATAATGCGCATTGGTAGAGGTAGAGGTATAGATGTTTTTTTGGTTTGCATAGGCGACCATTTCCAAAAATTTAGGATTTAGATAGGGTTCGCCTTGGAAATAAAAAGTGAGGTACATCAGATGCGATTTTATTTCGTCAATCGTTTGGTAAAATAGAGTTTGGTCTAAATTGCCAGTCGGTCTTGTAAAAGAACGAATTCCACTTGGGCATTGAGGGCAACGAAGATTACATGAAGTGGTGGGTTCGAATGCAATAGCAGCCAATTTTCCCCAATGTATTGGTTTGTTAATAAGCCTAGAGAAGTAATAGCTAGAGATGAGCTGAAAGGCATTGACGATTTTAGTAGGGCTGAGTGTAGAATAGAAATTGAGTGCGTCAGCAATTTTAGGCTTCATCAGTTCTCGGTTTAATTTAGTAGATGATGCTTCGGTAATTATTTTCGGGGTGGTCTAGGTCGTCTTCCCAGTTTTCTGGATTATGGTTAATGTATTTTGCTACATTGTTGTAGGAAGTTTGGTTTTGAATGGTGAAATCGAAATATCCTGATTTCCATAAAAATTTGGTATAATTGTTTTTTTGAAGTTCTATAAGCGAAGAAGCTTTGAACCAAGTAACAGCATGGAAAATAGAACCTTTTAATAGAAATGGATTTAATCGCCCCACCATTAATCCAAAGGACATTTCAAAACGAGACACCCCAGAAATAATCAGCTGTTCTAAGTCAATGTTATTGATATGTATTAATGCATGAATATGGTTAGGCATGATAATGTAGTGTTCTATTTTGAGATTCAAGAAATGTTTTTCCATTTCTAATAGACTTTTTTCAACTATCTTTCCTGCGGGGCTTAGAATAACTTTGTTGGATTTAATCGTAGATAGGGGTAGGTCATTATTGGCGGTATTGATGGTGATGAAAAATGAACCCTCCAATCCATAGGTATTATCAATGAGGTCTTGTGATGTTATGGAATTGAATTTATACATACATGACCTTATACGTTAAAATGATTTTGTAAGGCTAAAATTTAGACCACTACCTAATGTGTTTTTATTGAACAAAAGATATTCAATAATATACAGATTACAAGAGGCGATTAACGTTTTATTGAAAGATTTGATAAGTCCTATTTCTAGACTTTGTTTGCCAAATCCACCATAATTGATACTTGGTAGGACATAAAGTGATTTTAATATCTGAAATTGCGCTCTAAGGGTAATTTTTGGGAGGTAACTAGATAGCAAAATTTGTTTTACTCCTAAAAACAATTCTGTTTTAGGATTTAATTGAAAGTTATAATTGGCAATAATTGTTGAAGGAATAAATTGGGTAATATTTTCTGTGTTTTTAGGTACTTTTATTTTCTGAGCAATGGTATCTATTTCTATGTTGTTTGATGCAAAAACATTTTGATCGAACAAATCATTGGCTTCTATTCCCTCATATTTATAATTGGAATCTAATGAGAATTTAGACTGATTTTTCCAGTAGATAAATCCTAGGTCTCGTATTTCAAAGTTTATTTTATGTTGATTCTTTGTCCAATTTATGCCTAGGTTGATAGCAGACCCTAAACCACTTGTAGAAGGGAAAGTTGAAAATTTATTAGGGCTATAATTTAAAGTTAATCGGCTATCGAAGTTGATATAAGATCCATCAACTTCGGTGTACATTTTGGCTTTTTCAATATTGCTATTTAGCCAGAATCCTCCTCTAATCAATTGAATTGAAGAGTAAATATTGAAGTTTTTAATTGATTTATTTAACCCAATATATAAGTAATCGTAATTGAGATATCCTATATTGGTGTTCCCTAATTCTACATTTTGTCCTGTATACATTTTGTTCCCTCTGAAAATAGTTTCGAATAAACCACTTGAAAATTTTGTATATAGTAGCTCTCTGTGTCCTATTCCAGCAATGACAGCATATTTAGGTTTTCTAAATAATGCGTGAATGGCAAAGTTAGTTTCTAAGCCAAGGGTATTTCGTTGACTGAGGTGTTTACTTACATCGTTTTTTTCTTTTTCATCAATAAAGCCCTTGAATAGTGCTGCTTTCATAAAAGAATTGGTAAGGGCATTAGATGCCATTTCAATTTCGTAAGTTGTGTTGAGAAGTATTTTGTTTGAAGCACTAGGGTGGATATATAATTGATTCTGATCTAAAAAATTTCTATCAATATTATTGCTATTAATTTGAGCCTTAAGCCTGACTACTGAACTTAGAAAAGTAAGAAAAAGAAGAAAGAAAAGCGTTTTAAAGTACATATAGATTAGTTGACTTGATAATTGATATCTCCGATAAGTTGAAGGTCTATTTTATAATCGTGGTATATTTTTATTTGGGTATTGGGGGGGGCGGTATCGAATTGTGCTTCAATTAGGATTTTGTTGGCTTGGTTTATTTTGCTCATGGTTTCTTCACTGAGGTTATAATTGATTTTGCTTTTGCTCGCTTGTGCGACTTTATTGTTAGTATTAAGTATGCCTTCGCTGATTGCTTCTTGAGGAAGAATAGTAGTAAGCACTTTATTGTTATTATCTAAGAACTTTAGTTTGATTAATATTTTTAAAGGAAATCCATTTTTTACAAGCATAATAAATTTCCCGTTTCGTATTTGATTTTTAAAATTGTCATTTAAGCTTATCGTGTCTTGTAAGATGAGTTTTTTTGCAGAAAAATTGAGTGGTGCTTCTATAGTGATTGAAGGTGCAATCGTTGAGTTGGTATAGGCAAAATCAGTATATAATTTGGGGCCACCCACAAAAAGTTGTTTCCCTGTTTTTATTTTTAATTTATAAGCTACATTTTTAGGTATAGTATTAAAAAGTGGGGCAGCATTTTTGGTGCTTAATTCTAATGAAGTACCAGTAAGAGGGTTGTCTGATGCAGCTGGTATTGCCCTTAAAACTCCTATTAGATTTTCATCAATTAAGGAGGCTGTTTGCCCATTAATACCAGTTGCTTTTAGGTATTCTGGAGTTATTTCTACGGTTACACCAAAACTATTTTTGATATTTAGTTTCATGTTGATTTGTTTGAAGTCTATAGCATCAGCACTTATGTTATTAAATATATCTACTGGGGTATTGGCTTCTATGAGGGTATCTTGTTGGATAAATCCAAATAGATAAGCTGGTTTTAGTTTTTCCATAGTGATGCTGATTTCTAGGCTATCTTTTGTCAATGATAAAAAAACGGGTTTGCCAGAAAATCTTATCGCTGCAGTAAAGTCGCTATAAAAAGCGTTTACGGTGTCTTTCCCTGGAGCTCCTCTCATATCTATTTTGAAGCCACTAAAGTCGGCGATAAATTCATATTGGGTTGCAACGCCTCCTTTGCTTGGTGGTACTTTACCATTCACAACAAAAGGCTTTCCTTCAGGAGTAATTGCATTAGGGATTTTGTAGGTATAAAATAAAGAATCTTGGATAGTACTCAATACTTTTATTCTCACTAAACCTTTTTCTAAAGTGGCTTTTTTTGCTTCTACACCTGCTACAAGGGTAATAGGTACTTCTACTGTGTCTACAACAACATTTTGGGCAGGGAAGATAGCATCTGCTTCTTCGAGCTCTATATCTGTAATTACAACCTGAAGTTTAAGAGCAGCATTGGTATCTACGAGTAAGTTTTTTCCACCTAATAAATCTAAATCTGCGATATTTACTTGTAAGCTACCCTCTATTTTTTTATTGTCGAGCTGAACGGTTTCGGTTCGGGTTTCATTGGGTTTTACATTTGAAAAATTTGAACTTAATACAAGCAGTGGCTCCAGCGTTGTGTTTTTTAAATCGAACTGAATATTGGAAACGGTTACAGGAAGCTGATTTAAAAGCGAGATAGTAAGGTTTCCTTTTTTGATTATCGCATATTTGAACCATTCTGTAACATCAAAAGGAACACCTTCGGTAGTTAGGTTATTAAAATCTGGAATGTCTAAATTTCTTCCATGACTAAATAGAATCCCAATTCCAACAGTTCTTAGGTTTTGGTCTGGGTTGGTAAGTAGTTGTCTTGCTATTTGCCCTAGGGTGATTGACTGGGTAATAGTGTCGGTATTTAGTTTTAGAGAGGAAAGTTTTATTTTGTTGTAAAAAGGGGCAATTTGGAATTCGTTGAGCCCTTTTAGACTAAAGGAATCTAATTGCTGCTTGAAAACTAGAATAACACTACTGTCTTTGTCAAGTTGATAAGTACTGTCTTCAACAAGGCTTTTTATGCTTAGGCTAGATTTTATTATTGGAGCTAAGACATCCACATTCCATTTGGGTGATTCTATTTGTTTTTTGCAAGCATTGAATAGAAAACTTAATAGTAGAATTAAAGCTAGATTTAATTTTTTCATCAAGGTAGAAAAGATTGCAATGTTTAGGTTAAATATGATTAGTTAATTATATAAGTTAAGATAGGAAATAGTAAGTTAATATACTAAAACTATCTATCTACTTCGCCCATAACAATATCTATCGACCCAAGAATTGCTATTAAATCTGCCAACATGATATTTTTTGAAATAGCAGGTAATACAGAGAGGTTACAGAAGCTAGGTGCTCTTACCTTGCAGCGATAGGGGATATCAAAATTAGAATTGTGTCTAAAGAAAAATCCTAGTTCACCTTTAGGGCTTTCTCCTCTGAAATAAAAATCTACTTTTGGAGGTCTTATTTTTTTGGGGATACTGGCTTGTGGGTTAAAGCTTCTTGTTCTTTTATGGTCGTTGGTTAGTTGTTCTATGCATTGTTCTATGATTCTGATAGATTGCCAACATTCTTCTATTCTTACGAAAGTTCTGTCCCAGCAATCCCCTAATTGCCCCATTTTTCCTTCTCCTATAGGGATATCAAAATCTAGTTTTGGGTATACAGAATAGGCATCTACTTTTCGTAAGTCAAACCTTAGTCCTGAAGCTCTGAGCATTGGTCCAGTAACTCCAGAGTTGATGGCGAGGTCTAAAGGTAAAACACCAATATTAGCAGTACGGTTAATGAATATTTTATTGTCTACTACTAATTGTTTTAATTCAGTAAGTTTGGGTTTTAGGTAAACTGTAAATTCTTTGCATCTTTCTTCAAACCCTACTGGAAGGTCATAGTATAAGCCACCTATCCAAATATAATTATAGAGCATTCTAGCTCCAGATACCCATTCTAGCATTCTATTGATATGCTCTCTATCGCGCATAAGCCATAAGAAAGGAGTAAATGAACCCATATCCATGGCATAAGCACCTATTCCGAGAAAGTGAGAAGATAGACGGTTGAGTTCTGCTACCAATACTCTTATGTATTCTGTTCTGGTGGAGATTTCTTCTGATATTCCAAGCATTTTTTCTACCCCCATTGCATAGATATGCTCACTGTTCATGGCAGCTAAATAATCTAGTCTATCTACAAAAGGAATAATTTGAGGATAAGGGAGATTTTCTGCATGTTTTTCAAAGCATCTATGCAGATAGCCCATATGAGGTATCACATTAGTTACAATTTCTCCGTCCATGACAACTTCTAATCTCAATACACCATGTGTAGATGGGTGTTGAGGTCCAATATTTATAACCATCTCGTGAGATTTTAGGTTATTGATATTGGTATATAAAGGATCTGATTGATCTAGATTTTCGGGGTTGTAAATATATTGAACAGCGTTATTTTGCATTTTAATTATTGGTCTCGCTTGTAAAGTTGTTATCTACTTTTATTCCACGGTAATATTCTTGTTCTTTGTAATCTTTTCTGAGAGGATATCCTTGCCAATCATTAGGAAGAAGTATTCTTCTCAAATCAGGATGGTGGTTGAAAATTACTCCAAAGAAATCAAAAATTTCTCTCTCGTGCCAGTTGGCAGATTGATAGATAGCACTTATACTGTCTATAGAAGGAGGATGCTCAGGTGGGGTTCCTCTTTGAATGCTAGTTTTTATTATTAAAGCATGTTCAAAAGGAATGGAATAAAGATGATATATGATATCAATATTTCCAGCTTCTTTGCCATTGTCAATGCCAGTAATACATGAAAGTAAATCAAAAAAAGTGGATTTGTTAGATTTTAAAAAACCAATGATTTCAATCATCGATTGTGCTGGAACATTTATTTGAGCTTGACTTTCTTGGTTGCTAACTTCAAGCGTTAAATTATTAAATTCTGATTGGAGAAGTTGTTGTATTTCTTCGAAGGTCATTTTAATTTGAAGTTAAGGTGGATTGACCAACTAATTTATCCAAAAGAGGAGTATTCATGAGGGTTTCTTTTCTGATTTTTTCTTGAAGTTTTATTATTCCACCTATCAATGCTTCTGGTCTAGGCGGACACCCTGGAACATATACGTCCACAGGGATGATTTTATCTACTCCTTTTACAACATGGTAACCATGTTGCCAATATGGCCCACCACAGTTGGAGCATGAACCCATAGAAATCACATATCTTGGCTCTGCCATTTGTTCATATAAACGTCTAAGGCGATCAGCCATTTTGAAAGTAACTGTTCCCGCTATAATCATTAAATCTGATTGTCTTGGAGATGCTCTAGCCATTATGCCAAATCTATCTAAGTCATAAGCACTTGTGAAAGTTGACATCATTTCTATAGCACAACAAGCGATTCCAAACCCCATGGGCCAAATAGAAGACAGCCTAGCCCAGTTAATTACATCATCCACCTTAGTGATTATTACTCCTCCAGAATTAAATTTCTTATCTAATAATCCCTCCATTTTTAAATATATTTATGATTTGGTCTCGTATTTTTTATTGATTTTTTGATATAATTCGTGATGAGATGAAATAGAATAATTACTAGAATTGCTTATGGGTTTCTGCCAATCTAGATATCCTTTTTTCCAAACATAACATAGTCCCAATGCTAGAATACTAATAAAAATTAGCATTTCAACAACAGCAATCTTACCCCAATATCTATTACTAAGCAAAATCAATTCTTGGTTCCCAAAAACAGTAGCCCAGGGAAATAAAAATAAAAGCTCTGCTTCAAACAAAAGAAATATAAGAGCAATAACATAAAACTTCGGATTGAACATGCCCCAAGCATTTCCATGGGCATCTTCTCCGCTCTCATAAGTAGTGTTTTTTTCTTCATTTGGTCTTTTAGGGCGGATGAGCTTACCTAGGAATAATGTTAAAATCAGAAATAATAAGCCAGTAACTATAAATAGAAGGATGTACCCAAACTCTGATATTTCTTTGTTTTCCATTTTTTTTTAGCTAATCATGCAATTTAATATACCTTGTTTCTAATAAAAAATAATTTTCAATATAGAAGCTTGAATATTATTTAGCAGTTGCAAAGATACATACACTTATAGATTTCAATCGAATCACAAAAAAATATCAATTCTTTTTTTGTGATTACTAATCAAATTACAATTAAATTCGTAGTAATCATCATCCAATATGCTCTTTGCATGAAGAAATATACTTTTATACTTATAGCGATTATTATCATTAGCATAAATGCTTGTGTTACTATTAATCCCTATCATTGCCCCGCCACTACAGACCAAAGGTATCGTGACATGGACCATAGAGACAAAAAGAATTTGACAAGAAAACCTAACAAGTATAAACGCAGAGAGCCTAATTATAACAAGCAAGAAAGTTTGGGGGATAGTTTTGATTATAAAGATAAGTAATTTAGTTTTTTATTCTAAAGACCTATAAGCATTGGCGTTTGATGTGATCACAAAAGATGCCAGTTGCTACGCTTACATTAAGTGATTCTGCACCACCAAATCTTGGTATAAATACTAATTCATCGATAAAAGGGTAAAGCGAATTATTAATACCATGAGCTTCGCTTCCTAATAGAAGCATTCCAGAAGAAGGATTGAATTTTGTATCATAGATATTCTTACCATCCAAACTAGCACCGTATACAAACGTTTTATAATTTTTTAAGTATTCTTCCAAAGAAGTGTAGAACAAATTTACTCTAATAAATGAACCCATGCTAGCAGCGATTACTTTAGGATTATAGAGCTCTGCAGTATTTTCAGAAGCAATAATTTTAGAAATACCATACCAATCGGCAATACGAATAATGGTGCCGAGATTACCAGGGTCGCTGATGTTATCAAGCATAAGTATATATTCTGAAACTCCTTGGTTTGGAAGAAGAATTGATGGTTGGGGCATATCTACTACAGCCAAAGCAGACTGATTAGAAGAGTAGCTTCCTGCATATTCTATTTCTGATTCTGTGCAGATTGAAAATTCTTTACATTTAGAATGAATAATTTTTTCATTATTATGGTAATAGGTTTCACTTACCAATAGCTGATGAATATTGAAATTTGAGTTCAATAATTCAAGTACACTTTTGGCCCCTTCTACCAAGAATTTATTTTCTTCTTTTCTAAATTTCTTTAATTGCAGAGATTTGATGTATTTTAAGTTATTTTTGGAAATCATTTGAATCTATTATTAGTAGTGATTTTTCGGAAAGGTATAAATTATATATTTTTTTTTAATAAGTATTTTATCAAATCACTTATTATACTGCCTTTGCTATTAGTTTTTATACAGTGTGCAAATAAAAATTATTTAAAATCGAATGAATATTTATTAAAAAAGCAAAGTTTTGAGGGAAACAAAAAATTTAACTTTAGCGATTTAAACATACTTCTGAGTCCACAACCCAATAGAAGTCTTCTTGGTGTTCGGTTATATTTAATGATGTATCAAATTGGATTCAATCATTTTGATACGCTTAATGCCCAAAGGCAAAGAAAAAAGGTACTTGAAAAGTATAATCACAAATTAAGAACTTTAAATGACTCTCTTTATTTAGATGCTTTAAATAAAGATGAAGTATATGATAACGCATTAGATTCGGTTCATTATAAATCAAAATATTTTAAAAAATTAATTTCAACAAGAAAAAAACGAACCAATAAATTAAATAAAGCAGATGAAAAAATCAGCAAAGGTAACTGGATGATGAGAGTGGTAGGCGAACCCCCATCTATATTTGATAGCAGCTCAATTCAGGTTAACCTCAATACTCTTCATAATTTTTATTTCAATCAAGGGTATCTAGAAAATCAAATATCTTGTCAGATAGATACTAATAAAAGAGATATTAGTTTGAAGTTTAAAATCATTGAAAAATCGCCATACAAAATAATAACATTCACTACTCAAACTAATGATACTTCAATATCAAACCTTATTAAAAAGAACAATAAAGAATCTTATATAAAAATCAATAATTTCTACAAAGAACAAGACCTCACAAATGAAAGAGATAGAATCAATAGATTGTTGAGAAACTCAGGATATTTTGACTTTAATCCCCAATATATTTCTTTTGATATAGATTCTTCTCAAATAAAACGTGAAATAAATATCACTACAATAATTTCCAATACAAGCGATGGAAAGAATCATAAGAGGTATACTTTTGATAAAGTTTATTTCTTTACAGACCAAGGAAATACTAGCGTTAAAAAAGATACTGGTTATTATAGAAATATCTATTTTATATATACAAAACAAAATTTTTCAAAAAGAATAATTAGTAAAAAATTACTCATTAAAGAAAAAGAGTATTATAATGTTTCTAAAATTCAAAATTCTCAAAGGCAACTAGCAGCTTTGGATATGTATAAATTTATTAATATTAATTTTGAAAAAACAAACGATTCAGATACGCTACATCCCAAACTAACAGCGTATGTTAGAACAATGCCACTACAAAAATTTCAAAGTACAGAAGAAGTGGGGCTAAGTATGGCTTCTAACTTTGTTCCAGGACCCTCTGGATTTTTAAATTTTAAATCAAGAAATACGCTAAGGGGTTTTGAAATATTTGAAACTAGTTTTAGAGCCACAGTAGTAGGTCAGGCATCGCTACTTAATAAATCTGAATTTTATAGAAGTGAAGAATATAATGCACAGACCTCTATGTCTTTTCCTCAGTTGTACTTCCCAATGGGTAGAAAATTCCAAAACTTTATAGAAAATTATAGCCCTGTCACTAGATTCGATGTTTCTTATTCTTATATCGGAAGACCAGAATATACTAGAGATAATATCAATGTAGGGATGAATTATAATTTTCAATTAAGCCCAAGAAAGCTATTTTCTTTTGCAATAGTAGATTTAAACTTAGTATCTACCAAAAACAAGTCAGCAAGCTTTGTTGAGTATTTAAATAAACTCCAAAACAATGGAAATAATTTGATCAATAGTTTTGGAACCTCTTTCGTAAGTGATATGAATGCCACTTATACTTTCACTAACAACGTTCTTGGTGAAAATAAAAAATCGAAATATCTTAGAATTTATGCAGAATCAGGTGGAACCTTGCTTAATATTCTTAATAAAAACAATCTACTTGTAGAAAGTGATACATTATTGGGATTGAAAACTTTTAGATATTTTAAGTTAAGCACTGATTTAAGATTATATTTCCCCATCAGAAAAAATACCTTTGCAATGAAATACAATATTGGTGTCGCAAAGGCTTATGATAATGAAGAAATACTCCCATATGAGAGAAATTTTTTCTTAGGAGGTAGCAACAGCATAAGGTCTTGGTCACCTAGAAGACTTGGCCCAGGAGGCTGGGTCGCCGAAAGAGATGAACAAGGAAGACCAATTTATAGATTCGAGCAACCAGGTTCAATAATGCTAGAAATGAGTTGGGAATATCGATTCAAAATTATTAAATTTTTAGAGAGTGCATTGTTCGTAGACGCTGGTAATCTTTGGATTTGGGCACCGAGAAATGGTGTAGAAAAAGCCAGACCAGAAGGAGTTTTCTATTTTGATAAATTTCTTTCTCAAATAGCGGTAGGAACAGGATTAGGCATAAGGCTTAACTTTTCTTTTCTCATCCTCAGATTTGATTTTGGTTGGAAAGCCAAAGATCCAAGCCAAGAAGAAGGCAAGAGATGGATATTTTTTAAGGAAGGCTACCGCTCACCTAATCTTAATCTTAGTATAGGTTATCCATTTTAAAAAAATACATGAAAATATATTTTTTTTTACTAATTTTGCAATCCATTTAACAGAATGGAACTTCGAATGCGTTGTTTGAAGTTTTTACAAACTTAATTTCAATATCCTTGCTCGAATATTGATGTAAAAAGAGCTTTAAAATAAATATGTTGACACCGATAGAAAATTTTGACTGGGACAATACAGGCAGAAAAGGCGGAAGTTCTTATACCGATGCTCAAAAAGCAGAGTTAGAACAAATGTATGAAGGCACTCTTACTGAGGTAGCTGAAAAACAAGTAATCACTGGCGTAGTAGTTGGTTTGACTAGTAAAGATGTGATTTTGAATATTGGTTTTAAATCGGATGGTTTAATTCCTTTATCTGAATTTCGTGATGTTGAAAATCTAAAGATTGGCGATTCTGTAGATGTATATGTAGAGGACAGAGAAGATTCCAATGGGCAATTAATACTTTCTAGAAAGAAAGCGAAAATTGTGAAAGCTTGGGATAATATCAAAGATGCATTAGATCAAGATATTATTATCGAAGGAATGGTGAAAAGAAGAACTAAAGGTGGTTTGATTGTAGATGTGTATGGAATAGAAGCGTTCTTGCCCGGTTCTCAGATAGATGTGAAGCCAATTAGAGATTTCGATATATTTGTAGGAAAGAAAATGGAAGTTAAAGTTGTGAAAATCAACTATACCAACGATAACGTAGTTGTTTCTCACAAAGTATTG
The DNA here is from genome assembly GCA_004294225.1 of Cytophagales bacterium. GTDB lineage: Bacteria > Bacteroidota > Bacteroidia > Cytophagales > Cytophagaceae > REBA01. The sequence continues at coordinate 27,557 of REBA01000023.1, read as the reverse complement.
ATTGAAAAAGATATTGAAAAACAAAAAGCAGTAATTCTAAATAATCTTGAGAAAGGTCAGGTACTTGAAGGAGTGATTAAAAACATGACCAATTTTGGGGTATTTATAGATTTGGGAGGAGTGGATGGATTACTTCATATCACTGATATTTCATGGGGAAGAATAAATCATCCAGATGAAGTATTAAGCTTAGACCAAAAAGTGAACGTAGTAGTTTTAGATTTTGATGATGAGAAAAAACGTATTTCTCTTGGTATGAAACAACTTTCTGCACATCCTTGGGATGCTCTTCAAGGCGATGTGGTTGTAGGGTCTAAAGTGAAAGGTAAAATTGTCAATGTAGCTGATTATGGTGCATTTTTAGAGATTATTCAAGGAGTAGAAGGACTGATTCACGTATCAGAAATGTCTTGGTCTCAACACTTGAGAAATCCACAAGATTTTATTAAAGTAGGCGATGAACTTGAGGCAGTCGTTTTAACTATAGATAGAGACGAAAGAAAAATGTCCTTAGGTATAAAACAACTTACCGAAGATCCTTGGACTAAAACTGATTCTATCACTAAGTATGCACTTGGAAGTAAGCATACAGGCGTGGTAAGAAATCTTACTAATTTTGGATTGTTTATAGAACTAGAAGAAGGTATTGACGGCCTAGTGCACGTTTCAGATCTTTCTTGGACAAAAAAGATTAAACACCCTTCTGAATTTGTGAAAGTTGGTGATAAGCTTGATGTCATAGTTCTCGAGTTAGATTCTGAAAACAGAAGATTAGCATTAGGACATAAGCAATTAGAAGAAAATCCTTGGAATACTTTTGAAACTATATTTACTGTAGGTTCAGACCACAAAGGAATGATTACCTCTAAAAATGATAAAGGTGCAGTAATAGAGTTGCCATACGGAATTGAAGGTTTTGCTATGAATAAGCAATTAATTAAGCAAAATGGTAAGAATGCTGAAAATGGTGAATCCTTAGATTTTAGAGTAATTGAGTTTTCTAAAGACGATAAGAAAATCTTATTATCGCATACAAGAACCTTTACAGAAGCTACCGAAGAAGAAGTTGCAAGTAAAAAAGCAATAGCAAAATCTACAGAGGCTCCAGCTACTACTAAAGCAAAAGTAGAAAAACCTGTAGCTCTTGAGAAATCTACTATGGGAGACATAGCTGCATTATCAGCATTGAAAGATGCCTACAATGAAGCAGATGCTCAGAAAGAAGAAAAACCTAAAAAAGCTAAAGCTAAAAAAACAGAAGAATAATTAGCTTTATTAGCAATGAAAAGTAAAAAAGAAAGTGTCTTTAGACACTTTCTTTTTTTTATAATATTTTGGATAATCACAAAATTAGTATAAGTTTGTACTCCTCTTTAAAAGGTCGCGTGGCCGAGCGGTTAGGCTGAGGTCTGCAAAACCTCCTACAGCGGTTCAAATCCGCTCGCGACCTCTTTTTTTCTGATACTTTACTTTCTTTATTTTTCTAGTATCATTATAATTGTTCATTGACACATGGGGCCGACCGGAATTGACAGGCTGAGTGGTTGCGGATATAAGCATGCAGGCTCATAGAATGAGAGCCTTGAAAGATAGTTCTACAATATAATTGGCGAAAATTCTTACGCCATGGCTGCTTAATCTGACGGAATGTTAGATTAGCTTATTCTCAATAAGATTGAGAAGGCCATCATCTCTCTATCCTACGGTACTGCTAGTATAGAATTCGAGGTGTCGAAATGCAGGACTAGCCAATGACCTTTGCGAGAAATTGGTGAAATAAAGCAAATAAGATCTAGTTTGGTGGCTCCCCGCCTGGCTGGGTACGAAAACTAATGCGGAGATAAGCATGTAGAAAATTCGATGATTACCTTCTCTGGACGAGGGTTCAAATCCCTCCGGCTCCACTTTTATTTAACATTATTAATAATGTTATTATTGCTCGCTGTAAAAGATTCTTTTTACTCGTTCGCTCACATTGGTTAATATTTCATAGGGAATTGTATTGATACTATTTGCAAGATTTTGTATTGAATTGTTTTCTCCAAAAATCTCTACTTCATCACCCTCATTAGCTTCAATATTAGTAATGTCAATCATTGTCATATCCATACAGACATTGCCAATAACTGGGCATAGCTGCCCATTAACCACAACTTTCCCAATACCATTGCTAAAGCCACGATTATAACCATCTGCATAGCCTATAGCAATGGTAGCGATTGTTGTGGGACTATTAGCAACTCCAACCCTACTGTAACCTATTGTCTCTCCTGATGCTACATGCTTTATTTGAGAAATAATTGTTTTTAGCCTTCCTACAGTAGCTAATTTGCTTTGAACATTTTCAGACGCATCTATTCCATATAGACCTATACCAAGCCTTACCATATCAAATTGATGTTCTGGATAGTTGATGATACCAGCAGAATTAAGTATATGTTTGATGATGATATATTTTAATTCGCTTTCAATAATTGAAGCAATTTTTGAAAATAAGTTCAACTGGACAATGGTAAAACCGTTATGCTTCTTACTGTCGGCACCTGCGAGGTGAGAAAACAAGCTGATAACTTTAAGTTCAGGTGTATCTTTAAGGATTTTAATTAAATCAGAAATTTCATGTTCTTCAAATCCTAGGCGGTGCATACCAGTATCTATCTTCAGGTGAATCCGGGCCTGAGGTATTTGAGCATGTTTGATAAAATCAATAAATTGATGAAGTATTCTGAAATTATAAATCTCTGGTTCTAAATTATTATCGATTATTTTAAAAAATGCAGAGGAACTTGGATTCATTACCATAATAGGAATTTGAATTCCATGATTTCTTAACTCTACACCTTCGTCAGCATAAGCTACACCAAGGTAATCGACATGGTGAAATTGCAATAAGTTTGCAACTTCATAGCTACCGCTACCATATGCAAATGCTTTTACCATTACCATTATTTTGGTAGGGTTATTTAATTGAGATTTAAAATAATTGAGGTTATGGGTTATGGCATCTAGATTGACTTCTAGAACTGTGCCATGGGCTTTCTCTTGGAGTAATTGTGCTAATTTTTCAAATTGAAACTTTCTTGCTCCTTTGATAAGCACAATTTGGTTATTGATTTTATGCGTCTGAAAATTATTGAGAAAATCTTCAGTGGTAGGATAGAATGCAGAATTGGTAAATTCTGATTTTAGGATTTGAATGTCTTTTCCTATTCCAGCAATTAAATGTATATTTTTACTCTTTATCAGTTCTGCTACTCTAGCATAAAGTGTATCGGAAGAAATAGAACTCTCTAATAAGTCAGAAATAATAATGGTTTTTGGAAGAGATGCGTTTTGTTGCTCTAGAAAATTAATGGCATTGCTCAAGCCTTCTAGGTCATTGTTGTAACTATCATCAATTATATAGCAATTATTTATTCCCTGCTTTAATTCTAACCTCATAGCAACACTTTGAATGCCTTTTAATCTTTGGTTGATATCTATAGCAGGAATTTTTAAATAAATCATAAGCACAATGCAGTGTATAATATTTTCAATTGATGCATTGTCAGTGAATGGAACTATATAAGAGGTCTTGTCGTTGTTATGATTAAGTTCTATAATACTGGAATTATTGGCGACTTGCTTAATGTTAATTTTTACGTCGGCTATATTTGATTTTATTGACCAAGAAAAGGTTTTTAAAGTCCATGTTTTAGTTGCAATTTCATTATTTATTGATTCATAATCGGAACAAAAAATAAGCACTTCACAATTAGAAAACAGGAGTAGTTTTTCTCTGATTTTTTGTGCGGTGTTCTCAAATCCTTCATCATGGGCAGTACCAATATTAGTAAAAATTCCAATGGAGGGTTGAATGATTTTTTCAAGATTTCCCATTTCATTGGGCTTAGATATACCCGCTTCAAATATTCCTAGGTTGTGATTAGCCTGCATATTCCAAACAGATAGCGGAACGCCAATCTGAGAATTGAAGCTTCTTGGGCTTTTTATAAGGTTAAATTCTTTGGATAATAATTGAGCCAACCATTCTTTGACTATTGTTTTTCCATTGCTTCCTGTGATTCCAATTACAGGAATTTTAAATTTTTCTCTATGAAATTTTGCAATATTTTGAAGTGCTTTTACGCTAGAATTTGTTAGGATTATATTTGCTTCTGGTAATTGAGAAATGTTGATTTTTTTTTCTATAATAAAGTTTCTTACCCCTTTGTTGTATGCTGATTCAATGAATTGATGCCCATTATGTCTATCGCCATCAATTGCAAAGAAAACACTGTGTTGTGCAGTAGGAATTTTTCTACTATCAAAGATTAAATTGTTGATTTCTTCATCCAAAAATATTTGGAGTATTTCTCCTTGGATACAGTTGATGATTTGAGAAAATTTCAGCAAGAATAATTTATATTAAAAAGTTGAAAAGGTTAATATCTTTATTGACTTCGGTATATTTAAAATTATGTTGTTTCATTCGTAGCATAAGTTTAGCATAATCATCTTTATGTTTCAGCTCTATGCCCACTAATGCAGGCCCATCTTCTTTAGAATTTTTCTTTGTATATTGAAAGTGGGTAATATCATCATTAGGGCCAAGAACTTCATCTAAGAATTGTCTTAGAGCCCCTGCCCTTTGAGGGAAAGTAATGATGAAATAATGTTTGAGACCTTCGAAGAACAAAGATCTTTCTTTTATTTCTTCTGTTCTACCTAAGTCATTATTACTTCCACTTACTATGCAAACTATATTTTTCCCTTTTATTTTTTCTTTATAATCATCAAGTGCCGCTATGCTTAGAGCACCTGCCGGCTCTACTACTATAGCTTCTTCATTATAGAGTTTGATGATTGTACTACAAACCTTTCCCTCAGGGATAAGAAGCACGTCAGATAATGTTTCTTTGCATATAGCAAAATTCAAATCTCCCACACGTTTTACGGCTGCACCATCCACAAATTTGTCAATGCTGTCAAGGGTTATTACTTTGTTTTCTTCTAGAGATTTTTTCATAGATGGAGCACCTAAGGGCTCTACACCTATAATTCTTGTTTTTGGAGATAGTTCATGAAAATAGGAGCTAATGCCAGCAGCCAGACCACCACCACCTATTGCAAGAAATAAATAATCGATAGGCTCATTTAAGTCTTCTAATATTTCTAATCCTACAGTGCCTTGTCCTTCTATAATCAAAGGGTGATCAAAAGGGGGGACAAAAAGCATGTCATTGGCTTTGCAGTAAGCTATAGATTCGGCATAAGCATCATCAAAAGTATCTCCAGTAAGAATGACTTCTACATACTCTTTACCAAACATTTTTACTTGTGTAATTTTTTGTTTGGGAGTAGTATTGGGCATAAAAATAGCACCTCTAATTTTTAGTTTTTGACAAGAGAAAGCTACTCCTTGAGCATGATTACCAGCACTAGCACATACAACCCCTTTTGTAAGTGCATTTGAACTAAAGCTACTGATCAGGTTATAGGCTCCTCTTATTTTGTAGGAACGAACAATCTGGAGATCTTCTCTTTTAAGATAGACATTGCATTCGTAAGCATCAGATAGATTTTGATTTTTTATTAATGGAGTATGCAAGGCAACCCCCTTGAGTCGTTCACTTGCTTTTTGTATAGCACTTACAGTAGCTAAAGGTAAATCTTTTGTCATTATTATTTATAAATTTTGCATTGAAGTTTTTCATTGCTATTTGCAAAATTACATCTATTCCATTAGAAGTAAGAATACATCTTCATTTTTCTATCAAAAGTAGATTAGGTTTTGGTTAAAGAGTTAATGTCAATCTTAATTAAAGATAAAATTTTATCGTAATATTGTAAATTATAATATATAAAAATACTAATAAATAATTGAATGTATGTCAATTAAGATAAAAATTTGTTTTTTTTGGATAATGTATATTTATTCTACTTGCTTCGCCAAGGCTCAGTTGAAAGATAATTTCCTAAACCCACCTATAGATGCAAGGCCTAAAGCATTGTGGACATGGGTAAACGGGAATTATAATTATCCTCAAATCAAAACTGAGCTAGAATTAGCCAAAAGAATAGGTATGGGTGGGTTTGATATTTGGGATGTAGGCACTATTAGTACTTCAAAACCTGCTCATATAGGTGGAGAGTTTTTAGGAGAACCTTCGGCAGATGCAATAGGATTTGCAATTACAGAAGCTGGTAAACTTGGTTTAGAAATAGGATTGATTACTTCTAGCAGTTGGAATTCGGGAGGTAAATGGATTGACAATGAAAATGCTTGTAAAGGAATTTTTAAAACCGATACCATAATTACTGGTGGTAAAACAATTGATCTAAGGCTACCTTTGCCTGAAATACCTAAAGGTTTAGAAGCTATGACTTCAGAATTTTTTAAATTCAATTATCAGCCATTAATTAAAGACTTATTCGTTGTAGCCAATAATTTAAAAACCAAATCTAAAATCGACTTGACTGCTAAAGTATCTAAAGAAGGAATTTTGCATTGGGAGGTCCCAAGCGGAGAGTGGAAGCTCACAAGGCTAGCAATGGCTACTACAGGCGAATTGCTTAAAGTACCTAGTCCTAAGTCGCTAGGGCTTATGTTAGATCATTTCAGTGCATCGGCTCAAGAGGTAAACTTGAATTACATTTTAGGAAAATTGTCGCAAAGGCTAGGCAATAATATGGGGAAAACAGCCTTGAAATATCTTTATGTGGATAGCTATGAAGTATCAGGTTCTAAATGGTCTCCAGATTTTTTGTCTGAATTTTATAACAGAAGAGGTTATGATGCATTGCCTTTTTTACCAGCTATTTTTGATTCAACATATATTTCTGTAGACTCTTTGGCTCGTTTTAAATATGATTTGTCAAAAACTTTTTCTGATATGATTATTGAAAATCATTATTTAAAAGGAGTAAGGATGTGCAATAAGCATGGTATTGGCTATGCTGCAGAAGCTGCTGGGCCTGGAGCACCTGTGCATAATTGTCCATTTGAGTCGATAAAATCTTCAGGAGTTTTGAATTATGCTAGAGGTGAATTTTGGCTAAATAATGATAAAGATACACTAGCCTCTGGAGATTATAAGTTAGATATGATCAAGGGCGTAGCTAGTGCAGTGCATGTGTATGGCAAAAAATATGTAGAAGCAGAAGCTTTTACTACTGCTTCTATTTATGATGAAGATTTTAATGTAATGAAGAAAAACTTAGACAATGCATTTACTTGGGGTCTAAATCGTGTGGTTTTTCATACTTTCCAGCACAATCCTTCAGAAGCAGGTGCCCCTGGTTATAATTATCCATTCGGTGTTGTTTTTGGTTCTTTTCAACCTTGGTTGAAGGTCTCAAAAGGTTTCAATGACTATATTGCACGAACTAGTTATCTGCTTCAACAAGGTAATTTTATTGCGGATGTGCTGGTTTATTATGGAGATCAAGCCCCTAATTTTGTAAAGGAACATACTTTATCTAGATTGGTAGGTGATGGATATGACTTCGACGCCATCAATTCAGAGCAAATAATTAAAAATTTATCCTTCAATGATGGTAGATTGAGATTGCCCAATGGACAGAGTTATCAACTTATGTTGATTCCAGAGGAAAGTGTAATTAGTCTTGATGTATTAAGGAAGTTAGAGTTATTATTAGCTTCTGGTGCTGTGGTAATTGCTAAAAAACCTCTTGCCGTTCCCTCTTTGTTTGATTTAAATCATCAAAATACCCAAATGCAAAATATTGCAAATAAAATCTGGAGAAATATTGATGGTTTTAATATTAAACAATTGAATTTTGGAAAAGGTACTATCGTGTATGGTAAGTCAGTAAAACAAGTACTAGCCGAGCAAATAGTACCCAAAGATTTTTATACTAATAGCTCTAGTGATTCTAAATTGATTAGATACATTCACAGAGGAACTACAAATGGCGAAGATATTTATTTTATCTCGAATCAAGGAGATTCAGCGATCAGGTTTGACGCTAGTTTTAGAATCATCAACAAACAAGCTGAATTGTGGAATTCACTTACAGGAGAAATCAAAAAAATAAACGAAATGATTGTTGGTCGCTCACACACTACCATTCCATTGGAGTTGCCTATTGGAGGTTCTGTTTTTATTGTCTTTAAAGATAAAATTGATTTAAAAAATAGTGATAAGTTAGTTAGCCAAATTGATAGAGATAACCAAACTATTTTTCCATTCAATTCAAAAAATAATACTACCATGAACATCAATGGTACTTATACCTTGAAAACAAAAAATTCAACCATAGAGTCGTATACCTTAAAAAATAGTTGGGTAGATATTAGCAAAAATTGGGAAATACGTTTTCCTAGAAATATGGTGCAGAAGCCTTATAATTCATTAGATAGTCTTACTTCATGGACAATGAGTGCCAATCAGGATATTAAATATTTTTCTGGGGAAGCTACCTATTACAAAACCTTCACATTGGAAGAGCAAGATTTGAAAAATGCATCTTCTATTGCTTTAGAAATAGATTCCATTCACAAAATGGCTGAAGTATGGTTAAATGGAAGAAATTTAGGCAATCTATGGGTGCACCCTTATACTATAGAAGTACTTCAAACATTAAGAGCAGGAGAAAACAATTTGGTGATAGCGGTGAGTAATGGATTAAACAATAGAATGGTTGGAGATGGAATTGAAAATCATGATAGACCTTATACTTATTCTAATATAGATAAAGGGGAATGTGCATGGTGCAAACCTTGGAAAGAAGTTGCTCTTCACCCTTCAGGAATAACAGGTAAAGTAAAGATTAGAATTACTAAAAAATTACGCAGTAAAATTTAATTTGTCGATGAATAAAACTATTAATAAAAGTGGAATAATTATCCTATTGGTTTTATTTTCCTGTTTTTATACCCAAGCTCAAATTGATTCCCCATGGGAAGCACAATGGATTAATTGTAGATTCACTCAAAGTGCCTCTAACACTTGGAATATAGCAAGAAGAACGCTAAATATTTCTAAGAATTTCAAGAAATCTACTATTAGAATGGCGGTAGATTCTAAGTATTGGCTTTGGATCAATGGTCGCTTGGTTGTTTTTGAAGGAGGGCTAAAGAGAGGACCAAATCCTAAGGACACCTATTATGATGAGTTCGAGGTTGGTCAATATTTACAAGAAGGAGAAAATGTTATTTCAATATTGTATTGGTATTTTGGTAAAGATAGTTTTTCTCATATCTCAAGCGGTAAATCTGGTTTGATATTCGAATTATTTTTAGATAACAATCTTGTTTTGAAGTCTGATAAAAATTGGTTCACCATGCCTCACCCAGCATATAAAGCATTAGCAGATGAATTAAAACCCAATTGGAGGTTGGCTGAATCAGATGTTGTTTTTGATGCTCAATTGGATAATATAGATTGGAAAGGTAAATCTTTTGAGCCAAACACTTGGAGCGGAACAATGGAAATAGGAAGTGCTGGATGCTCGCCATGGAATAATTTAGTCAGAAGACCAATACCCTTATGGAAAGATTATGGACTCAAGGAATACTTGAAAACAGAAAGAGTGAGCAATAAAAATGGATACGATACGATTAAATGCTATTTACCATACAATGCACAGATTACCTCCTATTTGAAGGTGAAAGCAAGGACGAATAGTTCAATAAAAATACTTACAGATAATTATTCTGGAGGTGGAGAGCTGAATGTCAAAGCCACCTACATATGCAAGGAAGGAATTCAAGAATATGAGTCTTATGGGTGGATGAATGGTCATTATGTTATGTATATTATCCCTAAAGAAGTAGAAATTATTGCTTTGAAATATAGAGAAACAGGCTATGATACAGAATTTACGGGAAGCTTTCAGTGTGAACAAGAAGACTTAAATACCTTATGGAAGAAAGCACAAAGAACACTTTATATCACCATGCGTGATTCATATATGGACTGCCCCGATAGAGAAAGGGCTCAGTGGAGTGGTGATGCAGTTAATGAAATTGGAGAATCTTTTTATGCTTTATGCCCCCAATCGCATTTATTGGCTAAGAAATTTTATCTAGAAACGATGGATTGGCAGAAAAAAGATAGCTCTATATTTGGCCCAGTACCAGCCTCTAATTGGGACCAAGAATTACCAATGCAAATGCTCAATACTGTTGGTCATTATGGAATTTGGGATTATTTCCTTCATACAGGAGATACCCTTACCATCAAAAAGGTATTTCCTAAAATCAAAAAATATTTAGTGCTCTGGAAGTTTCAGCCTAATGGTATTTTGGCTCATCGAGCTGGAGGTTGGGATTGGGGCGACTGGGGCGAAAATATAGATATGCCTATTGTTGAAAACAGTTGGTATTACTTGGCTTGTAAGGCATATTTGTCTATGTCGAATCTATTGGGTAATCAAGAGGAGAAAACATGGGCTGAGCAAAGAATGAAATTGATCAATAGTAATTTTAATAAAACATTTTGGACAGGGAAAGAGTACAGAAGTCCTTCTTATACCCAACCCACCGATGACAGAGCAAACGCTTTGGCAGTTTTAGCTGGTTTTGCTCAGCAATCTCAGTATGATGCAATAGGTAAAGTTTTTCAGAACAACTACCATGCAAGCCCCTATATGGAGAAATATGTTTTAGAGGCACTGTGGTTGATGGATAAAGATCATCAGGCTATAGAGCGTCTTTTGAAGAGGTTTTCAAAAATGATAAAAAGTCCTTTGACTACCCTTTGGGAAGGATGGGGGATAGGCAAAGAAGGGTATGGTGGTGGTACTTATAATCATGCTTGGAGTGGAGGTGGATTAACATTGCTTAGTCAGTTTGTTGCTGGAATTACTCCCTCATCTATTGGTTTTGATACAATTCAGGTTAAGCCAAGAATGGGCAATCTGAAATACTCAGCAGCAAATATAGAAACAGTAAAGGCTAAGATTAGTGTTTCTAACAAATGGGTTGATATAAAGAACTTTCAACAAGTTATTGACTGTTCTAAGGAAAGCAATTTTAAATTATTTGGCCCTTTAAAAAACAAAAAGATAAAAGCTATGACTATCAACAATGTCAAAGTAAGCTCAGCATTGATTCATAAAATCAACACTCAAAGTGGCATAGTGGTAAAGGGGCAAAAGGTGGTCTTAAATTATTGGTATTAGATTTTTATTTTTAATATTATTTAGATAAATACTTGCATTAATAAAAACTAATTTGCAGATTATAAGAGAATAGAAGATAGAAAAGAAAGCACAAAATATTGAGGGGAGAGTTAATTCTTTTCTGTTTTATTGGTTTAAAAATTTAATTTAATTAATGCTTTATCAAATTTTCAATCTATGTTTAATTTCAAGACAATCATTTCCTCTAGTTCGCAAGGAAATCAACCTGCAGAGAAGTTAAGAAATTCACCAAGCTCTGTTTCATCTTTTTATAATCCAAAAATATCAAAGCAATTTATAGCAGCTGATTTTTATGGAATCTTTGCCAACTCTGATATAGAAATAGGGGAAATTATTTTCAAGAATTGGAACGACAGCTGTGCAATAAAAACAAGAGCTGATGTTGATAACATGTCGCCTACATATAAAGCTTTCTTTGAAAAATATTGCACCGAAATCGAAGAAAATATTTATGTGGGTCCCTATGAGAATGAACATATCGAAGCTCAATTAGATTATTTTATCAATCATTCCTGTGATCCTAACGCTTGGATGGTCAATGATGGTGATGTGGCAGCAAGAAGAAAAATACTCAAGGGAGAGCAAATCACGATAGATTATGCCACTTTTGTAGTGAACGAGTTTGAAAGTGCAAAAATCAATCCATGCTTATGTGGTAGCTATAATTGCAGGGGAGAGGTCGGTAAAAATGATTGGTGGCAATTGAGAGATGTTTACAAAGGTCATTATATTTCTTGGATTCAAAATAAAATAGATAATAAGCTATTAAATGGAGGAGTTTAGAAAATGATTTATTTTTTAGTTTTATCTTCTTCAGAGGGCTGAAAAACTTTGATTTTATCTTTTTCAGACAATCCTTTAATTATTTCAGTATTGATACCATCGGAGATTCCTGTTTTGATGATTCTTTTTTCAAATACATCTTTAGATTTTTCTATTTCTACCAATACAGAATCTGATTTGTATTGAATAAGACTTTCTTTGATGGCTAGAACTTTATCTTTTTGTTCAAGAATAATATCTGCATTTGCGGAATAACCAGCCCTGATGAATTGATTGGGCTTTAAAAGCACTCTAGCTTTGATTTCAAATTGAATAGCTCCTCTTCCTTCTTTATCAATAGTTTTCCCTTTTGGTGAAATATAATCAAGTACTGCCTTGAAAGTATCTGTTTCTATAGCACCAATATTTATCAATAGTTCCATGCCTTTTTTGATTTTTTCCACTTCAGCTTCATCTATTTTGCCAGTAAAAATCATCTTATCCATTTCAGCTATAGAGGCTATAGTAGTGCCATCGTTGAAATTATTTGCTTCTATTACATTTTTACCAACTTTTACAGGAACATCAAGCACCATTCCTGAAATAGTAGATTTGATAAGGGTATTAGAAGATTTCCCCATTCTTTTTGAGATGCCTTCTTTGACCAATTGAAGATTATCTTGTGCCGTTTTCATTTCTTCTAGTGCAGTTTTATAACTTAATTCTGCTTGTTGAAATTCAGATAAGGCAATCACTTTCTGGTCAAGCAAAGCTTTTAGTCTTTCATAATTGATTTGAGCATTTTCATAAGCTATTTTAGATTTTGAGAATCGGTCTTCGGCACTGTTTAGATTGATCATGTTTGGGATAATCCTTATTCTAGCAATGATGTCTCCTTTTTTTACATGCTGACCAGCTTCTACAAATAGTTCTTCCAAAATTCCTGAAACGATAGATTTTATTTCTACTTCTTTTTCGGGAGTTACGGTGCCAGAGGCTACTGTTTTTTTGATGATAGAGGTATAGTATGGAGTTTGAGTAGTGTATTCTATGGGTTTTGGTTTAGACTTGGTATAAAGAAAATAAAAAGTCCAAAAGACAAGTGCTATTAATAGTATTCCGATAATTATTTTAATGTATTTTTTCATTTTTATTCTTTTGTTTTCAAAATTAGTTATTTTTTTATTCTGCTCTTAGAGCTTCTACTGGTTTAATGCTTAACGCTTTTTTTGCTGGAATAAGGCCTGCTAATATTCCAGAAGCAATAATCACGGCTAAAGCAGTTAGGGCAATATTAAGATCTACTCCTGGGTTTTTAAAGAAGGAGGCACTGTCTGGGTTTTGTGGCATACTTTCCATTGTTTTATTTATAATTTCTAGAAGACCTATTCCTGCAACTAAGCCAAAATAACCTGCTAGAAAAGTAAGTACAATAGATTCAGAAATAATTTGACTTACGATAGCCCAAGGGCTTGCACCAATTGCTCTTCTAATACCTATTTCCTTTGTTCTTTCTTTAATAATAATAAGCATAATATTACTTACACCAATTATACCAGCAACCAATGTTAGTATTCCTACGAACCAAGAAAGCCAATTCATGCCGATAAAAAGATTATTTGTTCTATTGTACTCATCTTCTAAGTTCCAAGAACCAAGTGCTTGCTTATCTTCAGGATGTATTTTATGCCTAGATTTTAGTAAATCAAGTACTCTTTTTTGCATATCTGATGCTTTAACATTCGGCTTTGCAGTAATTCCAAACCACCCAACTTTATTCCCCATATTGAAAGTGTATTGAAAAGTAGAGAAGGGTACAATTAGAGATTCTGATTGCTCACCACCTGAGCGGGTTGGTTTTTTCAACAATCCTATAATTTTAAAATTTACTTCATTGACTTGGAGGTATTGCCCTATCGGGTCTTCGTTTGGGCTAAATAATTGTTCGAAAATCTTATGACCTATTACAGCTACTTTTCTTTTTTCACTCATGTCACCATCATTAATAAATCTTCCTTTCTGCATTTTATAGGATTCTATTTTTGCATACTCGGGCTGGTCTCCATTTATTTTATAATTGCCACTTTTAATCCCTTTACTTACTTTATTATTTGCCCAGTATTGACCAAGTCTGTGCCTTGGTGCAATAATGTCTACTTCTTGAATGTTTCTCTTGATGGCGGAAATATCATCGTTAGTGAACTCTATTGTTCTACCAGGTTTGAAGCCTTTATATTCCATAGAGGTAGTATTTGACCAAACGAATACACTATTGGATGCCCAAGAATTAAATCTTTCATTAACGCCGTTTTTGAGTCCATTTCCAGCACCAATCATGATGAGTAGCATAAAAATAGCCCAAAAAACTCCAAAGGCAGTAAGGAATGTTCTAAGCTTATTTCTACTTAGTGTAACATATATTTCTTGCCATTTATCTAAATCGAACATTTTATAAAGAGGGTTAGTCTGCTCTTAAGGCTTCTATTGGTGGAACTTTTGATGCTTTTAGAGCAGGTATAAATCCTGCTATCACTCCACATATCGTTAGAAGAACTATGGCCGCTAGACCTACATTGAGATTGATTTCTGGGTTTGCAAATGTTTCTTTGTTAATATCAGATTGACTGAGCCATAGATTCACTAGTTCTATTAATATTACTCCTGCAGCTAAGCCAATGTAACCAAAGATTGAGGTTATAAACATTGACTCTTTCACAATAAGCGAAATGATAGAATTCGGCGTTGCTCCCAGAGCTTTTCTGATACCAATTTCTTTGGTTCTTTCTTTCACTGTAATTATCATTATATTACTTACTCCTACTATTCCAGCGATGATTGTACCGATACCTATAATCCAAACAAAAATATTTATACCTATGAATAATCCTCCAATCATATTCAAAAGTTCGGTAAAGTTAAACATCCATATTGCTTTGGGGTCTTGAGGGTCAAATAGGTGTTTGGCGGCAAGAATTTTTTTTATATTATCAACTGCTTTATTGTTTTCATCAGCGGTAATATTTTTTTTCAATGAAATCATGATATTTTTAAAACCATTTCCATTATATACCAATTGAGAAGTAGAATAAGGTATAAGAATACGCCCTAGTCTCCAAGGTTTCCCTTGGTCTTTGAAATAGCCAATTATTAAAAAAGGTACACCTTTTATAATAAAATATTTGCCGATAGGATTGGTGTTTTTAAATAAGGCTTCTTTAATATTAGAGCCTATTACAGCGACTTTCCTTTTTTTCTCTACATCTTCTTTATTGATAAATCTACCGTCTTGAATAGTATTTATTTCAATCTTGTTGTAATCAGCATGACATGCGATAATATTATAATTTCCTTCTTTATTTTTGTAAGAAACAAAGTTGTCACCCCAAGCATGAAATTCAGCAGAAAGAAATTCCAGTTGAGGGATATTTGACTGAATATTTCTTAGGTCTTCTTCTACGAAAGTGATTTCTCTTCCAGGCTTTAGTCCTTTGTATGAAAGGCTTGTTTCTCCTCCTCCAATTTCAACCATGGTCGGGCTCATGTCTGAGAAGTTGCTTTTTACACCATTCTCAAAACCTTTCCCAGCAGCAAGAAGTAGAACTAGCATAAATATTCCCCATGCTACACTGAATCCAGTAAGAAAAGTTCTTAGCTTATTCTTTTTTAAGGTAAAGTAAATCTCTTGCCATTGGTCTAAATCAATCATATTTAGATATTATTTATTGGTTAACAATAAGGCCATCTTTGAGTCGAATAATTCTTTGTGTCTTCTCTGCTACTTCATTTTCATGGGTTACGATGATGATGGTAAGTCCTTTTTGATGTAGATTTTTTAATATCTCCATTACATCTTCAGACGTTTTGGAGTCTAAAGCACCAGTAGGTTCGTCTGCAAGTATTAACTTTGGTTTTGTAATAAGCGATCTAGCAATAGCTACTCTTTGTTTTTGTCCTCCAGATAGTTCTGAAGGCAAGTGATTTGCCCAATCTTTTAATCCCATTTGATCTAAATATTCTAATGCTATTTCATTTCTTTTCTTTCTCCCTATTCCTTGATAATATAGGGGCAATGCTACATTTTCCATTGCGTTTTTGAAACTAAGTAGATTAAAAGATTGAAATATAAATCCCAGAAATTTGTTCCGATATTGAGCTGCTTGTGTTTCAGATAGATTTTTTATTAATGTGTTATTGAGGTAATAATTTCCTTCGTCATAGTTGTCAAGTATTCCAAGAATGTTCAGCAAGGTAGATTTTCCAGAGCCCGAAGCACCCATTATCGCCACTAGTTCTCCTTCGTTAATCGTTAGATCAATCCCCTTGAGTACTTTCATTGAGCTATTACCTAATGGGTAAGACTTGTGAATATTGCTTAATTGAATCATTTATTATTTTTATCAATAAAAGTATAAATCTCTTGTTAATTTTGATGAATAACAATATTCAGCCACTATTCTCATTAAATATTTCAAGAAACTTATTAATTGCACTCATCAAGATTGAAAATTCTTTTTTATGTTATTTAAATCTAATTATTTACCTCATATTATTTTTATTGCAACTACTATTATTGCTGCTTTAAATTATAGTATTTCTAAAATATTGATGCCAGTGTACATCTCTCCAAGTGCAATAATATTAATTCGAGCGATAACGTCTGTAGTCTTCTTCTTTGCACTTTATCTTTTTTCTGAAAAAGAAAAAATAGGTAAATCAAATTTATTAAGGTTGATTCTCGCAAGTATTATGGGTATTGCTGCGAATCAATTATTGTTTATGGAAGGTTTGAACAAAACTACACCGATTAATGCAGCGTTGATGATGACTAGTTCCCCTATATTTGTTATAATTATCTCTTCAATCTTTTTGAAAGAAAAGATCTCAAAATTAAATTTATTGGGATTACTCTTCGCTGCTTCTGGTGCTATTTCTATTTTACTTTATTCTTTTAAAATTGCAGCTCATCAGGTATTGATAGGGGATATCTATATACTTCTGAATGCATTTTGCTGGGCTGTCTTTTTGATATTGATAAAACCAATTATAATGAAGTATAAGACTACCACTATAATGCCATTGCTTTTTATGATTGGAACTATTGGTATATTGCCTTTTGCATGGAACGACCTAGTTTCAACAAACTTTAATCTCTTTAGTTCTGAGGCTTGGTATTCGTTGTTTTTTATTATTATTTTTTCTTCTTGGTTTGCATATTATTTCAATATTCATGCATTGAAATTTGTCCATCCTTCTATTGCAGGTGTTTATATTTATTTACAACCAGTGCTCACTTCTTTTTTTGCTGTTTGGCTTGAAAAAGATCAAATAAGTTTAGAAAAAATTATTTTTTCCATAATTATTATAGCGGGAATTTATCTCGTAAGTATAAAGCCTAAAAATGAATTACGGCCAAAATGAACTAAGATTTTACATTGAAAACTCAGGTTACTTTGAAATTTATAAATAACAAGAATAGATAAGATAATCATCATCACTTTTTAGTTCAGTGTTTTTTTTATATTTTTAGATTCCATACACTTATAAAATGTACTCAATGAGTTTGGCAAAATCGATATTTCTATATTTCAGAAAAACAATATTTTATTGCACATTACTTTTTTTAATTACCTTTTCTAATTATTTAGAAGCACAGAAAAAGCTTGAAATATATCAATTACAAGTTACTGCCAAAGAATATTTTGATAACTACAAATACCATTTGGCACTTCCTGTTTACCTTACTTTGTATCAACTTAATCCTGAAGTTTCAGAATATAAATATGCCATAGCTTATTGCTATTTGTTTTTAGATAAGAATGAAAAAGCCCTGCCGTTTTTTCAATTATGTCTTCAAGAGCCAGAAAAATATCCTTTACAGATGATGTACTATGCCGCCAAAGCATACCATTTGTCAGGGAAATATGATTTTGCATTAAAATATTTTGAGATTTACAAAAACTACCTTTCACAAAATAAAAAAAACATAAAGAATGGAATGGTTGCTTCTGCAGAGCGAGATATTAGGATATGCTCTACCGCCAAAGAACTAAGTGCTAAACCAAATGGAATAAAAATCACAAACATGGGAGGTACCATCAATACCGAATATCCAGAATATGGACCAGTAGTATCTGCTGATCAAAGTATATTGATTTTTACATCAAACCGCCCTAATACTACTGGTGGCAACATAGACCCTATTGATGGTAAATATTTTGAAGATATTTACATTTGTTATCATACAGATACAGGTTGGTCTATTCCAGAGAAAATGGGTACCAACATTAACACGTTTGGTCATGATGCCAGTATAGGACTTAGTGCAGATGGGCAAAAACTCATTCTTTACAGATATTCTGAAGCTACAGCTACCTTCAAAGCGAGTGGTGATTTATATATTAGTGAATTAAATGGTAATACTTGGATGCCAGCAGTAAAGATGTCAGAAAATATCAACTCCTCTGGTTGGGAGCCAAGTGCATCACTATCATCAGATGAAAAGACCTTGTTTTTTACAAGCGATCGTAAAGATGGAAAAGGAGGTACAGATATTTATTCTATTAAAAAACTACCCCATGGCGAATGGGCTATGCCACAAAACTTAGGTGATATAATCAATACCCCATATGACGAAGATTCCCCCTATCTTCATCCCGATGGCAAGACTTTATACTTTAGTTCCAACGGTCATAATACGATGGGTGGTTATGATATTTTTAAAAGCAAATGGGATGAAGATTTGAAAACATGGTCAATTCCTATTAATATAGGTCCACCGATTAATACTCCCCATGACGATATTCATTTTTCTTGGTCTGCCGATGGAAGAAGGGTGTTTTTTTCATCAATAAGGTCTGAAGGTTTTGGGGATAGAGATTTGTATTATGCCGATTTAAATACCGATGCAGCTGAGGTAATGCTTCTCAAGGGGCGTGTCTTGGATTCTACTTCTAAACAACCCATATCGGCTAAAATATATATATCAGATAAACCCTCCAATGATATCATTGAATCTGCATCAAGCAATAGCGAGACAGGAAAATATTTATTGCTTTTCAGCGAAGGCAAAGGATATAGAATAGAAATTCAAGCAAAAGGTTATGAAACAATCATACAAGATGTGAATATTGAAGAATTGCATGAATTTAAAGAAATCCATCAAGATTTTTTCATGCAAAAACTTGATGAAAACTAAATCCATTCTAGTTAATTCAACCGATTCTTATTCTGGATGATGGAAATAATTTGCCAACAAGAAGACCAATTAGCAGATATTGCAAAGCAGATAGTTGATTTATCTTCCAATAGGAAATGTTGGGTATTTGAAGGCGAAATGGGGGCAGGAAAGACCACTACCATAAAGGAAATTTGTAAAATTTTGAAAGTAATAGACCACGTGTCTAGCCCTACTTATTCAATTATCAATGAATATCTTACTAGAGAGAATAAGATCATCTACCATTTTGATTTTTATAGAATAGAAAACGAAATTGAAGCCATAGATATTGGAGTTGAGGAATATTTCGATTCAGGAAATTTATGCCTGATTGAATGGGCAGAGAAGATTCCATCATTATTACCACTTCAATATTTTAAAATAAAAATTCTTACTCAGTTGGGTCAAAGAATATTTCAACTAAATTAAAATCCTTATCAAGTGAAACCTAAAATAGACGATACCTTAGGCAAGTTAGCTACACAGTCTGCTTTGTACCCCAAAGAGGCTCTTCAAGAAGTAGCTAGCAAAGACTTTAAATTATATATTGGTCTTCCCAAAGAATCTGAAGATTTTGAGAATAGGGTTTGTCTAACACCAGAGGCAGTAGCGCTCTTAGTAAATAATGGACATGAAGTAATAGTAGAAACTAATGCTGGAATCAATGCAAAGTTTTCGGATAGAGAATACAGCGAAGCAGGTGCAAAGATTAGTTATTCGGCACAAGAGGTTTACCAATCAGATATTATTCTAAAAGTGCAACCACCCACATTAGAAGAAATAGATTTTATCAAGCCAGGTAAAACATTAATCTCAGCACTACAATTAGCAAGATTAGACAAATCTTATTTTGAAGAACTTAACAATAAAAGAATTACAGCATTGGCCTATGAATATTTAGAAGATAAGGGAGGAACTATTCCTCTTGTAAGGGCAATGAGCGAGATAGCAGGAAGCACTGTAATGCTTATAGCTGCAGAATATTTATCAAGCAAAAATGGCAAAGGAATAATATTAGGAGGTATTACTGGTGTGCCACCTACCAAAGTGTTAATTTTAGGAGCGGGAACAGTAGCAGAGTATGCTACTAGAACTGCATTAGGGCTTGGTGCAGAAGTAAAAGTATTCGATAATCATGTATATAAATTAAGAAGATTGAAACAAAATTTAGGAGTGCAACTTTACACTTCTACAATCGATACTTTTACTTTGCGAAATGAGCTTAAAGTAGCAGATCTGGTGATAGGTTCGCTTAGAACAGACGAAGGTTCACCTTGCGTAGTTACCGAAGAAATGATTGCTGAAATGCAACCTAATTCAGTATTGATTGATGTAAGCATAGACCAAGGCGGATGTTTCGAGACCTCAAGGATTACAGATCATAAGAACCCAGTATTTAGAAAGCATGATGTAATTCATTATTGTGTGCCAAATATTGCTTCTAGGGTTGCAAGAACCGCATCTACCGCATTAAGTAATATCTTTACTCCTATGCTTCTTCAGATTTCAAAGAAGGGTGGAGTAGATGATTTGATTTTTTCTAGAGATTGGTTTATGAAAGGTGTATATGCTTACAAGGGATATGTCACCAACCCCTACTTGGCCAAAAAATTTGAAATAAAATATAGGGAAATGAAATTATTAATGGCATTTCGTTTTTAAAACTTAATATAAAAATTAGAATTAATGATTGAGAAAATAAAATCAACAACAGTCCTTGCAGTTATTCATAATGGAAATGTAGCTATAGGAGCCGATGGACAAGCTACTATGGGCAATACAGTAGCAAAAAGTAATGTAAAGAAGATAAGAAAACTCAGTGATGGCAAGATAATCGCAGGTTTTGCTGGTTCTACAGCGGATGCTTTTACTTTGATAGAACGTTTTGAAGAAAAGCTTAATGCTTATAATCAAAATATGAAAAGAGCTGCAATCGAATTAGCGAAGGATTGGAGAACAGACAGGTATTTAAGAAAATTAGAAGCAATGTTGATTTCTATTTCTAAAGAAGAAGTACTGATTATTTCTGGCACTGGCGATGTTTTAGAACCTGATAATGGAATTGCTTCTATTGGTTCTGGAAGTATGTATGCTCAATCGGCTGCTATAGCATTAAAAAGACACGCTCCTCATCTAACAGCCCAAGAAATTGTAAAAGAAAGCCTAAGTATTGCTGCTGATATATGTATTTATACCAACCATAATTTTATTATCGAAAGCTTATAATTGCTGATATTGTTTAGAAATATGTTCAATTATTTCATTAATCGATGAAGCGTGAAACCATAGGAATGCTTTGTCTTTTCTGAACCAAGTTAACTGTCTTTTGGCATATCTTCTACTATTTCTTTTTAATAAGAATACTGTTTCTTCCCAGCTTTTTTTCTCTTCTAAATAATCAAAGATTTCTTCGTAGCCTACAGTGCGAAGTGCATTATGACTTTTAAATGGATATAAGTTTTTAGCTTCATTCAACAGACCAGAATCTAGCATTATATCCATTCTGAGGTCTATCTTTTGATATAATATTTCTCTGTTTTCTTCAATTCCAATTTTTATTATAGAAAAAGGCCTTGATTTGTTGGTTGAGCTTAGGAAGGAAGAAAAAGGTTTTTGTGTGGCTCTTATTACTTCTAATGCTCTAATAATTCTTTGGGGATTATGTTTATCTACTACTTCAAAGTAGGATGGATCTTTTTCTTTAAGTTCTTTTAATAATTCTTCCAATCCAAAGTTTAAATATGCTTGATTGAGTTCTTCTCTGATTGCTCCATTAGCTTCAGGAAGCTCATCTAGGCCTTCACATACTGCTTTAATATATAATCCAGAGCCTCCAACTAGAAAAACAAGATTATGTTTTAGAAATAATTGTTTTAATGTATTTAGAACTTCTTCTTCATATTTTCCTACACTATAATTTTCGTGTATAGAATGGGAATGAATAAAATAATGAGGCACATCTTGCATTTCTTCTTTTGAAGGCTTTGCTGTGCCGATATTCATTTCTTTATAAAGCTGACGAGAGTCTGCGGATAGTATAGGGCTTTTGAAATGTTGAGCTAGTTCGATGGATAACGATGTCTTTCCTACAGCAGTAGGACCAGCTATTACTACCAAAACTTTTTTCTGATTTATTTCTTTATCCATTTTAAAAAAGCGGGAAGCCTGTTGATTTTTAAATGAAAATATTTTAATTCTTTCCCGCCAAACCCTTTGTAAAATCTAGCAAGTTGTTCATCATTTGAGCCTTCAAAGTCTAAGATTTTTGGGGAGTTTGCATATTCTTTGATTACTGTATCTAACAAATAGAACATGGCTCTTTGTTGTTTTCCTTCTTCGCTTATTCCTGAAAACAGAAAAATCAAACGCTGTGTATCGATTAAGAAAAATGCTCCAGCAAGTAAAGAATTACTAAATTTATCTTTTACCTGTACTATTTTTAGACAATTTTTTGTAATTGCTATTTCTAATATATGAGCTAAATTTTCATAGACATGCTCTTGCATCTCGGGATATTGTAGTCCTTTGTATTTTTTAAAAAGTGCTATGGTTGGTTGAAAATCTAAGCTAAAGTCAAGTACTAGATTTTGTGTATATACTTTTTTTAAATTTCTTTTTAGATTATCTGAATAATTACTGAAAAGCTTAGTATAAGGCTCATTCAGACTTAACTCTACATTGACATTTTCTTTTACAAAAATAGTATTAACCTTGGGCAATAGGTCGTTTTTTAGATTGAGTTGAATATCTATAAATTTGAATTTTTTTGGGATATGTGTTATAAATTCTTTAATTAATGAGTTGCTATATCCAACTTTAGAGAATATACCTAGCTGTTGAGCGAAGATGGGTTGATAAAGATATTCTATCCCTAGTTTACTTTTCTTACAAAGTGGCATTACAGCTTCATAATCATTCAACACCAATGCATCCCAATGATTCTTTGTTAATGTATTTAGGTACCAAAATTTGGCATAGACAAGAGGTATAGTCGATTTGTTGATGCAATCGTCCCATTGTTCAAAGTCAATTTGGTGATGTCTGAGATAGTGTATCAATAATTATTTTATTTGTTCATAATATGATATTAACCTTTGAGATTCAGTTTGCCAAGAATATTCATGTTTTGCAATTTTACAGTTATCCTTAAGAGTTCGATATAATTCTGGGTCGTTGATTAATTTATTTACTGCGGCTACAATGTGATTGGGTTGAAGATCGATTAATAATGCCACTTCAATTTGATTGTTGATGAGTTGATATTCGGGGAAATTAATTGTTATTTGAGGAATTTCGCCATGTATATAATCAAAAAATTTATTAGCAAGTGAATAGTAATAACTTAGTCCTTTGTTTTCTAACAATAAAAAACCCGCAAATGCATTTGCGGTAAGTTTTCTAAGTGGCTCTGGAAGCACATTTCCATGAAAAACCACTTTGTTTTGAACATTTAATTGAATTGATAATTGCTTCATTTCATCAAGAAGGTCGCCTTCTCCGCAGATATGAAGGGGAAGACTTATTTCTTTCATGGCATATAAAAGTTCCGATATACCCCTGCCAGCATTTACAGCACCTATATAAATTAGGTATTTCTCTTGGCTTGTTTTTTCTATCTTAGGTTTTAAAGGGGCTATATTTCTAATTAGTTCAAATGGTATGTTATATTTATCTGTATAAAGCTTTTGAAGGCTTTCGCTTACGGTATAGGCATGTTTGACCTTCGGCAGAATAAATTCTTCGATTTTAAGCCATATGCTTTGCTCAAGAGGCCTATCAATCAGTTCTATGACTTGAGTATAATATTCATGTGCATCGTACACTAGAGTTTTGTTCCGAAGTTTGGATACCAAAAATGCAGGAACGATAGTATCTAAATCTATAGCACCAATAATATCTACTTTAGAGAAGAGCAGAAAAAAGAATATTCTTAGATTGATTTCAGCGTAAAAAAGTTTGCCTTTGCTGAAATAGCAATCAAATCTTTTTTGATTGTATAACTGGTTTGTGAGTTGATTGTTTTTTAGAACTCGCCCTATCAATGTTACATCATATTTTTCAGCTAATGTTCCGCAAATTCTCTGCATACGCTGGTCATAAACCAAATCATTAGTAACTGTAAATATGATTTTCTTTTTTGTCATTGATCAGAAATGGGCTTGCAGATATTTGAAATCAATAAGAGCAGAAAAAGAACACCCATTTTTATAGGTGTTCTTTTTCTATTAATATTTATTTTGTAGAAGTAGATTGTTCTTTTTCTAAACTATCAATAATTTCTCCTAACTGTTCCACACCAACTCTTTTGGCTTTGATGATTTTTTTCTCATCCAAAAGATAGATTACTGGGTAGCTGGTAATGTCATAGGTTTTGGCAAAGTCGTAGTAAGGGCCAGAATCATGAACATTTATCCAGTCTAACTTATGCTCTTTAATAAACTTCTTCCATGAGTCGAGTTTACTGTGTGTAGCGTTGATGGCATAAACCTGAGCTCCTTTATTTCTGTAATTGAGATAAAAGTCTTTGTATAGTTTAGGAACTTCTTTTTGGCAGTGTCCACAATCTGGATCAAAAAATATAACTACAGTATATTTAGCTTTTACTTCATACAATTGATAGAATTTTTTGCCATTAGAATTTCCTGAATTCAAGGCGGCACTTGTGTCTTGCAGGTACATATTAGGAGCCTTTTTACCAATGAGCAATGGTTCAAGTATTCTAGCTCTATCTTGTATTTTGTTTAGCCTTGTAGAATCTAGCCAGAAAGCTTGGTCTTTGGTATAATATTTTTTTACCATATGAACGAATATTGCATCAGAACCCATCCAATTGGCAGTTTCATAATTGTTAGTTATCCAATAGACACAATATTGGAATAGTTTTTTATTAGCTTTGGCTTTAGTGACGACAAAGTCAGCACCTTTGTTTATAGAGTCGGGGTGACGGTATACCATGTTTTCAAAAAAAGATTTTAGTCTTTCATGAAAGATAGGAGTGCGGAGTATATCATCATTTTTGAAATCAAAATTATCAAAATAATGTTGTTTGTAATACCTATATCCATAAGTGGAGTCTTTTGGATTAGGATTTTCAGGTATTGTAGGGTCTTCTGTAGCTTTGAAAAGCATTGCTACAAAAGTGTTAGGGTGCTTTTTAATAATATCTGATTTGAAATCTTTTACTTCTTTGTCAGTTGCAACAATTTTTTGTCTTATAGCTTCTCTTTCTTCTTTATTATCCTTTAATGCTTCATATACTTTGCTCAATGAATCAATTTTTATTCTCCTACTAGGAAGAAAGTTGAGGTGGTCATAAAATAATTGATTTTCTATTGAGTTTTTTACTTTCATGAATTTGTAGGGGTCGGTCGTATCGGTTTCAAGCGAGAAATTTTGTTCCTTACATACCATTTCAAAATATCTTTTTCCTGGGTAAACAACAAGATACAAGCCTCCAGGAAGTGCTTCTTTGCCTTTAAATACAAAAGAGCTGTTATTGTCAACTATAGCAGTATCTTTAAGGTATTTGTTATCTCCATAATAATAGGCTAGGAAACAAGTGTCTTTGGGAGCTAGTCCTTTTACTTTTATTTTAATATTATAACCATCTTTGTCACCTGCTAATTTAGCGTATGACATTAATTGAATGGAAAATATGATAGACAAAACTGATAAGAATTGGTATTTGAGTTTCATATTTAAATGGATATTTTGATATAAATGAGTTAAGATGTTATGATAAATTTGGTTTCAAATATACAATTTTAACGCAATGCAAATAAACCTTTGCAATCTATTTCATTATAATTTTACAATAACCTTGCCAGTCAATGGGAGGTTGTTTTGAAAATATTTTAGTAATTATGTTAGTATTATATAAAGAAAAAAGAATAAAATAAATAGATTTACCTTTCTTTAAATCCAAATTTGATATTTTAAATAGTTAAATAATATGTTAAAAAGAAGACCTTTTCTAAAACAAATCTCAGCTATTGGCTTAGGTGGAATGGTAGCTCTTAAAGCCCAAGAAGCCATGAGCGAGAATGAACCACAAGGATTTAATCAAGTTTTTTTCTCCAATGAAGAAGGTTACGTTCCGCAATTGCTTCAAAAATTAGAAAATGAATATATCATATTCTCTTGGATGACTGATGCTTCTGCTACGATATATGACAAAAAAAATCAAAGCACTTGGAGAATGTCGTCTGTGGCTATTCAAGAAGAAGATGAAATCGAGAAAAATCATGTATGGATTCGTCAAGATAGATCTATTTGCGAGCAATTTCCATCAAGGTTTAGAGGAGAATTAAATGATGGCATTGTTGTATTCTCTATGCTAAATGCTGAAATGCAATCTGTAGGGAAATTCAAGTGTAAGGCAAGTTTAGAAAATGAGCATCTTGTTTTCTCTATCACTGATATAGATAATAAAATTCCCAACCTTACCTTTCCGACACCAATAGAAAATGAGACCCTAGTGCTGCCAATAGGTGCGGGCAAACTTATAAAGAAATCAAACGACAGAAAATATCTAGCATGGGTAGCACACCTCAATATGAGATTTGTAGCAGGCTTAAACAAAGAAAACAAAGGTTATCTTGCTATAGTAGAAGATGGATTTGAAGATTCTGGTATTATTCAACTAGGCATGAATGTATCACCTGTTTGGCAGAAATCTTTAGGAAAGTATAGAGCAAGTAAGACTATTAAGTATTCATTCACCAATGGTGGTTATGTAGGAATAGCTCAAAAATTCAGGTCTTATGCTATCTCCAAAGGGATGAACAAAACACTAGACGAAAAAATAAAAGAAACACCAGAACTTAAAAAGTTGATTGGTGGGAGACAAGTTACCTATTATCAAGCCATCCCTAAACAGAAATTCTCAACTCAAGAGAATAAATTATTAAAACATGAACAATTAGAAAAAGCAAAATTGGAAGGAGAAAATCCTCCGCCCAATATTAGTTTTACTCATGAGGAAGTTGCCCAATCTCTAGACACACTGAAAAAGGAATGGGGATTTAAAAAAGGATTAGTAAATATAAGAGGCTGGATAAAAGGAGGCTATGATGCATCGCACCCTGATATATGGCCACCTGAGCCAATGTTAGGAACAGTAGAACAGTTGAAAAAAATAAGCACATCTGATGCTAATTATTTTTCTATGCTTCATGATAATTATCAAGATATTTATAGGCATAACCCAAGTTTTCCGAAAGGCATAAATATCACAGCCAATGGCTCACTTATGAGAGGTGGTATGTGGGCAGGAGGGCAAGCATATATTCTGAATTCTAGAGACAGCGTAAAATATGCTATTAGAAATTGGGAACAAATAAAAACATTGAACGCAGCAGGGATATTTGTAGATACTACTTCCGCAGTTCAATTATATCAATCTTATGAACAAGGTAATGAGGCTTCT
>REBA01000022.1 GCA_004294225.1 Cytophagales bacterium | reverse complement strand
TTTATTGATTAATGGAACATTTGTTTTTCTATTAATACTTATAAGATTTCTCTTTCAGAACTTCTATATATTCTATTCTTGATTATTGATTCAATGTTATTTCTATTAGAAACTAAGTTTAACTTATTATTAAAAAGAAAGTTTGTCCGCTTCTTCTTAGTTTCGGCAATAGCTACAACTTTGAACTTTGCAGTTTTTTATGCTTTACATAAGTTTTTCTTCATCGACTATAGATTAGCTTCTGGAATTGGGTTTTTTAGTGGGGTTTTGTTAGGATATTTTTTGAATTCCCGATGGACTTTTAAAAGTAGCGATGATGCTAATCCAAGGAAGCGTTTCTTGAAGTATTACTGTGTTTATCTATTTTCATTGGGGGTAAATATTCTAATGATAGATATTCTTGTAGAATATGTAGGTATATATCCTTCTTTAGCAAACATCATTACTATAGGCTTTACTTTTGTATCTAATTATTTGGGTACTAGATTTTGGGTATTTAAAAAACCGCTTGTCCTTCCTTAGGCTGGTATAAATTGAAGATTGCTTGCCTGATGTATAGAGGAGTTTGATTATTTTTATTCCTTTTCTATTTTCATTAACTCATTTTTTATAAAATCTATAAGCTCGTGGATATATGCTTGAGAAAAATCAAATTTGATTCCAGCTGTTTTGTATATTTCTTTTATAGGCTTACTATAGCCAAGTTGAAGGGCTGCTAAATAATCTGCAAAGCCTTTTTTCGAATCTTTTTTATAGTTTTTCCATACTGCTATGGCTCCTAATTGGGCTATTGCATATTCTATGTAATAAAATGGAACTTCAAATAAGTGAAGTTGTTTTTGCCACATTATTTGCCTGAATTTTTCAATGCCTTGCCAATTGGTAGATGTGTTGCTATAAGTGATAAATATTTTTTCCCATTGTGAAGCTCTTTCTTCGAGGGTGTGTTGAGGGTGCTCATATACCCAGTGCTGGAATTTATCTATCGTAGCCACCCAAGGTAAAGTATGGAGTATGCTTTCCAGATGCTCTCTTTTTGCTCTTTTTAAGTCAGCTTTATTGGGGAAAAATATATTCCAATACTCCATACTAATGAGTTCCATTGACATAGATGCTAATTCTGCAACTTCTGAAGTAGGGTGTTTAAAAGTGTTGATCTCTAAATCTTTGGTAACAAAAGAGTGAAGTGCATGCCCTCCTTCATGAACCATTGTAACGAGGTCTCTTAACGAGGTAGTAGCATTCATAAAAATAAAGGGCACACCAGTCTCGTCTAATGGGTAGTTATATCCTCCGGGTGCTTTACCTTTTCTTGATACTAAGTCAAGATGACCTAGGTTTTTCATTGTCGTAAGGCAAGCTCCTAAGTATGGATTGATAAGATGAAAACATTGTATCGTTTTTTCTAATAACTCTTCTCCATTCTGAAAAGGTTTTAAAGCCTCTGTACCATGATAATTTACTGCCAAATCCCAAGGACGAAGATGGTCTAGGTTTAAACTTTTCTTTCTTTCTAAAGCTAAATCATTGATTACAGGAATCACCTCTTTGGCTATAGATTGATGAAAATCGAAGCAATCTTGAACATTATAGTCAAATCTGCCCATTGCTTGAAACATATAATCTCTATAATTTTCAAACCCTGCATTGATAGCTGCCTGATGGCGAAGTTTAATCAGTTTGCTATATAATTCATTTAGTTTATCTTTGTCTAAAAAACGTCGTTCATTGATTCTAAAATAAGTGGTTTCTCTTTTTGTTCTATCGGAACTTTGTAATATATCAGAGGCTTGTGGCAAGGTAAGTTCTTTGCCATCTATTTCTACCGTCATTGCTCCTGAAATAGCTCCAAATTGGTGTGCCTCTTGTTCGATTTCTGTAAATATGGGAATGTTTTGTTCTCTGTAAATCTTAAAATCTTTTTCTAGAAGTTTTATAATGATATCAAATCCTGTGCTGTTTAGTTGATGCAGGTATGGGGAATCTAAAGCTTTCTTATTTAATTCATTGCTGTATGGTGCTATTTTGGGTTGTATTTCAGAAACAAAGTAATTGAAGCTATCTGTTAAACTTTTATTGGTAGTATCGCAAGTCATTTTGATATACCTCCAGCCCATATCTTCTTCTAATACAGATTCTAGTTCGCTCCTGTCTTTGAACCATTGATATAAATCTTTGGCATTATTGATTGCTCTTGTTTTTAGTAACTCAAAATAAGGTTCTAGGGCTGTCCAATCTGTAACTTTAAAGTCTTCGGGTAAGAAAAATCTTTTTTTCTTTACAGTAATGTCTGAGGTACTCATTTTTGGTAGGATTAAATTTTTGCGTAAAATAAATCTAATGATTTTTTATAATTCAGAAATAATTTTTTTTGCTTAAGCAAGTTTTTTGAAATATAGAGTTACCTATAGTAGCTTCTGAGTTTTGAAAGTTCAGCTCAATTAAATTTTAAATTAATATTTTAGATGGAGTTTTAGGAGCGTTGATGCTAATAAAATATAGTTATTTTTTAAATAGCATGATTTGAAAACGCCACCTTATTTTAAAGGATATTTTCAGCTTAGGCAAGCTTTACCTTTATGGCATTCATGCCTTTGGGACCCATCTCGGTCTCAAAAGTAACTTTGTCGTTTTCTTTTATGTTTGATGCCATGCTATTAATATGCACGAATAAACTTTCTTGAGATTCTAGGTCTTTGATAAATCCATAACCTTTAGATTCGTTGAAAAAAGTAACTTTCCCTTTGCGGATAAGGTCTTTGGGGTCTATAGGTGCTTGTCTTGATACTCCAATTTGGATATCTTCAACTTTTATGTTGTTTTTTCTTTGTGTGGGATTGGGAGGGGTAGAGGTGATATTTCCATCAGCATCTACATAAGCCAACATTTCATCTAGGCTTTTCCCTTTGTCAGAATTTGCTTTACGCTCTTCTTTTTTTTGTTCTTTGTCTTGTTTTTTCTTTAATCGTTTTTTTTCTTTTTCTTTTTTGCTAAATGTTTCTTGTGAACTCCCCATGTGTGTGATTAAGTGTTTTTATATAATTTGAAAAAAATAATTGAACTATAGCTAATTTAGCCTTTTTAATTAAAAAAACACTATAAAATGACGACTAATTAAGAAATTATTTGTGATGTCTTTTTTCTAAAACCTCTATTACTTCATCAAAATCGTAGCCTTTTTGTTCTAATAAAACCATATAATGAAATAGTAAATCAGCAGCTTCTCCAAGGAAAAGTTCTTTGTTGTTGTCTTTTGCTTCTATCACTAATTCTACAGCTTCTTCACCAACTTTTTGAGCGATTTTATTGATGCCTTTTTTGAATAAAGATGAAGTGTAGGATTCTTCGGAAGGATTTTCTTTTCTTGCACGTATAGTGTGTTTGAGATAATTAATAAAATTTTCTCTACCTTCATTCTTTTCAAACCAGCAGGTGTCAGCACCTGTATGGCAGGTTTCTCCCTCTGGAATTGCTTTGATTAATAATGCATCACCATCACAATCAATTTTTATTTCTTGAACATTTAGAAAATTACCAGAGGTTTCTCCTTTGGTCCATAGCCTATTTTTTGTTCTGCTAAAGAATGTTACTTTCTTTTCCAGAATAGTTTTTTCATAAGCTTCTTTGTTCATGAAACCAGTCATTAATACTACTCTTGTTCTGAAATCTTGAACTATAGCTACAACCATTCCGTTGCCTTTATCAAAATTTATGTTTTCCATAGGAGATATATTTTGTCGTAAGATTTTGAGTATTTAAGAAAGTCTCATGTTAATCTGTTTGTCGGAAAGGAATCTTTTCAATTCTTGAACACCTATTTCTTTAAAATGAAATACAGAAGCAGCCAATGCGGCATCTGCTTTCCCCTTTTGGAATATTTCCACAAAATGTTCCATTGTTCCGCCGCCACCTGAGGCTATTATAGGAATACTTAGAATTTCGGATAGCTTTTTGGTAATTTCAATCGCAAAACCATTTTTTACGCCATCATGATCCATAGAGGTAAGCAATATTTCGCCTGCACCTCTGTCTGCCACTTCTTTTGCCCAAGCAAAAGTAGCGATATCTGTTGGCTTTTTTCCGCCATGTGTATGAACCTTATGTTGATCATGATAGAGTTTACTGTCAATAGCTACTACCACACATTGGCTACCAAATTCTAACGCTAATTCATTTACAAGATTTGGGTTCTGCACTGCAGATGAATTGATAGAAACTTTATCAGCACCTGCATTGAGTAAAGCAGATACATCAGCTATAGAGGCTATCCCTCCACCGACAGTAAAAGGAATATTTACATTCTGAGCTACTCTTTTTACTAATTCTACTAAGGTTTTTCTCTTTTCTAGGGTAGCAGTAATATCTAAAAACACAAGTTCGTCAGCACCTTGTTGAGCATAAAAGGCTCCAAGTTCTACAGGGTCTCCAGCGTCTCTAAGGTTCTCAAAATTGATGCCTTTTACGGTTTTTCCGTCTTTGACGTCAAGGCAGGGGATTATTCTTTTGGTCAGCATCGTGTTATGAAATATATTTTTGTAAATCTAATAATTGAATTTTGCCTTCGTAATAAGCTTTTCCGATAATTGCACCATACACCCCCATTTGATTAAGTTGCTCTACGTCTGAAGTAGTAGTAACTCCTCCGCTAGCGATTAGTAGAATGTCTGGGAATTGATTTTTGATTTTCTCATAAAGTTTAAAAGAAGGGCCTTGTAATAAGCCATCCTTAGCAACATCTGTACAGAAAATATACTTCAATCCCAGTTGAATATAGGAATCGATAAAGTCGAAGACTGAGATATTGCTTACTTCTTGCCAACCGCTTACAGCGATTTGTTCGTTTCTTACATCAGCTCCAAGAATAATTTTTTCTGGACCGAAACGAAGTATCCATTGTTCGAATAATGGTCGATTTTTTACAGCAATACTTCCACCTGTGATTTGCTTTGCACCACAATCGAAGGCTATCTGAACGTCTTGATCTGATTGAAGCCCACCACCAAAATCAACATCTAGCTTAGTAGCTTTTACAATAGCTTCTAATGTTTTGTGATTAATAATTTTTTTATGCTTTGCACCATCTAAATCTACCACGTGTAACTTCTTTATTCCAGCGTCTTCAATAATCTTTGCAATTTCAACAGGGCTAGAATCATATTCTGTTTTTTGATTGAAATCTCCTTGTGTTAATCGCACACACTTGCCATCAATAAGATCTATAGCAGGAATTATCTGTATCATAAATTAAGGAAATTTTGTAAAATATTAGAACCTACGCTTCCACTTTTCTCTGGATGGAATTGTGTAGCATAGAAATTGTCTTTTTGAATTACGGCTGCAAATGGTAGGATGTAATTGCAGGAAGCTAAGGTGTGCATACTTAATTCAGCATAATAGCTGTGAACAAAATAAACATAGTCTTGCTCAGTAATTCCATTCATTAATTGACCTTTTATATCTGTCAGATTATTCCAGCCCATGTGAGGTATTTTATCTTTTGCAGGAAATCTTTTTACTTGAGTTGGAAATATATCTAAGCCTACAGTATTATTTTCTTCTGTATGTGTACACATGAGTTGCAAGCCTAGACAAACCCCTAATACTGGTTGTTTTAATGTTGGAATAATCTTGTCTAGATTTCTTTCTTTTAGAAATTTCATTGCAGTGCTGGCTTCGCCTACTCCAGGAAAAATTATCTTATCAGCTGCAGATAATACTTCAGGTTCGTCAGACAATAGAGGTTTTATCCCCAATCTTTCTAGTGCATATATTACAGACTGAGTGTTTCCAGCGTTATATTTTATGATTGCTACTTGCACAATAATTGGTTTTGTGATTATAATATTCCTTTTGTACTTGGTATTTGGTTGTTGTTATTGTCTTTTCTTACTGCCATTTTTATTGATTTTGCAACTGCTTTAAATATGGCTTCAATTTTATGATGTTCGTTTTCTCCTTCAGCTTTAATGTTTAGGTTGCATTTTGAAGCATCTGAAAATGATTTAAAGAAATGGTAAAACATTTCGGTAGGCATATCTCCAATTTTCTCTCTGTTAAACTTAGCTTCCCAGACTAACCAGCTTCTACCAGAGAAGTCTATAGCTACTTGGGCTAGCACATCATCCATTGGAAGAAGGAAACCATATCTTTCTATTCCTTTTTTATTTCCGAGAGCAATAAGAAAAGCCTCTCCAAGAGCAATTGCAGTGTCTTCTATGGTGTGGTGTTCATCTATATGTAGATCACCATTAACTTTTATTTTTAGATTGCTTCCAGAGTGTTTACCTAGCTGCTCTAACATATGGTCAAAAAATCCGATTCCTGTATGTATATCACAGATGCCTTTACCGTCCAGGTTAAGGTCAATAG
Source organism: Cytophagales bacterium (assembly GCA_004294225.1). Classification (GTDB taxonomy): domain Bacteria; phylum Bacteroidota; class Bacteroidia; order Cytophagales; family Cytophagaceae; genus REBA01. The sequence goes on along the minus strand of REBA01000022.1, from coordinate 41,193 downwards.
ATATGTCGGTTTCATTTGTTTTTCGGTGCACTGTAGATTTCCTCGAAGGTTGAGACAGAAAATCTGCTATCTCGTTCCAATCTGTAGTGCAGAGAGCAGCCCTTTCGTCAGATTCTGAAGAAATAAATATGCTTTTTGCACCTAGGTTTTGGGCTAATTCTATATCTGTATATCTATCTCCAATGACGAAGGAATTTTCTAAATCATAAGTGCCATCAAAATATCTGGTAAGCATTGCTGTACCTGGTTTCCGTGTAGTTAGTTTTTCATGTTCAAATGATTTATCAATATGTATCCCTCTAAACAAAACACCTTCTGATTGGAGCACTTGAACCATCATTCTCTGGGCTGGCCAAAAGTTTTCTTCTGGAAATGAGTTGGTACCTAATCCATCTTGGTTGGTAACCATTACCAGAATGTACTCATCAGTTTTTGCAATTCTTGCTAAAGCACTAATAACATTAGGTAAGAATTCTAATTTTTCGTAGGAATCAACTTGCTTGTCTTCAAATGGTTCTATTATTATAGTTCCATCCCTATCTATAAATAATACTTTCTTTTTCATAAGAAAAGCAAGTTACAGAATAATGCAGATATGATGAAGCTTAGAGTCAAGTTGTTTTATGAAATATTTCTTTATTCATTAATTTCTATATTCCATAGAAATATTTTTTTGTCGTCGCTAGCAGATAGGAGTTGTGAGTCATTTAGCCACAATAGCTTGTTTACAGAAGTAAAATGACTTTGATATCTTGCTTTGTCTATTACTTTTAGAAGCCTAAAGTTTTCACTATTCCATATTTTTATTGTTTTATCCATACTTGCTGTGGCAAATAGGTTCCCCTTTGCGTTGTATGCGATATCGTTTACAGCAAAAAGGTGAGCAGGAATGGAATGTTTTAGTTGGTATTGTGTAGCTGATTGCCATATTTTGATGGCAGCATCTCTACTTCCACTCAATAGGAATGAGCCATCAGGCGAATAGGCTAAAGAAAACACGGAGTTTTTGTGGTCTTGCAATTGATGTATTTCTCTAAAATCGATACTTGAAAATATTCTTATAGAAAAATCACTTAGGCCAATTGCAAAAGATGGAGAGATGGGGTTAATGGCTATAACACGAACACTTTTTTCGGCTACTTGAATTTTAGTAATCACTGTCAAGTCGTGGATAGAAAGCACGATAAGTTGTCCATCACCAGTGGCTATAAGAATAAATTCCCCAGTTGTTTTAATGTCAAATATTTGAGAATTGGTAATTTTTGAAGATTTTAAAATGCTTTTGCTTGCTAAATCTATTTGATAGATTCCTTCATGGTTTTGTCCAACGAGAAGCTGATTGTTTTTGGCTAAAAAATGCAAAGCATAAACTGAATTGGCTACATTGGCAACCAGTTCCCCATTATCTGGTCTTTCTAAATTCCAAGCTACTACCATTCCATCGCTACCAGCAGAATAGAAATCGTTGTTGATGCCATTTTCGATGGCATAAATACAATCTTTATGCCCATTAAAAGTGGCGATTTTTGATATTGCTATTGGATCTGCTGTATTCATATATTGTAATGGATAGATGTTATTTGTACAAATATAAATTAAGCATTGTTACCTTGTTTGAATCTACATTTATGGGATTAAAATAGTATTCATTTTTATAATCTGAAAGTTCAGCAAACAACCCCTTCTGTAGGTCTTCCACAAAAATAGAGTAGGTGCCTACGGGTAGATAACAAAAAAAATCACCTTTGTTATCGGCAGAAAATGAGGCTATCTCTTCTGAATAAATAGCTTTGATGTGTTTCTCATTCATCGTAACCTCTGAAAGAGCGGTAAGCTCGAAGACTTTTAGTGTAAGTGGTTCTGAGTAGATTGCTCCATTTTCATTGATAGAGCCGTCAGGGTTAAAATTTCCAGATTTTACTAAAATCTTTCCTTTTATACCTTGTAGATATTGGTCGGCTTTTATAGGTAACTTATGAAAAGAACAATTGTCTAGAGATAAAAGCAATATCAATGATATCCATTTTATGTTAGTTCTTTTTAAATAACGAATCAACAAATTCATTTTTATTAAAGATTTGTAAATCTTCTATTTTTTCGCCTACTCCTATATATTTTACAGGGATTTTGAATTCGTCTGAGATGCCTATTACTACACCACCTTTAGCTGTCCCGTCTAATTTAGTTATTGCCAATGCAGTTACGTCTGTAGCTTTGGTAAATTCTCTGGCTTGAATTACGGCGTTCTGCCCCGTGCTACCATCAAGTACTAATAATACTTCATGCGGTGCTTCTGGGATGAATTTTTGAATCACTCTTTTGATTTTTGATAGTTCATTCATTAGGTTTACTTTGGTATGAAGTCTACCTGCTGTGTCAATGATTACTATGTCTGCATTAAGTTCTACAGCTTGTTTCACTGCATCAAATGCCACAGAAGCTGGGTCCGTGTTCATACCATGAGCAATTACAGGAACTCCCACTCTGTCTCCCCATAATTTTAATTGGTCCACTGCTGCAGCTCTAAAGGTATCTCCGGCACCTAATACAATCTTATAGCCTTTTTTGTGAAATTGTGATGCCAGTTTTCCTATAGTTGTGGTTTTCCCAACGCCATTAACACCTACTACCATGATTACATAGGGAATTCCTTTGCTTGTTTCTGGAATACTGAAGTCATCGTAGTTGGTTTGACCTTGCTCAGAAAGTAGATTGGTGATTTCTTCTTTTAATATTCTGTCTAACTCAGAAGTGTTTAGATAAGATTCTTTCTCAACTCTTTCTTCGATTCTTTTTATTATTTTAAGTGTGGTCTCTACCCCTACATCTGAAGTAATAAGTATCTCTTCTAGATTGTCTAGAACATCTTCGTCTACTTTAGATTTTCCAATAATCGATTTTGCAATTTTGCTAAAGAAATTTTCTTTGGTCTTCTCTAATCCTTTGTCAAGGCTTGTTTTTTTGTCTTTAGAGAAGAAATTAAAAATGGACATAATCGTGAGTTTTATTAATGTAGCAAAAAAAATTTTAGACTTCTGTATTAGAAGTTTATTCTTATATTTCAATAAGCTTCACCAAAATTAACAAAAAAAGTCCCGAACTAGGGACTTTTTTTGATTTTTAATATTTATCTTTTGAAATGCTTATTTTTTAAGACTTTCTTGTACCATATCTAAGGGTACGATTTCTTCTTTAAACGTGTATGCTCCAGTTTTTTCGGATTTTACAGCTTTTACTATTTTAGCGTAACCTTTACCTGGTTCTGTTTTTTTCAGGGTAGCAACTACTTTCTTTGCCATGGTTTTTTATTATTTAATTTCTTTATGTACAGTTACTTTTTTCAAAATAGGATTGTATTTCTTCAACTCTATTCTTTCTGGATTGTTTTTTCTATTCTTTTTTGTGATATATCTGCTAGTACCTGCTACACCACTATTTTTGTGCTCTGTGCACTCTAGTATTACTTGTATTCTATTGCCTTTCTTTGCCATAGTAATGAATGTTATAATTATGAAATAACGGCTTTAATTTCTCTGCCTTCAGCCAAAGCTTTTTTCAAAACTGCAGTAATGCCGTTTTTATTGATTGTTTTAATTGCTTTAGTAGAGACTTTAAGCGTTATCCATTTATTTTCTTCAGGAATAAAAAATCTCTTTGTTTGTAGGTTAGGATAGAATTTTCTCAAACTCTTATTGTTAGAGTGAGAAACGTTGTTTCCTACTTGTGTTCTTTTACCAGTTAGTTGACAAACTCGTGCCATAGTGCTTTTATTTTAAATAATAGGACTGCAAAGGTGATAATTTTTTTTGCAATTACCAAATAATGTTAAAATTCCATCTAAATATTTTTTAGTAGAATTCGTTTCTTTTTGTAAAGTTTTGATATTTATTGTTTTGGAGATAAATGGAATTGATTGTAAGTAAAATGCTTTACAAATTCCAAGCAGGAATTGTATTCATTGGGAATATTTCCTTCTAAAAGTTCTTCTCTCAGTGCTGTTTTTATTTCTCCTATTATTTTAGAAGGGGGTAAGTCAAAGATTTGCATGATATGCTCACCAGTTAAGACAGGTTGGAAATTTCTTAAGTCGTCTTGAGAAAGCACTATTTCTACTTTTCTTTCTACTTCTTTAAAATTTTCTAAGTAGCGTTTTACTTTATCATTGTTTTTTGAAGTAACATCGGCTTTACACAGTAGCATTAGATTTTCATAATCAGCTCCTGCATCTACGATTAATCTCCTAATGGCGGAATCTGTGATTTCTTTCTTAACAAGGGGAATGGGTCTTAGATGAAGTTTTACTAAGTTTTCTACAGACTTCATCTTTTCATTTAAGGGTAGTTTCATTCTTCTGAATATTCCTGCTACCATTCTAGCTCCTTTATCTTCATGACCATGAAATGTAAAACCAACTTTTGGGTCAAATCTTTTGGTCATAGGTTTGGCAATATCATGAAGAAGTGCTGCCCATCTTAACCAGAGGTCTGTAGATTGTTCTGAGACATTGTCTAGCACTTGTAAGGTATGATAAAAATTGTCTTTGTGCGATTTGTTATCAATGGCCTCTACTCCGTGCAAAGCTACTAATTCGGGAAAGATTAATTGTAAGATACCTGATTGAAAAAGTAACTTGAAGCCATAAGATGGCTTTGGAGAAAGTATTATTTTGTTTAATTCGTCGGTAATTCGTTCTGGAGATACGATTTGTATTCTGTTTTTATTGATTGTGATAGCTTCAAAAGTATCTGGTTCTATGTCGAAGTTTAGTTGAGAGGCAAAACGTATCGCTCGCATCATTCTCAAAGGGTCGTCTGAAAAGGTTATATTAGCATCTAATGGTGTTCTAATTAATTTTCTTTTTAAATCTTTTATTCCTTCGAATGGGTCTATTAATGCTCCATAGTTGTTTTTGTTGATACTAATGGCTAATGCATTAATGGTGAAGTCTCTTCTTAATTGGTCGTCTTCTAGTGTACCGTCTTCTATGATTGGTTTTCTAGAATCTTGTCTATAAGATTCTTTTCTAGCCCCTACAAATTCTATGTCCCAATCTTCGTAGCGGAACATAGCTGTTCCGAAGTTTTTAAAAGTATTTACTTTGAGGTTTGGGCTTATTTTGTGAGCACATGCTTCTGCTAGAGCTATTCCGCTACCTTTACACACAAAATCTATATCCTTAGAATTTCTTTTTAATAAAAGGTCTCTTACAAATCCACCTATTACATAGGTTTCGGTATTTAGTTCTTCTGCTGTTTCAGCAATTTTTTTAAAAATAATATGATTTTCTAAGACTTCTGTAAAATTCATCAAAATAGTTAATAAATAAATGCTTACATCTATTATTGATGTAGTTTGTTTAGAATCACATCAACCCATTTATCTGGGATATTCTGAAGTGCAGCTTTTAACTCATGATCCCATTGTTCTGAAATTTGCTGTAGGTCTTTTTTCTCGAACCGGTGTTCGGTCATGTGAAATGAATTATTTTCATATAGTACTACATCTATTGGGAAATCTACATCATTGGCACTTACTCTTGTAGAATCAAAGGATAAGAATCCAGCTTTAAGTGCAGCCTGCATACTTGTTTCGTATTTTAAGGTGCGATTCAAGATTGGTTTCCCATAGCCTGAATTACCAATAATTACGAAAGGGTAGGTTGAGGTAATTTCTACCCAATTGCCTTCTGGATACAACAAAAACATTTTTGGTTCATCATCGTCTTTCAATTGCCCTCCTACAATGGTATGTAGATTGAAATGCAAACCAACACGTTCTAAGGAAACTCTATCTTCGTCAGACACTCGTCTCAATTGTTCTCCAAATGCATTTACTGCTTTATACATTTTGTTTAATTCTCCTTTATCTTCTTCCATTACTTCTTTGAAATAAGTAAATGCTTTATCTCTAACGGATCTTAAGCCACTTGTCATCAAGAAAATTGAATGGTTTTCTTTTTGGTGAACATAGAGTTTTTTAGCAGTAGTTGTGTCTGTACCAGAGGTAATTCTAGTATCTGCTATAGCTACTAATCCTGATTTTAATTTTATTCCTAGGCAATAGGTCATTTTAATGTTTTGAGTAAATTAATTTTATATCAATTCTAATAAATGATTAATTACAAATCTATTTATATTATTAGACTGTTGATTTTTCTTTTATTGATGTTTTTGATGGGTAGTAAATAGTATCTGATAAGCTAGTACCTGGGGCTACCATGGGTAGAACACTCTCTTCTTTTTCTACTCTTGCATGAATTAAAAAAGGTTTGGGAGTTTGATGGGCTCTATGAATAGCTTCCTTCAGTTCTGTAATATTATCTACTCTCATTGCTTCCATACCAAAAGCCTGTGCCAACATCACAAAATCTGGATTAAGTAATTCTACACCGCTATAATTGCCTTTGTAAAATTGTTCTTGCCACTGGCGAACCATTCCAAGATAGGCATTGTCTAAGATGAGTACTTTTACAGGCCATTTTTCTTGAACGCAAGTAATCAATTCTTGAAAATTCATTTGAAAAGATCCATCTCCAGTGATACACCATACATCATTTTGCAAAGCACCTGCTTGAGCTCCCATAGCAGCAGGTAGTCCAAAGCCCATCGAACCTAAACCTCCAGAAGTTAGAAAATGATTTGGTTTTATTTTTAAAATATATTGTGCGGCCCACATTTGGTGCTGACCCACATCTGTAGTAACTATGGCATCAGGTGCTAATAAGTCAGCTAGAGCCTTAATTGCCGTTATTTGGCTAAATTTGCTTTCATCTGGAGCTCCCAGAGGAAACTCTGCTCTCATCTTACAAAGGTATTCAAACCATTGCTGACGGTTTGGAATATTTTCTTTTGTTCTAGAATCCGGAATTTGTGTGATGGCTTTCTTTAAATCTCCATGAAGAAATACTGATGTTTTGACATTTTTCCCTGCTTCACTTTTGTCTATATCGCAATGAATGATTTTTGCATTTGGTGCAAAAGTATTTAACGTTCCCGTAATACGATCATCGAATCTGATTCCTAGTGCTATGATCAAATCTGATTCTTGAACTGCAAGGTTTGCATATTTCATTCCATGCATTCCAAGCCATTGAAAATACAATTCATCATTATGCTCCATAGCTCCAAGCCCCAGAATGGTAGATATTACTGGGATGTTTTCTCGATGCGAGAAATCTCTCAGTTCATCCCAAGCTTTGGATAATAATATTCCATGACCAGCAATGATTAGCGGTTTTTTAGATTCTTTTAATAGTAATAGTGCATTTTGTATTTCACTTTCTTTGATATGATAGGTAGGGCTAGCTTCTGGTTTTTTGAATTTCATCTCCCAGTCTTCATCTAAATCAACATAGTTCCCTTGAACACTTCTTGGAATATCTATTAACACTGGACCTGGGCGACCAGAGATAGCTATTTTGTATGCTTCTTGAAAAATAGAAGCGGCATCTTCTAATTTAGAGATGAGGTAGGTTTTTTTGGTGATTGGAATACAAATTCCTGTAATATCTGTTTCTTGAAATGCGTCTGTTCCTATCAGGTGAAATTGAACTTGTCCGGTAATGGCAATCATAGGAACAGAATCTGCAAATGCATCCGCAATTCCAGTAACTAGATTGGTAGCTCCTGGGCCAGAAGTGGCAAGGCAAAAACCTGGTCTTCCTGTGATTCTGGCGTAACCATTTGCAGCAAATGCCGCTCCTTGCTCATGACGAACTAATACATTGTTTAATTTACTAAATGCTAGGGCATCATATATTGGTAGAATGGCACCACCTGGATAAGCAAATAAATCTCTTGCATCGAGTAGCTCGATTAATTTTACAATATATTCTGCTCCTCTAAGTTTTATTTTTACTGACATAGTATCTTTGCTTTAAATCTTTACCCTTTTGCTGTATTATTTATATTCTCATGAATATAGCTTTATTTTATTCTATTTAAAATACCTGAAATCATGATTTTGGGGGAGCTGAAGTAAGAATTCATACATTAATTTTATAATATTCTGAACATCATCTTTATGAACCATTTCAACTGTGGTATGCATGTATTTTAGAGGTAATGAAATTAATGCAGATGCTACTCCAGCATTAGAATATGCAAAAGAATCTGTATCTGTTCCTGTAGACCGAGTTGCGGTGGCTCTTTGAAAGGATAAATTATTTTTCTGAGCTACTTCAATAATCATTTGTAAAAGATTATTCTGTACTGCTGGTCCATAAGTCAAGACGGCTCCTTTGCCACTCGTGAAATCTCCGCTTTGGATTTTGTTATAGGCTGGAGATTGAGTGTCATGACAAACGTCGGTGATTATAGCTACGTCTGGTTTGATTCTATGTGCTATCATTTCTGCACCTCTCAAACCTATTTCTTCTTGAACAGCATTAACAATGTATAGTGCAAAAGGAAGTTTTATATTGTTTTCTTTTAGTAACCTAGCCACTTCTGCAATCATAAAACCGCCAATTCTATTGTCTAAAGCTCTGCCTACATACCATTTGTCATTAAGAATCATAAATTCGTCATCAAATGTAGCTACACAACCGACATGAACTCCTAAGGCTTCTACCTCTTCTTTGCTTTCACAGCCTAAGTCTAGAAAAAGGGTTTTAAGTGTAGGGACTTTGTCTGTCTCTGGTTCTCTAACATGAATTGCAGGAAAACCAAATAAACCTTTTACTATTCCTTTAGAGGTATGGATATTCACACGTTTTGATGGAGCTATAGCAGTGTCTGAGCCCCCATTCTTTTTTAAATAGATATATCCTTCTTTGGTAATATAGTTTACATACCAAGATATTTCGTCTGCATGAGCTTCTATAACTACTTTATAAGGTGCATCAGCGTTGATGACACCTACAACAGTGCCATAGGTATCTGTAAAATAATTGTCAATATAGGGTTTGAGGTATTCTAGCCAGATTTTTTGACCTGAGGTTTCAAACCCTGTAGGTGAGGCGATATTGATATATTGTTCTAAAAATTTTAGGCTATTTTCGTTCATGGTATTATTTACTATGTTTTATTCTACGTTGCTATATACTGCCTGAACATCTTCATCTTCTTCAAATTTATCAAGCAAGTCCATGATTTCATCTTCTTGCTCTTCGGTTAACTTTACAGAAGTATTAGGAATTCTTTTAAGTTCAGCGTTAATAATATTGATGTTTTTGTCTTCAATCGCTTTTTGCATTATTCCAAAATCTGTATAAGAAGTTTGGATGATAATTAAATTTTCTTCTTCGTCTTTGGTTATTTCTTCTAGTCCAAAGTCAATAAGCTCTAGTTCTAGATTTTCAATATCTAAATTTTCTGAAGATAATTTGAATATCCCTTTGCGGGTAAAAATAAAATCTAGTGATCCTGTTTTTCCTAATGTACCGTTGCCTCTATTGAAATACATTCTGATGTTGCTCACGGTTCTGGTAGGGTTGTCTGTTGCACATTCCGCAAGTATTGCTACCCCGTATGGGCCATATCCTTCATATACTAGCTCTTCAAAGTCTTTTTCATCTTTCGAAGACGCACGTTTAATGGCATTTTCGATTTTGTCTTTTGGCATGTTAGCTCCCTTTGCATTTTGAATTGCTACTCTTAATCTAGAGTTAGAGTTAGGGTCTGGTCCGCTTTGTTTTACAGACATTGCTATTTCTCTTCCAAATTTGGTGAATGCTTTAGCCATTGCATCCCACCGTTTCATTTTTCTGCCTTTTCTGAATTCGAATGCTCTTCCCATAATGTTAGAATTAATTAGGGTATTATCAATAATTATTTAAAAATGTAAATTTAGGCAATGGCTTTAAATATTAAGCATTGAAAGGGATAAAAATTAATTTCTATTTTAAAATGGAATTAATAATCTTCAATGTTGCATCCTGAGGCTTTTTTGCTATCTATTTTCAAAGAGGTATTGTTGATTAGGGCTTTAATTGCTAATTCTAAATAATTTTCAGAAGCTTCGTTGGTGTTATTTGGGCTATTATCTATTGCTCCAGCGTATAAAAGCACAAAATTGGTGTTGATTTTTTTCAATACAAATACTTCTGGAACTTTAGTAACGCCTAGTTGGTTTATTATTTTTCTTTCGATATCGACTCCGAAATTGGCTTTGTTCAAAGTTTTTTGGTTTGAATATTCTAAGATTTCTTTTGCTGATTCTCCTTCATTCTTGTTGGGGCTATCAAGCATTAAAAATGTTATACCATTGGAATAATATTCGTTGATCAGTTGGGCTAGTCTAGATTCATACTTTTTTGCAAATGGGCAGGTAATGCTGAAAAAAATTATCACGACACCTTTAGAAGTTTGAAATTCGTTGAGCGTCTTATTGGTATTGGTTTTTAAATCTAAATAGCTAAAGTTATCTACTTTCTTATTGATAAGACGATTTGTTTGAGCTATTGATTCATAACTCAATAATATAAATAAAGCAAATGCGTATAATAATTTCATGTTGATTAGATTTAAAACCAAGTATTTATTGAATTTCTTTTTTGCGACAATCAATAATTTGTTTTGAACATCAATCTATATAATATTATTTAATTTTTTAAATTTTTTCTTTAATTATTCCTATTTATTTACCTAGTTATAATAATTATATACCATCATATAATCTTTGATTTTAAGGTATTTTAGATGGAATAATTGCTTATTTGTAGTTATTAAACTTGCTTTTACAGTACCTAAAATTCCTGTTCCTTCAAAAGGAGGGTGAATTAATATATTATCTTTAAGGCTGATATTTCCAATTCCATGTATTTTGTAAAGCGTTTCTTTGCAACACCAAGCCGCTGTTAGGAGATATTCACTTTCATCAACTAATAGGAGTTCTTCTGGAAGTAGAAATTTATTTTTTATGAGTGAAATTTTTGGCTTGATAAGTTCTATGTCTATACCAACTAATTTAGAGGAATGAATGATGGCTGTAGCGATGTCTTTTGAGTTGCTTATAGAGATGAAGCTTGAATTATTGTTAAGCCATGGTTTGCCATGTTGGTCATTGTAAAATCCATCATATTTTTGACGTAGATGTTTTTCCACGAGTTCTTTTACAAGCATTCTGCTTGCGAGCCATTGCAATTGCTTTGCTGGATGATTGATGTTATGGTAGCCAGGGTTTTGCTCTAGATTGATATTGGATAGAAAAAAATCCAAACTCTCGCTAATATGCCAAACAGCACAAATACTTTCTTTACATGGTTTTTCTATTATCTGAATGGGCATGTTTTGATGTTTTTCTGATATTATATACTTGCGATTTTTTTAATCAAATATAGAGAAAATATCTTCTTTTGAGAGGTTTTTTACAAAGCTTTCCTCTGTAGTAATGAGGTTGTTGGCTAATTTTTGTTTATTAAGTTGTAGTTGTAGTATTTTTTCTTCTACAGTATTACGGGTAATAAATTTATAGGTAAATACAGTGTTCCTTTGTCCTATCCTATAAGCTCTGTCTACAGCTTGTGCTTCTACCGCAGGATTCCACCAAGGATCTAATAGGAATACAAAATCTGCAGCTGTAAGGTTGAGTCCTACACCTCCAGCTTTTAGTGAGATTAAGAATATTTTAACATCCGTATTTTGTTGAAAATATTCTACTTGTTCTTGTCTGTTTTTTGTTGCTCCATCTAAGTAAGCATATAAGAGGTTTTGATTGTCAAATGCTTTCTTGAATAGTGTAAGATGTTTTACAAATTGACTAAATATCAAAATTTTATGACCGTTTGTTAATGCATTTTCTATCATGTGTAATACATCGTCCATTTTGCCTGAGTTTCCCTTGTAATCATTTTCTACCATTACTGGGTGGTTGGCAATTTGGCGAAGTTTGGTTAGCCCCTGAAGAAGTAATATTTGAGATCCGCCTATACCTTTTTCGTCAATTGAAGTAAGAATTTCATTTCTAAAAGAAGATTTCACTTTCTCATAATGTTCGCTTTGTAATTCAGACATCTCGCTATAATGAATGTTTTCAATTTTTGGAGGTAAGTCTGTAGCTACTTGTGATTTTTGTCTTCTTAAAATAAAAGGTTTGATGACGTTGTATAATTTTTTAGTTTGCTTTTCATCATGTTTTTTTTCTATAGAATTGAGATAATTTTGCCGAAAAAAGTTTTCGTTTCCCAGCAATCCTGGATTTACAAAGTTCATCTGTGACCATAAATCTAAGGTGCTATTCTCTATAGGGGTTCCAGTAAGAATCAATTTGTTTTTGCATTTCAATCCTTTTACTGCTTTTGCAATGTTTGAATCGGGGTTTTTGATGGCTTGCGATTCATCTAGAATAATGTAATTGAAAAAAAAGTTTTTCAACAATTCAATATCTGCCCTAGTTGTACCATAAGAGGTAAGTATAAGGTCGTATTTGTCAAAGTTCTCAGAGGTTTTTGCTCTGTTTGAACCTGTGTGTTTGTATATCTGTAGTTGTGGAGTAAATTTTTTCGCTTCCATTTCCCAGTTGTAAACAAGGGAAGTTGGCATAATGAGTAAAGATGGATTTGTATTGCCTTGTTCTTTTTGAGATTGCAATATCGCTAAGGTTTGTACTGTTTTTCCTAAGCCCATGTCATCTGCTAAGCATCCGCCAAAGTTGTATTTGTTAAGAAACTGCATCCAATTATAACCAGCTTTTTGATATGGTCTAAGCTGAGCCAAGAAATTATCTGGAAGCGGGCTGTCTTCTATTTCTTCAAAGTTTCGTAATTGCTCTAATTTTTTTGAAATATTTACTTTGGCTAGCTCTGAGCTTTGGAGTTCTTGAACTAGTGACAAATGGTGTTTTTGTAAAATAAATTGCTTTTCATCATCTCCTTGTGCATAGGCAAATAGCTCTGAATATCTTGCAAACCATTCTTCAGGAATAATTGCAATTTCTCCATTGGGGAGCTTGATTTCGCTTTTTTTCTGAAGTATGAATTGCCTAAGTTGAATAAAGGGTATTTCATAATTTCCAAATTTAATAATCGCCATGATATCAAACCAGTCATTATTTTCCTGAACTTCTACTTGTATGGTAGATGAGCCTATAAAATATTTTTTATCGTCTTTTATATTTTGCCTGATTTGGTATCCTTGGGTAATCAGATCATCTTTATTCTGATTTAACCAGAAAAAAGACTGAGCTTTATCCATTATTGATTTGCCATGCTTGAGAATTAAGCCTCTTTTTTGTATTTCTTCGATGATTTCCTGTTCTATTGCTTGCTGTCTCTTTACTTTATGGAAAATATAGCTCTGTGGTGTTTTTTCCATCTTTACAAAACATGGAGCTTTCGTATCTGCTGTGAATACGAAGTTGCCATACTGAAAGCTCAGGCTAAATACAATTTTAGCACTGCTGTCTTCTTTGGTTTGTTCTTCTGTATCTATATCACCGAAGTTAATTAATGCAGGTTTAGTAGATGGCAGTTCTGAGAAGGTAATTATAGGGCGTAGTTCGTATTGTTCATTATTTATTGCAAAGCCTTTAGAATGAACATCGAAAGCTGCAATTAGTGGGGTTACAAATTTTTCAAAATATGTTTCTTCTACTTTTCTAGGGATGATAATAAACTTTTTATTTAAAAAAGGTTTTATCTTATTCCCGTCTATTTCTTTTTCGAAATGGTAAATAGTTTGATTCACCAATAGCCAAGCAGGTGCATTACATACTATGATTGAATTCTGATATTGAAAATCAATTCTTTCCCCACCACATTTGATAGTAGGGAAATAATGGGTATTGTCTTCATTGCGCATAAAGTGAAAAAGTACGGTTGCTTTTTGTGTCGAAATGAAGAGTTGTTTATAGGTAGGTTCCCCATCGTTTCCCATCTCGAAAATTAACTTTCGTTCTAGCAAAGGTAATATTTCGGCTTTTATATCTTCTATATGTCTATGAATGGCTTCTTGGAGCAATGTGTCTCCTTTTTCTTTATGAAACACTTTAAGAAAAAATTCATTAGCGGTAACTTTTTTATTGTAAAATTTCTTAACGATATCATCTTGCTGCAATCTATCTATCAATTTCAATAGCTGTTCGTCGTCTTTATCAATTCCAGTAGAAAATTCTGAAGCCAATTGAGCAGAAATATGCTGGTGTTTTAGCGTGAGGTTACCATTTTGGTCTACTTGAACGGCGTATGCCTCAAATATATAACCTAGATACTCATGCTGCAAAAGTGAGTAAACAATACGAAAGGGAAGTGATGTAGAAACCTTCATTTAGAAAAAAAACAATTTCTAAAATACAGATTTATACTATTTGTTCCTAGCAAATCAATTTTTTGCTTGGAACTAAATCAAAAAATATTTACAATTCAATGGGTAATCTCTTAATTATGAAGAATTCCAAGTTGTTCTAAGATAGGTAGCTTGGTGAGGTTTTGTTCTACTATGCTATCTGGAACAAAAACAAACTTTTTGTCATATATTTGATCTCCAATAAAATAACTAACCCAATACTCATTGTAAAGATGAAAGACAGAGTGGTCGATTAGTTCAATAGCTTCATAATGCTGAGCAGCTACAGATTGGATAAAATACCTAAGTACAGTAGTTTCTTGGGATACACCTTCAGAAGCAAAGCCATAACCTTTAGATCTAATAGCTACACTTGACAATTCAAAATTATTGGTATTGATAAGATATACTCTCCATACTGGTTTTTCTAAATTTTCATTTTCTTTGACAATAGCTATGTAAACACCTTCTACAGAAGGAAATTGTATGTGCTGCTTCATTGATTAGAATATCTTATTGATTATTAATGTTAGTGCTTAAAGAATTTTAGAAAAATACTATTTTAAAATGACAAATATAGAAGGCAAAAGCTTACAAAAAGGTGAGGTAAATGATAATTGTATTTCTATAGGAAATTTTAAAAAAAGGAACATATTAGATCAGAATTATAACTGATGTGGGTTAGAAATTTCTTATCCTTGTAAAACAGTAATGAATTTAGTAAAAAGAATAAATAAATACAAAAATGAAAAAAAGAGATTATTTAAAATTTGATAATAACCATCTGGGTTAAAATAATACAATGTATTCTTATTCTGAATGCCGACATGTTTTAAAAATTGACAACTAGTGTTACTTCGCTTAAAACATATAGTTTTTATAATGATTTTGGAGCATTTGTCTATAAAAATCTGAGCTTAGAATTGCTTTATCGCTATCTGTTTTCCTGAGTTTGACACTTACAATTTCAAAAAGTTAGTTTAGGGCGAAATTAAGTGGTTTTGGGGTTGATTTTACCAAAAGTGTGGGGCGAAAATTTGACGATTCTTTTATTGACTTTTTCAATTCTTCTTTCATGTTTGTGTCATGGCATACATGCGTATTGACAAGAAAGAAGGAGAGTGCTATATCCGGATTATAAAATCCAAAAGGAAGGATGGTAAAGTTGTGAAAGAAACCGTCTATAGCCTTGGGAAAGTGAGCGATTATACCCCTACCTGTCCATTAATATCCACTTTAAGAATAATTACTGTAGATGTAAGCTGAATATCTGCTTCTCTTTTTTGTTTTCGACACAGAACTTAACCTCGAGTCATCTTTTCAAACAATGCTTTGAATTTCCATCCTATACTTGGCCAAGAATAATTTTCAGACACAAAGATTTTAGACTTTTGACCTAATTCATGCAAGTCTTTACCTAATAAATCTATCATCCCTTCAGCAGTTGCCTGAACAGTATTAGGAACCCATCTCCCAATTTTTAAATCTTCTACTTCTTGCCAAGGTGTATAAGTACTGGCTAAAATCGGTGTGCCCGATGCCATTGCCTCGGCATAAACAAGACCAAAATTTTCGTTGTTAGATGCCAATGCAAACATATCTGCATGAGCAAAAAAGTCAATTCTTTCTTGACCAGAAAGCTGACCAATCAAAAAAACTTTATTGCTTAAATTCAACTGCAATATCTGCCGTTCTAAGCTATTTTTTTCACCAAAATCCTCTCCAGCAATAAGTAATACGGTATCAGGATAAGCTTGTAATGACTTTGCAAAAGCATCTATTAAGACATCAAAGCCCTTCTTTTTATGAAGCCTCGCCATGCTTATAATTACTTTGCTCGATTGGTTTTCTATACCAGTGAACTTCTGAATATAAGCTTGCCTTGTCAATATATTTGGTTTAGAAAATTCATCGGCATATATCCCGTTAGGAATAATAGCCACATTAGCATTAGGAAAAAGTGCCAATATTTCATTCTTCTCCTGTTCGGAAGTAGCGTGCCAAACTACTGATTTTAAAAATGGTCTTACAAAAAAATTAAGATAAGGCTTTTTAATTAATCGTGAACCATCGTTCATACACCACTCTCCTAGGCAGCCATGAGGCGAAAGCACAACTTTCTTTTTTTGCCAATAAGCATAAAACAGCCCTACTGGTGTTGGCATAGAAAACATTCCTTGTATATGAACAATATCTGCTTGCTTGATGTCTTTATATAAACCCAATAACATGCTCAAAGAAAAACGTTCTCTGATGTTCTGGTAGTAATATTTTACATAGATATTATCAAAAACCTTGATAAAAGCTTTTTCTTGAGGTATAATAATATCTTTTCCATTATCATTTGTAGTAGACACATTACATAGAATGCCAAGTTTTGCAAGCTCTTTAGAGGTGTTTAATGAAGAAAAAACCCACCCTCCATAGACTACCGCTGGATAAAAAGATGGGATTATAATAGAAACTGTTAAATTATTTTTCATTAGCTATAAAACTCTCTAAAAATAAGGGATTGTAATATACTTACAAAGCCTTTGTGCACTGAATTTTCAATAGAAAAATATTTATCTGAATCTAAATGCTATTGAATGGCTTCAAGAAATCTTTGATAGAAATGAGCAGAAGTAAACTTAGTATCAAATATCTTTCTACCTTCTAGGCCCATATTATAATAAACCTCTGAATGAATAGACATATCCATTAACACAGGTAAAATATTTTCAGATCTATTATCAATCAATAACTTACCTGATAGTCCATCTAAAATAATTTCCTCAGCAGGTTGATCAGCTATACCAATGCAACATTTAGAAAAATACATTGCCTCTAAAAAAACAAAACCAAAACCTTCTCTATCACTCGGGAAGAATAGCCCTAAGGAGTTCCTATAAAAATGTGCCAAAGCCTCATCATCAACATTTGTAAACAAATGAATATGATTTTCTAATTGATTAGAAACTATTTGCTCTCTAACTGTTGATTCATCGTCGCCATTGCCAACAATAGCTAACCTAAGGTTAAAATTGGGATTATTTGCAATAGCTAGTTTCATTGCCTGTATAAGGTTCAGATGCCCTTTATATCTGTGTTCTTTCCAAAGCCTAGATACGAATAAAACATAAGGAGCACCTTCCGATTGCCAATTCTGATATTGATTAGCAGTTAAATCAAGCTTGATTTGTTCAAACTTAGATGGCACACCTGCCAGAAGACAAACTTTAGTTTTTGGTTTAAAAACAGGGTTATTGGCTATAAATTTCTTGTAGGTATATTCAGAATTACATAAGATATGCGTTGCTTTCATTAGTGCTTTGTAATGCCTTGTTATTACTGGCTTCCACGCTTCTTCATCATGAAGAAAAACAATGATTTTTTTTAATAAAAATTGGGGAATAAAAAATAATATCGAAGAGGGACCTATATGGTCAAAAACAATGATTTTCGGTCTATCGAAAAATATAGCTTTAATTACTGCCCATAAAAATGTAATTCTATTTTTATTAAAATAAAATTGGTTAGAGGAATTTAATTCCTTTTTGCCATATAGAGATAACATCTTAGAAGGAGGAAGTGCTTCACTCATTAAATGTGCAACTCTAGATACGCCCCCTTTGGAGGTTTCGAAATTAATTGAAACTAATAATACTTTTGAATTTTTCATGCAAACCTAAAGATTTGTATTCTAAATCTCAATTTGCAAAGGATTTTGACCAAAACCCTATTGATTTAGAAATAAAATCTAAAAAATAAAACTGAAAGCTCTTATGCTCAACTAATGAATAAATTACTTTAAGAAATAAGGTTTTTTGGCTCCACCTTTTTTCTTTTTACCAGAACCTTGGGAAGCTCTTTTATTAGTAATTGTTTCTAAATGATAACTCAGCATAATTTCATGAGATGTACCACTATTGGCAGACAAACCAGAAGTAGTAAAGTCGAAAGCATAACCAACTTTTAAGGTATTACTAATATTCAAGCCTAACATACCAATAACACCACCCAAATTGCTAAACCTATACCCTAAGCCTCCCCAAAAGATTTCTTTATAAACAATATTACAATTCAAATCTGCTGCTATTGGTGCATTCACAACATATCTCGCCATAACAGAAGGCTGTATCTGTATTTCATCATTAAGATTATATTTAAAACCACTAGTAAAAAAATAATGGCGAAATATTTGAGTAAATTTTACTCTTTTATCAAGTCCCAAACCAGAGGTATCAATCACTTCATTGATAAATTTTATTTTAGACTGTAACAAATGAGGTACATTCAGCCCGATGTAAAACTTCTCGGATTTGTACATCATTCCAAAACCAAAATCAGGAATTATTCTTCTCATATTGCTACTACTAAATGTTGGGTCTAAAGAAATATCTTTGGTAGTAATTAATTCTGACCTATCAATCCCGTATTGAACTATTCCTGCTTGCAATCCTAAATAAAAATCGGAATTTTCTGAAAGATTTATTTTGTAGGAATAATTAGAATTGATTCTGGTGAAGGCAAGTGGTCCTTGTGAAGTATTAAGTATTATCAGACCTAAGCCAACTTTTTTATTGTTTAATGGGGCATCTACAGCAAAACCAGTACTCTTAGGTGCACCTGGCTGGCTAATCCATTGGTTTCTGTAAAGGAGCGTTGCATTAAGATGGTCGCTACCAGCAGCAGCTGGGTTGATCAATGTTTTATTAAACATGTACTGGCTAAATTGAGCATCCTGCTGAGCCATAAGTTTACTATTGATGATGAATATCAAAAGAATATATTTTAATGTTTTTTTCATTTTACTTTATTATATGAAAATACTACAATTAGATTCTAAATTAACTAGCAACTATCTCACTATCAATAGATAGCCTTTGTAAAATTTATTTCCTGCTTTTACATGATAATAATAAGTTCCATCGGGAAGATTATCGCCTTTCCATAGGTTATTATATGATTTCTGTCTGAACACCTCACTATCCCATTGATTAAATACCACCACCTCGTTATCTCTAAAGAACTCTATTCCTTGAATTTCCCAAAGATCATTAATATCATCTCCATTAGGAGAAATTGCATTAGGAATAACAAAAGCAAATTGATTCGATTTGCATACTTCATTAGAATAACTAGAAATACTACTTCCTTTCTGCACTGCTTTGATTGTATAACAGTGATTGATAAACTTAGTGTCGCTGATAGTATATGAGGTTGTTACAGAGTCTGTAGTAGCAATAAGCTGATAGCTTTCATTATCAATTTTCCTTAAAACTTCATAATACTTCACCCCTGTTGCCCATCCAGTATAAGAAGACCAAGTCAAAGTGGCTACATCTGAATTTGCCAATTCTTCATAATTAAGATTTATATTTCGGTGTGGAGCTGTCTCTACTATCAAATCGCAAGAATTTCTAAACCTAATCTTATATTCATAAATTACTGCACCAGTATCTATATCTATATCAAGCCATGAAGAATCAGTACTAGTAATTAATTTTACTTCTTTAAACGAGTCTAGAATGGGTTGAATTTTTCTTCTTAACAAAACAATCTCTTGAGGAATATTATTTTTCTCCGTATAGGACCAGCTCACTATTATTGAACCATTGTTTGGAAATTGTCTAGTAACTGTTTTTATAACTACTCCAGCTGTATCTAAATTTAGATTGAATTTTAATTCGTCACTTCTACATCCTGAAGTTGAAACTTCTGTAACAGTAAGTGTTTGTCCGAGTCCTTCATTCCAATTTACTATTACAGAATTTGAACCGTTTCCAGAAACTATAACTCCATTTTTTATTTGCCAATTGAAAGTAGAGCTAGTTGCACCAAACACTTTATATTCTAAACTAGAAATGGCTCTTCCGCATAACTTGGTAGAATTGTCAATAGCTATTGGGTTTGGTTTAGCATTAAGATTTACTAACACGGTATCTTTGGTAAGACATTGAGTTCTCTCCTCAACTACTGTTGCGATATAAGTATAAATTGTATCCGCAATAGGTGATTTAGTAATATTGACGGTAGGGTTTGATATGCTAAAATTAGATAATCCTTCTGTAGGTGTCCAGTTATAAGTATAACCACTTAGTGGCTCTGAACCAATCTGGAATACTTCTCCAACACATGCCTTTTTATCTGATCCAGCATCAAATTTAGCACCTACAGATTGACTAATGGATAGCATCAAAGAGTCTTGAGCAATAGGGCAATTGGATTGATTGATAGAAGAAAGGGTAAGCTTTACTTTACCACGAGTTATGTCTTCTAGAGAAGGACTATAAGTGGCTTTCAATAAGGTATCTGATGGCAAGAATTGACCAGTTCCATTAGTAGACCAAATCCCTTTTCCAGAACTGCCTATTATAATTCCATTCAAATCTACAACACCATTGCTACATGCTGTTAGGTCTGAACCTGCTTCTACTTTAGGTTTTGAGAGTACACTAATAATTAAAGTATCATTTCCTTCAGGACAAATACCAATGGATTCTGATGAAAACACTAATTTTGCAATCCCAGATTGTAGTTCAGCTGCACCTAATTGATAGGTGGCTGCATTTCCTTGAACATTAGTAAAGTTTCCATCTCCTGCAGTTTTCCAACCTTTTGAGATTCCACCTTCAGAAATAAATCCATTTATATCTACAGCAGTAATTCCTTCACAAATTTGTTGATCCGAACCTGCTCTAACTATTGGTGTAGGAATAAAGATTACTTTTACCATATCTTCTACAGGTGAGCAAGCATCTACTACTGAGATTCTAATATCTATAGCACCTAAATTTACATCATTCTCACTAGGTTTATACAGGGTATTTAAAGTGATATCACTAGGTTTAAATTCTCCACTTCCTGTAGAAGACCATTTTACTTCAGAACCTCCGCCAGAAATACTTGCCGCCAGAGCCACCAATTGGTTAGCACATATTTCTATATCACTTCCTGCATTAACTGTAGCTGTCTCTGTAAATGTTATCTTTATGGTGTCTGGAAGTGCTTCGCATCCCTTAATCAATAAAGGCTTAAGGATTAATTTCACGCTTCCATTTTGCTTATCCAATAAACTTGGGCTGTAAGTGGTATTGAATAATTTTGAAGATGAGGAAAAAACACCAGTACCGAGAGAAGACCACTCTATTTCACTGTTAGTAAATGTATTTGAATTTCCGCTTAGAAACACAGCAGTATCTCCCGAACATACCTTTTGATCTTTACCAGCGTCTAAAACCGGGGCTTTTACAAAATTAACCACTAAAGAATTATTTACTGGTAAGCAATTTCCATTTCCTGTAGTAGTTAACACAATATTAATCACTCCTTTAAGGTAATCTTCTGATGATGGAGTATAAAAAGTAGACAGCAAATTTGAATTTTCAAACGAACCAGTTCCATTTGAAGACCATTTCCCTCCTTCAGCTAAAAGAACTTTTCCCTTGAGCGTTATAATTCCTTTATTTTCGCAAACTATGGTGTCATTACCAGCTATTGAAGTAGGCTTAGGATTAAATCTCACTTTAATGGTGCTCTTAGATGATGGGCAGTTGACGCTTGCTGGCGTAAACACAGTAAGGGCCAATTCTGTATTACTATAATCTTGTTGATCAAATGTGTATTTGGGGTTAAGTAGGTTTGCATTAGAGAAAGTTCCCTTTCCCGATGAAGTCCATGAGACTGGTGAAACAGCACTTGTTCTTGCACTTAACTGAAGGTCAATGGCATTAGTACATAAAGTTGTATCTAATCCAGCAGAAATTTGTATAGCATCTATGAAATCAATATTAATACTATTGCTCACTTGACCACAAACATTTCCAGCTTGAGTAGTAAGTGTCAAGATTACTCTTTTATTGTCAATGTCTGCTTTACTTGGGAAATAAGAAGCTTTTAATTCAGAATCAGTAGGTACAAAGATTCCTGTTCCCGAACTTGTCCAGTTTGAGCCTCCACTTGCATTGCTCACAATTCCATTTAATCTTATAGAATCTATATTGTTACAAATAGTTTGATTTACCCCTGCTGATAATGTCGGTAACTTTTCAAATTTAAGATTAAGTAATTTACTTTCTGATTTACAAACTCCATTTCCAATAGATGTAAGTCTAAGCCTTACAAAACCAGAATCTAAATCTTGTTTAGAGGGAAGGTAGTTGGTATTTAAAGAAGAATTTGAAGGGCTAAAAGAACCTGTACCTCTTACCGTCGACCACACTCCTCCAGTTGCTATGCTTACGTTACCACTAATTGGAATAGAGCTAGTATTTGAACACACTTCTTTGTCTGCCATGACTGTTACTTCAGGACTAGGATTAATAGTTAAGTCGAGATTATCGGTATTAGAACCGATGCAATTAGAATTACTTGTTGTTGCTGTAAGAGTAAGTCTTATTGGACTACGACTTTGTTTGTCTGTGATACTTGGTTCATAAGAAATTTCATTTGATGTCTGGCCTGCTATCCATTCATTGGAAGGGACAAACCTACCAGTTCCAGAACTTGTCCATCTTCCTCTAGCATTAGTGCCACTGATAGATCCACCAAGTGCAATAGAAGGAGAATTGGTACAAGTAACAATATCTAAACCTGCATTTACTGGTGAATCTGAGAAAGTCAATTTAATAGTATCTCTTGATGCTATGCAATTAAAATTATTTGTACTGGCTAATACTAATGACACCCCGTTTAAAATATCTGCATCGGAAGGGTCGTACCTCGCATTCAAATCACTATTAGGAGTAACAAATCTTCCCGTTCCTAATGAAGACCATACACCTGTAGTGGTTCTGCCAGAAACTTGTCCATTCAACTGAACCAAAGGGTCGTTTTTACAAATCACTAAATCTGAACCAGCATTCGATACAGGAGGTTTAGTGATAAAAATAGATAGTTGAGAAGACACTGAATTACATCCTTCCTGATTACCGGTGGTAGTTAATGTAAGTGTTACTGAACCAGACTCTAGCTCAATGCTACCAGGGATATAAGTAGCATTTAAAGCGGTATTGTTAGGACTAAATGTTCCTTGTCCATTGGTAGTCCATAGACCCCCAATGGCACCTGTAACTTTTCCATTCAACCCAATATTGGCATTATTTGCACAAACAGATACATCTGTTCCAGCTTCTGATGTTGGGGCTGTTGTAAAATTGATTCTAACATTATCAGCAACTGCTCCGCAATCTCCATTGTTAGTAGAAGTTAATGTCAGAACTATAAAACTTTGACTACGCTCAGCATTGCTAGGAATATATTTAGCATTCAAAGCCTCATTGCTTGGTTCAAAAATTCCATTTCCATTAGATGTCCATACGCCTGTGTTTGTTGAACCTGAAACTTGCCCATTCAAAGTAATATTAGTTACATTGGCACACAAGGTTTGATTTGCACCTGCTTCTAGACGAGGAGATGGTGTAAATGATATTTTCAATTGATCTGTAGATGGGTTACAGCCCTGATTATTGGTAGAAGTAAGTGTTAGCGTTACACTCCCACTAGCTTTCTCTTGAGAACTTGGGGTATAAATAGTATTCAAATTGCTCGCATTAGTAAAAGTTCCAGGGTTTAAACTTGTACTAGACCAAGTTCCCGATGAAGTAACACCACTTATTTGACCAGATAAACTTACACTATTTGTGCTTTCACATATTGTAATATCATTTCCTGCATTAACAAGTGGGCTAGGTGAAAAACTAATCACTTTCGACTTACTAGAAGGAAGACAAATTCCATTATTTGTAGAAGTTAATTTTAAAATTACTCCTGATACTTTATCCAAATTACTTGGTCTATATGTCGTTTGAAGATTACTTTCATTTACAAATGTTCCACTACCATTGGTGCTCCAAACACCAGTATTCGTTACTCCAGAAACAGAACCTTGTAAATTTAATGTCGATAAATTATCGCAAATGGTTTGATTAGCACCTGCATTAACTATAGGAGATGGCGTAATGGTAAGTACAAAGCTTTTTGATTCAGGATTACAATTACCATTATTTGTAGAAGATAATGTAATAGTAACTCTACCATTTATAGAATCTTGATTTCCTATAAAATAAGTAGATGTCATAGAATTGGCTGAAGAAAAAGTACCATCTCCTGAGGTAGTCCAAACACCTGTAGTAGTTGATCCACTAACAGAACCATTCAAGTTAATTTGTTTTGAATTGGCACAAATAGTCCTGTCGCCTCCTGAACTTACTATAGGGGGAAGTGTAAATGAAAGCTTAAAGTTTCCACTAACCGCTGGGCAAGTACCATTATTAGTCGAAGTAAGTGTAAGAGTTACTCCATCTGAACCTGATATTTTATCACTTTCACTTGGTGTGTATATTGCTGCTAAATTTTGATTATTGGGAACAAAAGTTCCTGAACCACTCGTAGTCCATTCTCCTGTATTTGTACTTCCAGATACTAATCCATTTAATTGAAGATTTGGGTTGTTAGAACATCTTGTAGTAGAAGTTCCTGCACTTACAATTGGAGCATTTGCAAAGGTTACCTTTATTGAATCTCTTGCATTACAAGAAGTATTCGTGCTTCTTAAGATAAGATACACCTCACCATCATTTCTGTCTCTATTTGTAAAAGTATATATAGTATTCAATGAAGTTGCATTTCCAAAATTACCACTTCCAGAGGTACTCCACCTGACAGGAGTAGAAGAAGGGGATACTGTTCCGCTTAAGGCAATATTTGGGGTAGTTCTGCAAACGGCAACTTCTATTGGTCCTGCATTAATATTAGGGCTAGTTGTAAAACTTAATGTTAAGGCACGACCAATATTACAACTACCAAAACCTGTGGTTCTTAATGTAAGTGTTACATTACCATTGGATTTATCTGCTGCACTAGGTATATAATTAGGTCTTAAGATTAAATCATTACTGAAAGTTCCTGTGCCATTTGTAGTCCACCTTACTGCTGCTGATGAAGGAAAAACATTTCCATTTAATGGGATACTTGTTACATCTGAACAAGAATTAATATCCGAACCAGGCAGAGGTACACCAGAAGGTTGTGTCCTAAGTACAGCAGTATCTCTACTCTGACATCCAGAGGAAGTATTTCTTAATATTAGATAGATAGGACTGCCATTGGATATTTTATCCGCATTAGATAATTGATAATTGGTATTTAATGAAGTAGGATTTTCAAAGGTACCAGTCCCTCCTGAAACAGTCCATTCTACTGGAGTATTTGAAGGTACCAAAGTTCCTCGAACTAGGGAAATTGTATTACCAAAAGAACATACATCATAATTTGGTAAAACAGAGATATATGGACTCTGATTTATAGTAATTACAACATTAGAATTGGCATTACAATTACCAGAGTTCTGACTAGTAACTGTTAATGTTACCGAACCATTTGCACTGTCTTGTGGAGAAAAATTATATCTAGCATTAGCAACATTGGCATTTACAAATGTGCCAGTTCCAGAGCTAGTCCATAATACTGGTGTATTACTTGGAGAAATCGTTGGTGATAAAGTTGCAAATCTATCTCCAGAACATTTTGTTTGAGCAGCACCAGCATTAATACTTGGTGTTGGATTAAAATTAACAAGTACAGTATCCGAACTATTACAAGATGCATTGGTAGAACTAAGTACCAGTCTTACCCCATTCGTCTTATCAGCATTACTTGGGCTATAAGTAGCAGCTAATAAAGTTGCACTTGAATTAATAAAACTTCCTGAACCCAACGTAGTCCAGACTATTGGGGTATTAGAAGGATTTATAGACCCAGACAAATTTACCAAATTAACATTACTGCACAATGATTGGTCTGCTCCAGCATTAACTTGGGGTCTTGCTAATATATTGACTGTGATTGAACTTACGCTAGATGTGCAGACACCTATAGAAGCAATTAGTGAAATGGTAAAAGAAGATGTTGGAGTTAGGGTAGGTGTAAACGTTGTTGTTAAAGAGGTATTATTAGGACTAAATGATCCAGCTATACTTGAAGTCCAAGAAACACTGGAACCCGACGTTGCTGTACCACTTAAGGAAACAGAATTTCCACAGATAGATTGATTGCTTCCTGCATTTGCTGTAACTGCACTATTTATTGTGGCAACCACGGGTCTTACTACAGAACATCCATTGGCGTTGGCACCTCTTATAAAATAAGTGCCTGATTGACTTACTGCACTTGGATTACTTAGAACAGTAGTGGCTGCTGCATCAGTAAAATAAGTATAGTTTAGATTCAAACTAGAGCCTGAAGTAATTGAAGCACTTGTCAAATTTACAGTAGAAGGAGCACACACAGGGCTAGGATTAGTAATAGAAACAACTGGCAGAGCATTTACAATAAAACTCACATTGGTACTACATCCTGAAACAGTATAACTCACTATTGCTGTTCCAGAAACAGAGCCTACCGTAAAGGTTGTTCCTGATATAGTACCTATAGATGCGGTACTTCCTGTGGCAAGACTCCAAACTCCTCCTGCTGGACTCCCTACCAAAACTCTTGTACTCGCTCCGTCTGCACACATTGAAGTGGTAGAAGTGGAATTAGTTGGGGCTGAAGCACCAATTATAGTAGTATTTAATGTCGATACTGCACTTATACAGCCAGAACTTACAGAACGAACTTTGGTAGCATTGATTACTGTGCCTACAGCTAAGTTGGTTATGATTATATTGCCTGCACTTGTACTTAGATTAGTATATTCATAGGTATTATCTCCATTCAAATCTACATCATAATTACCAGCTGCATTGCCTATTGCAATATTTACAGTACCAGTTCCTCCGCATGTAGCTGGGTCGACTTTACTTACTGTAATTGTTGGCAGAGCATTTACCATAAAGCTCACATTGGTACTACATCCTAAAACAGTATAACTCACTATTGCAGTTCCAGAAACAGAGCCTACCGTAAAGGTTGTTCCTGATATAGTACCTATAGATGAGGTACTTCCTGTGGCGAGGCTCCAAACTCCTCCTGCTGGACTCCCTACCAAGACTCTTGTATTCGCTCCATCTGCACACATTGATGTATTGGAAGTAGTATTGGTTGGCGCTGAAGGACTAGTAAGTATGTAAGTATTCGAATTCGTTCCAGAACAACCATTAGAAACTAAAGTAATATTGGTATATGATCCACCAGCAAGATTACTAATAGTAAGATTTCCTGATGCATTACTACTTATATTAACAGCTGCAACAGGGTTGTTATTAAAACTGTAAGAAGTAGAATACATAGTATTGGCACTAAGCCCTGAAATAGAAAGAAAACCATCGCTTGAATTACAGGTGCTTGGGTTTGTAACAGACACAGTAAAATTAGGTATTGTAGGTGAGGTAAGGACTACTGTTGTGGAAGAATTGGTAGTTATACAACCTTGATAGATAAGTACAAAATCCTTGTATGTTCCTGCCCCTAAGCCTGTAAGTTGGATTTGCCCTGAAGAGTTTGTAGTGAAATTTGTAGGTGAAAGTATAACATTATCTTTTGTATATCCTAAAGAATATTGGCTAGAAGCCAAAAAACTACTAAGAGTAATCCTACCATCAGGAGAGGCACAATTAGTAATATTAGAAGTAGAAACAAAAATAAGTGGCTTAGCAACAGTAGCAAACTTTACAACTGCTGATGTACATGCCTGAGCTACATAATAGACTACAGCCGTTCCAGCAGTCATAGAAGAAGTAAAAGTATTGCCTATTATTGTACCCACTCCAGAGGTAGATTCTGTAGCATCTATAACCCAAGTTCCACCTGTGATATTGCTAATAAGTGATTTTGTGCTTATACCATCTGCACAGATTGCGGCACTGGAAGTAGTATTCGTAGGTGGGATAGGGTCTGAAATAATGATTGTATTTGGCGAGGTAAATGTACAACCATTTAATGTTGCAGAAATATTGGTGTATGTTCCTGCACCTAAACCTAATATTGTTAAAGAACCTGAGGAATTTGTATTGCCTAAGAACAAGACTTCCGAAGCACCATTTTTCTGATAACCAAAAGTATAGGTTGTGCTAGGAAGTAGCCCACTGAAGTTAATTGTCCCTGTACTTTGTCCACATTGCAAGGCATTGGTGCTTGATAGCGTATAACTAGGTACTGGGGTAGCAGTAACCACGGAAGAGATTGGAATACTTTCACAAACCAAAAAAGCATCCTTAATAGATACCTCATAAGTAGCAGCTGAAGAAACAGATATATTAGAAGTGGTACTAGCAGCTGTATTGTTCCATAGGTAAGTATAAGGGGCTTTACCGCCACTAGGGTTAGCAGTAATCGTAACTGCAGAACCATCACAGAAACTAGCAGGATTAGGACTTATGCTTGCAGTAAGAGGGTCTGTATTTTCTACCTTTACTTCTATTATAAGCTCAACTTTATTTGAACCCAGAGTCATATCTATACATGAAGGGGCAGCTTCTCCTTCTATTAAAATTGTAAATGAGCTTACACTAGCATCAGGAGGACTAAGCACTGTAGTAGAACATTTTTGAGTACAAGACAAATAATCATTTATACTTAAACTTCCTAAGCCTTTAATTTTCCATTCTATAGAGCTTTCTAACATACCAGTAACTTTCAAGGGAACTTTACAAAGTGGTCGAATAGTAATAGCGGTGTGGTTTGTCGTAACACAACCTGGTATTACCCCAGCAATAGCAATATTATTATTGCACAATACCAAGAAAAAATAGCATAAAGCGACAAAAAAAGATTTTGTAATTATTTTCATATTATTGAACTTTAAAAAACTTAACGGTATATATACCTTTCAGAAAGGTAAAGTTACACAAGTATTTTAAAAATGTCATGAAATTTCAGTTAATCAGTCAAATAAATCGATATAACCTATCTTATATTAAGACAAAAAAGTTGTCTTTTAATTTAAAAAATTATAAACAAAGTAATTATGAGGAATATTAAAATAGGAATAATTTCGTCTTGTAGAGAAAAATTACATCAAAGAAAAATAGGACTTTTCTAAAAAAAATCAAAGAAGGATTTTTGTTGTGCTTCTAAAAAAGACTTATGTATTGCATTAAAATCATTGTTTTATTATTCCTTCAAGATTTTATACCTTTGAAAAATTGTCTGTTTTAAGATAATTAATTCATCTTATTGTTAATTCAATGCAAAAACTTACATAAAAACAATTAACTATGAAAGCATACCTTTTTCCAGGTCAAGGTTCACAATTTTCAGGCATGGGTTCGGCATTATACCAATCCTCCAAAGAAGCAAAAGATTTATTTGAATTAGCCAATCAAGTTTTGGGATTTGAAATAAGCAAAATCATGTTTGAAGGTTCAGACGAAGAATTAAAACAAACGAAAGTAACTCAACCTGCCATTTTTCTTCATAGCGTAATTTTGGCGAAAACCACTAGTGCTTTTTCTCCAGAGATGGTTGCAGGTCATAGTTTGGGAGAATTCTCTGCATTAGTTGCCAATGGTGCACTTAGCTTTGAAGATGGGCTAAGATTAGTTTACCAAAGAGCTCTAGCAATGCAAAAAGCATGCGAAATGAGCCCTTCTGGTATGGCAGCCATTTTAGGCTTAGAAGATAGTAAGGTAGAAGAAATCTGTGCTACTATTGCTGATGAAATTGTAATTGCTGCTAATTACAATTGCCCAGGGCAACTTGTAATTTCAGGCTCTAACCTTGGAATAGAAAAAGCATGTGTAGCACTAAAAGAAGCAGGAGCCAAAAGAGCTTTACCACTTCCGGTAAGTGGTGCATTTCACTCTCCACTCATGGAACCCGCAAGAATAGAATTAGAAACAGCAATTCATAAAACTACTTTTTCTAAACCATTTTGCCCTGTATATCAAAATGTAAATGCACTTCCCTGCATAGACGCAGCAACGATTAAGCAAAACCTCATCGCTCAACTTACCGCTCCAGTAAGATGGACTCAAACAATTCAAAACATGGTTACTGATGGTGCAAATGTGTTTATAGAATGTGGGCCAGGCAAGGTACTTCAAGGGTTAGTAAAAAAAATAAGCCCAAGTTCTGAAACTGCAAGCGTATAAATTTTAGGTACTAGGGGGAAAATTATAATCAAGGGAAATAAGAAATACTCACTTGAATTTTATCTGATTTTGCCCCTAGTCTTTCCATAGCCTTAGGAGACAATTTAATAATAGATTTATCTGCACTTCCTTGGGGTATTTTACCAACAACTCGTACAAAAATCTTTTGATCATTCTCTTCATTCCTAACTTGTACTATTGTTCCGTAAGGAGCTGTCTTATGTAAGGCCCAATATTTCAGATTTTCACTAGTATTTTGCATCAGGTCGGCATAACCTTTTTCATTCATCGCATTAAACCCTGAACTAGGTGCTGGGGTCAATTTACTTTTCGTTTTCTTTACGCTAGCATCTGCCTCTTCTTCTTCTATGTTAGGAACAACTTTTTGAACATCTTCTTCATTGATGATATCTTTAGCTTCCGCCTTAGGCTCATTCTTTGAAATCTCAGATGCTTTAGCGTTTGAATTATCTTTTGATAAAACTGGAATCTTCAACTCCTGCCCTTCTTTTAAGCCATTAGACAAAGCAGGATTAGCAAGCAATAATTCATCCGCCTTTATCTTATACCTTTTCGAAATCGAATACACCGTTTCTTTAGGAGCTACTAAATGAAGAAGGAAAGAAGAGGCTTCTATGGTTTTAGCCCTTTTCTCTAAATAAGGCACCTTAATTACCTGACCAATATTTAAACCTGATGCAACATCGGGATTCTCAGATTTCAACTCAGTAACTGATGCTTGATACTTTCTAGAAATGGAGAATAAGGTTTCTTTCGCTTCCACTTTATGAAGAACAAATAGCTTTCCATTTTTCTTCTCTATACCTATTGAATCCATAGGATTGCTCGAAGCAAGGCTATAACAGAAAAAAAACAAATTAATACAAATTAATAGACGACTATAATTCATAGTAGGATATAAATACAAGGTAATTGAATAGCAACAAATGTACACAATGGCAATGTAATTTCAATCAATGGATAAATTTTTAAATACTTGAATTAGTTAAAATGAATCCTACTAGGAGCAATTAAAACTTTCAATCCTGATTATGATTGTGTATATTTCAATGTAAATAAAAGATTAATTATCATCATTAAACATCTACACCCATGTTTCTAATTGTACTTAGTATTGCATTATATGTCGCATATATCATCGTTGGTCAAATTACTAAGAACCCAAAATCATTAGCAAGAACAATATTAAGGGCTACTTCATTTGTATTTTTGATTTTAGGACTATTAAACATGTGTATCGTGCAAATAGAACCTGGTGAGGTGGGTGTAAAAAAAATATTTGGGAAAGTAAATGAAACAGAAATCCTATATAGTGGTCTAAACTTTATCAATCCACTGAGTGATGTAGAAAAATTCAATATAAAAACTCAAAACTACACCATGTCTTCAAAACATGATGAGGGAGAACAAGAAGGAGACGACGCTATAAGAGTGCTCTCTGCGGATGGTCTTGAAGTAATCATTGACCTTACTGTATTATATAGCATGAATCCGATTGAGGCTCCTAAAATTCTAAAAGAAATTGGAACCGATTACACGGCTGTAATCGTTCGACCACTTACCCGAACCAAGGTAAGAGACAATGCGGTGTATTACGATGCAGTTTCATTATACTCTAAAAAAAGAGATGAATTCCAAAATAGGATTTTCAAATCTATAGAACAAGATTTTACTAAAAGAGGCTTTGTATTAGAACAACTTCTTGTACGCAATATTACCCTTCCAGAATCTGTTAAATCTAGCATAGAGTCAAAAATCAATGCAGAACAAGACGCTCAAAAGATGGAATTTGTGCTACAAAAAGAAAAACAAGAAGCCGAGAGAAAAAGAGTAGAAGCTCAAGGAATAGCAGACTATCAAAAAATACTAAGCTCAGGACTCAGCGATAAGCAATTACAATATGAAATGATTAAAGCAATTCAGAATTCACCAAATTCTAAAATTATTGTTTTAGGAGGCAATGGGAAATCTACACCTATGATATTAGACACCAAATAATTATACGAATCCTTGAAGATTATTTCAATTATTTAGAGATTTAGTAAAAAATATATCTCTAAATAATTGTGATAAACTTGAACTTATAATACATTTGTGATTCATTTTTAAAAAATGGCAAATATATTTATTCATACCAACATCATCTTTACACCATTTGCAATGGGTGCAGGTAGAATATTGCCATTCAGCCCTAGGCCTTAGGCCGAACTATATTTATTTTTACCTATGTGGTAAAATACCCCTTCCCTCAATAAATTAACAAAACCATAACTTCATAAAGTTATAATTTATTCATTCATTTATATTCTAATTTCCTCAATTAAGAATGTCTGAGACAACTGAAATAACAGTACAGGTAGCTGGGCCAGAACACACCCACCTTGCTGAAGCTATATGCAAAGAAATGGAAGAAAGTGCCAAGGCACGAGGTACTGGTATAGCCAAAAGAAACCCCGAATACATTCGCAATAAAATGATAGAAGGCAAAGCTGTTATAGCAATTACTGCTGAAGGACAGTTCGCTGGATTTTGCTATATAGAAACTTGGGGACATGGAAAATACGTATCCAATTCAGGTTTGATAGTAGTTCCTTCTATAAGAAAAAGTGGCTTAGCAACCAGAATCAAAGAAAAAGCCTTTGAACTTACTCGCTCAAAATATCCAGAAGCCAAATTATTCGGGCTTACGACGAGTGCTGCAGTAATGAAAATCAATTCTGAACTTGGTTATAGACCTGTAACCTTCTCAGAACTTACCGATGATGAATCGTTTTGGAAAGGATGTTCTAGCTGTGTAAACTATGAAATTTTGATGAGTAAAGACCGTAAAATGTGCTTCTGCACAGGTATGCTTTATGACCCTGAAGAAAAGAAACAAGAGAAAGAAAAAGAAAAAATTAATTTCAAAGAAAAATCAAAACTTTGGGAAAGATTTCAAAATCTAAAAATCATGAAACTATTAAAATCATTTGGTAAAGAGCCTATAAAACTTATTGCTGGGATGATTGCTTTTATAAAATAAATATAAAATAATACTTTAATACCATTTCAAATGAATAAGAAAAAATTAGTACTTGCTTACAGTGGTGGCCTAGACACAACTTATTGTGTAAAATATTTGGCAGAAGATAGAGGGTTTGAAGTTCATACCGTAATAGTAGATACTGGAGGATTCAGCAAAGAAGAGTTAGAAGATATTGAGCGTAAAGCCTACGAGCTTGGTGTTACAAAACACACGTGTGTCTATCAAACTCAAAAATATTACCAAGATTGTATCAAATACATGATTTATGGAAATGTTCTAAAAAACAACACCTACCCACTTTCTGTATCAGCCGAAAGAATGTTCCAAGCCCTTGCAATAGCTGAATACGCCAAATCTATTAATGCAGATGCTGTAGCACATGGAAGTACAGGAGCAGGAAATGACCAAGTGAGATTCGATTTAGTGTTTCACATCCTCATTCCAGGAATAGAAATAATCACACCCATTAGAGATAATAAGCTTTCAAGAGAAGCAGAGATAGATTACTTAAAGTCTAAAGGAGTAGAGAGAGATTGGACTAAAGCAGCATATTCTATTAATAAAGGGATTTGGGGAACAAGTGTAGGAGGCAAAGAGACGCTTAGCTCTGATGGGTTCTTACCAGAAAATGCTTGGCCAACACAAGTTACAAAACACGAACCAGAAGAAATATCTTTAGAATTCGAGAAAGGTGAACTCATTGGGATTAATAATGTGCGAGCATCTGATTCTGTTGGAGCAATATTATGGTTAAGAGAAATCGCCGCACCATTTGGTATTGGCAGAGATATTCACGTAGGAGATACCATTATTGGAATAAAAGGAAGAGTAGGTTTTGAGGCTGCAGCACCATTACTCATTATCAAAGCTCATCATTTGCTAGAGAAACATACTCTTACCAAGTGGCAAATGTATTGGAAAGACCAATTAGCCAACTGGTATGGAACGCTTCTTCACGAAGGTCAGTACCTAGAACCTGTAATGAGAAACATAGAATCTTTCTTAACCGACAGCCAAGAAAGTGTTACAGGTTCTGTGAAAGTGAGACTTTCTCCCTACCAATTCCAACTAACAGGAATCAGCTCACCACACGATATGATGTCTTCAAAATTTGGCACCTACGGAGAAATGAATAATACATGGAGTGGTGAAGATGTGAGAGGATTCTCTAAAATTCTTGCCAATCAAGCAATGTTTCATGGGTTAGTTAACAATAAATAGAACAATGAAAATAAAAGTAGGAATCGTAGGAGGTGCAGGATATACAGGAGGAGAGCTTCTAAGAATATTGGTATTTCATCCTAATGTTACAATACACTTTATCCATAGCAATAGCAATGCTGGAAACCTAATATCTAAAGTTCATAGCGATTTATTAGGAATTACAGATTTAAGATTTAGCTCCGAACTTTCTAATGATATAGATGTTTTGTTTATATGCTTGGGGCATGGAGAAGCTTCTAAATTCTTAGAAAAAAATCCTATTCAAAAAGGCATAAAAATAATAGACCTATCACAAGATTTTAGAATAGCATCAGAAGGAAACGAATTCGTTTACGGGCTTCCTGAATTACAGAAAGATAAAATAACTAAAGCAAGCTACGTAGCTAATCCAGGTTGTTTTGCTACTTGTATTCAACTTGGTTTATTGCCATTGGCAAAAGAACATTTGCTTAACAATGAAATACACATCTCTGCCATTACAGGTTCTACGGGAGCAGGTCAAAGCCTAACAGAAACCTCTCATTTTAGTTGGAGAAACAATAACTTCTCTATTTATAAACCATTCCAACATCAACATCTAAAAGAAATTAAACAAAGTTTAAAGTCTTTACAAAATGATACTCATGAAGGAATAAATTTTATACCATTCAGAGGAGATTTTACAAGAGGAATTTACACTACGCTATATATTGATTCAGATATCAGCCTTGAAAAAGCCAAAGATATCTATAACACCTATTACTCCAACCATCCATTTACAAACATCTCTGAGAGCAATCCACATCTAAAACAGGTAGTAAATACCAATAATGCTATTGTGTACTTAGAAAAGCATGAAAACAAACTATTAATTGTTTCGATGATAGATAACCTTCTGAAAGGAGCTTCTGGACAAGCTGTTCAGAACATGAACCTAATGTTTGGAATTGAAGAGACAATAGGACTTAGATTAAAAGCAAATAATTTTTAAAACTAATTATAATATATGAAACTATTTGATGTATATCCATTATTTGATATAGAACCAGTAAAAGCACAAGGGTCTTGGCTTTGGGACGACAAAGGGAACAAATACTTAGATTTATATGGTGGCCATGCGGTAATCTCTATTGGTCATTCTCATACCCATTATGTGAGAAAAATTACAGAGCAACTCAACAAAATAGGATTTTACTCTAATTCTGTTCAGATTCCATTACAAACAGAGTTGGCAGATAAATTAGGAGCCATCTGCGGACATCCAGATTATGCACTATTTCTTTGCAATTCTGGAGCAGAAGCCAATGAAAATGCTATGAAACTTGCATCATTTCATAATGGGAAAAAGAAAATAATTTCATTTAAAAATGGTTTTCATGGTCGTACCTCTTTAGCAGTAGCTGTTACAGACAATCCGTCTATAGTAGCACCTGTAAATGAAACTGAGAATTCTATCATCTTGCCATGGAATGATGAGACTGCTTTAGAAGAAGCTTTCAATTCTAATGAAATATGTGCAGTGATTATAGAGGGAATGCAAGGAGTAGGTGGAGTATTTGTAGCTTCTGACTCCTTTCTCAAGAAAGTAAGATTGCTTTGCGATAAGCACAATGCCATATATATTGCTGATGCTGTTCAATGCGGATATGGCAGAAGTGGTAAGTTTTTCGCTCATGATTTCGCAGGGGTTGATGCTGATATCTATACCATGGCAAAAGGAATGGGCAATGGATTTCCTGTTGCAGGAATAATAATCTCCCCAAAATTCAAAGCTAAACATAGTATGCTAGGGACTACCTTTGGTGGCAATCACCTTGCATGTGCAGCAGCCATAGCTGTTTTGGATGTTATCAAAGCAGAGAACTTACTTCAGAACGCAGAACAATTAGGTGAATACCTAAAGAATGCACTAAGAGTAATTCCGGGAGTAAAACAAGTTAGAGGAAGAGGGCTAATGATAGGCTTAGAGCTGGAAACACCTTGTGCAGAAATCAGAGATATTCTTTTAAAAGAATATAAAATTTTTACAGGCTCTTCTTCTAATAAATATACCATTCGTTTACTACCTGCATTAAATATAAACAAAGGAGAACTAGACCTATTTATAGAGGCCTTTACTAAAGTAATGAGCAAAACATTAGTCAAAATAGTTAATTAAAAATATTTCCTCCGATGAGAAACTTTATTTCTGTAGATGATGTTCAGGATTTAGAAACACTCGTAAAATCTGCTCTAGCACTGAAAAAAAATCCCTATAATTACAAACATCTTGGTAAAGACAAAACTCTTGGGTTAATCTTCTTGAATCCAAGTCTAAGAACTAGACTCAGTACCCAAAAAGCGGCAATCAACCTAGGAATGAATGTGATTGTAATGAACATGGACAAAGAGGGTTGGGCACTAGAAACACAAGATGGTGTAGTAATGAATCACAATACGGTAGAGCACATTCGAGAAGCAGCTGCAGTAATGGGACAGTATTGCGATATTATTGGCGTTCGATCTTTCCCTAAGTTAGTTGATAAAGAAGAGGATTACTCAGAAGATTTCTTTAATAAATTTATTAAATACGCTAATGTTCCAATAATTAGCTTAGAAAGTGCAACACTGCACCCCTTGCAATCATTTGCAGATATTATTACCATAGAAGAGACCAAGACAAAACCACGACCGAAAGTAGTACTTACTTGGGCTCCTCACATTAAAGCCCTTCCACAAGCTGTAGCCAATTCCTTTGCAGAATGGATGAATAAGGCAGATGTAGAATTTGTAATTACCCATCCTAAAGGTTACGAACTTGCACAAAAATTCTCTGGGAAAGCACCTATAGTTTACAATCAAGATGAGGCATTAAAAAATGCAGATTATATTTATGTGAAAAATTGGTCTAGTTACGAAGATTATGGCAAAGTAGTGTCTATGGATAGCAATTGGATGCTTACCAATGAAAAATTGAAACTTACCAATAATGCAAAAGTGATGCATTGCTTACCAGTAAGAAGAGGTATAGAACTAGCCGATGAAATTCTAGACGGAGAAAACTCATTGGTCATTCACGAAGCAGCAAATAGAGTATGGAGTGCACAAGCAATATTGAAAGAAATATTAGAAAAAAATTTTTAATAAAATCATGTCTAAAGAAAAATTATACCTTGTAAAGATTGGAGGAAATGTAATTGATGATGAAAAAACACTTCATTCTTTTCTTGCAGATTTTTCTAAGATTCCAACAAAAAAGATACTCGTACATGGTGGCGGAAAAATTGCCACAGAGATTAGCAAAGGCTTAGGAGTAGAAGCCCAAATGATAGAAGGAAGAAGGGTTACAGATGCAGAAACGCTAAAAATAGTAACAATGGTATATGCTGGGCTTATCAACAAAAACATTGTTGCAAAGCTTCAAGCCAATAATAACAATGCCATAGGACTTACCGGAGCAGATGCCAATTGCATCTTATCTAATAAAAGACCTTTAAAAAATGATATAGATTACGGTTTCGTAGGAGACATAAAAAATATAGATTCCAAAGTATTATCATTACTAATAAGCAATAATCTCAATCCAGTGATTGCTCCAATTACTCATGATGGAAATGGTAATTTACTCAACACTAATGCTGATTCTGTAGCAACCTCTTTAGCAATAGGGCTTTCTCAAGAATATGAGGTAGATTTAGTATATTGTTTTGAATTAAAAGGAGTTCTTTCTGATTTTGAAGACAAAAACTCCGTAATCTCAAAAATAGATTTCAAAAAATATCAGCATCTAAAAAACGAAGGAATTATTTCAAAAGGAATGATTCCTAAACTAGACAACTCCTTTGAGTCTATCAATAATGGGGTTAATAGGGTAATTATCTGTCAAGCCAATGATTTGTTACCTATAATCCAAGGGGAAAACCTAGGAACACTTCTGGTAAAGGCAGAATAAAAATATAAAATTCATAAAAATTGAATAAAAACAATTATGAAAGACTTAAAAACATTACAATATGATGCCCTTCAACTTCTGAAAGGCTTAATTAGAATAGAATCTTTGAGTAAGCAAGAAGATAAAACTGCAGAATTGCTAAATAATTTTTTTGTGGAAAGAGGAGTACCTACTCATCGATTAAAAAACAATGTTTGGGCGTTCAATAAATACTTCGATGCTAACAAGCCTACTATATTGCTCAATTCGCATCATGACACAGTAAAGCCAAACCCTGGCTATACCAACGACCCATTCGACCCAATGGAAAAAGATGGAAAATTATTTGGGCTTGGTAGCAATGATGCTGGAGGATGCTTAGTGTCACTCATCGCTACTTTCCTGCATTTCTATGATAAAGAAAATATGAAATATAACTTTGTAGTAGCAGCTACTGCGGAGGAAGAAATCTCTGGTTTTGACGGCTTAGAACTGGTGTATCCTGAACTTGGTCCTATAGATTTTGCAATAGTAGGCGAACCTACTTTGATGGATATTGCAGTAGCAGAAAAAGGACTTATGGTTATTGATTGTGTAGCACAAGGGAAATCAGGCCATGCAGCTCGTGAAGAAGGAGAAAATGCTATCTATAAAGCTTTAGATGATATCAATTGGATAAGAAATTATAAATTTGAAAAGATATCACCTCATTTGGGTCCTATGAAAATGTCAGTAACTATTATTAATGCAGGTTACCAGCACAACGTAGTACCAGAAAACTGCCATTTCACAATAGATGTTAGGATTACTGAAGAATACAGAAATGAAGATGTACTTCGTATTATTGAAGAAAACATACAATCAAAAGTCAATCCTCGCTCAGTAAGACTTCGCCCTTCATTCATCGACCCAGAGCATCCTTTAGTTCATGCTGCAATTAAGAATGGTGCAAAAACTTATGGTTCGCCCACCACTAGCGACCAAGCTTTAATACCAGTTCCTTCTGTGAAAATGGGGCCTGGCAATTCTGGTCGCTCGCATACTGCCAACGAATTTATATGGCTTAGCGAAATAGAAGAAGGTATTGATAGATATATCAAAGTATTGAGCGAACTAGTATAATCAATTACTATTGGCTTAGAAATAATTAAACTTAAAACTAGACAATGAAACTCTGGCAGAAAGAAGGCAACGTAAATCAATTGATAGAAACATTTACTGTTGGCAAAGATAGAGAAATGGATATTTTTTTAGCAGAAGCTGATGTGCTAGGTTCTTTGGCACATACCCAAATGCTAGAAAGTATTGGATTACTAGAGAAATCAGATTTAATTATTTTACAAAAAGAATTAAAAGCAATCTATCAAGAAATATTAGATGGAAAATTCCTTATTGAAAATGGTGTAGAAGATGTACATTCTCAAGTAGAATTATTACTTACCCAAAGACTAGGTGATGTAGGAAAAAAGATTCATAGTGGACGCTCACGCAACGACCAAGTCTTGCTTGATTTAAAATTATTTACACGCTCTGCTATTGAAAATACTGTAAAAGATGTAAAAAAACTATTTGACTTACTCCTCCAATTAAGTACCCAATATAAAGATTTCCTATTACCAGGTTACACCCATTTGCAGATAGCCATGCCCTCTTCATTCGGGCTTTGGTTTGGAGCCTATGCTGAAAGTCTTGTAGACGATATGCAAATGATGTTGGCAGCCTATAAAATTACCAATAAGAATCCTCTAGGTTCTGCTGCTGGTTATGGCTCTTCTTTTCCATTGAACAGACAAATGACTACTGATTTGTTGGGCTTCGATTCGCTTAACTACAATGTAGTGTATGCCCAAATGGGGAGAGGGAAAACGGAAAAAAATGTAGCAGCAGCATTATCGTCTATCGCCGCTACTTTAGCAAAAATGGCGATGGATATTTGCCTTTATATGAATCAAAATTTTGGTTTCATTACTTTCCCTGACCATCTAACTACAGGCTCTAGTATTATGCCTCATAAGAAAAATCCAGATGTATTCGAACTCATCCGTGCCAAATGCAACAAGATTCAAGCCTTGCCAAACGAAATATCTTTAATGACCAACAACCTGCCCAGCGGGTACCATCGTGACTTGCAGATTATCAAAGAAAACTTTATTCCTGCATTTCAAGAACTCAGCAGTTGCCTACATCTTGCAGGTTATATGCTTGAAAATATAAAAATAAAAGAGCACATTCTGCAAGACGATAAATATAAATACCTCTATAGTGTAGAGGTAGTAAACCAATTGGTATTAGAAGGAATGCCATTCAGAGATGCTTATAAAAAGGTAGGGATGGACATAGAAAAAGGGAATTTCGCAGTACCTACAAAAATCTACCATACCCACGAAGGAAGTATTGGCAACCTTATGAACAAAGAGATAGAGCAGATGATGAATGAGGTGCTTAAAAACTTTAATTTTGAAAAAGTAAATTCGAAATTAAAAGAACTAGTACAATAAAAATCTAAAAAAAATCTTCATCACAGTCTATTACAAAAAAAATCTTCTTCTTACATGTCTTCCTTAATTCCCCAAGGTGTAGTTTATGATATTGCACTCAGCTTCGTTCCAGGAGTAGGATGTAATTTGAGCAAACAACTAATCAGTTATTGTGGAAGTGCAGAAAAAGTTTTTCAGACTCCTAAGGGTAAATTGCTAAAAACATACTGTCCCGAAAAGTGTGTCTTAGTTGTAAAAAGGGTTTCCCACAATTAACTTCATAATAGTAAATAACAACAAATAATATTATGGAAAATCAAAA
>REBA01000008.1 GCA_004294225.1 Cytophagales bacterium | reverse complement strand
CAAATTACACTTTATTATAGTTTACAAAACAACAGCATTATTTTATTACGATTTTGGAATACGTACCAAGATTTTAAAAAACTAAAGTTAGAATGACTGGAAAATATAAGCTAATATTTTTAACTAGCTTACGAAAATTAAATAAGCCCAGCATTGTATAAAAAACTGATGCGGTCTTTCCTTTGTTTGTATATTTGTATCCCCCCCCAGTCCCCGAAGGGGGAGCAAAAGCCACTAAAAAGGCGTTGTAGGTGATTTAGGTTTTCAAAGAACGGTTTGTTGTTGTAAATGTAATATTTTGTTTTTGCTATGCAAAGTTTTAAACTTTGCTTATTTACCCTCACAAGTGACGCTGAAAAAGCTTAACCCACATTGCTCAGCAAAAATTTCATTTGTAAAACAATTGTAAAGAAGTGCTAATTTTCTATAAAAAACCTCAAAATTTTATCGCTTTTATTTGAAAGCCCTGCGGGGGGGTGCGGGTTCAAAAATAATATCCGATTGTAGCGGGCTGAAAACGATTTGTAGTACATTTTCGGTATTTTTTGGTAAGCAGCTGTTTTGTAGTATTGCGAGCTATGTATTTTAAAATGAGTTGCCGTACCAATGTTGCAACAGGTGTATTTGAAGGATATTACCGCCTGATTGAAAGCTATCGAAATAACGATGGCAAGGTTTCTCATCGTACGATACTAAATATCGGCTTTATTGAAGATGCTCTTAAAGCCATACAATTGAATAAAATAGCCCGCATACTTACCGATACATACGAAAAAAAAACATCTTTATTTATCGAAGAAGATGTTTTGATTAACAAATGGGTAGCTATATTTTGGGCTAAAATAATTGCTAGTGGCAATCTTGATATCACCGTTTATGACAAAAACAATCGTTTTATTGATGTAGATACGGTTAAACATACCCATGTAAGAGAAATTGGTGCCGAATGGATGTGTTACAATATTTGGCAAGACTTAGAAATAGATAAATTATTAGAAGAAAACGAGTTTACCGAGTTAGAAATACAATTAGCACAAAGCCAGATAATTAGTAAAGCCCTCTATCCCAAATCGGAGCTTGCAACCGCCAGATGGATAAATGAAAATTCTGCCGTAAGCGAACTTACAGGCTATCCGTTAGAAAAAATGAACAAGGATAGGCTATATAAAAGTGCTTTAAAATTACATACTATTAAAGATAAATTAGAACAACATTTATCTGTAAAAACAAACGAACTATTTGATATTCAAGATAAGATTTTATTGTATGACCTTACCAACACCTATTTTGAAGGAGAAAAGCGCAACAGTGTACTTGCGAAATTTGGTCGCAGTAAAGAAAAACGTAGCGATGCCAAATTGGTCGTATTGGCATTGGTGATA
Source organism: Cytophagales bacterium (assembly GCA_004294225.1). Classification (GTDB taxonomy): domain Bacteria; phylum Bacteroidota; class Bacteroidia; order Cytophagales; family Cytophagaceae; genus REBA01. Next base: position 1,236 of record REBA01000008.1, on the reverse strand, counting down.
AACATTTATGGGTTTATAAAATATTCGGCTATACACGAAGGTAATTTTTCGGACAGTGCTGGGTTAGAAAAAGTTTTAGACGATTTGAATACCGTAACAGGTAACATCAACCCTTTAATTGTACTGGATGCAGGCATAGCTACCGAAGCCAATTTAAAGCTAATTGTAGAAAAAGGTTGTGATTATTTATGTGTGTCAAGAACGAAATTAAAAGATTATGCTTTTGATACCAGTCGCTTAAGCGTAATATTAGAGACAAAATCAAAGAAAGAGGTTATCCTAAAAAAGATTATATCTCCCAAACACACCGATTATTTTTTAGAAGTAAACAGTGCAGCAAAAGCCTTGAAAGAACAAGGGATGAAAACACAATTTGAAACCAGGTTTGAAGCAGAATTAGAGAAAATAAGTATTGCTCTAGCTAAAAAATACGGCACAAAATCATTAGATAAAATACATCAACGCATTGGCAGAGCTAAACAAAAGTACCCATCTATACAGCAAAAATATATTATAACGGTAAGCCCAGACGAGGATAATAAAAACGCAATTACATTAAGCTGGCAAAAAGACCCACACAAAGAAGCCGCCACAATAGATAACCTAGGTAAATACTTTATTAGAACAAGTTTAGACCTAAAAGAGGAAGTTCGGGTTTGGAACGTGTATAACACGATAAGAGAAATAGAAAACACGTTTAGAACCCTCAAAACCGATTTAGATCTAAGGCCAATTTATCATAAAAAAGATGTCTCTACAATGGCACACCTTCATCTGGGATTGCTGGCATATTGGCTAGTAAATACCATAAGATGCACCCTAAAAGCTAAGGGAATACATCACAATTGGCAAGAAATAGTAAGAATAGGTAATACCCAAAAAGTAATCACTACCACAGGATTAAACAAAGCAAAGGTGGAAATAAGCATAAGAAAATGCTCCGAGCCTACAGAAAAATTAAAGGAAATTCAAACAGCCCTAAACATTAAAAGTAAACCATTCAAAAAACTAGAATCTGTAAAATCTGTAGTACACAGACCGCCATTAAAAAAAATTAAAATGCTTACTTACAAGGAAGTTAGGTCTGGTTAGTAAGCAATGTGGGTTAACACTTGCGAGAGCGGGGGGTGCTGAAATCTAGCAAGTAACCTACTTTATAAAATTATTGGTGCTATCAGGTTTAGGGCTAAATTTTTTAAAATGATACGTTTCGTTTTTACTTCTAATTTCTTTGCG
>REBA01000007.1 GCA_004294225.1 Cytophagales bacterium | reverse complement strand
TGATTTAAAAGCTAGTTTGCAATTTGGCGATGTTTATGTTTTAGGTGCGATAAATAATTATAAACCGAATGATAAATTTAAAATGTTTTATGATGGCACTACAGAAAGTTATAAGCTAAAGACCAAACTCAAAATGGGGTATTACAATTATATTTATGGCGTTTTGAACCGAAAAACAGGAAAGTTCGATGAAATTTCTATCGAAGGAAGCTCTAATTTGACCGAAAACGATTATGAAGTCATAATTTACCATCGACCAATTGGCACACGTTCTGATTTGGTAATTGGCTATTATCTATTGAAATACAATGGGAATCAATAGTTTTAAGATTAATGAAACTAATATTAATTAATAAAAACACAAGCCTAAAACTACTCCACCGTAACTGATTTTGCCAAATTTCTAGGTTGATCTACATTGCAGCCTCTGTATATGGCAATATAATAAGAAAGTAATTGAAGTGGAATTACAGCTAAAAGCGGCACAAGCAAATCGTGTGTGGCTGGAATTTCAATCACGAAATCAGACATTTTTTGAATATGCGTTTCGCCTTCGGTTACTATAGCGATTACTTTGCCTTTCCTCGCTCTTACTTCTTGAATATTTGAAACTATTTTTTCATACGAATTATCTTTTGTTGCAACAACAACAACAGGCATTTCTTCGTCTATCAACGCAATTGGTCCATGTTTCATTTCCGCAGCTGGGTAGCCTTCGGCATGAATATAAGAAATCTCCTTTAATTTTAATGCTCCCTCTAAAGCTACAGGAAAGTTCACCCCACGACCGAGGTACAAGAAATTTTTGGCATCTTTAAACTCTTGAGAAATGTATTTTATTTTTTCACTTTGAGCCAATATTTGCTCTACTTTGGTTGGAATTTGCTCTAAATCCACCAAAAGTTCATGAAATTTACTTTCTGTAATTGTACCTTTTTTCTGTGCAAGAGAAAGTGCCATCATGGTAAGCACTGTAACCTGAGCTGTAAATGCTTTTGTGCTAGCCACACCAATCTCTGGTCCTGCATGCAGATACGCACCTGCGTGGGTAGCACGTGGAATCGAAGAACCTACCACATTACATACCCCAAAAATAATTGCGCCTTTCGATTTTGCAAGTTCTATAGCTGCCAAAGTATCGGCTGTTTCTCCCGATTGCGAAATGGCAATAATCACATCTCCTTCGTTGATTACTGGATTGCGATAACGAAATTCAGAAGCATATTCTACTTCTACATTTACTCTAGCTAATTCTTCAAAAATATATTCTGCAACCAATCCAGCATGCCAAGAAGTACCACAAGCAATAATTACAATGCGATTAGTACTCAACATGCGGTTCATATAATCTCTCAATCCTCCCAAAACCAAGTGATTGTTTTCGGAATTAATCCTTCCTCGCATCGCATCTTTAATAGACTTAGGTTGCTCAAAAATTTCTTTGAGCATAAAATGATCATAACCACCTTTTTCTATGGCTTCGAGTTCTAAATCTAATTTTTGTATATAAGGTGTATTGTCAGTATTTTCTATCGTCTTGATAGTGAGCTTATTATCTCTAATAATTGCAATTTCCAAATCATTCACATAAACTACTTCGTTAGTATATTCTATAATTGGAGTGGCATCCGAAGCTAAAAAAAACTCGTCTTTTCCCACACCAATCACAAGTGGACTTCCTTTGCGAGCAGCTATTAATTGATTATTATTATCTCTAGAAATAATCACGATGGCATAAGCCCCTACTACTTTCGATAAAGCCAAACGAACTGCTTCTTCGAGCGAACATTTAGCATTTTGTTGAATATCTTCTATAAAATGAATAAAAACTTCCGAATCGGTATCGCTATGAAAAACGTGTCCACGATTTTCTAAATCTTGTTTGAGCGAAGCATAATTCTCTATGATTCCATTGTGGATAATAGCAAGATTTTTATTTTCAGAATAATGTGGATGAGCATTTCTATCGCTAGGCTCACCATGAGTAGCCCAACGTGTATGCCCAATTCCGATGGTGCTATTAAGCTTTTGTCCTTCCAAATATTGCTCTAAATCAGCTACTTTCCCTTTTTTCTTATATACATTCAAATCGCCATTCATCAAGGCTATACCTGCACTATCGTACCCACGATATTCTAATCTCTTTAAGCCTTTGATGATAATAGGATACGCCTCACGATGCCCCACATAAGCTACAATTCCACACATAATATCGATTTTGATTAAATACTATTTTTTGAAAATCAAAAGTAAATAATATTTTAAATTTTGTAGCATAAATTTAATAATATTCAAATTAATGCCGAAAATTTGGTGGTTATAAGATAGGTGTTCTAAAGTTTTCTAAGATTATTTGGTTAGTTTTAATGAATAATAGGTATTATTTTGTTGAAAAAATAACACCTATTATAATTTATTATAAAACTACACAAGTTGTAAGGCTAATTTACTTTCAGCTATTTCTAATTTTGATTTAAGCATATTAATTTCATCTATAAAAATCTGCTCTTTACGTTGCATTTCTTCTTGCGTGGCATTTAATTCTTCTAAATTTTGACGCATTTCCTCTTCCTGAGAACGTAAGTTTTCTGAAAAAACTGTGGATTCATTTAACAATTTTTCGTTTAACTGATTTTTAGTTATATTAGTAATAACTGCAGCCAAAGCATCG
>REBA01000021.1 GCA_004294225.1 Cytophagales bacterium | reverse complement strand
TTTCATAGGCAATTTGTTTATATTTAATGGCGATTAAATTCTATCATAAATTGTACTATAATAATAATAATAATTTATAATTTTTAATAATTTTTTTTAAATTTTGAAACAATAATTCTATTTATTCTTATATAAAATTTTATAAATCAATGATTAATTTTTTATAATTTTTTTAATAAAAAAACTATCGCTTTTTTGCGATATTATATTATTCTAATATATGTTATAAAAATTATGTTAAAAGTTATATTTATAAAAAAGTAATTTAAATTTTAACCTATTTTTAATAAAAAAATATAAATTTTGATAAAATAGGTTAAAATTTAGACTTAATATTTAAAAAAAGTATTGTTTTATTTAAAATTATATCTAAATTTAAACATAATAATATTTTTTTTACTTCATTTAAAAAACTTAAAAATGGAACAAAATGTTACAACAAGAAGAAACTTATTGAAAGCTAGTGCAATACTCGCAGCTGGTTTTTCAATTGCGCCAAATCTCTCCACCTTGTTAAAAGGAAATAATCTTACAGATGCTGGTTTTGCTAAAACTTTTGGTAAAAAAAATCCTGTTGGTTCTGGTCCAAAAATAAAAGCCAAACTTAACTCTAATGAAAATCCTTTCGGACCTTCAAAAAAAGTAAAACAAGCAATCATTGAAGCAATAGACGATAGCTATTTGTACCCACGTGATGCAAATAAAACTTTTATTAAAATGATAGCTGACTATGAGAAGGTTTCTGAAGATAGTATCCTATTAGGTGCTGGTTCTTCTGAACTGCTTATGGCAACTGCTTTAGTTTATGGACAAAAAGGAGGTACAGTTCTTTCTGGAGAAATCACTTATATGTCTCTAATCAGAAATGCGCTTTCATTCGGTGGCGAATGGGAAAAAGCACCCATGCTAAAAGATTATCAATACGACTTTGGGGCTATTAAAAGTCAAATTTCTGACAAAACAACCTTAGTATATATCACCAACCCTAATAATCCTACAGGGATGTTGGCGGATACTGGTGCTTTGAAATCTTTCTGTGAAGAAGTTTCAAAAACTAAACCTGTTTTTGTAGATGAAGCATATATAGATTATGCCCCTAACCCTAAAACACTATCTATGATAGACTGTGTTAGAAAGGGTCAGAATGTAATAGTAGCAAGAACATTCTCTAAAGTTCAAGCTTTTGCTGGTCTTCGAATCGGATATTTGATTGCTTTGCCTGAGACAATTAAAACAATTTCGAAATACACCACTGTAGGAGGTACTATCTCTGCTACTTCTATATTTGGTGCAATAGCAGCATATAACGATGAGGTTTTTTATAACTTCAGCGTAAGTAAGAACAATGAGTCTAAAGCCTATTTATGTAAGGCCTTATCAGATATGAAGTATGATTTTCTACCTTCTGCGACCAATTTTGTGATTTTCCCTATTAAAATCAACGGTAAGAAATTAGTGGAAATGATGATGGAAAAAGGTGTGGCGGTTAGAAATTTTGAGTTTGATGGAAAACAATGGTGTAGGGTAAGTATTGGCACTATGGAATCGATGAAGCTTTTTGTTGAAACCCTAAAATCTATACCTGGAACGATATAGTAATTTTCAGGAGAACCCTGTTGAATCTACAGGGTTCTTTTTTAACAATTCCGTTATTTTTTTTACTTATTTTTTATTGTTATACATGAAAGGGATATCTAGGAGAGAATTTATTAATAAAACATCCTTAATTACGGGAGCAAGTTATAGTGCAATGTATGCACTTGGTTTATTGCAATCTAGCCCTGCAAAATCTATTTCTTTTTCTAAACATGGAAATGAAAAAGGAAAGAAGGTAATCATATTAGGGGCAGGTTTAGCAGGTTTGTCCTCTGCATACGAACTCAATAAATTAGGTTATGAGGTTCAAATTTTAGAAGCCAGAGCAAGATCTGGAGGTAGAGTTTGGACTGTAAGAAAAGGAACTTCCGAAACTGAAATAGATGGTAAGTTGCAGACATGTACATTTGACGAAGGGCAATACCTCAATGCTGGAGCAGGTAGAATTCCTCACCATCATGAAATAAGCTTGAAATATTGCAAAGAGCTAGGTATTGCTATGGAAGTATTTACCAATGTCAATGAAGCTGCTTTTTATTATAGCGAAGGCAAAGGTCCTCTAGCCAATAAAAGTATTCCTATAAGACAAGTGCATGCAGATTTTAGAGGTTATACTTGTGAATTGCTTGCAAAAGCTATAGACCAAAAAGCCTTAGATTTACCTATGTCTCAAGAAGACGTTGATAAATTGTTAGAGTATCTAAAAGCAGAAGGAGATCTTAATATTGATAAAATTTATCAGGGTAGTGAGCGAAGAGGATATAAGAAAATAGCTAGTGCTGGTTTGAACCCTCCCCAATTTGCTGACCCTTTTTTATTAAGAGAAATTATTTATTCTGGTTTTACTCATCCCGCTTTTCAAAATGTAGGAGAATATACTTACAACCAACAGCCTATAATGCTCCAACCAATAGGAGGGATGGAGCAAATCCCTAAAGCATTTGAAAAAATATTGGCCAATAAAATTATTTTTCAAGCTGAAGTAACAGGAATTAAAAAAAATGAAAACGGTGTTAAGATTAGCTATAAAGATAAAAATGGTTTAATGACAGAGTCCTCGGCAGATTATTGTATTTGTACAATTCCTTTTCCAGTGTTAAAGAATATCCCATCAGATTTTTCTGATGCATATAAAAAGGCAATCAATGATATTCCTTATATGAATACTGGTAAAATAGGGCTACAATTCAAAAGAAGATTTTGGGAAGAAGATGATCATATTTTTGGAGGAATCACAAAAACGAATATGAATATCACACAGATATTTTATCCCTCTACTGGATTCTTAGGGCAGAAAGGAGTTCTAAAGGGATATTATAACTTCCATAATTTGGCATTAGAAATGGGTAATCTCTCAATAGAAGACCGATTAAAAAGAGCCTTGTATGAAGGTGGTAAAATTCACCCACAATACGCTACAGAGTTTGAAACTGGGTTTTCTTTGGCATGGCAAAAAATAAAATACTCTCAAGGAGGTTGGGCAGCATATACCAATGAATCAAGACAACTCCACTTCAGTACATTACAAAAACCAGATGGCCCCATTTATTTTGCTGGCGAACATACAACATACCTTACCGCATGGATGGCAGGAGCCTTTGTAGCTGCTCAACATGCAGTTGAATCTATTCATTCAAGAGTTTCAAAAAAATAATTTTAAAAATTTAATTATGAAAACTACAATTACAAAAACTTCAAAAATTAAAACACTTTTTATTCTGATTATTTTAATGATAGTTCCATTTATTTTGGAAAGTATCAGTGCACAAGATGCTTCTAAAATAAAAGGAATAACTACTCAAGAATGTTTGCTTTTAAAAAACTATAAATTTAAAGATTTAGAAAAAGATACTTATCTAAAGCTTGACAATGGCTTTGTGCTCGATCGATTTGAGATGAAGCCACCTTATGTGTTCAACTTTAGTGATGGTATGGAAAGAAAGATTTTTTTATTTAAAATATCTGATTCTAAAGATAAAAAAGACTTAGGATTATTGGCGGTCTATAAAAATTCAAAAACCACCAAATCGTATAATTTATATATTCCTAATGCACTTTCAGATAAGGTAGTTTGGGGTATGTATATCGATGAACTCAAAGATGCAGACAAGCTTGAATATGGTTTTTCTTCTACTGTAGCATTCGTGTTAGGGAAAGAGTTATCATCGCTCATGGGAGCAGGAGGAGCTGGTGCCCTAAGTTCTAAAAGTGATGAGTACGAGTTTTGTTTTCCAGAAAATGCCATGGTAATGTTGAACAACAAAACGGAAGTTCCTATTTCAAAAATTAATAAAAAAGATATTTTGATTTCCTACAAAGGAGAACAGCCTAAATTAAAATTTACTAAGGTAAATAAATTGATTGTTCATCACGGTATTTTTGACATCAGCAAGGTGATTCTACAACCTAAAGAATCCATATTTGCTTCGGTAATTGACATTGCTTTTGAAACTACAGAAATAGAAGCAACTAATAATCATCCTATTTTTACCACTAAAGGGCAGAGAAAATTAGGAAATATTGAAGAAGGCGATGTGGTGATTTGCTTCGAATCTGCTACCAATTCCTTTAAAGAATTTGTGGTAGTAAAAACGATGAGAAATTACAGAAAAGTTGATGCGGTCTATAACATAAGAACAGAGCATAATTCAAATTATCTTATTAATAAAACTGTAGTACTACCTAAGTAAAGCATGAACATGTTTTTTAAGTATTTTTTATTTTTTATTTTTTTATTTTTTGGGAAGATTTTTTCCTTCGCTCAGTCCATGAAGGTTCCAATTGCTGTAGTTAGAATAGGCGATTTAAAGTCGCCTATTCTTTCTTCGGTAGCTGTGCCAAAAGATAAAGCTTTCCTTTTTACTAGTGGTCTAGTGCCTTCTATTCAAGATTCTACCGCTACTGTGGGACAAAGAAATAGGTATGGAGATACAAAAATCCAAGCCATTAGCACTCTAAAGAACATTGAAGAAGTGCTTCTTAAAGAAGGCTTATCGCTTAAAGATGTTATTTTTTTAAGGGCCTACGTTGCAATAGATAAATTCAAGGACAATAAAGCAGATTTTATAGGATGGAACGAGGCTTATGGAATGTTCTTTAATAATGAGCAGAATACTATTAAGACGGCCAGAGCTACTTTAGGTGTGCATTCTTTAGTAAACCCCGACTGGCTTATAGAAATAGAAGCAATTGCGGTATATCCTTAACTGTATTTTGAATTTAATCAAAGCATTGTTGAAGGGCATACCTATTCTGTTAGTTCAAATAGTTTAGAACTATATATTATGCACCTTGTGCAAGACATCCTGTATAAATTTGTTCTATTTCTATGATTCAAACGATTTAATGAAACATATTTATCTTAAATTTTTCTGTTCAAAAGCTACTAATGTTCCATAATGTAGCCTTATTCTTGAATGTCTTTTGTAGTATGGGGGGTGTGAAAATTGGTTTGATGTGCTTTGCCGATTTTTAATATTCCTTTGATAAGGTGTAATATAGCAGAGGGCAATTGTAGTAGTGCGAAGATCAGTTCTTTATTATAGTATTTTTTGGGTATTGCTAGCCCGAAAGCTATAGAAAGTAATACAAATAATATTGCCCATTGAGCAGCCGATATACTAAGCCCTAAGAAATAACTCACAAAGGCTAATAATGGTAATGCTCCAATGAGTATAACTCTTGGAGGAATGAGTGTCTGTAGTACTTTGTTGAAAAAATCAATGTTACCTTTTATTAATTGACGAAGTCCCTCCATGCCATGGACTTTGAAAAAGTAAAATTGACCTGCAATCCATCTTGTTCTTTGTTTGGCAAATACTTCTGGGTTTTGAACTTTCTCATCATAAATATCTGCATTGGCTGCGTATTCTATTGTCAAGCGGTCTTTGAATATCCTGAGTTCGGCTTCTCTATCTTCTCCCCCCATAGCTTCATTTCCATACATCATTTTTTTATAATAGTTGTATTCAAATGCCATTCCAGAGCCTATCAGTGCAGAGGATAAGCCAACAGCTCTATGCCCTATCCTGAAAATATGATTGTTGATTTCTTCACTAATTCCATCAAGTATTGCAAAGTTCGTGTTTTTGTTTTTTGCTGTCCTATGTCCTTGAACGACTTTAAACCCTTTTTGCATGGCGTGATTAATTCTTTCTAAACATTGTGCCGCCATGATATTGTCAGAATCTAATATCATCACATAGTCATAGTCAGAGGGTAGAACCTCCAGTGCTTTATTGATAGATTTTGCTTTGGTGCTTACTTCAAAATTCACCTCTACCAATCTTAAGTTCATGGCTTTCAGTTTTTCTATGGTAGCTGCTTGCAGTTTGTCTGCAATTACGGCTACTTCAAATCTATCTGATGGATAATCATGGGCAATTGCTTTGGCAGCAGTTGAAAGAATTATTTCATCTTCTTTGTAAGAGGGGATGAGGACTAAAAATTTAGCTTTGTGAGGGTGAGATTGATATAGTAATTTGTTTTTTGGGAAAAATAAGCCAGCAATAGAATAAAAAAGAAAGTAGCAGATATAAAAAAGAAAATAAGAAAATAGGAAAGCAAGAATGGTATTAATGATAATCATAGATAAAAAGATTAAAAATTTAAGCAGTCATTTTTAATGACTGCTTAAATCAATTATTTAATTACGCTTATTTTTTTAGAAATAGAGAAGGATGGAGTGCTAAGTTTACATTGGTATATACCAGAGGTTAATCCGCTTGTATTCCATTCGTAGTTGTAGCTCCCAGATGTGGTGTTCATATTCTCGATAACATTAGTAATAAATACCCCTTTGCTATCATAGATGCTTATGGTTAAAGGTTCATTTTGGTAGATACTGAATTTTATGTTGCAAAGGTCTTGTGCTGGGTTAGGGAAGAAATCAAGTTGAATTTTATTGTTTTCTAAAATATCTTCTGTGGCAATGGCAGTATTATTATCTATCAGAAAAATTGGTTCTGAACTTAAGGATATATTGCTAGAATTAATATTGGTACTTAGCTTTGTTTTAGATTGGTCCCAATTTCTTCTTTCTAGAGAAGTTATTCCTAGAGATGCAGGGAAGGAATAGGTAGCACTAGCTACTTCTGATTTGTCGGTATTGGTTTTTGCCCAGAGTGCATAGGTGTATTTACCATCTTTTACGAAGGCTGCACCATCTATTTTATCGCCAAGATTTAGCTGTGCGGTTCGGGCAAGGTCAATGGTTTTTCCAAGTAATGCATCAGACATTGTTTTGTGAGCAATGCCTGTAGTATTGATTACTTGGTTATATGGTTGTACTCCTTTTAGTGTATTATAAAGTCCCATTACCGCAAATTCACCATTCATATCTTTTACATCTTCTATTTTCATTCGATCTGCAGTTTGGTAGATATACCATTGGCTAATTCCATTTCTTTGGCAATGAATGGCACCTTTTACTATAAAATTTCTTTGTGCTACTTCTCCACCATAGTCTTCTCCAGTCATTTTTCTTGGAATATTAGATTCGGTAATAGTCCATACTTTTTGGGGGTAAGTACTACCATATCCATATTTAGCAAGTACTTCGGTAAATTCATCTTTTTTCTTGGAGATAGATTTTATAGCTTCGTCGGAATGTCTTATATATTTGAAGCCACCTATACTATTGTCCCAAAATCTCATGTTGCCTTCTACATGTGGGTAGCTATGATAGTCTAATACGTCAAAGTATGCTCCTCCTTTGAGTGGATAGGCATTGCTTACTTTGCCATTGTCTGGGTTGTCTGTATTTCTAAGTACAGCATCAAGGAAGCTAGGGTAGCCTATTCCTCCTATAGAGACATAGGATTGTGGATCTACATATTTAATCACTTCATAAGATATTCTTAATAGCCTTATATAATTAAATATTGGAGTATTGATATTGGGCATGTCACAAGGCAATGGATTGCTGTCCCACCAGTTGCCTGCTTGTCCCTTGGGTAACCAACCTTTTCCACTAAGGTCTGGCTCGTTCCATACTCCCCAAAATTTGATTTTGCCTTTATAGGCATTCACCATTTTATAAAGGTATAAGGCATAATAATTTTGGTCGTTCACAGGGGTTCCGTTAGCACCTCCATCCCAAATATCGGTGTACATATTTTCGAATAACTCCGATCTTTTTTCACAATAAGATTTTTTCTCTCTATGAAAAATATTTTTATCAGTTCCTTCGATGGGGTAGCCTATGATACAGGCATTGTCTTTAATCCCCAATGATTCATAGTATTTAAAGGTGTTGACTCTAATATTATAGCCCCAATATTCAAGGAAGTATTCGAAAAGAGCCAATCGAAGACTAGCAACTCCTAGACCAGGTATTTTCTTTAAGGGAGCACCAGCGGATATTTCAGCTAATTGTTCGTCGTTCCATCCTTCATAATAATCTCCGCCTATACCATATAAGAAATTATTGTTATAGGCAGGGACTTTATCGTTTGCGGTAAAATTGATTTGGGCAAAGGAGGGCTTAAGGCAATTTAAACTTAAAAGTACTAGGCAAATGGTGAGATGTTTTGTTTTCATAATAGTAAAAGTTTAAATGAACCTAATGATTTAAAAAATAGAAAGTATCTTTGTTATGTTAGCTACAAATCAGTATAATCAAATATAGAAAATCAAAAGCGATACTCAAATTCTTTTGGTGCTTGTTTTTAATTTATTACAAATTTTTAATATGGGTATTGTTATTTCTATTTTTTATAGGCTTTCTGAAAGATGCCTCCTCGTAATGATGATATTTTCACTTCATCTATCTTGCCAATCTCAGTCTAATCATTCAGCTAAGACACCTATGTTTACTTCTCAAATAGCATTGTCATCAGATATGCTCATTAATGAATGTGCTATGGGCAATGCATCATTTATAGTGGACGAGCAGCATTTACCAGTACCTAAAACGAAATGGAGTATAGACTCAGATAAGCAGTGGATTTATCCTATAAGTGTAGTGATAGATTTAGGAGTTGTACATCAGCTTACAGCGATTCATTTTTATGATACCAATGGCAAAGGGCTTATCCGTGTGAGTGGCGGAAAACCTTTCCGATGGACTCAATATTTTTCAGAGGAACTTTCTCTATATAATGCATGGAATACTCAACCACTATCAGCGGTGACACAATTCATAAGGATAGAGATTTTATCTCCTGAATCTAATTTTAATGAAATTATTCTTTCTGGTAAGCCACTTTCTACCCAAGCTTTGAAAGAAGTTCAATTAAAACCTAAGGCAATCCCAATGCATCAGTTTTTTGGAACGAATTCTTTTATAGATGTACCAATGGATAAAATTGCCCCACTTACATTCATCAGAGAATACCACAGTTGGAATTGGATGGAAGGAGATGGCAAAGCTTATGTTGGCTTCCCCAATAATCAAAATCAGTTTAATCCCACGATTGCAGGCGGAGGTTGGAACTTTGATGCTTTCTATAAGCAATTGCATGAGAAAGGCTACACCGTTTGCCCAGTTTTAGAAGGAAGTGCAACTTGGTTGTTCAAAAAAGAAAAAGTGAATTTTCAATACAAGCCAATTTTATCAGACACTATGAGTACTTTTGCACCTGCCTCTTATATAGCACATGCAGATCATTTGTATCAGTTTGCAGCAAGGTATGGTCACCAAAAGATATCAGCAAAGAAATTGAAATTAGCATCCAACCAATTGCCTCTATCGGGTTTAGGTTGGGTAAGTTATTACGAAAATTGGAACGAGCCCGATAAATGGTGGGAGGGAAGAAGGGGCTATTTTTCTCCTTATGAATATGCAGCCATGAGTAGTGCTGATTATGATGGGCATGAACAATCTATGGGAAATGTGATAGGGCTTAAGAATGCAGATAGTTCAGCTCACTTGGTGATGTCTGGCTTAGCAACTCTTAATTTAGAGTATTTGAAGGCGATGTTGTTTTGGTTTCAACACAACCGCAAGGACAAACGATTCCCATTTGATGTGATTAATTTTCATCATTATTCTAATAATGCTCAAGTGGAAGGAGGGATGAGCGATACAGGCATTAGTCCCGAGCAGGATAGTTTGTATGAAAAAATATCTCGTATTCATCGATTTCGTGCTGCTCAGCTGCCCTCAAAAGAATTATGGATTACAGAATTTGGCTATGACGATATGCCCAAAGGAAGACAGATTGCCCCAAAGATTGGCAATACTTCAGGTGAAGAGATCCAAGCCAGATGGCTCATAAGAACTTATTTTATATTGCTATCTGCTGGTGCTGACCGTGCTGCACAATTTATGATTCGCAATGCAGAAGAATCTAGCCAAGAGACTTATTCGCACTGTGGTCTTACTAAGAGTAAAGAAAATGCTTATTACCCCAAACTGGTATGGCATTATCTATATACCATAAAGGAATTGCTCCAAAACACCTATTTTGATGGCTTTGTGAGGGAAGGAAATGTTTGGATTTGCAAATTTAAGCCCTATAAATCTAGAAGCAGAAGTGTTTATGCCATTTGGTTGGGAACAACCCAGAATAGTGTTGTGAGTAATTTTAGCCTAACTATTCCCAAACAGTACAAATATGCAAAGCAAATCGAACTTCAGCCCAATCAAATCAAGGGGAAAGTTAAAGAATTAACCATCAACCAAAATAAACTTCGATGTACGATTAGTGAATTGCCATTGTTCATAGAAGTGGCTACAGAGCAAATTGAGGATAAATAGTTTTATTTAATATCCACTAATTCTATATCAAATACTACAGGGGTATCAGGAGGAACAGAATATAAATTATCTGGAGGTATTAGATAATTATCAGGATTGATTTGTTGTTTGATACCTGCCTTTCCATAAGCCAATCGAGCAGGTATAATTAATTTCCCTTTTTCTCCTTCTCTCATTAGAGGGATTCCTTCATCCCAACCAGCGATGACCATCTTAGTGCCTAGTATAAATTTAAATGGGCTAGGGTCTTTGGTATTAGATTCAAATTCTTTTCCATTCAAGAGTTTGCCTGTGTAATATATCTTAACAGTTTGTCCATTTTTAGGTTTCTCTCCGAAACCTGGCTCTATCACGATATATTTTAGACCGTTTGCAGTAATTATGGTATCTCCTTTTTTATCAAAAGATTTAATGTCTTCTATTTTAGAATTAGAAATATCCTCGAGCTTTAATCCTATCAATTCTTCTAGTCTTGCCTTGGTAATGCTTACCATATTTTCTGCGTTGACTCTGCCTTCTTGAGCGTTATTGAAGGTCAGGAAGGATTTGTTGTATTCTTCTAGGTCTGTTTCCCCTTTTTTAAATTTCTTAGTTACCAATAAGTGAATAATACTGGCTTCGTCAGAAGCTTTTATTCTCAGCTTTAGTATTTCTATAGCAGTGATATATTCTTGATATCTTGAAATAACTTCTGCCCTAATGGCTAGTTTGGCACTATTGATATTGGCATCCGCAATCTTTAGCTCGTCTTTGGCTATTTTTACTCTAGTAGGGGTGCTGATTAGTGTTCCAATGTTTAATAATACCCCAGCATTATATCTTGGGAAAAATTGATTTGCCGAGCCAGGCTGATAAGGAGCAAATATGCCACTATTTATGGTAGCTTCATTGGCGTTTAGATTAATTTGCAAGTTGTTTCCCCAAGACTTCTTGGCTAGGGTTACCTCTTTTTTGGCTACTTCTCTATTGAGTCTATTTACTTCATTGATAGGATAATTCTTCCAAGCCAATTGAATTAATTTCTCAACAAAGTCTAAGGTGTCTTTACTATTATTTGGCATGATGATTTTATTGTAATTCACATTTTGGCTATAACAGGCACTGCCAATGACAATAAAAAGTATCAAAATTAAATTTTTCATAAATAAAAAATCAGGTTAAAAACTTGTGGTTTATTTTTTATAGGTGAATGTTTTCAGTGAGTACATTGTTTAATACCGTTCCCAAATAACTGCTTTGTTGTTGAATACTTTTTTGAAGTGTTGTTTTGTCAGAACTTTTGAAGCTAATTTTTGAAGATAAAATAGCAATGGTAAGATCTACATATTTGCACAATTCTAGGCTGTCAGAGTATTTGTTTGTATTAGCACTTTCTAAAAAGATGTAATCAAATTGTGGTGCATAGAAATTAATAGTTTTCTCTAGTTCATTATTCAAGAATAGCTCATCAGGAGAGTAGTTGCTTGTCTTACATCCAATGATAGATACATTGAGCAGGTTAGTAGAAGAGAGCGCTTCTTTTAAATTGTTGAGGTCTGATTGCTCACTAAGAAATGGCTTGGCATTGAAATAGCTGGTAAGACTATTCTTTTTTAGATTGGTATCAATAATTAATACTTTTTTACCGTTCAGACCCAAAGCCTTTGCCAGTTGGGTAATGACAAAAGTTTTTCCTTCTCCCCCCGATACACTGGTAAATAAGATTTTATTTCCAGTAGCAGTTTCTATAGTGTGTCTAAGGTTTCTAATTAAATATTTGAATGTTTCTACTGGTTTGTCTTTTTCGGCTTTAAGCAAATCTATTTTATCAGTTTTGATTTGGTTCAATACGCCTATTAGCTTTGATTCTATTAGTGTTTCTGCATGAGAAGGCGTTTTGATATTATCACTAAAATATTCAATCAAGAAAAGGTAGGCAATGCAAGTCAGCGTAATGATGATTCCAGAAAGTAGTGTAAATACTAATGTTTTTGAAGGCTCTGGTTCGTCTGCTGGTTCTCCAAATTCTACTTGAAGTAATTGTCCAGAGTTGAGCGATGCATTTTTAGAGGAGTTGAACTTATCATTGATGGAAATATATTCATCTTTTGCTACGTTTATTGCCATTTGCAATTCAGAAATAGAGGCTTCTTTACTAGAAAATCCAGAAAGGTTGCCTCTCAATTGAGAAAGGCTTCTTTCTATTGTTGCTAAATTTGATCTAGCTACACCTATTTCTAGCTCTGTATTAATTTTTTTCGATTTCAGTTCTTCCTTTGATGCGTTAGGTTTTAGATTGGTATAAGAATCGCTTTTTTCTAGGTGAAAGTTCAACTGTTCTTTTAAAATTTGTATGGAATCTTTTAACCTTTTGTCTTTTGAGCCTCCAGATACAAATCGATCAGTTAATGAACCTATTCTTGAGCGGAGGTTGAGGGTTTTATTGTTGTTGTACTCTGTATCGAAATCTTCGTTTTGTCCTGAACTTAGCTTGATTTCGATGGTTTCTAAGGTTTGATTGAGTGCTAGAATTTTCTTGGTAGCTTCGTCTCTTTCGGTTTCTAGGCTAGAGATTTGGTCTAATTTAGATTTGCTTTCTTCTTCAAAATTGGTAACACTATTGATTCTTTTATATCTATTGAGGGAGTCTATTTTGTTGTCGAGTGCTTGTTTTTTCTGGGTCGCTAAGTTGGAAAAAAATTCTACTGATTTATTCATTTTCTTTTGTGTCTCGTGATTATAAAATCGAATGATTTCATTACACAAAGTATTGACTACAAATGCTGATAAGTAAGGGTTTTTGGAAGTGTATTTTATTTCAACATAATCAGTACTTCCTACTCGGTTTATTTCTAAGCTTTTTTCAAGGCTTTTTACATCGTATTCCATCTCTTTGAGGATGTCGAAGAATAGTTTTTCTTTCTCATCATTGGATTGAATCACTTGTATAGCACTTAGTTTTGTTTTGTAAAAATCTTTCGCCTTGTTAAGCTCTTCTTGAGAAAATTTCTCTTTGATATGTTTGGTTTCTTTGAAAGTATATTGATGCTCTAGGTCATAAATGGCTAATTGATAACTGAGCAAACTGATTACTTGCTTTGAAGTAATTTGCTCTATGAAATTGCTGAATTTGTTATTGATAGAAAAAAAATCATAATCTCCTTCCGACAAAGAGACTTCAGATTTGTTGGCTATTCCTGTTTCTAGCTGTGCTTTGGAGATATATTTTTTTGATGTTTTAGAAATTAATATAAATGTAGCAACCATTGCTAGTATTGTAGCTCCTAGGATTATATATTTTTTCCTGAGCACAATAGCTAAAAAATAATTTATATTCATAATGATTTTATTTTAAAAAATTCTAGTTAAAAATCTTTTTTAAAGATAACTAATTTAAGAAAATTACCGCAATAAGTTAATAATCCCCTTTTTGGTGTATTCTTTTATTTGATTATTTACTTCTGCAGAGTAATTGATGACGTAGGTATATCCTCCTGAAATGGATTGAATTTCTTTATGTTTTCCATCCCAGCCTTTGTTGATGTCTTTGCTGTAAAAAACGGTTTCTCCCCATTTGTTGAAAATAATTAGTTCATAAGCGATGATGTTTTGAGCTATAGGTAGGAAAATTTCATTCTCTTCATCTTCATTAGGGGTAAAGGCATTTGGAACGTGAAGCTGAGGTTCGCAGAGCTCAAAAACTTTTATTGATTTTGTGGCAGAACAGCCGTTCTTGGTTTTCTTAGTTACACTGTAGATTCCTGTATCTGCTGCTATGGTTTGAGTTTCTTCAAGGTTTGGTTTCCAGAGGAATTGTACACCTTCCCCTGCATCTAATTTTATTTTGTTATTTTCTTTTAAACAAACAGGTAATTCTTCGGGGAAGTTGAAAGTTAGTGCAGGAAGTACTTCTATGCTAGTATTGAATAGCCTGTTACATCCTTGGTTAGAAATATTTACAGAGTATAAGCCAGATTTTTTCGTTTTGATGGTAGTTGTAGTTTCTCCAGTATTCCATTGGTATGTATAGTTTACATTATTGCCTGCATTGATTGTAACCAAGGAGTCGAAGCAGATAATTTGTTTTACTAAAAAATTAGGATTTGCTGGTGGATTGTAAAACCCAATATTGATAGAATCTCTAGTGGTACATTTGCCATCATTGAAACTAACTTTATATATTCCTGCTTTGCTAACAGTGAGCTTATTTTTTGTGCTTAAGTCTTGCCATGTAAAAGCACCAGAAGTATTGCCAACGTTAGGCTCTAATATAATCGAATCGCCAATACAGCCTCCTTTATCAAGACCTAGTTCTGGGGTTGGTGTAGTGAATTTTTTGATTTCAAAACTATCTATAGCGATACAATCGTTGAAATAGACTTTTCCATAGTATTTTCCAAAGTTTTCTGGTTTGAGCGTAGCTATACTGTCGTAGATTTTGGTAGTACTTCTCCAAGCATATTTTGGGCTAAAGTCAATAAACTTATCGTTACTCCCATTGTATATTATCCCTGATAAGAATTTTTTATCTGGGCAAAGGGTGGTATCTGAAATAGAAAGCTTTGGTTGAGGAAAGATTACAAGGTTATCGTAATTGAGCACCATAGTGGTGCAGGCAGTTTGTAATGTAGCTGCTAATTTGTATTTGCCATAACTAGAGTAGGTATAAGCAGTGTCTGTTTTAATTCCTGTATTGAGTACTTTAGAGGCATCTCCTGTGTTGATAGAGATTTTTAAATTGGCAAATGAATAGAGATTTAGATCTGTAGAAACCCTAATCCTTATAGGGGTTTGATCACAACCGTTGTCAGCATATACAGATGGTTGGGGTGTGGAAGAAAAATAATGTTGTGGAAAAGAAGGTAGATATTTGCTTGAGTTAGCATTGGTAAATTGAATTTCTTGTGCCACATAGTTGTCATCAAAAAGCCATTTAGATGGTTTTCCTAAAGCAGAAAGGTATTTTTGACCTTCTCTTGCGATGTATATTTTATTGTCTGGGGCAAGTTGTAAGCCACCAAAAGGGGTGTTAATATCGGCTTTGATAAAGTTATGAGGATAAATAAGCTGATCTCCTGCTCTAGCAAACAAATCTATCTGGTACAGGTAAGATTCCGAATTGCTCATACCACTGAAATATAGTTTAGAGCCGTCTTGTGAAAATTCGGCTCCTACGGCTCTGGTGATAGGGAAACCAAAGGATTTTTCAAGACCTACTTGACCCGTAAATTGGTTGAAGCTAAATAGTTCGGCTTTATCAGCAGCCACTGCTATTGGTCCACCATTGCTACTAATTTTGATTGTTGATATTTGGCTAGGGTCAAATGTTCCTGTTGCGGATAGTATTGGGGCACTTATTTCTGTATTACTTATTCTGAAAGTTATAAACTTATTGCTATTGGTTTCGTGGCTTATGAGCCAACTGGTATTTAATTGATAGATGGATTTAAAACCAGAAAGCGATTTAGCATTATTATAAAGTAATTGATTGCTTTGGTTGGCTATGGGTCCACCTTTTCCTCCATTTAGATTTTTGTCTATCAAAGTGTAATAAAGACTATTGTTAGAGATATAGAAATAATAAATGAACCTTTGACTTTCTGGTCTATTGATAAGAAGTGCTGAATTTACAGGAGCTGTATTGGCGTATATCTTAAGCCCATCGTTAGCATAAAGCCCATCATTATTGCTGTAAAATAATAAGTTTCCTAAGTGGTCAGAAATATTCGTATTGCTTTCTGCAATATTGTGAGCTGGAAAGTTTTCTTTTGGCTGAGCAATAGGTAGAATAGCATTGGTAAAAGTTATTCCTGCATTATTGCCGAAGACCCAGTTATTGGCTTGGCGAAATCTTGTATTTAAGAATTTTACAGTAATCGTGTCTTGTTTTGGTCCCGATGGGGTATTGACAGACACTATGTATTTTCCAGATTCCGTAATGGTAATTGCAGGACTCGTTTCATCGG
Source organism: Cytophagales bacterium (assembly GCA_004294225.1). Taxonomy (GTDB): domain Bacteria; phylum Bacteroidota; class Bacteroidia; order Cytophagales; family Cytophagaceae; genus REBA01. The sequence continues at coordinate 32,505 of REBA01000021.1, read as the reverse complement.
TTGACCAAAGGTAGCTATTGCCAGAGATTTTGCTTGATACAGTCAGCTCATCTTTATTGCAAATCAAAGTATCTCTTCCTAAAATACCCTGTGCAATGCTCGATAAACTTAGGCAGTTGCTTAAAAATACAGATAGGAACAATACAAATAAATTTAATCTATTCATGATTAATTCTTGTGAAGCACAAAATTAACCAAAAATTAGGAATAGCTATCGTTTAGGTAATATAATACTCAAAATTGCTTTAAACTGTGATGGATTTTTATGGTTAATTTATTTTTTTTTGAAACAAAAATTAGTGTAGTCGGAATTTATATGATCCAAATTTAAATAAAAATTGATGATGATTAATTTGGCTCTAAAATGAATATAAATAAAACTTCTAATTATTTGTTTTTTAATTGATAGAAGCAAGAAAATTGAAATCCTACATAAGAAAGAAACTCATCTAAATAATAATAGTTTTTGCCTTCAAAGTATTTTCTGGTATCTACTTTTAGAAATGGTTCTAATCTATAAATAAATTTTTCAGATTTACTTTTGTGTTCTAAGCCTAATGCTAATGTAAATAAGCTCATGCGTTTTAAATAGGGTGTATCTTGGGAGGTTTTTTCGAAAAGAATTTGCCCCAAAGAGTCTTTCACAATATAATTGTACTTTGAGGCCAACTGAAACCTAACATCTATTCCCACAGAAGCATAAATATTTAGCATTCTACTTTTCATTATCCTGTACCCTATGCTTAGTGGGATATTTAAGTGGGTAATAGTATAATTGTTCGTAGTAGTTGATTTGGGTATAAAACCTACAAAAGAATCAGGGCTTCTTTGTGAAGGGGCTTTCCAAGAATCTTTTCGCTGATAACTGGTAAGCCCCATCCCTGTAGAAATAAAAAAGCGTTCTTTATTGTCTTCAGTAAGCAATAATAAGTTGGCTTCGTAAACAATAGGCCTATTAAAAGGAGCAAATCTTGAGATTGGAATGCCTTGTGCTATTGTTCCTCCTATACCTAAAGCATACTTTCTAAATAGCTGTGCACTAGCATTCTGCTGAATACAGATAAATAATAGAATAATGAGGATTTTCTGCATATCTTTTTTATTTTACTTTATTATCTCAATCTTATTTAACCATACTTTTGATGAAGTCCTTAGCTTCAGTTGATACAAGCCAGGATTCATATTTTCCACATTCCATTGTCCCGATGATAGCTTTGTTTGCATTATCATTTTACCTGATAAGTCTATCAACGTTAGTTCGCATATATTATTATTTTTTACAGACTTTAGATTGTATTTAAATTATGCATTTCGTGAGTTTAGGATAAATATTGAATGGTTTTATTTTCTTGAAATAAGCAAATATCAGTGTAGTCGAAAATTACATTTGCTAAACTTAAACTTTACAGAAATAAATTTTTTGTACCAGTCCACAAATACACTCATCTAGGTAATGGTATAAGTTTTTCAATTTCTAGAAAAATAATTGAACTACCATTAAAATATTAAATATGGATTAGAAGATTTTTTTGGATTCACAGATGGTCTAATGTATAGCATTCTGAGCATTTCATTCGTTTCAAATACATTGTTTGGATCTTGAATAGTTTCTAATGTACAGAAGTCAAACATTTCGCCCTCAGTAATTACAGTCATCCATCTTTCTTTGTCAGTACCTTTGTCTAGGAGTAGATAAAAATTAGAAATGCCATTTTCGTAGAAGTTGATTTCCCAAACACCTTTGAGTTCTTGTTGAGTTTCTGTAAAAGTTAATTTGTAGGTGAAGTCACTATTAAATCTGATGTTATGAGGTTTTGGGGTAAGTTGAGCTTTTTTATACTCTTTCTCCCATACCGATGCAGAATTAGTAAAGGTGAATTCATTATAGGTAAGTACTTTAATTGTATCCCAACCAGGAGTTTTTGCCGCAAGCACATTACAAGGGGTATATAGTGGGTCTTCTGGATTTACTTTTTCTTTCGTTTTTTTGTTAATACATCCTTGTAAAAACAATGTCAAGAAAAATATTCTTAAGAGGATTTCAATGCTTTTGCGTATCATGAGTTTTCAGTTTTGGTATAAATCGTTTCTTTCTAGAAAAAAAATCATTGATTTTGATAGATTTTCTTCTTCTGTATTGATGTCTAGCATTAAGCCACAATTGTCGAAAACCCCTAGTCTAAATCTCATCTCATTGGGTGTATCTTTTTCGAGAATAAGAAGATTAAAATCATCATCTATCCACCATTTGCCTTGTATAATTTTTTCCTTGGTTTTAGAGACAAAAGTATTGTTGTCATATAGACATAATTGCCAAGAGTTTAGAATAGGGTCTGAATTTACCTCATTATTAAGTTTGGATACTATTTTTACTTTCCACCACCTGTTGCTACTGGTTAAAATCTTGATTCTACTTGTTAGGTTTCTTCCATACTCAGTATCACATGAAGGGTATAGAATCACCGAGGACGGACGAATGTTTCCAGCAGACTGAGCTAATAAGCATAATGGGCAAAGGATTAGAAAAAACAATAAGTTTTTCATAAGAGTTTTATTTTAAGGATTTATAAGTTCATAAACATTGTCGTAGGTTACGATTCTTACCAAGCCAAAGCTGGGTGCATAATAAATAGAATCGATATTATATTGGTTTGATGCTAGTTTTTCGGCATAAGCCACAGGGTATTTGCCATAAGCCGAGGTAAAGTTTAGAATGGGTTGTTTCATCAGATTATTATCACTTGAATTATAAGTGCATTTGTTAAATGGATAATAAAGCAACAAAGAACCATTACTAAAACGAAATGTTATAGCATTCCCTCCATCTGCGATACTATTACCTTGGCATCCAGCGGTTCTTCCTCCAATCTCAATAATCATTTCTTTAAACCCTAATTTCCCTGAATAAGAAGAACTCCACGCTCTAGTCTCTACAGCTATCATTTGTCTATCACATTCCTCCGAAAATCCACAATACTTATAGCAATATTTATCACTTTTGCTATTCTTAGCACCTAGAGAGGTAAGAGTATCTATATCACCAAACTTGTCTTTATAGAAGAGCACTTTGTCTCTTTCGTAGCTTGGTAGTATGGAGTAACAATTGGTAGGCATTCGTTCAAAGGTGAATTTTTGCTTATTGCAACATCCGTAGAATAGGAGCAAAGTAATAAACGGCAGAAATACTATGAGCTTTTTCATTGATAATAATCTTTATAATTATGAATTGAATTTTTAAAGTAAGAAATACTTATTAATGATAGTGTTAGTTCAGAAGAAAACCCAAAGATAAATAATACTTAGTCTTATCATATCAAATGCTTGATCATTGATTTGTGGTTTTAATAACCAACCTGAGCAATAGCATCGTTAATATACTGATTTTCTAAAAACCAAATACTAATCCCAACGAATTGCTTTTACAGGTTTGATGTTGGCAATAATCATCACAGGGATGAGCAATAGTATAGCAATAAGCAAGAAGGCAATGAGGTTGAGTAGGAAGAATATTTTCCAATCCCAATAAATAGGGGCAAAAGGCATATAGTAAGTACTGGGGTCTAGGGGGATTATTCTGAAAAAATACTGCACAGCACAAAGCGATAAGCCGATAAGATTCCCCCAAAACAAGCCCTTAGCAATAATTTGTAATCCCAAATAGACAAATATCTTTTGAATTTGGTAATTGGTAGCACCCAGTGCTTTCAGAATTCCAATCATAGCTGTACTTTCCATAATCATGATGAATAGGGTAGAGATGATATTGAACCCCGCCACCAAGAGGATAAGCGAAAGAAATATAACTACATTCTTATCCAATAGTTTCAGCCATTCAAACAATTGTAAATATTGGTCGGTTACTTTCTCTAGCTGCATATCGTAATCGAGCAATTCTAACATTTGATTGCTTACAGTATCTATTTTACTAAAATCTTTAATCAATATTTCAAATCCACCAACTAGGGTATCCTCCCAGTGATTGATTACTTGGTTTAGCCTTTGGTCGCAGAAAGCGACTACATCATCAAATTCTTCCATACTGGTTTCATATATTCCGCAGACCGCTAATTTCCTGAATCTTGGTGGTTGCTGTACAAAAAAGACGATAGCCGTATCGCCAAGGTGAAGGTTCATTTTTAAGGCAATCTTTTGGCTTATGGCAAATGATCGGCTATAGCTTGTGTCGTTGATATAGGGCAGATGTCCTTGGATTAGGTTTTTTGCAAATCTTAAAGTGTCAAAATCTTTACTAATTCCTTTGAGCATAATGCCTGATACCCCTTCTTGGGTTTTCAGCAATGCTGCTTTATGACTGTATGTTTGGATATGTAATATTTCAGGGTGATTCTTTGCAGCTTCATAAAAGGGGCTTTGATTAGAAATAGGGCTTTCTTCTAGAGAATTTTTTATATCGTACTTGCTGATTTTGATATGACCACCAAAACTGAATATTTTTTCTTGTATCTGATGCTTGAAACCATGAAGAATTGCAAAAGATATCATCATGGCAGCAAGACTGATAGCTACACTGATAATTGCAATTTTATTTACAAGACCTGAAAAAGACTTAGCACTATTGCTATTGATTCTTTGAGAAAGAAAATAATAAAAGTTCAAAATAAATATTATTGACTAAATTTAGGACTGTTTCAAATTTACTCAAAATAGAGGATATAAATTTGGAAGAATTAGAAACAAATCATAAACTTTGATTTTGACATGAAAATAAAAAATCGACACCGTTTTCTTTTTTTTATATTGGTTTTAGGAATTACTAGTCAAATAGTGGCTCAGAATCTTCCTATTCCCAGTTATGGGGACCTACCTCAGCCAGTAAAGCCTATTGTTTGCGGTGCAGAACAGTACGTTCATTATAATCAATTTTTAAAAAATAAAAGAGTTGGTCTGATTGTAAATCAAACTTCTGTTTTAAATAAAAAGTCTGGCTTACATTTGGTAGATGTTTTGATTGCTAAAAATATTAAAGTGGTCAAAATTTTTTCTCCCGAACATGGGTTCAGAGGTAATGCAGATGCAGGCGAAAAAGTAGCCAATGATATAGATAAGAAAACAGGTTTGCCTATTATTTCACTATATGGTGCCAATAAGAAACCTTCTAAAGAAGCCCTTAAAGATATTGATGTATTGGTTTTTGATATCCAAGATGTAGGTGCAAGATTTTATACCTACCTCAGCACTATGCATTATGCTATGGAGGCTTGTGCTGAAAATAATAAGTTATTCCTATTATTAGATAGACCTAATCCAAACGGTTATTATGTAGCAGGACCAGTTTTGGATTTAAAATTCAAGTCTTTTGTGGGAATGCACCCTATACCTATTGTTCATGGAATGACCTTAGGAGAATTGGCTTTAATGATTAATGGAGAAAAATGGCTAGATAGCAATAGACAGTGCAAATTGGAAATAGTAACAGTCAAAAATTATCATCATAACATGAAGTATAAACTTCCAATTAAGCCCTCCCCCAATTTGCCCAATGCACAGAGTATATTGCTATATCCATCGCTATGTCTTTTTGAAGGAACTTCAATAAGCGTAGGTAGAGGAACCAATAAACCTTTTCAAATTATCGGTGCACCAGATTCTAGTTTAGGTAAATTTACTTTTACCCCACAAAGCTTATCTGGAAGTGCTAAAAACCCTATGTATGAAGGCAAACTTTGTTATGGTCAAGATTTAAGCCAAAGCAAAGAGAAATTCACCTTAAAATTCCTTGCAGAATGCTACAACAAATCGTCTGATAAAGCACATTTTTTTAATAATTTCTTTGTGAAATTAATAGGAAATGAAACCACTGCTGCTCAAATAAAAGAAGGGAAGAGCTGGAAAGAAATTGAGCAAACTTGGGCAAAAGAGTTAAATAATTTTAAAGTTTTAAGAAAAAAATATCTTTTGTACAAAGATTTTAAAGAATGAAAGCCGACGCATCTATAAGGATTATTTATATGGGTACACCTGATTTTGCTGTACCCGGGTTAGAAATATTAATTAAAAATAATTTTAATGTTGTAGCAGTAATAACAGCACCAGACAAACCCGCTGGCAGAGGTTTGAAATTACAAATCTCTCCTGTGAAAGAGGCAGCATTGAAATATGGAATTCCCGTTTTGCAACCAGAGAAGCTTAAATCTCCTGACTTTCTAGAACAATTAAGAAGTTTTCAAGCAGATTTACAGATTGTGGTTGCTTTCAGAATGTTGCCAGAGCTAGTTTGGAATATGCCCAGACTTGGTACTTTTAATCTTCACGCTTCATTATTGCCTCAGTATCGTGGTGCAGCACCTATCAACTGGGCAATTATTAATGGAGCATCTGAAACAGGGCTTACTACCTTTTTTCTGAAACAGGAAATCGATACAGGCGATATTCTTCTTCAAGAAAAGGAACCCATTTTACCTGAAGATAATGTAGGAACTTTATACGAAAGGCTTATGAATAAAGGAGCAAGGCTAATTCTTAAAACAGTTCTACTAGTTGAATCTGGGAATTACCAACCCCAGGCACAAATCTATAGTGCTGATCTAAAATCAGCTCCTAAAATATTTAAAGAAACCTGCAAAATAGACTGGAATCTAGATGCATTTTCAATTCATAACTTAGTTAGAGGGCTGAGTCCATACCCTTCTGCGTGGGCAGAAATTAATGGAGATAAGTTTAAAATATATACTACTAAAATATTGCCTAATCAACATTTGCCTTTAGGCACAATTCACTCTGATTCTAAAACATATATTCATGTTCAAACAGCTACCGACTGTATCGCCATTTTGGAATTGCAACCAGAAGGGAAACGAAGAATGAAAGTAGAAGACTATTTAAGAGGAAACAAAATTTAATAAATATGGAAATAGCATTGATTGTAGCCATAGCTTCCAATGGAGTAATTGGCAATGATAACCAATTGGTATGGCACTTACCAAAGGATTTGAATTATTTTAAATCTATTACTTCTGGTTTCCCCATTATTATGGGTAGAAAAACTTATGAATCTATAGGTAGGCCATTGCCTAATAGAACAAATATCATCCTTTCTAAAACAGAGCATCCTCCCATCGAGAATTGCCATAGAGTAACTTCTATCATGAAAGCCTTAGATATTGCTTTTGAAAAAAGGGCAGAGAAGTGTTTTTTTATAGGTGGAGCAAATTTATATGAGCAAGTGCTTCCATTAGTTACCAAGATTTATCTTACAGAAGTTCATGCAGCTATTTCTGGTAATACAAAATTTGAATTTGATAAATCTTTATGGAAAGAAACAAGCAGAATTGAACATGCTAAAGATGAAAAACATCCATATGATTATGCCTTTGTAGTGCTCGAAAGACCTCAAAAAAAAACTCCTCAATAATTTATTGAGGAGTTTTTTCTAAGCACAAGCAATTATTTTTATTCTTTGTTTTCTACTTTTTTTGTGGTCTTTTTTGCTTTTGGTTTTTTCTCAGCTTCAACTATATCTTTTTCTTTTGATCCTGATTGATCTTCGGTGTTTACCGCTTTGACTTCTTCTTTATTTTTAAACATTTCTGGTAGTACTTGAGCAAGAATTCCGTACCATGTTACTAGCTTTTTTATGTCAGAAGTATATACTCTTTCTTTGTCATAATCTGGCAAAACCGACTCTAGAAAAGCATTTAAGTCTCCACCGTCAGATTTAGGATTTACAGGTATTTCAAATTTATATTTTGCAAATATAGACTTGAAGATTTCTTCTAGAGACTTAGATGGTTCTGCCCCTGTAGTGTACATAGATATCTCACTAAGTATAGAGACCCTAGTAGAGTTGTTGGCAATTATTTTTGCCTTTTGCTCGTCTATAGCCTCTAAGATTACTCCATTACGGGTTGGTTTCAGAACTTTGAAAAGTCCGCTTTTGCCAGCTACTGCTGCTATTTCTTTAAGATTCATTTTGGGTTATTTGGTGGTTCTTATGTTATATATTACTGGTATAGATGTCTGCATAGAATAGCCTGGGGCTTTAAATTTAAGCATTTTAATTACTCTTATTGCCTCTTCACCACATCCTGCACCAATGTTTTTTACCACAGCATGTTCAGAGGTATTTCCGTTTTCATCAATTTTTAATTTTACGATACATTCTCCTTCTATTCTATTTCTTTTGGCTGTTATGGGGTATTTTAGATTTCTATTGATAAAGGCATATAAGCTGTCTTTGCCACCTTCGTAATGCTCTGCTGCAGGTATTACTTTGCTAGGAACAGTTTGTGAAAATACTGAAAACTGAATCATCAAGAGTAGACTTGATATCATTAAAATATTTCTTAGATAGAGCATATTGTTAGGTTTGGTTTTTGCAAAAATAAACTAATTCTTAAAATGTGCCAATGAAGTTGATACAAAGTTTAATAAATGATTTTTAAAGCACTGATTAATAAAAGTAATCTTTCTTTAAAATGACTTTCCCTTTTTTATTAAACTGCTGCCATTCACTTACTTTTTTCCCATTTTCATAAAATCCTTCCCATTCTAAGTATCCTTTTTCAGCATATTCGCTCGATTTGCCATTGGGAATTCCATGCTGGTAGATGAGCGTTTGTTCTATTTTTCCTGAAGGATAGAAGAATTTCCATTCGCCTACTGGCTTTCCTTCATGGTACATTCCTTCATTTTTCAACTTTCCGTTTTCGTGATAGGTTTTCCACAATCCAGAATATAAGCCATTCTTAAAAATTCCAATTCTCTTCAACTTTCCATTGGAATGAAAATATTGTGCAGTGTCACTTTCTAGACCATTTGCCCAGTTTTCAATTGCAATGAGGTTGCCCTCAAAATCGTAGCCTTTAGTTTTCCCATTCAGCTTCCCATCTGAATAATTTTCTTCTGCATTGAGCTTCCCATTGGGATAATAAAATATCCATTTCCCTATTTTTTGGTAGTTGTCAAGTTGTCCTTCAGTTTTCAAGGCTCCATTATCATAATAGAGTTTTGTTGGCGACGACTGAGCTAGCCCTAAAAAGGTATAGCCAATGAGGTATAAAAAAAGGAAAATTGTTTTTAGATTCATTGGTGTGTATTTTCTTTTATGTTTATTCTGTAAGCTCATCGTTCATGTCTTTGATTTCTTTTAATACTCCTTGTTGATAAAATTTCCATTTTTCTACCATCTCGTCTAGTTTATAGTTTCCTTCAGATTCAATCTTTCCTGATTCGAAGTAATATTTCCACAAACCTTCTTTTTTACCGTCTGTCATTTCTCCTTGAGCAGAAAGTACTCCGTTGTTATGATAATATTTCCAAATACCATGAGGGAGTCCATTTAAGAATAATCCATTAGCCTCCAGTCTATTATTATTATGGTATGATTTGGTGCTTCCATTACCATTGACTAATGTTCCTTTGTCCAACTTTTTTCCTTGGGCATTGCTAATGTCTCCTATCTGGAGCAGTTTACCTTCTTTCCAAGTTTGTTCTTGACATGGCAATCCATTATCCCAAAATGTTTTCCAGATACCATCTTCTTTGCCTTTGAGGTGATTTCCAGAAGAAGTTATTTTTCCTAGAGCAGAATATTCTGTATAAAAGCCATGTTCTATGCCATAATTATATTTTGTTTTTATTTTAATCCCTCCTGTTTTGTAATAGAATTCCCAATCCCCATGTTCATAATCGTTGATAAAATTTCCTTTAGAGGCAATTTTTCCGTTGTCAAACCAGCTTTCCCATAAGCCTTCTTTTTTTCCTTCAATATAAAATCCTTTGGAAGAAATTTTACCGTTTTCAAAGAATTCTAACCACAATCCTTCTTGAAGTCCTTCTTTATAACTTCCTGAAGACATGAGTGTATCGTTCTCATAAAATTCATTCCAAATACCTGTTTTTTCCCCATTGGTATAGTTGCCATAAGAATATATTTTTCCGTTATCATGTAATTCTTGCCAAAGACTATCTTCTTTTCCATTTTGGTAAAAGCCAATAATAGATAGTTTTCCCGACTCATTGTATTCTCTATAAAATCCTTCTTCCTTTCCATTGATGTAGGTAACATCAGAAGCTACTTGTCCATTTTCAAAATATTCTTGTGCTTTGCCATGTTCTATCCCTTGTTTATAAAATAATAAGGATTTTATTTTCCCATTCTGAAAATAGCTTTTGGCTTCCCCTTCCTGAAGTCCATTTTTGAAATTGATTTCAGAAATGACAGTACCTTGGTGGTCGTAATATTTTCTTAATCCGTTTCCATCTTTAAAATTTCCCAGTGGAAGTGGAATTCTATTGATGTCATTTTGCTGAATAACGTTCCATAGTTTACCATCTTGCCAATCCTCAATTGATTTTATGGCTTCGTTGGGAAAATAATAGGTGATTTTTCCTTCTGGCATTTGCTGTGCATTGAAGGTACCTTCGCTTTCTAATTTGCCTTTTTCGTCGTAGGCTTTCCAAAACGAACTGCCGTTTGGAGCATAGTTGATTAATCTTTTGAGGGTTTTATTAGAATAATATTCTTTCCATTCTCCTAGCTTTGTTCCTTGTGAGAATATTCCCTTTGATTTTATTTCTTTATTAGAATAATAGGATTGGTAAGCACCATTGGGTAGGCTATCTTTATAGGTACATTCCCAAGCTAGTTGGCCATTCTCGTAGTACTCTTTCCATGAATTCTGTAGTAAATTATTTTGATAAAAACCTTCACTTTCAATTGTTTCATCAAAGTAGTAAGATTTAAAATTGCCATCATAAAGATTGTCTTTAAAAGAGACCTCGTATTGGAGGTTGCCATTAAGATAATACTCTTTCCAAATTCCGTTTTTTAAACCATTTACTAACAATCCTTCTGATTGAATATGAATACTATCGGAATAAAATTTCTTTATTATCTGACCAGTAGAGATGCTGGGTAAGAATAATGAACAGACCATCAAACACCAGAATGCTTTGAAGTCATTTCTTTCAAATAAATAGAACATAGTATCCAAAATAAATTTGTAAAATTTAACTAAATTAGTGGAAATAATCGAGGTATTACATAGAGGTGGTTTATAAGACTTTCAATAAAGTATAAAATATAGAATTTGTCAATTAAGCCAGTCTTTGTATATTTGAAACAGAATGGAACAAAATACAAATATCTTACTAGAAGTAAAGAAAATTTTCACTTCATTTCTTGAAAATAAGGAATTACGTAAAACTCCTGAAAGGTTCGCTATTCTTGAAGAGATATATTCTAAACATGGTCATTTTGACGTAGAAACATTGTATATCTCTATGAAAAATAAGAACTATTCTGTAAGTAGAGCAACAGTTTACAATACTTTAGATATTTTAGTAGAGTGTAATTTAGTTACTAAGCATCAGTTTAGTAATAACTTAGCCGAATATGAGCGATCTTATGGTTTCCGCCAACATGATCACCTTATTTGTACAGAATGTCATAAAGTTGTTGAATTTTGTGATCCTAGAATACATGGTATTCAGACTATGGTTGGCGAATTACTTAATTTTAAAGTTATGCATCATTCGTTGATTTTATACGGCGATTGCCAGAATACCAATTGTGAAAACAAAAAGAAATAACGCTTATTGATGATTATTAAATCTCGATTGTTTTTATTTGCTGCAAAACTATTATTTAAAAAGAAAACCATGAATTATACCACAGAAGTTTTAGATAACATCTTATTTATTCAACTAAAAGGAGATTTATTAGGTGAACAAACAGGGTTGGAATTAATTGAGCTTGTAAATAATAAGATTAATGAAGCGATTGTTCATTGTGCTGTAGATTTAGAAGAAGTAAGATATATGAATAGTAGTGGAATTGGGCTATTAATCACACTCCTTACAAAGTTCCGCAATAAAAGTGGAGAGGTTGTATTAATTAATCCCTCAGAGCAAATTAAAAAGTTGCTGATTATTACAAAATTGAATGCCATTTTCACTATTGTTAATAACAAAGAGGAGGCTTTCTCAAAACTCAAATCTGTAAAATAAAATAATTATCATAAATAAAGTATTCATATCATTGCATCCTCATCAAATAGATATGCAGTGACGAATTAATCAAAAGCATGGCAGTAGATATATTATTGGGGCTCCAATGGGGAGACGAAGGAAAGGGTAAAATAGTAGATTTTATAGCACCTAAGTACGATGTGGTAGCTCGGTTTCAAGGAGGTCCTAATGCAGGACACACTTTAGAGTTTGACGGCATTAAGCATGTTCTTCATCAAATTCCTTCTGGGATTTTTCACGATAACATCAGTAATATCATTGGAAATGGGGTAGTGCTTGACCCATTGATTTTTAAAAAAGAAATTGAAGGCTTGAGTAAATTCAATATCAATTTTTCAAAAAATTTATTCATTTCTAAAAAAGCCCAAATCATTATCCCTACCCACAGACTATTAGACGTAGCCATGGAAAAAGCTAAAGGAGATAGCAAAATAGGCTCAACTTTAAAGGGGATAGGACCAACCTATCAAGATAAAGTAGCTCGCCAAGGGCTTAGAGTAGGGGATATTTTAAACCCTAATTTTAAAGAAAGATATAATCAACTTGTTGCCAATCATAAATCTATACTTTCTTTCCTGAATTTTTCTTTTGATTCAGATTTAGAGGCAATCAAAGATTTTGGAAAATATAATTTCGATTTCTTAGAGGTCGAAAAAGATTTTTTTAAGGCGGTAGAATTTTTAAAAACATTTAATCTTGTTGATAGCGAATACATGATTAATGATGCTATCAATAATAAAAAATCTATCCTTGCCGAAGGTGCTCAAGGTTCTTTATTAGATATTGACTTTGGTTCGTATCCATTTGTTACTTCCTCTAATACAATGACTGCTGGTGCTTGTACAGGTTTGGGTATTGCTCCTAAAAATATAGGTAAAGTATTTGGAATATTTAAAGCTTATTGTACAAGGGTAGGTAGTGGACCTTTCCCTTCTGAGTTGAACGACATCGATGGAGAAACCTTAAGAAAAAAAGGCAATGAGTTTGGTTCTACTACTGGACGTGCTCGTCGCTGTGGTTGGATAGATTTACCTGCTCTTAAATATGCCATCATGCTTAATGGCGTATCCAATCTCTTGATGATGAAAGCAGATGTGCTTAATGAATTTGAGGAAATTAAAGTATGTACTCATTACAAGCTATCTAATGGTGAGCTTACCGATAAGCTACCTTATGATGTGGTAGAGGAACATATAGAGCCTATTTTTAAGACAATCAAAGGTTGGAATTGCTCATTATCTGGAATTAGCGATGCTAGTAATTTACCTCTTGCTTTGAAAGATTATATCACTTACTTAGAACAAGAATTAAGAGTTCCTATTACTCTGGTATCTGTTGGTCCTGATAGAGTAGAAACTATACTTAGAGAAGAATTAGCTATTGTATAGTGTTAGCAATCCATGGCTGAAATTTTTTACCAAAAGTTTTGGCGATGGGTTCATAGACGATATTGCCATTGATAATATTCAGACCATAAGCTAATTCTTGATGCTCATCACAAGCTTTTTCCCATCCCTTGTTAGCTATTTTTAGGATATAAGGTAGTGTGCAGGTGGTAAGTGCAAGAGTAGCAGTATAAGGAACAGCACCTGGCATATTAGGCACACCATAGTGAATGATACCATCCAATTCATAGGTAGGATTTTCGTGGCTTGTAGGTACACAACTTTCTATACATCCTCCCTGATCAACTGCTACATCAATCAATACCGTACCTTTTTTGATAAGTGTTAACATTGCTCTTGTAATAAGTAAGGGAGCCTTTCCACCAGCTATTAATACTGCTCCTACGACCAAATCAACATCCTTCAAAGCATTTAGGATATTCTGTTCGTTAGAAACCATAGTAGATATATTTTTTGGTAACCATTCGTTGAGTTGCCTTAGTTTTGAAACATTTATATCCATTATAGTAACTTTGGCTCCCATGCCAGCAGCTATTAGTGCAGCATTAGTACCTACTATACCTGCACCAAGAATTAAGACTTGAGCAGGAGGAACTAAGCCTGCAACTCCGCCCATCAAAATACCCTTGCCACCGTTATTTTTCTCTAAAAACTTTGCACCGTGCTGAATAGCCATTTTTCCTGCTATTTCAGACATAGGGATAAGTAGGGGAAGTGATTTGTCGGTTTTTTGAACAGTTTCATAGGCGATACATATGCTTTTGCTTTCTAATAGAGCTTCTGTTAGTTCTAAAGAAGAAGCTAGGTGTAGATAAGCGAAAATAATTTGACCTTCCTTTATGAATGGGTATTCAGATTTTAATGGTTCTTTTACCTTGACAATTAGTTCGCTTTGATTATAAATTTCTAAAGGAGTTCCAACTATTATTGCTCCAGATTTTATATAGTCATCATCCATAAAACCACTGCCTATCCCTGCGTTTTTTTCAATGAGTACTTTATGCCCGTTTTTGACAAGTTCTGTAGCCCCTATTGGGCTAAGTGCAACTCTGAATTCTAGATTCTTTATTTCTTTAGGAACACCAATGATCATAAATAGAAGATTTTTAATGAATGATTACTAAACGTAGAAGTATAGAAAATAGGTTTGTAAGTATTTGGTTAAGGAAAACGCTTGAATTTTATCTGTAAACTTTTAAAAATTGAATTAAGACAATATAAATAGGATTATTTTTATAAATTCATTTAATTATTTTTATATTTTTCTTGATTTTTCTTTTTTTTCATTATATATTACAAAATAATATTTGATAAATAATATGATTCTAAACGTACCCTTATCATGATTAAACCTCAATTATTAAAGAATATTTACCTATTCTTTTCATTATTATTTATCAGCTTTTTTTCAAAAGCCCAAGTAGATACTCAGTTTTGGTTTGCTGTACCTTATGTAGGTAATCATGGAAATGGGAATTCGGAAATTATTATCAATAACACACAAAATACACCAGTAACTGTTACATTAACCAATCCTGCAAATCCAGCAGGGGGAATTCCAGCACCAGGTATAGTAAGAAATATTCCCGCTAATGGCTCAATGAGGATAGATTTAAACCAGTATTATAGAACTCAAGATCAAGGGAATGCTGGCAGTCCTATAGGTAGTTTACAAACTATAGAAGGAAGGCCAAACCAAGTATTTAATTCTGGACTTTTATTGACCAGTACCTCTCCTGTAACGGCATATTATGAAGTGGGTAGAGGAGGTGGACAAAATTGTGATATTTTTTCTTTGAAAGGAAATAATGCTCTCGGCACAGATTTTATGCTGCCTTTTCAGAACCATTATTCTAATTGGGCAAATATAAATGCTTATTCTGCTGCAGATATTGTAGCTACAGAAGATAATACCCAAATTACCATTACCCCTACAGCAGCAGCAGCGGTGGGAAGACCCGCAGGAGTTCCTTTTACAATTACATTGAATAGAGGGCAGACTTATTGTCTTAGAGCAGAAGGGAAAGCAGCTAATCAACAGATGTCTGGAACAACGGTAACTTCTAATAAGCCTATTGCAATTACTTTAATTGTAGACAGTATAGATACTGGTGCAGACACTTCTTGGGGGCCTGATAATACTGGAATAGATATGGCAGGAGACCAAATTGTACCATTGAATTATATAGGTAAAGAATACATTGTAGTAAGAGGAAATGCAGGGAACAATGGCAATCGCAACCGAATATTTATACTTACCACCCAACCCAATACCAATATTACCATATCTGAAAACACTAATGTTGTTCGAACAATCAATAATCAAGCTTCAGGAGTTACTATTAATTATTTGCAACCCAATAATTCACCAGCAAGTTATATCAAAAGCGATAAGCCTGTTTATGTATTTTACATTTCAGGTAATGGAAGTGAGCTCGGTGGTGCATTGATTCCCTCTATAGTTTGCACTGGCTCATCTTCTGTGGTAATTTCTCGTTCTTCTGAGAATCCATTTTATTTTGTTGTGCTTGCGAAGAATAAATTTCTCGACAATTTTTTAGTTGGTGGGCAAGCAGGGATATTGACTAGAGCTAGTTTTACTATAGTAACAGATGCAACTGATGAAGGTTTCAGTTCTGCAAAGATTTCTTATGGTAATGGGACTACAGGTGCATTGTCATCAACAAATTTTCCATTAAATCAAGCAGTGCTAATTACTAACACAGCAACTAACGCAGCATTTCACATAGGCACTGCAAATGGAGGAGGTAATGGAGAGGGTAGCACAGCACGTTTTGGCTATTTTTCTGATTTTGCTAGTATAAATATAAGCTATGAAAATAAACCAGTATGTTTTGGTGATTCTCTTATCCTAGACGCAGGACCTGGTAGAGATACCTATAAATGGTTCACTAAACCAACACCTACTACTGAAAAACTATTATCTTCTGAACAAGTATTTAAAGTAAAAGCCCCAGGAAGACAAAAAATATATTTAACCATAACTAAAAGAAATTGCCCACTTACAGATTCTGTTGAGGTTTATGTACAACCTAAAGTAAACCTTACTGTTTTGAGAAAAAGAATTGTTTGTGCCAATCAGCCTATATCTATGGATGCGACACCAGAAGTAACCGTACCCCCTCTTAATATTGTGAAATACAGATGGTATAGAAGACCCAATGCCACGATTCCTTTGACAGGCGATACTATAGGGTTTACTACTTCTATAGCCCCGCAGCTCCCTGTTGGAGATTTTGAAGTGATAGTTTTCGTAACAGATGATCAAGCGTGTACCTCCTCAGATACTGTAAAAGTAAAGATTAATCCTACACCCGCAGTGGGAATAGATTTTGCTAACGCAAGTGTATGTTCAGGAGATTCGGTTCAGCTTGGTCTAGTATCACCAAATATTAATTATGTATATCAATGGAAAGAGAATGGTGTACTACCTCTGAGTCAAGTTATTGCTACAGGGCTTTCTAGTACTATAATAAGCAACCCTAAAGCTTCAAGAATTAACAGTACAAGCTCAGCAATAAATCACAATTATTATATTTCTACTTTAGACACCATTACCAGCTGCATAAAACTAGATACTTTGGTACTTACTGTAAATCCAATTCCAAAAGCACAAATTGATTTACCTAGAAGTTTGTTTTGCATATCTGACCCTCTCTTTGCTTTACAAGGCAGTGCACCAAGTTTTACTGGCGGAACTTATGTATTTTCGATTAATAACAATAACGTAACTCAATTCGATCCTAAGATATATCCATTAGGAAATACCACCATTAAGCTTGCTTATACCTCTGCTCAAGGTTGTAAAGCACCAGATGTCGATAGCCTTGTTAGAATCTCAAGCGTTCCCTCAGTAGTAATGACGGATCAAACGTATTGTTCTGGAAAATCTGCCACCATAGGAATCTTAGATTCCTCTGCATTCTATAATTATCTTTGGAATACAACACCCGACATCACTAATCTTACTATTAGTAATGCATCTATAAATGTAAGGAACAATGGAAGCAATCCAATAACTAATAATTATACGCTTACAGTTACAAGTAAAACTAATACAACATGTACTAATTCTGGAAATGTAAGTGTTATCATCAACCCGCAGCCAGTGGCTAGTTTTACTAATGTAAACCCATTGGGGTATTGCGTTGGTGCTGCTAATGTTACTTTTACTGGAACTCCAACAGGTGGAGCTTTTTCTGGAGATAATATCACCGGAAGTGTATTTTCCCCAAATACTGTGGGTACAAAAAAAATAACTTATCAAGTTACTCTTAATGGATGTTCTGATGATACAATTGTGAATATTTCAGTTCATGCACTTCCCAAGCTATTGATTAACGGGTTTGATAAATCTAGTTATTGTGTCGGAGCTCCTTCGGTTTTGATTAATGGCACTCCATCTGGTGGAGGATTTAGTGCTTCTAAATCTCCAGGCTTAGGAGGAGATGTTGATTTTACTACTGCTGGTAATCTTACTTTTACTTATGGGCTTACTGATAATAATGGGTGTACTGATTCTGTTTCAACAAGTATTACTGTTAATCCAATACCAATTTTGACAACCTCACCAGTTGCACCAATTTGTGCTGGAGATATTGCTACCTTATCAGTTTCTGGGGGTAATACCTATGAATGGACAACTTTACGTTCAACAAACGCAACTGTGGATGTAAGACCAATAGTAAATAGTAGTTATGAAGTAAGGGCAATTAATACATTTAATTGTAAATCTTTACCTAGTAATATTGATGTAATGGTGAACCCAAAGCCAACAGCAAAGTTTGAGCAGAAAAATATTACTCATTGCTTTGAACTTGGAGATTTGTCTTTATTTGCTGGTTTTGCAAGCAATTATTTATGGTCTAATGGTTCTACTACAGATACCTTAACTGTAAGTTCAGGTGGAGAATATAAAGTAACTCTAGTAGAAGGCAATTGCAAAAGTTCGGATTCAGTAATTATTTTGGCGGCTTGTCCTCCAAGGATATTTTTACCAAAAGCATTTTCTCCAAACAACGATGGATATAATGATAGTCTTCAAGTTTTAGGAGATCATTTTAAGAACTTGAAATTAAGAATATATAACCGTTGGGGCGAAGTGGTCTTTGAATCTACAGATAAAAATAAATTTTGGGATGGAACTTATAATGGTGTAATTATGCCTCAGGGGGTATATCCTTGGCAGCTAAGTTATCAATCAGACTTCCCAAAAGAAAAGAATAAAGAATATACTTTGGATGGCAGTATATCTATAATATATTGATATTTAGTTTTTTAATCGCTGTAAAAAATAATATATTAAAAAGTATTTAATATATTGGTTACTTAAGAAGAGTTGGTAGTATATAATGATATAACATACAATTTGTTCATAACCTGTTTATTTAATAAGAACTCATCGCCCTGTTGAGTTCTTATTTTTTTATATCACAGTTGATTTATTGCATAAATGAATTTATAAAAAAGAGCTTTAATTAATAAGGCTCTTTTTTATTGTTAGGTTTTTTTCGGTGGTATTAATTTCTTTAAAAGATTTGTTGAAAATAGAGAACAAATGGTTTTAAAAATTTACCAAATTTCTTAGATACATTACCTGATTACTCACTTACCCCGTTCAGATAACTTTGCTTAGGCTTATTGTTATTTACATTTTTGCCTCTGTAAACAAAGGTGTATTCTGATTTTAATTCGGGTTTACCAGGGATGTTAAGTACAATTTTAAATAAATTATTATTCATTTTTGGTAAAGGTATACGAGCAGTTGGGCCTGCATAATTTTTGTTTTCACCAGAACCCGGAAAATCCCATTTTAATACAGAAACTTCTTTATTGTTATCATAAATCAGAGTAACTTCTAATGGCATAGCTGGCAATGCTTCGTAAGAATCATTTAGTATAAATAATTCACAAGAAAATGTTTCGCCCTCATCCCAGCGAAATTTTGGGAAACGAGCACTTGCTAATACTGGGCGACAAGATTTTGCTACGTGATAAAATGCAGGTTTTGGTTTTGCAGGCCAGTTGATAATGCTATTATTTGCAGCACATGGCCAGGGTTCTTGAAAGCACCAATTAAGTGCCATACTACAATAGGGCTTTTGTCTTCTTGCTTCTTCATAAATGCATTTGTAGCCCTCGCACTGTGTTAATTGGCTATATGCAACTAGGTCTTCAAGGTTGGTTATTTTTCCAAAATACTCTTCTAAAAATGGTAATTCCAACCATCTATTTTGTCCCCAAACATTGAACGCATGGTGTGTTTCCCAAGCTGTACCCAGCTTTGGTGGAAATAATTCACTGGCTGGAATGAATGATTTTAAAACATCAATATTTGCTACGGATGGTACGCCAAATTCAGGATATGCGGTATTTTTTGACGTTTTCATCCATTGGAAAACCTCACCACCATTTTTGGGCTCGTAAAAAACGTAATGACCATGACCCATCCCAAATAAAGGCGATGTATATATAAAAGGAGTTTTTGGATCTAGTTCATAGCATTGGGTGTTGAGCAGTCGAAGCGGAAATGATTGTTCTGTCATACCGCTCCATTCATTAAATAATTCATTACCACCGCACCATAATGCTAAGCATGCATGTGGGCGAATTCTTTTAATAATGCTTTCAGATTCTTGTTTTAGCACAGATAAATAAGTGCTATCGTCGGGATAAACCATGCCAGTAAGTTGAAACTCTTGCCAAACTAATAGTCCATTTTCGTCGCAGAGGTCAAAAAACGACTCCTTATTTACAAATCCTCCACCCCAAGCACGAAGAAGGTTAAAATTAGCTTCTTTAGCCAGTTTAATATAAGGTTCGTAAGTACTTTTTGTTATTTGTCCTGGAAATAATTCAGGCTGTACCCAGTTGGTACCTTTTGCAAATATTACTTTTCCATTGATTTCAAAAGTAGCAGGTGCTGTACTCCTAGATTTAGGAAACATTGTTGGTTCTATCCAAGTACCCTCCCCCATAATTAGTTTTACTTGCTTAAACCCAACTTTTCGTTCTAGTTTTTGCATTATATTTCCTAACGAATCTATTAATTCTACTGTGCTGGTGTAGAGTTCTGGCTTACCATAGCCATTGGGCCACCAAAGTTTTATGTTTTGCAAAGTAGAATTTAGATTTAATTCTTTTTCAGTAACTACAACATTTTTTGTTGTTACGATATTTCCTAATGGGTCTTTTACAGTCCATTTTATTTTTTTATTTATCAAGTTTTTACCTTCTATTTTTAGTGTAGTAGTTGCTATATTTAATTTGTTGTTGAGCTTATAATCCACCCAAGCTAGGTCTATATGTGCTTTATCTCTTATTTCAAGGAATGTTTCCTCCCAAATGCCACGTGTGATGAGTCTTGGATGCCAGTCCCACCCATAACTTACAGGCGGTTTTGCACATAATCTTGCATTGTCTCTAAAAAATCCGCTTACATTGAGTTCGTCACCCTTGCGATCACTTCCAGCCATTGGCACTGGTAATATAGTAACACGAATTTCATTGGTTTCTTTTAGTTTGTTTGTTATATCTATATCTACATAGGTAAACATACCTTCTTGAGTTAGCAATTTCTCCCCGTTTAGATATATATGAAAATGATAGTCAATACCTTTACAATGAAAATATAATCTTTGATTGGTTTTTAGCTCTGTTTTTTTGAATGTAGTTATGTAGGTAAAATAATAACTTTCCATCCAAGTAAATTGCTTGCAATTGTCGCCATACCATATTGGTTGCTTATATTTTTCACCTACCATAATATCAGCTTGTACAGCTCCTGGCACTGTTGCTTTTGTCCATTGTGTAGGAGTGTTTCCCATCTCTTTGTGGTAGCCTATTTTCCAATCCAAGGCAATTCTTGTTTGTGCATTAATGTTAAAAGATGATAATAATAACAATAATAGGGTTATTGTTATTTGAGGAAGTATTTTCATAAATATGTAATTTTATTAAAACGTTATAGAGCAATTTATTGTTAGTTTTCTATTTATTCAAATTATTTTACGCTTTATTGTTTTGTAGCTCTCTTGTAAAGAAACTTTTATTTAAAGTCTAATTTGTTGCTTTTTTATTCAATAAAAAAAGCAAATATAACTTGGGTTAAAAATTGTATGATTTAAAAAAAGAATACCCTCTTCGCTATACTAAAATTGTTAGCTTTATATTATATGAAAGAAATATCAATAAGGAATAAAGCATTGTAAAGAAAATATATAACTTATTGTAATTTAATTTATAGTAAATTTTTACTGTGGTTTTAAAACGCAATATTTTTTTATATTTTTCTAATATTTAATTGTATATTAATGTTATTATACTTAGATTTGGGTTAACAATTTTAAATTTAAAATTTATGGAAATAAAAAAAGTTTTAGCACTTGCTTTAATTATATTCTCTAGTACTAATACCTTCTCGCAAATGGTCACACCAATGCGTATTGTATGTATTGGAAACTCTATTACTCAAGGAAATGGTAGTTCCAAGTTTGATGGTTCATTTGAAATTAGTTACAGACCTTGGTTATGGGAAAAACTAATTTCAGACGGATTCAACATTGATATGGTTGGATACAATAATTCCTACTTTGGAGGTTCAAATTATGAATTTCCTAATAAATTGGGGCAAAAATTTGATAATCAATCAGAAGGTTATTATGGTATCAATAGCAATGATCTTCTCAAGGGTTCATCTTCATCTGGCTGGACAGGAAGCCCATTACCAAGTTTTAGTAACAGAATCAACGACCCAAGCAAAGGTTATACTCCTGATTTCGCACTTATTCACATAGGAACTAATGACGCTGATGGAGATGTAGCTAAAACTGAAGCAAACATTAAAGAAATAATAAAAGTATTAAGAGCCAAAAACAGTTCAGTAGTAATATTACTTGCTAAGCTCATCACATCTTGGAAGCCAATAAATAAAGAAATCGATAGAATTGTTTCTGAATTAAGTGACGTAAATTCAAAAGTTGTTGCAGTAGACCTAGTAACTGGCTTTATTAATGACCCGGGTTTATCTGGAACGATGACTTATGATTGGGTTCACCCCAATAAATTAGGACAGATTTCTATGATGAAAGGTTGGTATAAGGCTCTAGTTGCAAATCTGAATGACAATATAAAACCAACACTGAGTAATAAATTAGTGGTATCCAATGTCCTGCAAAATAGTGTGAACTTATCTTGGGATTTAGGTACAGATAATTATGGCGTTAAATCTTATGAAGTATATGCCAATAATAAATTATTGCTTACTACAACCAATAAGCCTGTGTTTCCTTTAAATATTCCTAATTTGACGAGTGGTACAAAATACGATTTTGCGGTATTGGCTAAAGATTTTGGTGGTAATAATTCTGATTTTATTACTGCAACTGCTAATACATCTGGAATTAATTCTACCGAAGCATTTGCTAGGTTAGAGAAAATTGAAGTGTTTCCAACTTATACATCAGGGAAATTAACTATTAAAGGAGCACAGGGATTTAAAATAGAGTTGGTGAATACCTTGGGCAATACAATTATAAGAGAAACAAGGATTGAAAACGAAAATTTTGAAATTGAGTTAAAAAGCCCCGTTGATGGTTTGTATTATTTGAAAATAAAAGACAATGAGGTAACAAAAATTGTTAAAGTTATGGTAGAAAAATAATTTCTATCAGAATGCTGTAAAAAATATTAATAGGTTGTTTTATCGTTTTGAATAGAAAATATATAAATGCCTAAAAAAGTTTAATTTCATTTATGAAGTTGGTTACTTGGTGTAAATTATTCAGATAACTAATTAATTGTCCTGAGCATTGTTAGAGTTATAGATCATAAATAAGAAATGGCAACAATTTTTTGGTTGCCATTTCTTATTTATTCTAGTTTAATTTATTGATAATTTTTCTTTCTCTATAACGAGATAATATGATAGGAATAGTCGCCAAATCTTACACTGTTTATTGTCCAATTTTATAAAATCAAAATATACGGATTTTTTAATAGGGCTTTTATTTTTCTATAGATACATTAAAAATACCTTTTCCTTCAAATCTAAGATAGGTAGTCTGTTTATTTTTTGTTTCTGTGGCAGTAATTATTTCTCCCTTTTCGTTAGATATTTGAATTTTATTTTTAATGTTTTGGAATACCAATTGATTGGCTCCTTTTGCTTCTACTATATAGGATATTTTATTGTCAATGGTTTTTATTTCTTTTAGAATTAATGTAGAAGAAATAAGAATAGTATTTGTTATTCCAAAGGTATTGCCACTAACTAATATTTTTGGATTTTTATTATTCATCATATTCATAGGTAGTTGTAGCGAGTGACTTAATAAGACACCATCTATGGTTACAGCATTGGTTTTACTCTGGGCATCAAACGTAAAGTCTATTTGCATACCTTGATAATCGTATTTTTCTATTTTGTTCAAATATTTTGTACCACGAACTGCCAATCCATATGGTAAACGTCTTACACCTAAATTGCTTAAGGCAGCAGTAAAAGGTCCAATAGAAAAAGTAATGGGTCTTACATCATGAAATGGGTTTCCATCTTTTACATCTACAATTTCTGGCATTGCGTAGGGCATTACTAAGTATTTACCTGCTCTTATTGATTGTGGGATTAGGTATTGCAATGCTGCCATTAGTGAATCTTCTGGATATAATGAAGGATCCATATTTCTAAGTACTGAGCAATATCCAGCAAAGAAGTACCCTTCTGGTTTAGTTCTTAGATTTTTATATAATGCCCATCTTGCGTTTTCTAATTGAACATCATAATTAGGAAAGAAAGGGGGTAGAGACATAGCCCATACATAGTCTGTTTGGTCCATTCCATAGGGAACAGAGGTTACCATCTTGCCAGTACTTGTCAATAATTTTCCATAAGAAGGTAAGACATCATTGCCAAATAATATTCCAATCTTTTGCTCTAATTTTTTTGCTTTAAGCATATAATTGTCAGCTTTTTCGCCAATAGTAACAGAGGAAAGCATTGCATAACAACTATAATTTAGTAGATTGATATATAAATCGTAAGCACGAACTATAGAGTCTTTTTCATATATAGCAGGCCACTTTTGAGATGGAGAACCGTTGGCGTTGTCCCAACCTTCATCACGACTATTTTTTAATGGGCTTTCACAATAGTAGTATCTTCCAAATAAACCTTGTTTTTCGTCGAAGCAATATTTTTCAAGCCAAGACATAGACGATTCAAGGGTTTCTAAATTCTTTCCTGATATATGTTCTGTGTTTCCAGTTTGTGTCCATTCAGTAAACGCACACCAAATTGCATAAAAAGTCCCGTCTTCCTCCCATTTTGAGATAGAACCACCGAGTAGTTGACCATAAAATTTTTGATTGGGGTATTGTTTTGAAAAATTAGGATTTGCCAATAGCACAGGATTTGATTTTTGTACCGGCCCTGCCCATCCAGAATAGGATAAATGATTTACATTCATTCCATTATCTCTGTACCAAAGTAGATAGTAAATGTATTGAATTGCAGATCGCATCAATCCTTTTTTATCTTGAACCGATAGTGCATAGCGCTTGTTGATGTCAATGAGTTTTTGCAATTCTGGATTGTTGCGTACTCCTATTTTACCAGTTTCTAAGTCTATGTTTATTTTTGCTTCATTCTGGGAGATCAAGGTTTCTAGAGGTAGAGAAGCTATTTCTTTAGTAAAATTCATAACTTGTTCAGATACTAGCTCTCCTGAAATTATTAATGTTTGATTAGCACTTAGATGGGCTCTAGTATAAACACTTCTTCCTTTCTCAACCTCTAGTTGATGTTGGAATTGACCTTTACCAGTTCCTATTGAAGCTACAAAAGTAAAATTTCTTTCACGATTGGTGTGTGATATCCCAAATGAAGTCGGAGTTGCTTCAGTTAGTACGCTTGAATTCTCAGATTTAAAGTCTACATATTCTTCTTTTTCAAACCATAATACTACAGAGGGTTTTTCATAGTGTGAAAGTAGGTGCATCACTTGACCTGATTTAAAATAAAGTTTGCTGTGAAAAGCATCATAGTCGCAATGGTCAAAATCATCCAGTTTTATGTTGGGTATAGTGATTTTGTCAAAAACATTGGTGTGGTCGTCTCGGTTAGAAAAGTTTCGATCTTTATAGTCGATAGATTTGCCCGATAATGGATTTATCCATAGTTGCAATAGTTGTCTATCTAGGTTGTATTCAATTCTTAATCCTGCGGGAGAGTGAAGAAAAACAAATGATTCTGTATTTTTGCTTCCCCATTGAGATACTGTAGTTGTGTATGGATTGTCCTCTTCTATAGACTTGAATGTTTCTTTCTCTAGTGATGTCTCTAGCTTTTTCTGCTCACAGCTGATTATATGGGCAGCTATCCAAAAAGTCAATAAGTAGTTTATTTTTTTCATTAGTATATAATTTATTGAATTTTAATTATTTGATAGAATATTCAATAAGGTGTGTCCACCCATCTTTATGTTTTTTCTTAGTTTTATTGGCTTCTATTAAAACCAATACTTTTTGCTTGAAAGTCCATAATGTGGCTAATCTTAAATCTAGTTCAGTTGCTAAATCTGTTAGGGTTGTTGTTTCTTTGATAGATGTGCTAGTGATATAGGTAATATAAAATGCTTTAATAATTGGAAATTTCAATCTGGTGAATAAAGTTCCATTAGTAACAGATTCGGTATAACCACATTTCCCACATCTAGTAGAATGATTTTTTAAAACAGTATGATTATCATAGCCACATTTCTTGCAGATTATAACAGGTTGCTGTTTACGTTTTAAATTTGCTAAGTATAAAATACAAGCTTCGTCAGTTGGGAATATTTTTTTAAAATCAATATAAGACATGTTCTTTTGAAATACTCGAGCTTCATTGGCATCTTTTACTTCAGATGCTAATTTAATATTATGTAATTCCAACAATTCATTCATTTGTTGGATTTGTGCTGTTCTTTCGGTTACTTTTATTTCTAATTCCTTGTTTATGTTGTCTTTGATTCGTTGGCTTTCTTTTAAATTTTCAATTGATAATGCTATAGCTTTGTCGTGTTGTTTCTTTAAGTAATGGTTTCGGTAGGCAATACTTATAGCAAATACAACCACTTCTATACCAATTAAGTTTAGAAAAAAATAGTAACCGTGTGATCCACTATTTAAAGAGAGTATCCCCCAATCAGATAGAATATATATTAGATTGCTAGAAATCACTATACCTAAACTAACAATAGCAATAAGCGTTGGCTTTAGATGTTTTTGTGCTGTTTTTAAAGATATTATGATAAGCGGAAACTGTGTGCACAAATCTACCCAGTGGCTGTCAACTATTTTGGTGATTGTGGGATTAGAGGTAGATAAATGTATAATTAAGGAACCTAATCGCAGTAAAACAAGACTGTATATAACCAAAGAATACCTGCGTGATCTTTGATAAAAGCTTAGATATTCATGGAAATATAATAATAAAGCAATATTAATACCTCCATAACTTAGTGCATATAAGTTGAATATAGCTTTTAAATTGTTGATAGGATAAATGGTGCCAATAAAATTGAAGATATAACCATTATAAGTTAATCTAGAAAAGAGCAACATAAAGGCGAATAAACTATAGTACAAGTAGAGTTTATCCTTCAAGTAAGCAAAGAATATTAAACTGATTAATATTGAAAGCATTGTAGTGCCGATAAAGAAAAATTCAATGTTTGATTGACTAATCTCAGTGTTCATAATGCTTTTGCTATCTACTTCTGAGAAGAAAAAGAAGTAACTATGGAAGCTATTTATATGCAGATAGCATTTAGTAGGCTTATTGGTATTGGGTAATTCAAGATAAATATTGGGGGAATACAGAATTCTTTCTTTAAAGTTCTTAGATATTGAGTTTTTAAAGTGGAATAAGCTATCATTTAAATAGAAATAAAGTTCAAGGTTTTGATAAAGTATGAAAGGAGAATAGAGGAAATAGCTTTTTTGAGGATCATTATTGGTATAATTAAACCGTAACCAATAAGATGTTTGTATTAGATCTGCATTGCTTGGTTTAAATTCACTGAAAACTAGATTTTTATTATTTAAAATATCAGACAACTGGTACTTATTTATATCTTCTTTTAGAATTTCTACATCTGTAATATTAGTTGCAAAACTCTGTAAATTCCCCAATATTATTAGGACTAATGTTAAAAAATATGCTTGTAACCTCATTTTTTTATATTTTTTTTATATTTTTTTTATATTTTTTTAAGCGTAAAAGTTATTTTTTTTAATTTTTTATATACAAATGATAATCAATATTTATTTATTTATTTTTAATCTTATGACTGTTGAATTAAGAGTAAATTATACCTAATTAAGTAGATGTAAATCAACATATTGAATATATTTTTTCTTGACAAATATAATAATATTCCGTAATATTATAAATATTCTATGAATATCTTAACTCTTAATTTAAATTATAAACCCCTATAATTATGAAAATCCACTTTAGAAATTTAAATGTAATTTTATTTTTTGTAATTGTGCTTAATCTTTTTAGTACGATTACGAATGCTCAAGAATGTACTTCTCAATCAGCACCATCTCCTCAGATGGGAGCGATGATTAATGTACCTCAATTTGTAAATTTATGGAAAATATCATCTGCTAAAGATAAGCATGGTCAATTATATGGAAATGGTCAAGGTGCATTAATAATAGGTGATGATGGATGGCCTATAGAAAATAATCCAAGAGGAGCTGGTAAGCAAAGACACGCTATAAGATTTTCCATGGGGGTTATCCTTCCAGCATTGAGGCCAAACGATATTTTGAAAGTAAGGTATAGAGGGCCAAGTTCTGCAATTACTGTAGCTGGTCTAAATATGCAAGCAGCTACATGGCAAAATATTCAGGCAAATACACCATCTGCAGGGTACACTACTGCAGAACTTAGGCTAGGTAATTTTAGTTCTATTACTAATGGTTTTCAATTTGGTTTTGAAGGACGAATTACTGAAATACAGATTGTAAGGCCTGGGTATGATTTTGACGATTACCGACTATTAGTAGATGAATATGTTACCCATACCAAGCACTGGAAATCTATACGTTTTATGGGACTTAATGGGGTAAATGGTAATGAAGCTCAAACTTGGGGTAAGAGGTTAAGTAAAAATTCGCCTATTGTGGTAAATAATTATGAGTGGGGGCTAACTAAAAATGGAAGGTATGATGAAGATAATGTCCCTGAAGGCATTGAGAGTGGGTGGTGTAGAGGAACATCATGGGAAGATCAAATAGATATATGTAATTATCTTAACATAGATATGTGGATTAATGTCCCTGTAATGGCTGACGATGATTATATCAAGAATCTTGCTTTACTGATTAAGAGTAGATTAAAACCAACTTTGAATGTCAATGTTGAGATAGGTAATGAAATTTGGAATTCTGGAGCCCCCTTTATGTGTTTTCATATGCACATGCAAATGATGGCAGATGAATTTGCTGGCACAATAGGTTATGGTAGTCAAGCGGAAAAATCAAAAATTAGAGGAGGAAACTTTTGCCCAGGTTGCGAAATTCCATTTGATCCAGGAAATGTGGCATCTAGAATTGGTTTCGGTGCATTTGAAACTATGCAAAGATGGCAAGCTCGAAGGTTGAAAGAATATGCAGATCAGTTTGCTACTGTTTTTGGGTGGAAGGCTGATGGTGGTGATGTAGGTAATAGAATTAGGTTGATATTGGCTGGGATGGTAGCTTATGCGGCCAATGGGATGGCTTGGAATATAGGTCCTGGTATAGATTTTTTGAGGAAAGCTTATGGTCCAGATGCTGTAAATAAGTATTTGTATGCAGTAGCAATTACTAATTACACCACTCCTCACGGCACTCCTATTTCAGCTTCTGTGAATGAAATTGTTAATTCAGAAAGTATTAACATAGATGAAACATATGCAGAATATTCTACAGAAACTCACCCATATGGAACTATGGGAAATAAAATGGACGGTATTTTAGGTAAAGCTAGAATGTTTGGATTAAAAATGTATTGCTATGAAGGAGGTAACGAAATTTCTGGTGCTAACTGGGCTCGCTACACAAACACGACTGATTATTTCAGAGATCCTCGTTCGGGGCAAAATACGACGAAGAACTTAACCAATTGGTTCGGTTGGTTTGGTTATGATGCTTTGTTTATAAAGAATGGGGATTATCAAGATGAGCCTGTATCTGCCTATGGTATGTCTACTACTTTGAATGAGATGACTCATATAAGAAAAGCATACCTTGATTTTGCTAACAGTCCAGCTCCACCATTAAGTACAGTAAGAGGTAATGTGATAGGTGCACAAGCTATTACTACCTTAGATGCTAGGAAGGTGGCTGGTTATTGGTCTAACTGGCAAACTGGTTTATTTGGTAATCCTACGGTTGGGTATTCAACTTTTGCTAATAATGATTATTCTTTTAAATCAAATGATAATTTTGATCGTCCATTTATTATTCGGTGTCAAAAAAATGGGAAGTATAAGGTTTCATTAGAGAGGGTTATTGTTAAAGGAATAAAGGCTGAAGATGATAGATTCCCTACTTATTGTGACATATACATTAATGAGAAGTTGGTATTGCCAGGCGTAAATGTTTCTGTTGAAGGAGGCTCTACTAGAACAGTTAATGGTGGTAGGGTAATGTACTGGACAAAAGAATTTGAGATTGATATTCCATACGGAGTTCATTCTTTTAGAGTTCAACCTAGTTTGCCAACTTCTGCTAGAAAAGGCAATGATTTTGCTTATGGGAATCCTTTTAAAAACACTCTAGAGTTGATGTCGTACAAATTTACCCTTTCTACTGCACTTCCACCGTTTCAGCCTAAGCCAGTTATTGGTGATATAGTAGTTTGTAGAGGGAATAATAAAGCGAGTTATGAAGTTGGAGAAAATGATCCATCTTCATGTGAATATGAATGGAAAGGATTTCCAGCAGGAGCTAAATTATTGCCAAAAGAGCTAGTTCCAAGTACTAGTCCAGCAAGATATAGTTCTGGTCAAGGCACTTATAAAATCTTTATTGACTGGGGGAATGTTGCAGCTGGCACTTATAACCTTAGCGTTGAAGCAAAGAATCTTAATGCCAGTGGTGGATGGCAGAGTAGCCCTGTTCGAAATTTTACTGTTAAAGTAGAAAAGTGTGGTTTTGATATATCTCCTAATCCAGTATGTCAGAATCAACCTACGACCTTTACTCCAGAACCAATGGCAGCTACACAATTTCTTTGGGACAATGGAAAATTTGGGGAGCCTAATGCTAACCGTTTTACTGTTGCTACAAGTGCAACACCACTTAATGTTACTTATACTAAAGCGGGTGTTTATTTCGTAAGTCTTAAGGCGAGTGATGCCTCTGGTAAAGAATCCATTTATAACAACACCATTAATGTTATTTCCTGTAATTCACCAACAGTAATCACGCCATTAAGTTATTGCAAAGGAGCTACAGCAGTTCCAGTTACAGCAACCCCTACTAATGGAGGTACTAATTTAAAATGGTACACTCAAGCGATAGGTGGTACTGCTTTACCCTCTGCACCGACACCATCTACAGCCAATGTAGATACGATAAGTTATTGGGTAAGTCAGCAGAATTTATTGGGGGAGAGCGATAGAGCTAAATTAGATATATTCATTATCGATGTACCTACTGCCCCATTAGTAAGTACCCCGAATCCTTTCGTTTATTGCATAGGAGCTACAGCGAATTTATCAGACTTAACAAGCAAAGTAAGCACACCTAGTGGATCTACGTTAAAATGGTATCTAGGCAGTAGCACTACAAGTACGACTACCCCCACCGCCCCCAATACCTCCTCAGCGACCAGTCAAGTATGGAACGTAAGTGCATCTGTAGGAATCTGTGAGAGTCCTAAATCAACATTGACAGTTAATGTTGTTCCTGGGCCTACTTTCACCGTTAGCAAAGAAGAACCAGCAAGTTGTGGTATAAATGGTAAAATCATTCTTTCAGGCCTAACCGCAGGTACAAAATATAAAGTGAGCTATAGTAGAGGTACTACAGCAATTCCTCCAGCCGATAGCACAGCAAATGCAAGTGGACAAATAGTGTTGAACCTCAGCCAAGGTACTTATAGCAAAATAAAGCTAGACAATGGTAGCTGTTCTACCGAGAACCCAGAAAGCTTTACCTTGACCGAACCCTCCTCACCGAACTTTACAGTAGCAGTAGTTAATCCGCTTATCTGTGGAGCTTTAGGAGCGATAGAGTTAAGAGGCTTGACAGCAAATCTTACCTATCAAGTGAGCATAGGCACAAGTGCAGCAGAAGCGAGAACAGCGAATGCACAGGGAGTAATAGTTCTAAGCTTAGCTAAGGGTAGCTATCAAAATATAGTAGTAAGTCAAGGATTATGTAAGACAACCAATTCTGTATTGCATCAATTAATTGAGCCAGAAGCAGTTACTCCTGTTGCCCAGTTGAGAGAATTTAATTATTGCCAAAATCAGAATATTAATATCGCTGATATAACGAATAGGGTTTCAGTTTCTTCAGGTTATACATTGAGATGGTATGATGAAGAGAACGGAAGCCCATCAACAACCCCTTCATTAATTAATAGTTCAAGTCCAGGAACATATCAACGTTATGTGAGCCAAGCGAATGAGAATGGTTGTGAGAGTATAAAGCTTCTGATGAATATAGTTGTAGGAGAGAGTAAGCCATTGACTTTAAGTGCTATTTCTCCTAGTCAATGTGGGTCTTCAGATGGTACTATAACGATAGGAGGTTTAGGGAAGCTTCTAGAATATAATATTGATTCTAAAAGAGAAGGTATTGTGCAGCCAGTGAAGAAGTCTATAAGTAATTCAGATGGAGAAATTATCATTGATAACCTTGGCAAAGGAGTTTATTCAGATGTAACTGTTACATTAGTTATAGGTTCAGGTTGTTTTACCAATAGCAGTCAGTCATTGACCTTAACCGACCCAGGTGCCCCAACGGTATTGCCAGTAGTATCAGGTGGAGCTAGTTATTGTTCAGGAGCTACCATAGCTCCATTAAGAGCAGAAGCGAA
>REBA01000020.1 GCA_004294225.1 Cytophagales bacterium | reverse complement strand
GTCAGGAAGAGTAGTGATGAGCCAAGTAGTAAGAAACAATCATAATGATATTAGACTATCATTAGAAGGCTTACAAAAAGGGATGTACATTATTTCTGCTAAAGGAAGTGCAACATTAAGAAAGAAAGTAATAGTAGAGTAATCCGCTATTTCAGAATACAAATAAAAGGAGAAGCCCTTTGTTGAACAAATAAAGGGCTTCTCCTTTTGATATAATAAGGGATATAGATAGAAATTTTTTTTGTCTAATAATAAACCGACATCAAATATATTAGTTTCGAATTTGTAAAATATTAAAAATCAATTTATAATTTATAATATTTTACTATTAATGATAACGGTTTATTATAATACCTCTACAAATACCATATAAATTAATAATAAATATATTACGCGGTCTATTCGCCAAAAGTAATGGTTTATCTAATCTACAGGAGTATTTGCAAACAGAGCTAATACTATGGTAATAAGTTTCGCCATCAACAAGCTATAAAAAACATAGTTTGATATTCTTCCCTTTTTTTCAATAGACTGTTGAATATATAAAGCAGAAAATATACACGATACAAGATAGGATTAGTTGTTTTATGAGAATAGGTTAAATTATATTTTCCAGTTCCCTCTTCTTATTTTTAATCATTCTTCAGCGTTGTTTTCTTTACTTTTTACTTTTGTATTGTATAGGATAATAAGCGTCCAGTTGTCTTTGTTTTTTTTATTCAATTTTGTGGACTTCATGGCCATTTTTATTTTTTTTGAAAACGCATGAATGGTTGCCGTTCTCAAATCTATTTCTAGAGACAGTTCTTCTAATGTTTTATTTTTATTTGTGCACATTACATAAGTCAGGTAAAAGGCTTTCTGAATAGGGAATTTTATGTTGTGAAATAATGTAGCAGACGTGCTAGTATCTATAAAACCACAAGTAGAGCATCTTCTTTTAGTATGTTTATTTACTTGTCTATATTCTAGAAATTTTGATTGGCCGCATTTTGGACATACATAATCTTTGTTCCATTTTAAATTTTCGATACGATTATAGCAACTTTGCTCGTCTGGAAAACGAACCTTAAATTCATTAAAGTTCATAGTTTTGTCTTCTGATCTGGCTGTTATTTGGTCTATTACCTCCACTTTTAGGGAATTATTGTCTTTTTCTAAATCTACATTTAGGCGCTCTACTTTTTGCACATATTTTTCTAATTGTTCATTGGCTATTTTTAATTCATCTGTTTTTAAGGCGACTTCCTTTGCTAATATTAAATTTTGATTTTCTTTTATTATTGTTAGTTCATTGGCAGATTTTAATGCTAGTTGAGTAGCTTTTTCTTTTTCTATAAAAAGCATTTTGAGCCAATAGGTAATAGAAATACCAA
The DNA here is from genome assembly GCA_004294225.1 of Cytophagales bacterium. Taxonomy (GTDB): domain Bacteria; phylum Bacteroidota; class Bacteroidia; order Cytophagales; family Cytophagaceae; genus REBA01. Next base: position 47,811 of record REBA01000020.1, on the reverse strand, counting down.
AAATTATAATTTCTAGAATCCCGTAAATTGGGAAAGCAAAAAACAAAGGGATATATATATCAGATCCTAATTTTAAACCTACAAATGCGATAAATATTAATGCGATACCTGTAAAAACAAACCATGCAGCAGTATATTTTCTATAAATTAATATAATAGCTGCTAAAAATGTTGGAAAAAGTGCTATAGTATTTATTTCATTATTTCGCCACTCAAAGCCAGTTGTTAAATAAGCAATTAACAATACATTAAGTATCAATGTTATGATAGTATTGATTTTTGAAAATATTGATAATTTTTTAGATAGTTGTAACAATTCATTACCATATAGAATAAGAAAAATACTCATTAAATAATGGGGAATGATATAAAAACCAAACGTAAAAGGAATCTGGAGCCATGAAAAATACATAGGTGTAACCCGACTAATGGATTGCATAAATACCCAAAAACTAATTACATAGCACATGTAGTATAGGTATATTCTGCTTCGTAATATGAAGGCAAAAAGTGCACTATATATTATAGCTAAGAAGAAAATACCATTAATAATTCCGTTGTAGCTGTGTTCTTTAAGTTTGTTGTTTATAAAATCAGTGTTTTTTACAATAGTGATTGAAATTCCCGTTTGTATAAATGTTTTATATCGGACAAAGCATTTTAATTTACGTTTTATGGGTATCTGAATTGCATTGGTAGGAGTTTTATATTTTCTATTATTAATATTTAATTGGTAACCATTAGTTACAGAATCTAAATACTGCATGTCGTCAGTAAAAAAGTAGGTTTGGATATTGTAAAAAAACATGGGTAATTCTAAAATTAATGGCTCATTTTTTTTATTCTCCAATTCAAAGTACACCCAATAAACTGCTTCAAACTTGTTTGCTTCAAATTTACATTTACTTGTATCGCAAAATAATGCGGTAAATTTATTTTCAATTATTTGATTTATATTTATTTGTGGGTCATTGGTAGCGAATATTTTTAAATTTTTGATAGCAGCATTACTTTTTATCGCCAAAAGCATAGCCCATAGGAGCAGAATTAATCTCAAAGTTTTCATAAATATTTTAAATAAGTAGACTTTCTTTTTATTGTTATTATAACGTAAATATTCTGTTATGTTTTTGTATTTAAATTGTTATTAATTAGTTTTTATTGGTTTTTGCTATTGTTATTATATAGTATTATTTATTTTGTAAACATCTGTAATACAAATAAATAATTTAAAATTAGTAGTTTTTTTCGGTTGCTTATCTTATATTTGTATAATATATTCTTGTTAAAATAATATAAAGCAATAAATCATTCCATATAATTTAAACTATTTATAAGTATATGAATAATCTACTAAGTTTAAATCGAACTTCATTTTTTCAATTTTATTCTCGTGGAAGTTGGGTTGTGAAATTATTCTTGATGCTTTTGTCATTTGTTTATTTACTAGTCAATAGTTCAGTTAGTCATTCACAACCATGCACTTCTAATTCAGCCCCAACTCCACAATTGGGTGCTATGCTAAATCACCAATTCAGTAATCTACATAAACAAGCTGGTGTTGCAGAATATAGAGAGTTCAGTATTTACTAATGGAGTGTATACTATTAAATACAACAATCAATTTCAGAAAGTAGTAATCAATAAATAATAATTAATAAATAAACTAAACCAAAAACCCAAACTAATGAGAAGTAAACTATTACCGAGTATTTGTTTAGGTGGCTTAGCGATGCTAAGCAGCCTAAACGTCTTTGGTCAAGTGACGACCGTTACCGAGAATTTTGATAATAACTTAGTCCCGTCAGCATTTTCTGCCAATCAAGGTTACTCCTTGAGTGCCTCTAATGGTACGCTGAAAGTACGAGCAGGAAAAACTTTCTTTGAAGAGTTTGGATATAATTTGCCTATGAATCTTACAGCAAGACCTATTGTCAGTTTCAAAGTACGTAGTGTCGAGTTTGTAGAATTAGTAGTTGCATTTACAGACAGCGATGGCAAAAGCAATAGATTCCCAGCCTCTGCTATTGTATACCCAAGCAGCGAATTCATAGACGTTAGTTTTGATATGACAGGCTTACTTAAAGAAGTATCACCTGCCAAAATCAATTCTGTTAGATTTGCTATTCAGCCTGCAAATCGTAAGTCAGGCGTAGTAGAATTTGATGATTTTAAAGTTGGTGGAGCAGCCCAATCCTTCCCAAGAATGATAGCTCCAGTGCCTATGGTGCAAAACGTAGGTGTAAGTGCTAGTCAACAAACCGTATTATTAAGAGGTATGCAAGCTGGAGCTACAACAGTAGCCGTAAGTAGTAACCCAGCCTTGATACCTAACCCAACGGTAAGTGGAGTAAATGCAAGTGGTATTTCTGAGTTGAAGTATACTCCAGTAGCAGGTCAAAGTGGCACTGCTAAAATAACACTGACAGTATCTCAGGCTGGTAAATCTAACCTTGTACTTCCATTTAATATTATAGTAAGTGCTAACAAAGCACCAACGATAGCTGATGTTTCGGCTGTAACTATGGGAGGTTCGCAAACCTTTACGGTAGATTTGTCTGACATAACTGATGGTAACATAGAAAAAGAGCAAAAAATCACATTTTCTGCAACTTCCAGCGATCAAGCGGTATTGAAAAATGCCAATATTAAATTTGATTATTCAGACCCACTTACAAGAGGCAAGATGACCCTTACTACAGAAGCCTTGGCTTCTGGAAGTAAAGATGTAAATATTACCCTCACATTAAAAGACGATGGCGGAACTTCTTTTGGTGGGGTGGATACTAAGACGATTGTAGTGCCCTTGAAAGTATTTGCAGTTTATTACAAAATGCCAACGATGGCAGCATTATCTAACAATAATTTCGCTTATGTAGGGACAGAATATACAGAAGTATTGACAAATATTAGCGATGGTAATGGTGGCAATAAAGTAAGTGGTATAGTTGCAACTAGTTCAAATACAGTAGCAGCAGACAATCCTATAGTAAGTTATACCCCAGGAGCTACCACTGCCACGTTGAAATATAAGCTTAAAAACAAGCAAACGACAACATTTAATATTGTGATAAGCAATACAGGAGCACCAGCCAATAGTAATGGCAATTCATCAAATACCTATTCTTTCGTAGCCAAAGGAACAGACCCTCCTTACACAGGATATATAGAAGATTTTTCTACGTATGGAGTAGATGGCAAACCTGTAACGAAAAATGTATTAGGAGACGATTATTATTCTAGTGGTACAGGAGGCAATAACCGAGTAGCATGGATGACTAATTTAGAAGGTTCTGACAACAAATGGTTTATTGAAGGTCAAGGTGTAGAGCAAACATTTACCCTAGACCCAGCCAATAAGAAAGCTACTGTAAAATTTAACAAACCAGCTGATTTCCCGAATACCTTTGCAGGTATTTGGTATACCCCAAGAAGGCTATTCAATTTATCTGGTTCAAAGAATTTGAGTCTTAGAGTTTCTTGTAATCCAGGCAGTACAGTTACTTTTGATCTTTTTGATGTAAATAACAATAGATATGGAAACTTAGAAGTTAATCAAAAAAGAGTCAATGCCACAGGTGCTGTATATACATTTTCTTTTCAAGGTAAGCCAGATGATAAAGGCTTTGATTTCTCAAAAGTGGCTTGTGTATTGATTAATGTAAGTAACATGATAGCCTATAATGGAGAGGTTTCTATAAGCGAACTCAGAATAGGTTCAGATGCAGTAGGAGCCCCAGCTCCACTACCTGCTGGTATTAATATATTACCTATTCCAGACAGAACCATATTTGCAGGTTCAAAAGGAATAGATATCATATTGCATGATGTGGCTGTACTGAAGGATCAGATTGATCAGAATGCTAACATTACGATAACAGCTACAAGTAGCAATGCCTCTTTAATACCTAATCCAATTGTGGGTAGTGTTGTTAAAAACATGGCTGCTGTTAAAATCAGACCAAATGCAGGTACAGGTTCGGCTATAATTACTTTAAAAGCTAGTTCACCAGGAGTTGCTGATAAGACATTTACGTTTAATGTAAATGTGATTGATAAAAATTCAGGGTCAGCTGGCAATGTTGCAATCAATACCTCACAGACCTTTCAAACTATACAGGGAATAGGCTGTATTGGTACCTTTCCTGTATTTACAGTTGATCCAGATGAGACAGTAGGGGATTTGGGAGCGTCTATGCTCAGGATTGATATTAGTGCAGACTATTCTGGTTTATCAGAAACGGATGAAAACGACAATAGCGATCCGTTTGTATTAGATATTACAAAATTTAAGTATCAAGATAATTTTGAGGTGTTTAAAAAAACAAAGGAACTTGGTTGTGATAGAGTTATAGGTTGTGTATGGACTCCGCCTATTTGGATGAAAGGCATGCTAGCTTACAATCCACTTTTCGATTCTCAAGAAACTCCTAATAAATTACTGCCCGAGTTTTATGATGAATTTGCGGAATTTATTTTGGGTGCATGTTTGGGTTTCAAAAATCAATTTGGTTATGAGATGTATTCTGTGTGTTTACAAAATGAAGCAGAGTTTGCTAGTGCTTCAAATGCAACTGCTACCTGTGGCTATACTAGAGAACAAGCAGCAGAAGTAGTTCGTAGAGTTTATCCACGTTTAAGAGCCGCAGGCTTGAGTACCAGAATTCATGGATTCGACCAATTGCCAGTTCAAGGCAATGTATTGAATTGGTTTCAATATTTTAATTCACCTGCTGCAGGTACACAAACTATGTTTGACGCATTTTCGATACATGCTTATGGAGCCAATGCTATAGACCCTGCGCAATTAAACAATCAACAATTGCAAGACTATTATGCAGAATGCCAAAAAGGGGCCAATAAAAAGGAGCTATGGATGACAGAAACTTCAGGTGGTCCATTAGGTGAGGCTGGTGGTGTAGATGAAATGTCTTCTGAATTTTCTGCTTATGCTAACAACATGAGTGCTTGGGTACCATTAGGCATTGAAAAGAAATTTGGGATGAGATTTTATGTGATGAAGAACTTTGCCAAATTCGTAAGGCCAGGTGCCGTAAGGGTAGGAACAGTGAGTTCTGGAGGAGCAGCTGGTATTGCTTTCAAACATGATGCGAATAAAACATATTCTGTGGTACTAGTGAATACATCAGGTAACCCACAGCAAGTAAAATTGTCTGGTGCTGGTCTTCCATCAAAAATGTATGCTTACCTCACCGCTTTTAATATTAATTGTCAATTGGTAGATTCGGTAACTACAGCAGATAATTACATGGTAAACCTACCTGCAAGAAGTATTATGACACTTTACAGTAAATATGAAGATTTACTATCTAGTGAAGATATGGATATTGCAAATATGGAAATGATAGTTTACCCAAATCCATCTAAAGGAGAAGTAAACATCATGTTACCAAGTAGTAATTTTAAAGAAGTAAGTGTTCTTGACATTACGGGTAGAGTAGTATTGACCCAAGCTGTCAAAGCCAACGGAACAGGTACAGAACGCCTTGACCTATCTGGCTTGCAAAAAGGGATGTACATTATTTCTGCGAAAGGAAGTGCAACATTAAGAAAGAAAGTAATAGTAGAGTAAGTAGCATAAAAACACCTCGATCTTTGAAAAAATCGAGGTGTTTAATTCCATTTACTAATCAAACTTGATAATTATATGGATTCATTTAATTTGTGTAGATTATTAAAAAAAGAGTATTTAAAGGTTTCTCTGTTTATTATAAGTTCCAAAAATTACTTTTTTTAGATTTCTAATTTTGAATAACTAAGAAATATGAAAATAACAACAATGTTAACTGTTTTTATTGGTTTGCTTACAGCCAATTTATATGCACAAAACCAATTTAATATTATCAATTTTGGGGCAGTAGCAGACGATAAAACAGTAAGTACCATAGCCATTCAAAAAACTATTGACTCATGCAGTAAAATGGGTGGCGGTACAGTTTATTTCCCCAAAGGAATATTTACAACGGGTACTATTCAGCTCAGAAGCAATATTAATCTAAATTTCGCTGCAGGGTCTGTTCTTAAAGGAAGCCCTAACGTTAACGACTATAAACTAGATGGTATTAAAAGAGGAATGTTCTTTGGCGAAGATTTGACCAACGTTTCATTTACAGGCGAAGGTGAAATAAACGGCAATGCTGTTGTTTTTTTTGATCCAAATAAAATGCATAGCTACATCGATATGGACAAGAAATATGTGCGTTCGGGTCAGGCATTTTTAGATGCAGTGAAGCCCACTGAAGGTCCAATAGCTTTCGCTAACCGACCCGATATGATGGTTGTGATTATGCATTCTGAAAACATAAAATTTACAGGACTTAGATTTACAGATGCCCCAGCCTGGACTATACGCATAGGTGAATGTCAAAACGTTGTGGTAGATGGAATTTCTGTGTTGAATAATCCTCAGGTTCCAAACAATGATGGTATTCATTTTACAAATTCAAGAAATGTGAGAATTTCAAATTGCAATGTAGAAGCTGGAGACGATGCGTTGATTGTTTCAGGTTTTGGAGATGATATAAACATAGACAATGTTCCGTATGGTTCAGCCAAAAAAGTATATAAGTATGGCAATAAAACTGGCAATACTGAGAATGTGGTAGCTACAAATTGTATTTTAAAGTCAAATTCTGCTGCTATTAGAATTGGATATGGAAGAGGCAATATTAAAAACTTGGTTTTCTCTAACATGATTATGCATAATTCAAACCGAGGTATCCTGATGAATTCTCGCGAAAGAGGAAGCATTGAAAATGTTCTTTTTGATAATTGTATAATTGAAACTAAGCATCAAGGTGGTAGTTGGTGGGGGCGTGGAGAACCAATTCATATTTCTTCGTGCCAAATAACAAAAGATGAAGTAAATGGAACAATTAAAGACGTTGTTTTCAAAAATCTTAAAATTAATGCCGAAACAGGTATTGTAGTTTGGGCTAATGAGTTTGGCAAAATAAGCAACATTAATTTTGACAATATAGATATTCAGGTAACCGATGGAAAAAGGGTAGCAGCCTTTGGGGGCAATATAGACTTGCGCCCAACACCAGATTTATCTACCAATCTTTTCAAAAGAGATTTGCCAATTATTTTATTTCATAACATTGACCAAGTGCGGTTGAATGCTGTCTTTGCTAAGTTTTTAGGTGTTGTTCCCGATTATTATACCCATGGTTTAGAAATAGATTACAGTTCTAATTTTTCCATTACTAATAGCAATTTTACCTCATCTGCCAAGAAATATGCAGCAACTTTAGTGAATAAATCTAAAGCTGTTAGCTTTAAAAATAATTCTGATTTTGAAATTAAAACACAATAACCCCAATTAAATTAATTAATTATAACTCAAAACTATAAAATTATGACAAAACGAATATCCCTTAAAGCAATATTCACCTTAAGTGTTATTGTTTTCTTTTCACAATCAAGCATATCGCAACAGTTAGTTACCATCGATAAAAGCAAGCAGTACCAAACCGTGGAAGGTTTTGGAACGCTATATGGTAAGTATGTGTATTGGGATGGAGATGGAAAGGATTATTACGATGAAGATCATCTTAAAAGAATTATTGATGATTTACAAATAAGTATTCATCGTACTTTTTTAGATACTAAAATGGAAATGGTGAATGACAATAACGATCCTAATGTAACTGATTTGGCAAAGTATAGAGCAGCTTTAGATTTGAGTGCTCCTGACAGATGTTCTGGCGAGTATATAAAAAACAGAACGATATTAAACTACATGAAAGCATATAAAGAAAGAGCATTAAAGAATGGAGATACCCTTAAGTTCTTTGCAACGGTAATGTCGCCACCTCATTGGATGAAGTATACAAGATGTACTTTTGGTACAGATTTTACTTGGAATAGAATGGCTACATGGGAAGATGAGGCCGAAAAAGGAACTACTGGAGGCGTAGATGGGGTAAAGGATTTTAAAGATGAATTTGCAGAATTTGTATATGGAACTACAAAAGTATTTCAAGAAAATGGAATCAACTTTCATGGGGTAAGTATTCAAAATGAGCCACAATTTCCTCAAACCTATAACTCGTGTATATACAATTTTAATGCAATGGCTGCAACTGTAAAAACTGTTGGTAAACGTCTTGAAAAAGAAAAGATGAATACCAAAATCATGTTTCCAGAAGATATGGGAGATGTTGCTAGAAATAATCAGTATGTAATGGCAGTGAATAAAGATGCAGATGCTTTAAAATATTCTGATATATTTGCTGTACATCAATACAATCAAGATGGAGTAACCTCAGGAACAATAGGAGCTAGTCAGTGGGAAGGGCTAAATAAAATAGCCAACAGAGGTAGAAAAAGACAAGTGTGGATGACTGAAACCTCTAATTTTGGTACAGGCGTACAGGGGCTTCGCAAAATGAGTTCTCAATTGTTTACTGCTCTTAAATTTGGATATGTAAATGCATGGATTTGGCTTATAGCTTGTGATAATAGCGGTCCTGATGAAGATGGCTATCAGTTTTTTGTGAAAAAAGACGGTAAGCAGGTTTGGACAAAAAAAGGATTGGCATTTAAACATTATTGTAAATATATAAGACCTAATTCTATAATGGTAGATGCTCTTAGTTCTGCTCCAAACGAAGTGCTCTCCTTAGCTTTTCAAGATAATTATAGAAAAAGATTAACCATTGTTTTGGTTAATAATGATTCTGTAAACAGCAAAACAGTTTCTTTAAAGTTTGTAGGTTCAGGTTATCCAAGCAAGTTTTTAGGCTTCCGAACTTCATCTATTGAAGATTTTAAGAATTTAGATTCCTTAAAGGCAACAGATATCATAACACTCCCCCCAAGTAGTATCGCTACCTTTATTGGTAACAATTCTATGCCTGTAATTACAGGAGTAAATGATATAGAGGAAAATAATATAAATAAAATAGTAATATACCCAAATCCTTCGCAAAATATAATAAATTTGATAGGCAAGGGCTTGAATGAAGAGCATATTGAAATACTGGATTCTCAAATGAAAACAATAGTTTTACAAAGTATCAATTTTGAAAGTAATGAAGCACAAGTTGATATATCAAGTTTAGTAAACGGCATTTACTTTGTGAAAATTAAGAATCAGGTCAAAAAGATAGTTGTAGCCAAATAGTAATTCGCTATGATTTCGATTAATCAGGCTATAAGCAATAATTGTTTATAGCCTGATTTTTTGAAAACCTAATCAACTTTTTTGATTCTTCAACCGACCCTAAATAGATGCCAATGAGAAAAATCTATCTCATACCCTGAAGAGAACGAATGTATTAGAGAATCTCGATCATAATAATATAATGTAACTTTGTCATAGAATGGCAAACATCAGTAGAGTAATCGCTATTTGTAGGGGATATAGATTATATTTCATCACTCTCTAAAGCTTGGGTAAAAGATTGCTGAGTGGCATGAAGATGGCTAAAATATTTTGTAGTAATTAATCCAGAAATATTGACCAATTGAGTGGTAATTTTTGATAATATATGCTCAAGCTGGACTCTCAAATCATTATCATTCTCAGTAGCGACAAGTTTACTTGGATCCGATAACTTTAGCAGTGCATAAATTTCGAAAATAGTTTTTTGTTCTTCGCTCTTTGCATAATTTTTATTGATGTCGGGCAATTGTTCCATACAATTTTTAATGGCTTCAATTTGATAGGCAAGGGAGGAAGAATTTGTATTGTCTAATAATAGTAAGTCTATTGTAGCAGAAATAGATAGCTGTCCTCTGTAGCGACTTCTATAGGTGTTCAAGCTAGAGCAACTAATTAATATAGCTTCCATCAGTTTGCTTTCAACCGCGTCTTCGTGTTTGGTTGAAAAAGTAGAACGTATTAAGGAGGTGATTAGTAATGCTTTTTCTATTCTTCTTCCTATATCTAAAAGCATAAAGCTATGTTCTTTTACGGTGCTTTCGCTATTCATCTCCATCAATGCAGAGAGGTAGATAATAATATTGTCTAGAGCATGATTGATAGAGCGATAATTGTGGTGTTGGGATTGAAGCAAATCTTGCCATTCTTCTTCTAACTTATATACAGCCCTCCAAGTATACAAAGAAAATTTATCTCGTATAGAATAAATGCTTCTTTTCAAATTTTGAATATTTGAAGCTAAAGAACTGCTGATTTTTGTATCAAATATTATTCTTATAATCTCATGAAATGGTGAAGAAAGTAGTTCTTTAGACTTTTCTGGATCAAGAAAACCTGGGTAGCTCATTGTGAGGTGAGTAAGGCTGTAAAGCAGATTGTTTGTGTATGCTTGCTCTGTTTCTATTAAGGTTTTATTGCTTTGGTTAAGATGGTCTAAAACAACATTAAGAAACCTAGCATTTATTCTGATTCTTTCTACATATCTTCCCACCCAGTATAGGTTTTCTGCTGCTCGGCTAGAGATAGATTGATCTTGTTTTAATTTTGCCTTTTGAACATTGGCTAATGGTAAACTTAATTGAATAGGAGGCTCTGAACCTAGTATCCAGGTGTCTTTGCTATAACCACCAAGTTGATTGGATACTTTAAAAATATCCTTCTGATCAGAGCTTCTAGTAAGTCCTCCTGGCATGCAGTGATAGTCATTTTTATAGGCAACAGCAAAATTTCTAAAAGCAGCAAATCTTGGCTCTAGTTTCCCATGGGTATAGGAAGGAGTGCTAGCAACATCTATTAGTTCTTGGCCAACATATAAATAAGGCTTTGAAATAATTTTTTGTTTTAGTAATTCAAGTTCCTTTTTACTAAGGTTACCTTCAGAAATAGTGCTTCTTCCTTCTTGTCTATAAATAGTTTTTATTTTCATGTCTTGAAGATGCTCCAATACATAAGCTAATTCAGACTTTTGACCGCACCACCAACTAGCTATTGAAGGAATGATTAGTTCTTCATCTAAATAATGTTTGCAGATACTGGGTAGGAAGGCCATTAATCCTGGATTTTCTAATACTGCACTTCCAATTGAGTTAGCTACTGCAACATTTCCACTTCTTATTACTTCTAATAGGCCAGGGATTCCAAGTTGTGACTCCTCTTTGAGCTCTAGCGGATCACAAAACAAATCATCAACCCGTCTTATAATAACATCTACTTTTTCGAGTCCTTCTAAGGATTTTAACCAAACATTGTTTTCACGAACAACAAGGTCGTCTCCTTGAACCAAAGTGTAGCCCATAAAAGATGCTACATAGGCATGTTCAAAAAAAGTTTCATTATGAGGTCCTGGACTTAGTAGAACAATTTTAGGAGCATCAGACTGGTTGGGAGCTATAGAATTAATAGCAGTTCTATAGATTTGTGCGTAAGAAGATAATTTTCGGATGTTTGTTTCTTTGAAGAAATCTGAAAAAGAACGAGACATAACACTTCTGTTTTCTAGGCAATAGCCTAGGCCACTGGGAGCTTGAGTTCTGTCGCTGATTACCCAGTATTCCCCTTTATTATTCCTAGCTATATCAGATGCATAGAGTGTAAGAGGTGTTTGATTTTGAAGGTTGATTCCATTTGCTTGTCTAACAAAGCCACTATGATTATAGATTAATTCCAGTGGTAGTAAACCTTTTTGGAATAATTCTTTTTTTCCATAGATATCTATTAAGATAAGGTTTAAGAGTTTTGCTCTTTGCTTTATTCCTATTTCCAATAAAGCCCACTCTTTTTGATTGATAATAAAAGGAATAGGGTCTAGTTTCCAAGGTCTATTGATGTTCTCAACATCTCCATATACATTATAGGTAACCCCATTTTCTCTCAGAAGTCTTTTTAATTCATCACATCGGTTATCAAACTCTGTTTTTCCTAGGTTTTGGTATGTTTTCTCAAAGCCTAACCAGTGGTTTCTTAACTCTTGCTTACTGTCGAGTAGTTCATCAAATCGATTAGGGTAAGTAGAATAGTTTGAAGCAAAAGTTTCCGGAGAGAATGTTTTCATTATTTAAATATTTTTCACTTCATCAATCTAGCCTTTTTTATTGATAATAATATTTTAGTTTTATTTAGCTTTCCATCTTCTTCTCAAATCCATAGTATAAGGCGATTCTGGGTGTTTGATTTCTTCTGGAAGGCTCATTGGAGCAATAGGGCGTCCTTCCACAAATTTTCTGTTTAATTCTGCCTGTTCGGTGGTAGGTTGAATTAACCCTGGAGAGTGGTTGATGTCCCAAAATCTACTCACTCTTCTAGATTCTGCTTCATAGGAGTTGATTGGAAATGTTTCGTAGTTACGTCCACCAGGATGGCTCACAAAATAAGTACATCCACCTACAGATTTCCCTGACCATGTATCTATTAAGTCAAAGGTTAAAGGGGAATCTATACCTATTGTGGGATGTAATGCCGAAGGAGGTTGCCAAGCTCTAAATCTAATACCAGCCACATATTCTCCATTGGTTCCAGTATAGTGAAGAGGAATTGCTACACCATTACAAGAAAGGGTATATCTAGATTCTGTAAGCCCAAAGATTTTTACTTGCAATCTTTCTAAAGAAGAATCAACAAATCTTGCTGTACCTCCTGAACTCATTTCTTCCCCCAATACATGCCATGGTTCTATGGCTTTGCTTAATTCTATGCGAATATTTTCTATTTGAGTAGTGCCTATATAAGGGAATCTAAAGGCGAAGAAAGGTTGAAACCATCGCATCTCAAAGAGATATCCTGCTTCATTGAGATCGGATATTACTTCTTTGAGGTCTGAAGACACATAGTGGGGCAATAAATATTTGTCGTGAAGTTCAGTACCCCATCTTACAAGTTTTTGTTTGTAAGGTTTTTTCCAAAACATGCCAATTAGAGCTCGAAGTAGCAGCATTTGCACCATGCCCATTCTAAAGTGAGGGGGCATATCGAAGGCTCTGAATTCCAAAATTCCTAATCGTCCTGAGCTGCTATCGGGAGAATATAGCTTATCTACACAAAATTCAGAACGATGGGTGTTGCCTGTAATATCGGTAAGTAGGTGTCTAAATAACCTATCGACTAACCAAAAAGGAACGTCGTTGTTTTCCGGAATCTGGTCAAAGGCAATTTCTAATTCATAGAGGTTCTCTACCCTTCCTTCATCTACTCTTGGAGCTTGACTCGTGGGCCCCACAAATTCACTTGCAAAAAGATAAGAAAGACTAGGATGGTGCTGCCAATAGGTAATTAGGCTTCTAAGTAAGTCTGGTTTTCTTAGTATTGGGCTGTCTGAAGGTTTTGCTCCACCAATAGTGATATGGTTACCACCACCAGTACCAGTATGCCTTCCATCTAACATGAATTTTTCGGTAGCTAATCTAGAGCGAAATGCAGTGTCATAGAGTATTTGATATTTTTCTACTAATTCTTTCCAACTGGTAGATGGATGGATGTTTACTTCTATTACACCAGGGTCTGGAGTAACAGTGAGATGTTCCAACCTCTGGTCTCTTGGTGGAGTGTACCCTTCAATAGTTACAGGCATTGACAACTCTTCGGCGGTAGCTTCAATACTGGCGATAATTTCTAAATAATGCTCGGCATATTCAATAGGAGGAAGAAATACATATAGTCTGCCGTTCCTCGGTTCCACACATATTGATGTGCGAATTAGATTGTTATTTTTCTTGAATGGATTGGTGGTTTTCTTTATATATACAAAGGCTTCATCTACCTTGTTTTGTGCAACTGCATTAGCTCTCGCTTGATCTCTTTGAAGGTGTACTTTATCTTTGTAATTTTCTAAAGGTTCTGGAGTGTCGAATAAATCTCTTTCAAATCTTTTCTCAATTTCTTCTTCTACGCCTTCTTCAAGAGATTTGAGTGGGAGCCTTAGCCCCATTGGAGAGTTTCCAGGGATTAGATACAGGTGTTGATTTTTGAATTGCCATTGTTCACTTTCCCAAGCATTATTTTTAAAGTTTCTTCTTATTGGAATAGCAAATCCTGTAGGAGTGGAAAGTCCTCTATTTAAAAGTTCAGCCAATTTCTGTCTTTCTAATGGGCTTTTTAGATTAGCTTTTAATGGGTTCACGTTTACTGGAACTCTACCTTCTTCCCAAAGAAAATAAAAGATGTCTTCATAAGCTGCAGAAATATTTTTTCTTTGTAAACCAAGATAGCCTACCAGTATATTGATAAATCTTTCAGCGTGCATATGGGTAAACCCATAGTCTTTATTGTCTTCAGCAATTAGTTTATCATTGTGCCAAATAGGCTTTTTATCTTTTCTCCAATACAGACCGAGTTGCCACCTAGGAAGCAGTTCGCCGGGGTACCATTTCCCTTGTCCGAAATGGAGAAGTCCTTGAGGTCCGAATTCCTTTCTTAGATTTCTTATTAATGAACCAGCTAACTTTCTTTTATCTTCTCCATCAGCAGCGGTATTCCATTGAGCTGATTCCATGTCATCAATAGATACAAACGTCGGTTCGCCTCCCATGGTGAGTCTTACATCTCCTTCTTCAAAGTCAGCATCTACTTTTTCGCCTAGAGCCATAATCGTCTGCCAATCTTCTTCTGAGTAGGGGCTTGTTACTCTTGGAGCTTCTTTGATTCTATAGACTTCGTTAGAGAAATTAAATATAGTTTCACATTTTTCTGAACCTCCTGTGATTGGTGCTGCACTTACTGGGTCTGGGGTGCAAGCTAAGGGGATATGCCCTTCTCCAGCAACAAGTCCAGAAGTGGGGTCGAGACCTATCCATCCAGCACCTGGAATATATACTTCTGCCCATGCGTGAAGGTCAGTGAAATCTTTTTCTGGACCCGATGGACCATCTAAAGCTTTCACATCTGGTGTAAGCTGAACTAAGTATCCGGAAACAAATCTAGCAGCTAGACCTAATTTTCTTAATGCTTGAACCAGAACCCAAGTAGAATCTCTACAAGACCCCACCGCCTTTCCTAAGGTTTCTTCACAAGTTTGAATACCTGGTTCTAGTCTAATGCTATAATTTACTGACTTGTATAATAGTTGATTCAGACCTACAAGAAAATCTATAGTCAATTGTTTTGTCTGATTGACTGTGCTCATCCACTCTTTGAAAATTGGTCCTTTTTCTGAGACTTCTAGATAAGGCAATAATTCTTTCTTCATCTGCTCATCGTACTTAAAAGGATACTCTTGAGCATATTCTTCTATAAAAAAATCGAAGGGGTTAATCACAACTAAGTTTGCGATTACTTCTACCTCGATTTTTAATTCTTTTGTTTTCTCAGGAAATACTACTCTCGCAAGAAAATTTCCAAAAGGATCTTGTTGCCAATTGATGAAATGGTTTTCAGGTGTAATTTTTAGGCTATAACCTTCTATTGCTGTTCGAGAATGTACAGCAGGTCTAAGTCTGAATACATGGGGGGAAAGGCTTATGGATTTGTCGTATTGATAGTGGGTGATGTGATGAAGTGCTACTCTGATGGACATAATTGAAAAAAATATATTGTGAAAGTAATTTTTAATCTATGACTAGAAATATTATACTAGAAATTGAATAAAAATGAATTTTTATTCAAAATACCAATAAATTTGAATACAATCAATTTAAATTCTGATATTTCTTTTTGAATAGACCTTGTTTTTTAGGTCAAACAACGATTGTTTGTGTGTTTGATTTAATAAGATATAGAAATAATCTAATTCCAACCTCCTCCTAGAGCTCTATATAATTCTACCATATAGAGCAGCTGATCTCTTTTAGAGTTTGTCTGCTGCAATTCAGAATCAAGTGCGAATCTTCTAGCGGTAATTACATCTAAGTAGGTTGCTGCACCAGCAAAAAATAGGTCGTTAGAGGCTGATACAGCTTTGTTTAAAGCA
This sequence comes from Cytophagales bacterium, assembly GCA_004294225.1. Taxonomy (GTDB): domain Bacteria; phylum Bacteroidota; class Bacteroidia; order Cytophagales; family Cytophagaceae; genus REBA01. The sequence goes on along the minus strand of REBA01000020.1, from coordinate 32,002 downwards.
ATTACTTCTTCTGCCTTTAGGTTATAAACTTTTTGATAGTTTTCTATTCCTTTTAAGTTGGTTAATACTTCTTGGTAGCCATTAACTAAAGTAAATTGATAATTGTAAAAAGCATCCATTTGCATTGCTTTTGCTCTTTTATAATTAGCTTTTATCTCGAATCGGTTAAAAACAGGCCCCATAAGTCCAGCAATTACACCATAGGCAACTGAACTAGGTTCAAACAGCAAACTACTTTTAAATGAATTATAGCCTGCATAAGAGTTAATGGTAAGAGAAGGAAAAAATGCAGCTCTAGCAACAGCCAAGTCAGCACTAGAAGCTGAAAGTAGATTTTCGGCTTGCATAATATCAGGTCTTTTAAATAACAGGTTAGTAGGGATACCAGTAGACATTTCTTGAGGAATTGTTTGTTCAATAATCTTGGTTCCTCTTTCAATTGTTTGTGGATACCTGCCTAGAATAGTGTTTAAAGCATTTTCCATATATACTATATCTTGTTCTTTTCTAGCCTGTAGGCTTTTGGTATCTAATACTTGGGCATTAAATTGTTGAACAGCAAGTTCATTGGCACGTGCACCTTGTTTTAGTATTTCAATATTATCTAATGCTGCTTGTTGTAATATAAGGTTACGATTGATAATTTCTAATTCACTATCGAGTGCAAGCAATTGAAAATAAAGGCTCGCTACTTGGGCAACTAAGGAAGTTTGAATAAGCCGCTTTCCATTCTCGGTAGCTACTAGTCTTTGAAATGCTGATTTTTTAAGGTTTTTATATTTCCCCCATATCCCTACTTCCCAACTACTTCTTAAGCCAAGAAAGTAATCTGGTGTTGGGTCTGGGATTCTGGTATTAGAAGGAAGATTTGGAGAAAGATTGGTATCAAAGTTTCCTAATCCGTTCATTGTATTTTTACTGAATTTATCTACACCTGAGTTAGCAGCTATGTTTAGGGAAGGTAAGAATACTCCTTTGCTGTTTAGATAATTTGCTTTGGCAAATTCTATTCTTTGAATTGCACGCAATAAATCAAAGTTGTTGTTGAGTGCAGAATCTATAAGGCCTATAAGTATTTTGTCTTTAAAGAAATCTTTTGTACTTTTTAAGCTATCTTTAGAGCTGCCGACATTTGAATTATAGCTAGAAGGCAGGTTTTGTTTGTCAGAAAGCTGAGGATTTTTATTAGTTATGCAAGATTGTATTATTATTAGAGCTACTAATAGTAGTAGATTTAATTGATGTTTTATCAGTTTCATATATAATAAGTAGCTTATTGAATTTGTGTTTCAAATTCTTCTATAACGCGTGGTTTTTTATTGATTTTAAGAAGGCTTGCAAAAAGAATATATAAGCCCGGAATTACAATTAGTCCAAATACAGTTCCAAATAGCATTCCTCCAGCAGCAGCAGTTCCTATAGTTCTATTGCCCACAGCTCCTGCACCAGTAGCAATTACCAAAGGAATAAGACCAGCTATAAATGCAAAAGAGGTCATTAAGATAGGTCTAAATCTAGCTAAAGCTCCTTCTATTGCAGCTTTTCTCACAGATAAGCCTTCTTTCTGTCTTTGCAATGCGAATTCAATAATAAGTATGGCGTTTTTTCCTAATAGACCAATAAGCATTACTAGGGAAACTTGTGCGTAGATGTTATTTTCTAAACCTAGAATTCCTAAAGAGAACAATGCACCAAAAATTCCTATAGGGAGCGATAAGATTACTGGTATAGGAAGTATGAAGCTTTCATATTGTGCAGATAAAAGAAGGTATACAAATAATAAGCAAATCATAAAGATATAAATAGCTTGGTTTCCTGAAAGTATCTCTTCTCTAGTCATGCCTGTCCAGTCGTAGCTAAAGCCTTTTGGAAGTTTTTCTTTGGCTACTTTTTTTATTTCTTCAATAGCTTCACCACTACTATACCCTTTTGCTGGTTCTCCATTTACCATAGCAGAGGTGTACATGTTGTATCTTGTCAATTGTTCCGGACCATATACTCTTTCTAGTCTTACAAATGAGGAAAAGGCTACCATTTCTCCTCTACTATTTTTAACATAAAGTTTTGCAATATCCTCTGGTCTTGCTCTATATCTTGGAGCTGCTTGTACCATTACTTTGTACATTAGTCCAAATCTAATAAAATTAGAAGCATAATAACTTCCTATTAGAGTTTGCAGTGTGCTCATTGCATTGTTTATGGTGATTCCTTTTTGGGCAGCCAAGTCTTGGTCTATATGGATAAGATATTGAGGAAAAGAAGCATCAAAAATGGTAAATGAATTATTGATGATAGGTGAGCTATTTAATGTAGCTATAAATTCATTGGTAACTTTGGATGTTCTCTGTAAGTCTCCACTACCTGTTCGGTCTTGAATTCTGAATTCAAAACCGCTAGAGTTTCCGAATCCAGGAACTGTGGGCGGTGGAAAAAATTCTATTTTTGCATCAGAGATGTCCTTTGTGCCTTCTTCTAATTTTTCTATTATTTGTTTCACATTGTCTTTTCTGTCGTCCCAAGATTTTAAATCAATCATTCCCATTCCATAGGATGCACCTGCTGATTCGGTAATCAAACTGTATCCTGCTAAGGTAGATATAGCTTGTATGCTTTTTATGGTATCGGTGATTTCGGTTATTTTGTTTAGAATAGCATCTGTTCTTTCTACGGTAGCACCTACTGGGGTAGTAACATTGATATATATTACCCCTTGGTCTTCGGTAGGTATAAATCCTGTGGGTAGTATATTAGACATTCCCCAAGCCATTGCGATGAAAATGATTAAGGTTGCTAATGTAACCATTCTTCTGCCTGCAACAAGGTCTAAAAGCCATTTGTATTTACCAGCTAGTTTTTCATAGTAGTGGTTGAATCCAGCAAAGAATTTGGAAAGAAAAGTTTGATGATTTCCATGGGATTCATGAGGTTTTAGAAGCATGGCACATAAAGCTGGTGTTAGGGTTAGAGCGTTTATTCCTGAAATAATAATAGCTATAGCTAGAGTTAGGGAAAATTGGCGATAGAAAATTCCTACTGGACCAGACATAAAAGATACAGGAATAAATACTGCTGTCATTACTAGAGTGATGGCTAGAATAGCTCCACTTATTTCTTTCATGGCTTCCATTGTTGCTTCTTTGGGCGGCAAGTGTTTTTCCGACATTTTAGCATGAACTGCTTCTACCACTACTATAGCATCATCTACTACTATTCCTATAGCAAGCACCAAAGCGAATAGAGTCAATAGGTTGATAGAAAAGCCAAATATTTGCATAAAAAAGAACGCTCCAATAAGAGATACTGGAACAGCAATGGCGGGTATAATCGTAGATCTGAAATCTTGAAGAAAAAGAAATACCACAATAGAAACAAGTAGAAAAGCTTCAAAGAGTGTTCTTACTACTTCATGGATAGAAGCATCTAAAAAGCGAGATACGTCATAAGTGATATTATATTTCATTCCCGGAGGGAATACATTTTTTTGTAATTCCTCCATTTTGTTTTTCACATTCTGAATAACCTCTCTAGCATTCGAACCGGGTCTTTGCTTTAACATGATAGAAGCAGATGGTTTGCCATTGTTTTTAGAAATCATATTATAGCTCAATGAACCGAATTCTACCTCTGCAATATCTTTAATCTTTATCATAGAGCCATCTGGATTGGCTTTTACTACTAAGTTTTCGTATTGTTTGGGATCAAAAAATTTACCTGTATACCTTAGAACGTATTGAAGCATTTGAACTTCTTTGCCAGAACTTTCTCCCGATTTTCCAGGAGCAGCTTCAATATTTTGATTTTTTATTGCTTCTATGATGTCTTGAGTAGAAACTTCGTAGCCTGCCATACGGTCTGGCTTCAGCCATATTCTCATAGAATAGTCTTGCTCTCCCATTATTACCGCAAACCCAACACCATCTATTCTTTTGAGCTCAGCTAATACATTGATATCTGTATAGTTAAATACAAATTTCTCATCCATTGTTGTATCTTCACTTAGTATATTAAGATACATAAGCATACTATTGATATCTTTTTCGGTAGTAATACCTGCTCGGATTACTTCTTCTGGCATTTCAGCAATTACAGCTTGAACTCTATTTTGTACGCCCACTGCAGCAATATCAGGGTCTGTGCCTACTTTGAAGTTCACAGTAATAATTGTTGTTCCATTATTACTGCATACTGAAGATAAATAAGTCATCCCTGGCACACCATTGATTGCTTTTTCTATTGGTGTGGCAACGGCTTTTGCACATACTTCGGCATTTGCTCCTGTATATCTTGCTGTAACTGTTACCGAGGGTGGAACAATTTCTGGAAATTGGGTAACAGGCAAGTCAGTCAAGGCGAGTAAGCCAAGAAAAGTAATAAATAAGGAGATAACGATAGAAAGGACGGGTCTTCTTATAAAAATTGCAAACATATTTGTTTGATTGGAGAAAAGTGGGTAAGAGAAACTTTAATAATAAATAAATTATTTACCAATACTTGATACTGATTTTAAGCTATCTATGGTCATAAATTGTGGATTGATTTGCATTCCTTCTTTAAGTTTCTGAATACCTTCATAAACCACTTTATCGCCTTTATTAAGACCAGATTGTACAATGTAAAAATCTGAGTATCTAGTTTTGGGTACGAAACTTCTAGCATATACATGATTGTTGTTGTCCAATACAAAAACATAACTTTTATCTTGTATCTCGAAGGTAGATTTTTGTGGAACTATAAGGGCGTTATTTAAATGATTAGTAAGTTTTATTGTACCACTAGAACCATGTTTGAGCATATTGTTTCTGTTTTTGAATTTTGCTCTAAATGCTATAGAACCTGTAGTTTCTTTAAACTCTCCATCCATAGTTTCGATTGTTCCAATTTCGGGGTAATAGCTTCCATCTGCTAAAAGAAGTTTTACCGACTTATTTACATCTTCAGGATTTTCAATTTGGTTCTTGATATATTCTAAATAGTCGCTCTCAGAAACATTGAAATAAGCATACACATATTGTAAGTCAGAAACAGAAGTCATCAATGTTCCTTCACTGATTAAACTCCCAACTTTAAAAGGAATACGATTAATAATCCCGCTAAATGGTGCCCTGATAAGGGTGTAAGATAATCTTGTTTTAGCATGATTTAGGGCTGATTCTGCACGGGCAATTCCAGCATTGATGGCTTCAAAATTTGCTTGAGCAACTTGAAGTTCAGTTTTGGATACTACTCCTTTTTCTACAAGAATTCTTATACGGTCTAATTCAAGCTCTGAGCGTTTTGATTCTGCTAAAGCAGTCTTTAAGGCTGCTTTAGATCGATCTACTTCGGCATCATATTCTTGGTCACTTATCGCAAATAATAATTGACCTTTCTGAACTTCTTTACCTTCGTCCACAAATATTTTTTCTAAATATCCTTGTACCCTTGCTCTGATTTCCACATTCTGCACTGCATCTACAGTACCTACATAAAAGCGATGCAATTCAGTTTTGTGTGTTGATAAAGTAGTAACTGGTAAAACCAAATTTGCTTGTCCATCTTTTTGTGAATTGCCTTCTTGACAGGAAAATTGAATTGTGATAATAAAACCAATAAATCCTGTTATTATTATACTTTTTATCATTTTATCAGATAATTTTGTGTGTTTTTTTAAAAATAGTGCAAAAAAGTTAAAAATGCTATTCATTTTTTAACTTCATATTAAATTTAATATTGAATTTTAAGTCCATATTTAATTAAACAAATTTTCTTAAATATAGTTTTTAGATAGTTATTTAATCTAGAGGTTTATTTGCATTTTAAAAATAATCTTTAAAAATTAAAACAGATGATTGTAAAATATTTTTTACAATCATCTGTTTTTCTTAATTTTTTTAAAATGTTGATTATCAAAAAAAATATTCTTATAATTAACAATGCTTATATGCTAGTGATTTATGTTTTGATAGAAAACTTTTTGGTTGTGATGTTTTAAATAAATGATTCCCATTTTTTACTTTAGGGCATCTCTAAAAACTACTTTTTGGCAAGTAAATGTACTTTCTCATCATTTTTGAAAAATATTGGAAAATCCAATTTTTTATTAAACCATTAATATATAATATTTTAATTAATATCTATTTCCCATTTAGACGCATTTATCCCCTAATTTGATTGTAATTGTACTTTTCTGAACATATTGTAGGTCAAGTTCATCAAGCAAATAGCTGTACTTATTCTTTCTATGCCAATTGAATATAAATACATACCATTCATGCTATTCTCCATAAATCCATAGATGTGTTCTACCCTTGATCTAATTCTTGATTTTTCAGTGTTGTTATTTTTCTGCTGCTCGGTAAGTGGCTTATTTCTATGTCCTTTTTCGCAAACTTTATTTACCATTCCCTTTTTTTCTATAATTTCTTCTTGTTTTTCGCCAGTTTATGCACTGTCTGCATAAAAATCTTCTCCCTTATCACTGTCAGTCAATAAATTATTTAAAACCTGAGAATCATGAACACTTGCATCGGTTACTTGAAAATTGGTAATTATTTTACTTTTTACATCTGCTTTTGTATGATTTTTATATCCATAATAGTTGGTATTATTTTTCTTTGTCCAGCGTACATCTACATCTTTCTGAGCTTTTTTATTTGGTTTATCTGCCCATAATTCAGCTCCTTTACCTTCTTTTATAAGATCATTCCATTTTCTAAAATATTTCTAAATAATTAAAAATTAACACTTTTATTTAGTTTTACAAGTGAATCGCCTAGTTTAGTTAGCTTAGTAAGGCGAAAATCTTGGTCAAAAAATCCAAAATCTTTATGTCTTTTAAACTGCTTCATAACGCTTAAAAATTATTGTTAATAATACTAATAATCAATATATTAAGCAACATTTTTTAAAGATATTTTTTAACAAAAATTATGATTTTGAGTTTTTAGAGATGCCCTCTATTTACACTTCTGCACATACTAGTGTAATGGGTTCTAAATAGCTCCTCAAATTCCTGCTCATTAATTATTCTTTCTTGGGTAGTATCAATCATTGAAGATAGAAATTAAGCTTAATAGGGAAGGGCTCAATCATTATTAGGCATTGATATTTTATTTTTGGATTGATGAAAAATAAAATTATCTATTTCAAAACCGGTGTTGTTGCCACCATAAAATTTTAAATAAATTGCATGAACTCCTTTGATGGGATTGATTTTATAGTGAATATATTGAAATTTATTTTTTTGTTTTGATTTAGGGAAATGAACGTATCCTTTCCATTCTCCCCAAGGTTTATCAATGTGTAGATTAAATCCACCTTCTTTTTCGCTAGTTTTTATTTTTATAGAAATACTGTCAACGCCCTTACCGAAATCTAAATATTTGAATACAATATAGTCGTTAGCGAGGATGCCATTGACTACTTCTGTGCTTGGGTTGATACTATTTATTCTAGCATTTCCATTAATCATACAGGTGCGTCTAGCTTCAATAGTGTCTGTAGCAATTAGTGGTTTGCCTGCTCCTTGTGAAGTCATTTCTACTTCTTTGATACTTCCGTCAGCTTCAAAGTAGATGGGTTCTATACAAGCTTTTCGCATACTTTGGCTTCCGTGGGTAGCCCTATGATAAAGTACATACCATTGGTTTTGGAACTCAACAATTGAGCCGTGGTTGTTCCAATTACTGGGGTCGCAACCTTCATTGTCTATAATTACTCCTCTATATTGATAAGGTCCTATAGGTGATTTGCTGGTAGAATATCCTAAGCATGTGGGTTTGTCTTTTCTCCCCATGTGAGCATAGATAAGGTAATAGGTGTCATTTTTTTTAGTCAGAAATGCACCTTCATGAAAGAAATGCTCTTTCTCTGTAATTACATTGTTGAAGATAGTGCTAGAGTCTATTTCAGTAGAGTTTGGTTTTAGTTCTGCAATTTTTAAATCAAATTGCCCCCAGATATAATAGTTTTTTCCGTCATTGTCGGTGAAAATAGATGGGTCGATTTGATTGTGTCCGTATATATTCATTTTTTTTGCATTCAAGAATGGACCTATGGGGGTGTTTGCCTCTGCTACTCCTTCTGCCTCTGCTCCAGGTTGGCAATAAAATAAGCAATATTTCCCATTGATATAGCCACAATCAGGGGCATATAATATTTTTTCTTGTTTTGATTTATTGGGATTATTTTTTTCTTCTAAAGAGAAAATGTTTTTGCTCACGACCCAGTTCATTAAGTTAGAGCTAGACAAAATATGGTAATCAGAAGAGCAAAAATAATTTGGGCTTTTATCCAAAGAGCCATAAATATAGAGTCTTCCATCTTTCCATACATGCCCCGAAGGATCTGCAATAAAAATTCCTTCTGGAGAAATTGGGTTTTGCCCATAGATGGTTACTAAAAAGAAAAAGCCAAGTATTGTTAATAAGTATTTTAAAAGCATTATAGTATTGGGTATTATTTAAACATTTATTTTCATTACTTAATTCACTTGGAGGAATTGTTTTATTCAAGTACCATTATTTTGCTATAACACAAATTTAAAATTATCTATGCAATATCCTATATTGGTTCTAAAGCCCAAAAGAGAACGCTCGCTTTATCATCGCCACCCTTGGTTGTTTTCTGGAGCTGTTCATCAATCTCCCAATGCAGAAGATGGGCAAATAGTGGAGATAAGGTCTTATGAACAACAGGTGTTGGGCTATGGCTTTTTTGCTCCTAAAAATCAAATTGTGTGCAGAATGTTTCATTTTTCCTCTAGTGCCGAGGATTTCTATCATGGCGATTATTGGTTTGCTAAGATAAAAAATGCTTTTCAGCTGAGGAAAGAGGTTTTAAAAGGCTCACATACCAATGCTTATAGACTACTTCATGCAGAAGGAGATTTTATTCCTGGGATTATTGCAGATGTTTATAATGAGGTAGTGGTAGTTCAGATTATGGTCAGAGGCATAGAGCTAATCGCTAGTCAAATATTCGAAGCAATTTCTAGACTTGGGTTTAATTATATTTTTGTGAAGTCCAAAAATAGCACCGGAGTGCTAGAAGATGTAAGGGCTTCTTCTTATTGGGCGACAAAGCCATGTGAAGTTCCTGTAGAAATTATAGAAAATGGGCAGAAGTTTTTGGTTGATTTTATTGACGGTCAGAAAACAGGTTTCTTCTTAGATCAAAGAGATAACAGAATGGCACTAATGAATGATGCTAAAGGAAAAATTGTGTTAAATGCTTTTAGTTATACTGGTGGCTTTTCAGTCTATGCTTTAGCTGGCGGAGCAAGCGAGGTTTATTCTTTGGATATTTCTGAGAAAGCAGTTGAACTTTCTCATACCAATGCTGCACTTAACGGTTCTGAAGATAGGCATTATAAGATTGTCAAAGATTGTTTTGAATATTTAAAAGATATCCCTAAAGATTTTTTTGATATAATAGTTTTAGATCCTCCTGCCTTTGCTAAACATTCTAGAGCAGTAGCGAATGCTACAAGAGGATACAAACAAATCAATTTGAAAGCTATTCAAAATATTAAATCAGGGGGATTGATTTACACTTTTTCTTGTTCGCAAAATATTTCTCAAGAGTTATTTCAAAAAATTATTTTTGGTGCGGCTGCAGATGCACGAAGAAATGTTAGGATTATAAAACAATTGCATCAACCCTGCGACCATCCAATTAATATTTTTCATCCAGAAGGGGAGTATTTAAAGGGTTTAGTGCTTTGGGTGGAATAAATAATTTGAATATCAGTTTTTTATAGTGTAAATAATAAAAAACAATCTACATATTTTGGTATTAAAACTCGAAAAGCTATATTTGCAAACTCATTTAGGGAACGCCTTGTGAGGAATCAATAAATGGAAGGTGTAGCTCAGTTGGTTAGAGCGCTAGATTGTGGTTCTTGAGGTCGTGGGTTCGATCCCCATCACTTTCCCATAAAGCCATTTCTTTAACTAGAGATGGCTTTTTTATTATAAATTGTATGTCATTGATTTTTATTCTTCCCTATCAATTAAAGCAATTCACTTCTTTAAATTCCATTGCAAATGCTGAAACTTATAAAAAATCCTAAAGCAAAAGCTTTAATTTTTGATTTAGATGGTACTCTTGCAGATACTATGCCCAACCATTATAAAGCTTGGTCAGAAGTAGCTAATTTCAACGGATTCCATTTTCCTGAAGATTTGTTTTATAAGCTTGCGGGCATTCCTACCTTTAAAATAGTGGATATGCTCAACGAAATGTTTGACAAAAAAATGGATCCTGAGGAAACTCATGAGCAGAAAGAAAATGCTTTTTTAAAACTAATTCATACCATTCAACCTATCCAACCTGTGCTTAATCTAGCAATAAATTATTTTGGAAAAATTCCAATGTCTGTTGGTACTGGTGGTGTGCCTGATGTGGCGGCTCTCACGCTTCAAGCAATCAATGCAGAAAGTTATTTTGATATCATCGTTACAGCTCGTGATGTGAAAAATTTTAAACCAGCACCAGATACTTTCTTGAGGTGTGCCGAATTGATGAACGTAAATCCCGAAGAATGCGAGGTGTTTGAAGATAGTCCTTTGGGTTTAGAAGCAGCAATAAAAGCTGGAATGATAGCCACAGATATCAGACCTTATTATTTAAATAGTTATTAATAAGGAATAGGTTTTTCTAGTTGATTCAAATAGTAATTTCTACTATAATACTTGTTGTACTTCCAGTGCTTCCTTTTTGCTTCTATAAGCTTATAAACATGAGTTTCTTTAATGTTTCCAGATTGATAGTATTTGCTATCATCTGTAAATACTAAGGAATAGTCTTGTTCTTCTTTTGTTAAGGCGTCTGCAAAATTGCTTTTATAGTTACTTGTGCTTTGCTTTTTATTGGATAATATTTCAATAAGATGAATGTGCTCATTTGTATTCATGAAATTAATAGGCATTGAGAATTCGATTTTCTCTAATTCTAACCGCTTTGAATTCTGATAGGCAGCTACAAATTGTAGAAATTTTTTCAATAATTTAGGACCTTCATTTATAGTGTTTTCAACGATAAGCTTTTCGGGATGAATACTACTTATTATAATCATTTTTTCTTTAGCTCTTGTGATGGCAACATTTAATCTTTGAGCACCTCCTTCTAAGTTTAAGCTTCCGAAGTGAGCATTGATTTTACCTGATTTACCAGGTGCATAACCAATAGATAATAGTATAATATCGCATTCGTCTCCTTGAACATTTTCAATGTTTTTGACAAACTTTATGCTATCATAAAGTTGTTTGTGCATATTTTGTTGTTCATCTAGTAATTCTTGTATCAGTATAGACTGATGATAATTGAAGGCTATAATACCAATTGATTTATCAGAAAACTCTCGGATGATATTTAGAGCAATATTTACTAGCGATTCTGCTTCCACTAGATTTTTTCCGTTTTCCCAAATTCCTTCTGTTTTATAAAATCTAATAGCATCTTTAGGGCTTCTAAAAGCCTCGAAATTGGGCAGCATATTGAGCTGGTTATTATAATAGTAGTTATTCGAGAATTGAATTAGCTCGGGGTATAAACTTCTATAATGTCCTTTGAGGGAAATCGTTGGCAATTGTCTTTCGCAGAAAGAGAGCAATGAATGAGCTTGCATATCTGGATTCTCTTCATTTTCATCTTCCCATTTGATTTGGTATAAATCATTTGGAGCGAGCTGTTGCTTGTCTCCCGCTACGACTATTTGATTAGCTCTATATATAGCTGGTATACCATTTTCAGCAAAGCATTGGGATGCTTCGTCAAATATGACTAAATCTATTTTCGATTCTATAGGGAAAATAGCTGAAACGGCATCTGGAGATAGAAGCCAACATGGGCAGAGTCGGTTTATTTCAGAGGAATATTCAGCAATAATTTGTCTAATACTCCACAGATTTTTCTTTTTAGTCAATTGATGCTTCAGGTTTCTGAAGGTAATGAGGTTGTTCAGCCTATTATATTCTAGCTTTTGATATATTTTTTCTTTGATTTTTATTTTTAAAATCTGTTCGTTGATATTTTGCTTTTCTAGTATTGATTCCTGAAGTAGAAGTTCTATATGTTCGATTTCACCATTGCTGACTATTTTTAGAACTGGGTTCTGTAATTCTATGAATGCTATCCAGTTTTTTTGTATTTCGTTGGCAAATATTTTTAATAGGTTTTCTGTACTTTCCTTTGCAAAGTTTTGTTCCAGTATTTCTATTGCCTTTAATTCTTGATTGCTTAATTCTTGAATAAGTTGATCGTGTTTTACTATATGTTCGAAATGTGTTTCGATGGCATGTAAATATTTGTTCTTAAAATCTACCGAATTATTGAGTTGGATACATTGTTCTTCGCTAAGGTATTTCGAGGCTCTGGTATGAAATGATTTCCATAATGGGACAAGTTCTATAAGGTGCTGTAAGCTAAAAATAATTGATTCTATATCTTGATTAGAAATGGACTCAAATATATTTATAGCCTTTAATTGATCGATTAGTTGAATACTTTGAGATAAAGCAATAAGATAGCTTTTGATATAATCCTCAGTGGTACCCTCATTTGTAATTCCTAGTTGAGTAATATATTCATTAATTAAGTTTTTCTTATTTATACATTGGCTAAGGTGAGCCTGCTCTTGTTCTAGGGTGCTTTTGGTATAATCAAGTTTTTTCTCTGATAGATATTTTTTTATTAGTTTCTTATCTTTTGAGCATAGATTCCAATAGAAATTATTTAAACTTGGTTTGTTTTTTTTTATTGCCAATTCCACTAAAGCAAGTTTTTCTTGAGCCTCTTGAAGGTCTATTTTTTCAAATCGAATGGGGCAGATCGACAAAACCTGATTGATTTTGTCGGAGATTCCATTGATCCATTCTAGGCTTGGTTGTTGTTTATAGTATTTTTTGAGTAATTCAAATTGTATAGGTGTTTTGGTGAATTCCAAGAAATAAATTATCAATTTTTCATTGTTAAAATATTCTTTGATAGTCTGGTATTCTAATTCTTTAATTCCATTTTTTTGAAGTGATTGATTGATTTGTTCAATTTCTTGATGAAAATTATTTGTAATCTTAATGATGTCAGATAAGTCATTTATAGATAGGTGTGCAAAATTTTTTCTTTGAGAAAGCGGCTCTGAGTAGGGTTCTATTAATGATTTTAGACTAAAGTATCTTTTAAATTTATTGATGCTTTCTAGTAATTGCTCATAGTTGAAAAATCTAAAGACATTGCTGAAGTCTGCTTGGGTATTATTAAAAGTAGTGTTTAGGTAAAGTGATTTTATAGATTTTCCATAATTGCTTTCATCAAACAAAGCTTTCTTAAAAGATTTTAATTGGTTACAATTTTCTTGAATAATTTTATGAAGTTCTATAAACCGTTTTTCAAGGTGAATTGAGTTTAGTGAATTATTTTCATTTTTAAAGGTTTCAATGGATTCAATTTGTTCGTTGAGTTGCTGAAAGATTTTTCTTTTGTCATTTTTAAAGTCATTGACAAGGCAAGCAAAGTTTTCAATACCGATTGATTCTAGTTTTTTGTAAATGACTTCCAATGCAGTTTTCTTTTGGCTAACGACGACTACATTTTTTCCACAAGCAATGAATTCACAAACGAGATTGGTTATAAACTGAGATTTTCCTGAACCAGGGGGACCTTGAATCACTATTGATTTCCCTGTTTTACTTGCCCATAATGCTTCTTCTTGCCAAGCATCTATTGGTAGAGGGCAATAATTTTTCTCTATAGTGGTATTAGGTTCTTGAAGTTGTTTGCTTTTTTGATAAAAAAAATCTTCTAAACTATAGTTTTCTGAATCTTTAATCATGAAATCATAATCATGACTTATAAAGTTCCCAGCTTGTGGATATAGTCCTAATATTGATTCAGAGACGAGCTTTAATTGACCTAATGATGTTACGTTTTCAAATTCTTTGGAAACGTAATTCTTAAAATTCTGAAGCTTTAATTGAAATAATTCTTGATTAAAATTGATTTGAAGATTATTGATTTTTAGAAGTTCGTACAGTGCAGTAAGAAAAAGAGTAATGTCTTTTGGTGGTTCTGCTAGTAGATTGTCGAAGTACGAATCGTCAAAATTTGTATTGTAATTCATTTTATAGAGCATCAAAAAGCTTCTGTTGATACTGATTTCAGTGTCTTTTTTTGGTGCAATAGTCCATTCGTTATTTTCTAACTTTAGTGCTACTGGGAATAAAAGTAGTGGACATCTTATCAATTGACCGTTGCTTAGCTTGCCATGTATAAAAGGCCAAGCAATATTCATGTCTATGCTTCCTTGTTCTTCATAAATAAGTGTAGCATGTCTTTGAAGCTTATTGAGCTTTTTGCTTAAAATATTATTTTGCTCGTTTCGACTATCAATTTGTTGGCAAAGTTTTATTGCTTTTTTGCTTTGAACGAGCTGTTCTATAATATGGAATGATTTTGCATGATTTACATAATCAAAAAGATGCAAGTCTATATCATTGGCATAGGTTTTTAATGCCAATAATGATTTGTTGTTGGCACTAAGGTTAGTAATTCTTTTTTGAAAATATTTTAATGTTGATTTCATTCATTTGTAAATTACAAATATTGAATGAATCCATTGTTTAGAAGGATTTAATTTTAGTTAATTTCTATCAAAAAGAATTCGGCTTCCCATTCTACTTAAATTAAACGCTCCATTTTCATATGCTAAATGCCCAGATACGATAGTGTGTGTCACTTTCCCTGTGAATTCTTTACTTTCTAGAGGTGACCAACCGCAATGGTAATGGATGTTTTCTTTAGAAACTTTCCATTGAGTATTTAGATCTAAAATAGAAAGGTCTGCATGGTAGCCTTCTTTTATAAATCCTCTTTCTAAAATTTGAAAACAGATTGCAGGTGCATGACACATTTTTTCTACTATCTTTTCTAAAGAGATTTTACCTTGTTGATAAAAGTCGAGCATTATATTGAGTGCATGCTGAACAAGTGGGCCACCAGAAGGAGCTTTCCAGTAATTGTTTTGTTTTTCTTCCCAAGTATGTGGGGCGTGGTCTGTAGCTATTATGTCTAGTTTGTCATCAAGCAGTCCTTTTAGAAGGGTTTCTTTGTGGTACGCTTCTTTCACTGCTGGATTCCACTTGATTAGAGTACCTAGGGTATCATAGTCTTTTCTATCAAAATATAAATGGTGCACACAAACTTCAGATGTAATTCTTTTCTGAGATAAGGGAATATCGTTTTTAAAAAGCTCAAGTTCTTTTGCTGTAGAGATGTGCAGTATATGTAATCGAGTATTATGTTTTTTTGCCAAATCTACTGCTCTACTGCTTGATTTGTAGCAGGCATCTACATTTCGTATTTCGCTATGAAAATGTATAGGCATATTTTCGCCATATTTTTCAAGATAGGCTTTAGAGTTGTTTTTTATGGTTTCTTCGTCTTCACAATGAGTTGCTATTAGTGTAGGGCAGTTTTTAAATACATCTTCTAATATTTTAAAATCATCAACCAGCATATTTCCAGTAGAAGAGCCCATGAAAATTTTTACACCACACACATTCTTGCGATTGGTTTTCTTTATTTCTTCCAAATTATTGTTTGAAGTGCCCATGAAGAAAGAATAGTTAGCCAAAGAACTATTGGCAGCAATTTTATATTTGTCTTCTAGAAGTTCTTGTGTCAATGCATTGGGCACTGTGTTTGGCATTTCCATATAGGTAGTAACTCCACCTGCAACTGCAGCCTTAGCTTCGCTATGGATATTGCCTTTATGTGTTAGCCCTGGTTCTCTAAAATGAACTTGATCGTCGATTATTCCAGGTAAGATTATTTTCCCACTGGCATCAATTATTTTATTTGCAATCAGATGAGATAAATTATGGTCAATTTTTTCTATTCTACCATTTTTAATTAAAATATCTTTGTTGGTAGATGTACCTTCGTTAATTATTTGACCGTTGAGTATTAATATTGTTTCTTGCACGATATTTGAACCTATAAATTAAATAGAAAGTAACTTTAAATCTAGTCTTCGTTGATGATGAACAAATCCTCATTTTTCTTTTTCATCAGATACTTTTCTCTTGCGAATTTTTCTATTTGTCTAGTATTGCTGAATAATTCTTGTTTCTCTGATTTTACTTCTATAATCTTTTCTTCGTAATAAGCTTTTTCATTTTTGAGCTGTTGAAGTTTATTGGAGATTCTAAATTGATTGATAAAATCATTGGCATCAAAAAACATCATCCATACAAAAAAACAAACAGAAAAAATAAAATAGAATGTCTTGAAGGGGGCGGGTATGTTAGATAGTAATTGCTTAAGCATGATATTACCAATGGGTTTAATTGTAAAATTACACACTAAAACCCAAAAGGCAATATTCTTTTTAAGTATTAATTATTATTTAATAAAAACTTTTTATTAAAAATCGCATTCTTTGATAAAAAGAGTTTATATTAAGTAATAATTACATTACCATTAAATCATCAATTACATTGAACAAAACAGCATTAGTAATAGGTGCAGGCTTAGGCGGATTGTCTACTGCTTTGCGTCTGTCAACAAAAGGTTATAAGGTAACTATTTTAGAAAAACATCATCAAGCAGGGGGGAGGTTGAATCAACTAAAAAAAGATGGTTTTACTTTTGACGTTGGTCCTTCATTTTTTAGCATGAGCTATGAATTTAAAGAGTTGTTTGATTATTGTAAAGTAAATAATCCTTTACAGTTTAATGAACTCAATCCTTTATACTCTGTTTATTTTTCTTATAAAAAAAAGCCGTATCTAATCCATAAAGATTTACAAAAACTATCAACAGAGTTTTCTGATGAAAAAGACTTTGTTAGAAAAGCCAATGCTTATCTTAAAGCTGCTAAAGAAGTTTTTCATGATACTGAATATAGAGTAATAAAGAAAAACTTTGAAGGTAAGATGGATTATCTTTATCAATTGACTAAAGTTCCACTAAAGCACGGTCCTAAGCTTTTTAGGTCTATGTGGTCTGAGTTAGAAAAACATTTTGAGACAGAAGAGGTCAAAATTATATTCTCTTTAGTAGCGTTCTTTTTGGGAGCAACTCCTTTTGATACCCCAGCGGTATATAGCCTTCTGAATTATACTGAACTTCAGCACGATGGCTATTGGAATGTAAAAGGAGGAATGTATACTATCACAGAAGAAATTGTAAAATTACTTCAACAAAACAACGTAGAAATTATCTATAATACAGAAATAAAGCAATTTGTTCAAGAAGGTAATAAGCTACAGGGGTTTATAGATCAGCATGGGAAAAAATGGACTGCTGATATCTACGTTAGCAATGCAGATGCTGCATCTTTTAGAGGTCAAATATTAGGGAGGAAATCTTTCAATCCTGATAAATTAGATAAAATGGATTGGACTCTATCTCCTTTCACTATATATCTTGGTGTTAAAGGAAAATTAGATAATATACATCACCATAATTATTTTCTTGGAGAAAATTTTAAAGCTTATGCAGATAAGATTTTTAAAACAGCAGTAGCTCCTCAGAAGCCTTATTATTATGTTAATGTGAGTTCTAAATCAAATCCAGAATGTGCACCAGAAGGTTGTGAAAATATATTCATATTATGTCCAATGCCAGATTTGAGGTATAAAAAAGACTGGTCAGATAGAGAATCTTTAGCCGATACTATTATTGCTGATTTGTCTCAAAGAATAGATTTTGATTTAGCCGCAAATACCCTCTCTCGAACCATCTATGATCCTATAGATTGGCAAAAAATGTTTAATTTATATCAAGGAAGTGGCTTGGGTTTGGCTCACGGCATGAATCAGATAGGTGCTTTGAGACCTAGTAATAAAGACGAACAATTTTCTAATCTTTATTATGTTGGTGCTTCTACTATCCCAGGAACAGGACTTCCAATCGTAGTAATCAGTTCGAAATTAGTAACAGATAGAATATTAAATGAGCATGGAGGAACTATATAATAAAACTTCACTTCGCTGTAGTAAATTGATTACTAAAAGCTATAGTACATCCTTCTCTTTAGGAATAAAAGTTTTGGCAAAACAATATAGGATGCCTGTTTATGCAATCTATGGTTTTGTAAGATTTGCTGATGAAATTGTAGACACCTTTCATCAGCATGATAAGAAAGCATTGTTAGAAAGATTTAAGCAAGACACTTATAAGGCAATTGAAGAAAAAATTTCTTTTAATCCAGTTCTTCATTCCTTTCAAATGGTGGTCAATAAATACCATATTGAAAAACCACTTATAGAAGCATTTTTGAAAAGCATGGAAATGGATTTGGATAAACAATATTATGACCAATCTGGTTATGAAGAATATATATATGGTTCTGCTGAAGTGGTAGGTTTGATGTGTTTGAGAGTTTTTTGCGAGGGTAATGAGTTGGAGTATCAAAAGTTGAAACCATCAGCTTGTAGCCTAGGAGCAGCATTCCAAAAGGTCAATTTTCTAAGAGATATAAAAAGCGATTTTAAAGAAAGAAAAAGAGTTTATTTCCCAAAAGTAAATTTTGATGCTTTTACACCCACTCAAAAAGAAGAAATAGAAAAATCTATACATGAAGATTTCAAAGCAGCCTATGAGGGGATTAAATTGCTGCCACATGGTGCTCGTTTAGGGGTTTATCTTGCATATACGTACTATAAAAAGTTATTGGAAAAGATTCAAGCTATACCTTCTTCAAAGATTCAAGAAGAAAGAATACGCATTTCTGACAATCATAAACTTGCTTTGTTATTTCAGTCTTACCTAAAGCACAGTTTTAATGCAATATGAAATTCTCGAATATTAAAACAATAAATTTAAATACTTGTTATTATCTTAAACATTGTTAATATGCTAGATCTGCAGGTTACTATAGATTCAAACTCTGGATTTTGCTTTGGGGTGATATATGCAGTAGAAATGGCTGAAGATATCTTAGAAACAGAGCATAAGCTTTATTGTCTAGGTGATATTGTTCATAACGATGAAGAGATAGCAAGACTTGCGAATAAAGGTTTAGAGATAATTACTCATGAACAATTCAAAGAGCTAAAAGATTGTAAAGTGCTCATTCGGGCTCATGGAGAGCCATCTTCTACTTACCAAATAGCTTTAGAAAATAACATTGAATTAATTGATGCATCATGCCCAGTAGTACTTAAGCTTCAAAATAGAATCAAGAATTCTTATGATAAAGAGGAAGATATTTATATATATGGAAAGCATGGACATGCTGAAATTGTTGGTTTAAAGGCACAGACCAATGATAATGCAATAGTTTTTGAAGATTTTCAAGAACTAAAAGATAAAGAACTTCCCTCTAAAATTACACTTTATAGTCAGACTACGAAAAGCACCGAAAAATTTTATGATATTAAAGAAAAACTAGAGCAAAGAGGTATAGAAGTTGTATCGAACGATACTATATGTAGGCAAGTCTCCAATAGAGATCATGAACTAAAAGATTTTGCTTCTTTGCATAAGGTAATTATTTTTGTATCGGGTAAAAAGTCTTCAAATGGTAAAGTGCTCTTCAATGTATGTAAATCTATTAATGAGAGCACTTATTTTGTTAGCAAGGCAGAAGATATAGACGCTGCTTGGTTTCAACAAAATGATACTGTTGGGATTTGTGGAGCCACTTCTACCCCTATGTGGCTTATGGAAACTATCAAACAACAATTAACAAATTTATAAAAAATGATTTTTAACATATTGGCAATGTTATTGGCCGTAGTGGCTATGGAAGGTGTAGCTTGGTTTACTCACAAATATATAATGCATGGTTTTTTGTGGTCGCTACACAAATCTCATCATAGCGAAAGGCATGGTGTTTTTGAATTGAATGATTTTTTTAGTGTTTTTTTTTCAGGATTAGCCATAGCATTGATTGTTGTGGGTTTAGAATTTGGCCCCATTATACTTTTTTGGTTAGGTTTAGGGGTAAGTATTTATGGCCTAATTTATTTTATTTTTCATGATGTGATAGTTCATAGAAGAATAAAAATAAAATTTATTGCACAAAATAATTATTTGAAGAAAATTATTAGGGCCCACAAAATTCATCACAAACATACTGGCAAGGAAAATGGAGAAGCTTTTGGTTTTATTTATATTGCCAAAAAGTTTCGTGAATTAAATTATTAATTCTTTTAATAGCACTATCAGCCTTTTTTATACTATTGTTTAGGATAGGTATTCTAGATTAAATATTTTTAGAATATATTTTTTAGCATGATTCAATTTATAAAAAGATACTTTACTAAATTTATTTATTTACCAAAATGGATTTTATTGTGCTTTTTGTTAGGCACTATCTCAGGTACTGCTTGTGCTGTATTTCTTTTGTCTTTAGACTGGATTACCAAATATAGAGAAGAACACTTTTTTTTGATTTATCTTTTACCGTTTGTAGGTTTCATAATTGGTTGGGCATATTACGTCATAGGGAAGGGTATTAGTAAGGGCAATGATATAATAATAGATGAAATTCAATTTCCTCAAAAAAAAATACCTTTAATAATGGCTCCTATGATTTTTGTAAGCACACTGCTAACCCATCTATTTGGTGGTTCAGCGGGTAGAGAAGGAACTGCTCTTCAGATGTCTGCTTCTTTGATTGATCAGTTTACAAATCTGTTTAATTTTAGCGATTTTCAAAGAAAAATTTTATTGATTTCTGCTGTAGCTGCTGGTTTTGGGGGCATTTTTGGTACACCAATAGCAGGTGCGATTTTTGCAATGGAATTTTGTATTGCTGGTCAAGTAAGCCTATATGCTATTTTCCCAGCTTTTTTATCAGCTATCATTGCTGATAAAGTTACTTTATTATGGGGCGTAAGGCATAGCCAATTTTCAATGGGTGTTATCCCTGATTTTACTTTTCAGACATTTTGTTTGACGGTAGTTGTGGCTATTATATTTGGTTGGGCTGCTTTGGCTTATATAAAATCCAGTCAATATATATCTGATTTATTTGGTCGCTGGGTTCTTTATCCTCCGTTTCGCCCTTTTATTGGAGGGATTATCATAGTATTCTTAATTTTAACTATTGGCACCACCAAATATATTGGTTTAGGGATTCCTACTATTTCTGAAGCTTTCTTAAATCAACAATCTGGCTATGAATTCTTATTTAAACTTTTATTTACTGTAATTACTTTATCTTCTGGATTCAAAGGTGGTGAGGTTACTCCTTTATTCTTTTTAGGAGCAGTTTTAGGTAGCTTTTTATCAGTATTTATACCATTGCCTGTTTATTTATTAGCTGCTATGGGTTTTATTGCTGTTTTTTCTGGAGCTACAAATACACCTCTTGCTTCATTGGTATTGGGTATAGAATTCTTTGGTATGGAAGCAGTAAAATATTTTGTAATTGTTTCCATTATAGCTTTTATTGCTTCAGGCAAAAGCAGTATTTATAAGAATCAAAAAACGATACACGAACTCAATACTTAGATTTTTTTTTAATTTTAATTGCTACGATAATTCTTTATTCTAGAATTCTCACTTTAGTCTTTAGTAGTATTTTTAGTAAATAATTTCTAAAAACAAGTATTCTATCTACCTTTGTATAATTAACCAAAATAAAAATGATAACAAATAGAACATTTACAATGATTAAGCCTGACGCAGTATCAGACAGGCACATTGGAGGAATTACCCAAATGATAGAAGCTGCTGGGTTTAGAATTGTAGCATCAAAGCTTACTAAGTTAAGTGAAGAGCGTGCTGGACAATTTTATGAAGTACATGCTGCTCGCCCTTTTTATAATGATTTGAAGACTTATATGTCATCAGGTGCAATAGTAGCAATGATACTTGAAAAAGATAATGCTGTTGCTGATTTTAGAAAATTAATTGGTGCTACTAATCCTGCTAATGCAGAAGATGGAACCATCAGAAAGAAATATGCAAAATCTCTTGAAGCAAATGCTATTCATGGTTCTGATTCAGATGAAAATGCTGCGATAGAATCTAATTTTTTCTTTTCTAGAACTGAACAATTCTAGTTTTTAATAATTTGACTAACAGTATAAAAAAGCTTACTGTTAGTCAAATTCACTAACGTTATCAAATACTACTTCTTGATTAGGGTTTTTTTCTTCAATCCAAAAATTATTAAAACCTTCTCCTACAACTATAGAAATCAATTGTATTTGTAAAAGTTCTAAAACTGCCAAGAAATTATATACTAATGCGATTTTTGTGGGAAAATCAGCTAATATTTCTTCAAAAGTTAAATGTGCCTTTAGTCTTAACTTATTCATTAAGTATTCTTTTTGTTGAGCAATAGTGAAAGGGTACTGTTCCACAAAATGCGTAGGCTTTTCTTTTTGTTCTTTATACCTAAGTATAGCTTTCTCATATACTTTAAGGATTTTGAACAAATCTAGTTCTTGAAGTTCTGTTTCTACATTACTGATTTCTGCCAAATGTTTTAACTCTTGAGCGATATTTCCTCTTTTTTCTTGGAGAAGCCTATTTTGTTCTAGCTCCATCAATTCTTGAATAACAGATTTGTATCTTTTATATTCTAGAAGATGAGCTACTAATTCTTCTCTTGGGTCTATTTCTTTGCCTGCTTCATCCAACTCTGGTCTAGGCAAGAGCATTTTTGCTTTTATCCTCATCAAAGTAGCAGCTACCAATATAAATTCACTAGCAATCTCTATATTCATCTGTTCCATACTATGGATATAGCTGAGGAAATCATTGGTGATTTTGTAGATTGGAATATCATGGATGTCTAACTCATCTCTTTCTATGAAAAATAAAAGCAAATCAAAAGGACCTTTAAATAAAGGAAGTTGAATCTCAAAACTCATGAAAAACTAATAGTTTTTTGGATAAAGATAAAAGTAAGTAGAAAGCGAAGACTAAGCAATCTATTCATAAATACCTATCCACTAATTATCAACTTCGATTGTGGATATTAATTCAATTGCGAAATTAATTTCTTATTATTTAGGTATAGCATATTAGTAATTTTGAGTCAAACAATTTTTAATGCTCAACTTTTCTGTTATTTTCATGTTAATTAGATGTGTTTAGAACGAAAAAAATAACCTTACTTCTAAGTTTTTACCTAGGAGCTAATTATTTATTTTATATTTACAAATCGATTAAATAGAATCAAGTGATTGTACCTGGGAAATACTTATCGGCGATTAACAATTCGTCAGACCTTAAGAAATTAAACGAACAAGAGTTATTAATTCTAGCACAAGAATTAAGGCAATTTATAATTGATAATGTATCTATTTATGGAGGGCATTTTTCTGCTAGCCTAGGTGTAGTTGAGCTTACTACTGCTATACATTATGTGTTCAACACACCTGAAGACCAATTGGTGTGGGATGTGGGTCATCAAGCTTATGGTCACAAAATACTTACTGGTCGCAGAGATTCTTTTCATACCAATCGTATTTATGGAGGAATTTCTGGTTTTCCTAAAAGAAGCGAAAGTATATTTGATACTTTTGGAGTAGGGCACTCGTCAACTTCTATTTCTGCTGCTCTGGGTATGGCTACTGCCTCGAAATACAAGAAACAAAAGCATAAACAGCATATTGCCGTAATCGGAGACGGAGCACTTACTGCAGGAATGGCTTTTGAAGCCATGAATCACGCTGGGGTCAGTAATACCAATCTATTAATTATTCTTAATGACAACTGCATGGCGATAGACCCCAATGTAGGTGCTCTAAAAGAATATTTAACAAATATCACCACCTCTCAGGCTTACAATAAAATGAAAGATGATATTTGGAACCTTATGGGGAAATTAGGAAAACTAGGTCCTATAGCCCAAAGTGTAGCTTCTAAATTAGAGGGTGGATTGAAGAGTACTCTTTTAAAACATAGCAATTTATTTGAATCTCTTAATCTAAGATACTTTGGTCCTGTTGATGGTCATGATTTACCCAACTTAATTAACACGCTATCAGACTTAAAAAATATACCAGGTCCTAAGATTTTGCACTGCATTACTACCAAAGGTAAAGGTTTTCCTTTGGCGGAAAAAGATCAGACCTTGTGGCATGCACCTGGGTTGTTTGATAAAGTGACAGGGGAAATTCGCAAAAAAGTCTATACAACCATTCAGCCCCCAAAATACCAAGATGTTTTTGGACATACTTTATTGGAATTAGCCAAAGTCAATAGCAAAATCATGGGTATTACACCAGCTATGCCCTCTGGTTCTTCTATGAATATTATGATGGAACAAATGCCCAATAGAGCATTTGATGTAGGTATTGCTGAGCAACATGCAGTAACATTCTCTGCAGGTTTAGCTACTCAAGGTTTAATTCCATTTTGCAATATTTACTCCTCGTTCATGCAAAGGTCTTATGATCAGTTAATTCATGATGTGGCTCTACAAAAACTATCTGTAGTATTCTGTTTAGATAGAGCAGGAATAGCAGGAGCAGACGGGCCTACACACCATGGTGCTTATGATATTGCCTATATGAGGTGTGTACCAAATATGATTGTGTCTGCACCAATGAATGAAGAAGAGCTCAGAAATCTTATGTTTACGGCACAAGAAAAAAATCATGGACCATTTGTAATTAGATACCCTAGAGGACAAGGGGTAATGCCAGTTTGGAGAACAGAAATGAAATCAATACCAATTGGTCAAGGCAGACTTATTAAAGAAGGTAATGAAATTGCTGTCTTATCTTTTGGTAGTATAGGCAATGAAGCAGTGAAAGCCACTTCGATTTTATTAGGTGAGGATATTTCTGTTGCTCATTATGACATGAGGTTTGCAAAGCCTTTGGATGAAATACTTTTGCACCAAATTTTTGAAAAATTTGATAAAATTATAACCCTTGAGGACGGTTGCATTCAAGGTGGATTTGGAAGTGCGATATTAGAATTTATGGCAGACAATCAATATTTTTCTAAAATTATTAGATTGGGTATTCCTGATAGAATTATAGAACATGGAGAACAGTCAGAGTTATACAAAGAATGTAATTATGATGCCAATGCCATAGTTGATGCTGCCAAAAAGATGATGGAAGTCGTTTACAAAAAAGCATAACACTTCCCCAAATTAAATGTTTTATGGATAAAAGTTTACTTTCCTACCATATTCAAGGAACTGGAAGCACAGTAGTCTTTCTTCATGGGTTTTGTGAAGACAAGTCTATTTGGGAGGCTTTTTCTAATTATCTCTCTTCTCAATATCAAGTTATAAGCATAGATTTGCCTGGGTTTGGTGCTAGTCCAAATAGTAACGAATTCAATTCTATTCCATCGATTGCTCATCAGATTAAAATTCTACTAGATGCATTGAAGATTTATTCCTGTATTCTTGTAGGACATTCCCTTGGAGGTTATGTAGCTCTAGAATTTGCAGAATCTTATCCTGATAATACCCACGGGCTTTGTCTTTTCCACTCTACAGCATTTGCAGATTCTGACGAGAAGAAGAACAATAGAAATAAAGCAATTGAATTCATTAAAAAAAATGGGACTTATCCATTTATAAAAAATCTTTTACCATCTTTATTTTCGATGGCCAACCAAGAAAAGTATAAAAATGAAATTTCTGATTTGATAGAAAAAGCCAAGCAAATATTGCCCGAAACACTTATCAGGACTTCGGAGGCAATGAGAGATAGAGCAGATAAAATTGAATTTATAAAAAAATACCCTCACCCAATTTTATATATCGTAGGCAAAGAAGATCAAGCCATACCTTTGGAATCTAGTATAGCCCAAATTCATCTCGCTCAGCAGGCACATACATTATTTTTGTCGAATATTTCACATATGGGAATGCTAGAAGCTCATGAGCAAACAGTACATACTTTAGAAGCATTCTTGTTCATCTGTAATAAATTGCAATAAATTTCTTCGCGTTTAAGAATATATAGAGTATTATTTTGATATTTTTTTATACTTTCCTAAGCAACTTTATGCTTTAGCAAGGGTATAATGGGAAAAAATAAATAATGAATCCTATTTACTTAAAAGCTAAAAGCAGTATGATTGGGTTTCTATTAGTAAATCCAAAAACAATTACGGGTAAGCTAAAAATTCTTATCTACATAGCTATTTTTATTTTAGGAGGATTTTCTTTTTATGTATATCTACAAGTAGAATCTATAAGAAACAGCTATTATAAACAAGAAAAATACAATTTTGCTTTTCAGAATGTATTTGTACTCCAATCTACGCTTACAGGCTACCAGTCTAAAATTTTGATCAAAATAATTAATAGAGACACTTCAATAGCTCAATTTAATACGAAGGATGTACTTAAAACTATTGATACCGTAAATTATGCATTGTCTCTCGCTGATACTGTTAACTATAAACTTTCTCCATTGAAGGATGTATTTGTTGAATATGAAAATATTATTCAAAACATGGGGAAGGAAATTATTATTAATAATAAAGATAGTCTGAGCAATGTAAGTAATCATGTTCTTGATTCTATTTATGCTGTTAAAGCCACAGAAAATGAGGCTATTGGAAAGTATTATGGTGTACTATTTGGAGATTTCTTCCCCAAGCTTCTTACTAGTAAAGACTCCAATAACGAAAAATTATTAAAACAAACACAATCTCTTAGAGTTACGGTGATTATAGTTTCTTCTTTTCTAGGGCTTATTTTTGTTTTAGTAGGTATTTATATTGTTAACTCTTTAAAGCTAGCATTAAATAAACCTAAAGATATTTTAGAAGCTCTAGCACAAGGGCAACTTCCAGAAAATATCAAAGAATCTGAGGATGAGTTAAATTATGTTATTAAAGAAACTAATAATCTTGTCAAAAACCTGAAACAAGCAAGCACATTTGCGTTAGAAATAGGTAAATCAAATTTTGAGTATCCTTTCTCACCATCTAGCAAAGAAGATACACTTGGAAATTCATTGCTTAAAATGAATGACGATTTAAAATTATTTCATGAAAAAGAAAAACAACAAGCTTGGGCCACCAATGGATATGCTATGTTTGCAGAGATTATAAGAAATACTAATGATAGCATTAAAGATATTAGCAGTACTATTATTTCTCAGCTAGTGAAATACATCAGTGCTAACCAAGGTGGATTATTTCTCTTTGACCAAAGTTCTAATCAAATCGAACTTATAGCTTGTTATGCTTATAATAGAAAAAAATACATTCAAAAGAATATAGAAGTAGGAGAGGGGCTTGTAGGACAATGTTTCCAAGAAGGAGAAAAAATATATATGAATGATGTTCCTGAAGAATATCTTAATATAACTTCTGGTTTGGGTACTGCAAATCCTAGAGCTATTTTGATTGTGCCAATGAAATATAACCAAACAATAGCTGGAATTATTGAACTAGCTACTTTCAATGATTTTCCTCAGTACAAAATCGAATTCATAGAGAAAATAGCCGAAATGCTTGGCAATTCATTTAATAATCTAAAGCAAAAAGAAATCACAGAAAAACTATTGAACGATTCGCAAGCCAAATCTCAAAATCTTGCTCAACAAGAAGAAGAATTAAGGCAAAATCTTGAAGAATTACATGCTACCCAAGAAGAACTTATGAGAAGAGAAAAAACATATCTCGAAGAAATAAGATTGCTCAAAAACCACCGCTCAGATACAGCATCATAGCCAATTCTATTTTTAAGTTAGCGGAATTAATTTAATATATTTTTAGCAAAAGACAGATTGGCAAAGTAAATTTGAAAAATTAAAATTTTAAAGATGCAAATCTCAAACAACAAAGTAGTATTATTAGAATACGAATTAAAAATCCCTACTGGAGAAGTAGTAGATAAAGCCGATAGCAATCATCCCTTTGCTTTCATTCACGGATTAGGACAAACGTTGCCAGCCTTCGATGAGCAATTGACAGGTCTAAAAATTGGTGACACCTTTGCTTTTCAATTGTCTGCAAATGATGCTTATGGTCAAATGAATGAAGCTGATGTTGTAACTATTCCTAAAGAAATATTTGGAGACTTACCCGAAGAGGAATTAGTTGTAGGTGCTGAATTACCTATGCAAGATGGACAAGGCAATCATTTTTACGGAATTGTTCAAGAAGTTCAAGAGCAATTTGTAATTATGGATTTCAATCACCCATTGGTTGGTCAAGATCTAGATTTTAATGGTAAAATAATAGAAGTTAGAGATGCTACTCCAGAAGAGTTGGCTCATGGTCATGCACATGGTGTAGGAGGTCATCAGCATTGATAAGTCAATTCAATAAATTACTTACTTAAAGGAAATCATAGACGATTTCCTTTTTTAATATTGATTATGATAGATAAAATTTACTTCACCGAATGTCCTAGAGATGCAATGCAGGGGATAATTGATTTTATCCCTACAGCTACAAAAGCAAATTATCTTAATCAATTGCTAAAAGTAGGTTTCGATACTATAGACTTTGGAAGCTTTGTATCTAGCAAAGCAATTCCTCAAATGCAAGATACCAATCAGGTAATTGCAAAGTTAGATTTCAGCAATACCCAATCAAAATTACTTGCTATTGTAGCCAATGAAAGAGGAGCTAGCGAAGCTTGTGAATATGAGGAGATAAGTTTCTTAGGTTTCCCTCTTTCTCTATCAGAAACATTTCAAATCAGAAATACCAATAAAACAATTCTTGAAGCTCATAGCACTATAGAAAAAATCAATCAACTTTGTGTGCTTCGTCAAAAAAAACTAGTGATTTATCTTTCTATGGGATTCGGAAATCCATATGGAGATCCTTATAATTCTGATTTAATTATTCAGTCCATACAAGCATTAACTCGTTTAGGTATAGAACATGTCTTACCTTCAGACACCATAGGGGTTGCCACTCCAGAGAATATTCAATCCTTATTTAAACTGATAGTTTCCCTATTTCCAGATATAAAATTTGGAGCCCATCTACATAGTGAACCTAATCTTGCCAAAGAGAAGTTGAAATCTGCTTACCAAGCAGGATGTAGAAAATTTGATACGTCTATATTAGGAATTGGTGGCTGCCCAATGGCTACATCAAACTTAATTGGAAATATTGCTACCGAAAAATTAATAGATTTTTTAAATGATGAACATCTTTATTCTTCGATAAACATTGAAGAATTTGCAGTGTCAAAAGAAATGGCGAATGCAATTTTTAACCGCTATCATTGAGGAATCTTATCCGTAAATATTTCTGTAGGATATACCACTTGATTTAAAAACAAGCCTTCTGGAGGAGCTGCAGGGCCAGCAATTTTTCTGTTTTTCATTTGAATAATCGACTCAAAGTCGCTAACAGAAATCTTAGAAGTGCCTACTTGAAGTAGAGTGCCCACTATAGCCCTAACCATTCCTCTCAAGAACCTGTTTGCTTGAATTTTAAATATCAAAAGATTATCTTTTTTATACCAAAATGCTTGATAAATCTTACAATTGAAATTTGCCACATCAGTCTTTACTTTGCTGAAACTTTGAAAGTCTTCAAAGTTTAATAAAGCCTTAGCAGCTTCATTCATCAATTCTATTGTTAGAGGAGTAGTAAATTCATAAACTAAATCTTGTAGAAAAGGGTTCTTAATTGTGCTTATTCTGTACTCATATACTCTATAAATAGCATCAAAACGAGCTGTTGCTTCGTCTTTGACGGTATAAAAATTAATTATTGCAATATCTTTGGGTAAAAGTTTGTTCAAACGATGTATATGATATTTGCTGAGTTCAAATGCTAAATCTATTTGTAAGAATTGTTGTTCTGCATGTACGCCAGTATCTGTTCTGCCACTTGCAAATACAGGGATAGCTGTTTTGAATAAGGTATTCAAAGTTTGCTCAAAAGTCTCTTGGATAGAAAGTGCATTAGGTTGTTTTTGCCAACCATGAAAATGAGTACCCTTATATGCAATTTCCAAAAAATACCTCATAGAGTAATCTGTTATTGTTCATCGTTTGTTTGTGCAAATTTGCTATTTTTGTAAACAAAAAAGTATATTCCTTCAATAAATATGATACAGAGAATCCAATCCTTATTTTTAACTGGTATATTCATTACGATGATATTAAGTTTTTTTACCACTTTTTGGAAGGCAACAGCAATTGAAAAATCAACGGGTATATCAGGAAATATAGAACTGAATGCTTTAGCCATACATTTTATTCCTCACGGACAGGCAACTTTCGAGAGTAAAGGAGATACCTATTATATTGCAGCTTTGGTATTACTTATAGCACTTACTTCTATGTATGCATTGCTGCAGTATAAAAATAGAAGATTACAAATAAAGCTTAGTTCGCTTAATTATCTTTTGCTTTCAGGCTTGATAGGGCTATTTTTTTTAGCAATTGACAAAACCAAAGTGATTTTTGAGACTAGCCTCATTACTTACAGTATAGGTTTTTATTTGCCTTTGATTGGAATAGTTATGAATTTCTTCGCACTGAAATACATCAAAAAAGACGAAGAATTGATTAGATCGGTTGACAGAATAAGATGATGCGATTTTATCTAAGTCTTTTGATATTTTTCTTTTTTAGCAAAACGCTCAGTGTTGCTCAAGAAGAAAAATTGATAAAAAAAGCAGATGATTTTTTTTTAAATAAAAACTTCCATTCAGCACTAGATTTATATCATCAGGCAAAAGATAAAAATCCTAAAAACCCCTACGTTTATTTAAAGATTGCTCAATGCCATTTGTTGGGAAAAGAAAAAACAAAATCGCTGAGCTTTGCTTCCCTAGCTTTACGCTTAAATAATAAACCAAGTTCAGAAGTATTGTTTACTTTAGCTCAAGCATTTCATATCAATCACCAGATGGATAGTGCAAAATTTTATTACATTCAATCAGACTTGTCTAATCAAAATAAGAAACTCATTGCCAAAAAAATTAATGAATGTGAATTTGGAAAAAAATATCTAGAAAATCCATTAGAAGTTAAGATAACTAATGCTGGATCACAAGTTAATAGCGAGTTTCAAGACTATTTACCTTATATTACGGCAGACTTCTCCAAATTATATTTTACCTCCAGAAGAATAGGCTCTAATGGAGGTAAAATTGATACTGACGGAAAATTTTTTGAAGATATTTATGTTTCCAATAATAAAGGTGGAGCTTGGGATAAAGCTCAGAACCTAGGTAGCCCATTGAATACACCTATTCATGATGCCTGTGTAGGATTATCAGAAGATGGTCAAACGATGTTTATCTATAAAGGCACGAATGGAGGAGATTTATACCTCTCAAAACTTAAAGGAGATAAATGGTCAAATCCTGAAGCTTTGCCCATTAATACTGAGTTTTTTGAATCTACAGCATCTCTATCTCCAGACGAGAGAACTTTGTTTTTTGTAAGAAAAATAATGAATGGAAGCAGAGATATTTATAGTTGTAGCAAAACTTTGAATGGAAATTGGTCAAAACCAAAAAGTCTTAATATCAATACTGAATATGATGAGGACTGTCCTTTTATTCACCCTGATGGGAAAACGCTTTATTTCTGCTCTAAAGGACATAGCAGTATGGGTGGTTACGACGTGTTCAAAAGTACAAAGACGACAAGCGGAAATTGGTCTAAGCCTGAAAATATTGGCTATCCAATCAATACGGCTGGCGACGATGTTTATTTTGTATTATCAGCAAATGGACAACAAGCTCTTTACTCTTCTGATAAAGAAGGTGGCTTAGGGCAACAGGACATATATTCTATCAGAATGCCAATTAAAACAGATGCACCGCAATTGGCTCTTTTGAAAGGAAGTGTAATTGATGCAGAAACAAATAGCCCAATCTTAGCTGAAATCACGATTACCGATAACGATACCAAAGAAGTAGTAAGCAAAACTCAAAGCAATGAGCAAACAGGTGCTTATCTTATTGCTCTTCCCTCTGGAAGGAATTATGGAATCAGTATTGAAAAAAAAGATAAAGTATTTTTTTCTGAGAATATCTACCTTACCCCGCAAGACGGATATAAGGAAATAACAAAAGAAATACAATTGAGCAGTGCACAAGTAGGTAAAAAAGTGGTGCTTAGAAATATATTTTTTGATACAGGAA
>REBA01000012.1:127152-179018 GCA_004294225.1 Cytophagales bacterium | reverse complement strand
AAGGTTTTTGCCCCGACTTTTCATTTCAATTAAAATTGTTCCTTTCCAAAGCAAGTCAATGTAACCGTCTTTGTCGTCCAGTTTTTTTACTCTGTGTTCAAAGGTCGAAACACGTTTACTGCTGATACCAAATACGTTAAAAAACTCAACTAAAAATGGTTTTGCGTCTGCTTCTTCGTTTGAAGTGTCAGCCCATTCCTTTGAGAAATTTAATGCTCTATCTTTTATTTCGTTCCAGCTTAATGCCATAGCTTATTGTTGAATTTTATTTCAGGTGGTTATTGGAAGTAATTGCATAAATAATCTACTGTTTTTACAATGACCAATATAATAAAAAAAGCCTCAATTTTATTGAGGCTTTCTGGCTTATACTAATTTTTTGTATCTAATTCTTTTTGGGGCTTCATCTCCCATCCTTTTCCGGCGATTTTCTTCGTAATCAGAGAAGTTGCCTTCAAACCAATAGACTTGCGAATCGCCTTCAAAAGCCAAAATATGAGTAGCTACTCTATCCAAGAACCAACGGTCGTGGGAAATAATCACCGCACAGCCACCGAAGTTTTCAAGTGCCTCTTCTAAAGCCCTTAGCGTATTTACGTCCAAATCGTTGGTTGGCTCATCGAGCAAGAGTAGATTTGCTCCCATTTTTAAAGTCATCGCTAGATGAACTCTATTCCTCTCTCCTCCCGACAAAACCCCTACCTTTTTCTCTTGATCTGCACCCGCAAAATTGAATTTGCTCACATATGCTCTTGAATTAATCATCTTACCTCCTAGATTCATTTGCTCAGTTCCTCCAGATATCAGTTCATAAACAGATTTATTTGGGTCTAATGTGTCGTGCTCTTGGTCTAGATAACCAAGCTCTACAGTCTCTCCTACCTCAAATGTTCCAACATCTGGCTTGAGTTTACCAGTAATTAGTTTGAATAAGGTAGTCTTTCCTGCACCGTTTGGCCCGATGATACCCACAATGCCCCCTTGAGGAAGCGAAAAATTTAGATTTTCATAAAGCAATTTATCACCAAAAGCTTTAGATACATTGATGGCTTCAATCACTTTAGCACCTAGTCTTTGCCCAGGTGGAATGAATAATTCTAGTTTATCTTCTTTTTGCTTCGCCTCTTCTCCTAGTAATTTCTCATAAGAAGAGATACGGGCTTTAGATTTAGCTTGACGTGCCTTAGGTGCCATCCTTACCCACTCCAACTCTCTTTGTAAGGTCTTCTGGCGTTTTGATTCTGTTTTTTCTTCTTTGGCCAATCTATTTTGCTTTTGCTCTAACCATGAAGAATAATTTCCTTTCCAAGGAATCCCCTCTCCTCTGTCTAATTCAAGTATCCAACCTGCAACATTATCTAAAAAATATCTATCGTGGGTAACGGCAATTACAGTGCCTTTATATAGGCGGAGATGTTGCTCTAACCAATGAACAGACTCTGCATCCAAGTGATTGGTAGGCTCATCTAAAAGAAGCACATCAGGTTCTTGAAGCAGTAATCTACAAAGTGCTACTCTTCTTTTTTCTCCTCCAGATAAATTACCTATAATAGCATCGGCATCAGGGGTGCGAAGTGCATCCATAGCTTTCTCTAATTTGGTATCGAGTTCCCATGCTTCTTTTTGGTCTAGCATTTCTTGAACAACACCTTGTCTTTCGATGAGCTTATTCATTGCATCATCACTCATTGGCTCTGCAAACTTTAGATTGATTTCATCAAATTCTTTGAGCAAATCTACCACATCCTGAACAGCCTCTTCCACTACTTCTTTGACTGTTTTTTTAGGGTCAAGCTTAGGCTCTTGCTCTAACATTCCTACGGTATATCCTCCAGAAAAAGCTACTTCACCTATGTATTCTTTGTCTATTCCAGCAATAATCTTCAATAAAGAAGATTTACCAGATCCATTCAAACCAAGAACGCCAATCTTAGCTCCATAAAAAAACGACAAATAAATATCTTTTAATACTTGTTTTTTAGGAGGGTAGATTTTACCTACTCCAGCCATTGAAAAAATTATTGTCTCGTTGCTCATTATAAATAATAGAATTGTTTAATTGCTGAATTATTCCACTTATTGGTTTACAAAAATAAGGACTATCCATCTAGTATCATAGATGAATGCTATTTTTCTCCTAAATAATAGATTTATAAATTAATACAAAAACTTGCCATTGATATTTTATTACAGAATTATAAATAAAAAACTAATAGCTTTGGATTTTAAAATTTTAGTTTATTTTTGCGAAATAATAAAAACGAAAACACTATGTACTGGACATTAGAATTAGCTTCCTATTTAGAAGATGCACCCTGGCCTGCTTCTAAAGACGAATTGATTGACTTTTCTGTAAGATCAGGTGCTCCTATGGAAGTAGTTGAGAATCTTCAAGAACTAGAAGATGACGGTCAGCCTTTTGAAAGTATAGAGGAAATTTGGCCTGACTACCCGACTAAAGATGATTTCTTCTTCAATGAAGATGAATATTAATTTTTTGGATTTTCTCTATTACTCAATATAGCAGAAGCTATCAATAAATCTTCGGGAGTTGTGATTTTAAGGTTGTCATAACTCCCATTGATTAAATTAATTTCCCCACCTATACTTTCCAATACACTAGCATCGTCGGTGAATTCTACCTCCTTGTTCGCATTCAGATAAGCTTTCTTAATAAGATTAAGTTCAAATGTCTGAGGAGTCTGCATTAGCCTAAACTGACTTCTTGGCAAAGCTTCATTTTTATCCTCTCTTACACTTCTTATCGAATCTTTCAATGCCACCGATGCTACTGCATTACCGCTAGTTTCTGCTTTATAGAAAGATGCTTCAATTATTTCTACACTAACCAAAGGTCTTACTCCATCGTGAATAGCAACTAGCCCTTCTTTGGTTTTTATCATTGCCAAACCATTGTTTACTGAATCGCACCTTGAATTTCCTCCTTTTACAACTTGGTGGGGAACCATAAAACTATACGCTGTGCATAGTTGATTCCAAAACTCAATATGGTTTTCTGGTAATACTAAGAATATTTCTACAGGGAAGGCACATTGTGTAAAGACCTCAATCGTATGCATTAAAACTGGCTTACCGTTTAATAACATAAATTGCTTAGGAATATCAGACTGCATTCTTGTTCCGCTTCCTCCTGCTACTATTATTGCATATTTAGACATAATAATTATGTGATGATAAAAACAATGCCCAAATCTAAGAAAGAATTGGGCATCAGATATTATTGAGCGATTATTTTAAATAATCAACATGGCATCGCCATAACTGTAAAATCTATATTTTTCTTTAATTGCCAATTTATAAGCTTTCATTATCAAATCATATCCCCCAAAAGCACAGGTCATCATCAGCAATGTCGATTCAGGCATATGAAAATTAGTAACCATAGCATTACCTATTTTAAAATCATAAGGAGGGAAGATAAATTTATCTGTCCAAGCATTGATAGGCTTTAATCTGTTATTAGCAGATGTAGAAGATTCTATAGACCTCATAGAAGTTGTACCTACAGCCACTACTCTTTTCTTATTGTCTAATGCATTATTGACAAGTTCGGCTGCCTCTGGAGAAATAATATAATTCTCAGAATCCATTTTATGCTTAGTAAGGTCTTCCACATCTACAGGCCTGAATGTACCAATGCCCACATGAAGAGTAACAGGAGCTATATTAACACCTTTTATCTCTAATCTTTTTAAAATTTGTTTTGTAAAATGTAAACCTGCTGTTGGGGCTGCTACGGCACCAATATGCTCTGCATAAATAGTCTGATACCTGTCTTTGTCCGACTCTTCAGCTTTTCTTTTCATATATTTTGGTAGAGGTGTCTCGCCAAGAGTATCTATAGTTTTGTAAAACTCTTCATCGGTACCGTCAAACAAGAAGCGGATAGTTCTTCCTCTAGAAGTAGTATTATCAATAACTTCAGCTACTAATTCTCCATCGCCAAAATAAAGCTTATTTCCAACTCTTATTTTTCTTGCAGGATCTACTAATACATCCCACAAGTGAGCTTCTTTATTCAACTCTCTTAACAAAAACACTTCGATTTTTGCTCCTGTCTTTTCTTTATTTCCATAGAGTCTTGCTGGAAAAACCTTGGTATTGTTAATGACAAAAACATCACCATCATCAAAATAATCAATAATGTCTTTGAATATTTTATGCTCTATAGTGCCTGTAGCTCTATTTACTACCATCAATCGAGATTCATCTCTGTTTTCTGATGGGTAAAGAGCGAGTAATTCTGGTGGAAGTGCTAATTTGAATTCAGATAATTTCATAGTTTTAACATTACGGTATTAAATATTTAACAATTATTAAAAGGGTGCAAATATAACAAAATTGTAGGTGCTAAAAAATTAAAACTCAAAAAAATATCTTATACATAGAGGGCTAAGGGATTAACAATAATTGTTGAATTTCAAAGTATTTACCATCATCTGTAATCCCATGAATAGTGCAAACATATTGTTTTTGATCTTCAAGTGCGACATCAATTATTGCTTCTCCTTCTTGATTGGTGTGAAGAGTTGAATTCCAATAGGGTCTAAAAGCAAAATTAGGATAATGCTGATTGTGCTTCTTTGAATGATTTGCTAGAGTAGGCTCATCATGAGCATAACCATTGAAATCTATACTTTGCCTATTCTCAGAATATTCTAGCTCTTGATTAGCATGAATAGTATTTACTTTCAAAATCCCATTAGGGGCAATACCTTTCCATTCTTTGGTAAGTTCGCTAGGATGGATAACTTCTAAAGTTTTTACATTTCTAGGATTTAGGGCAATGATAGTTTTGTTGTCAAAAGTGAATCTTCCATCAATAATAAATATTGGCTGTTCAGAAAAATACAATTTATTGTATCCATCTGAAATTCTAATTTTAATATCCTCCTTGTTTTTTGATATTTTAACAACACTACTTATCTCATTCATAGACTCTAACATGGTATTGAATTCTATATACTTTGTAAAATCATAGGTAGCGATTACAGGATTATTGGTTAATTGCAATGATTTTTTGTCTAACACCGATGGCTTATTCAACTGAGTAGGTTCGTCAAAAATTTTCTGAGCTTTCTTAAAAAATATCAATTGATTGATGTCAAAACTATCAATACGTTGATATGCAAACGAAATATCAAAAGAATCTTGTATAATTTCAAAAGTTACTTTCTGTCCATAATTTTTTTGTAATTCAAGATTCATCTCTTTTGTTCCAAATACTTTAAGATTAGAAATTGAAAAACTAGGATTAGAATTTCCAAAAATTTGAAATCGCACATCACTAAAGGCAGCAGTATCTGTGAATAATATCGAGTTGAGTTCGGCAGGTGTTTCCTTTTCATATTTTACAGCTGCTTTTAAACTTATACCAGTGTATGCATTGGCATTAGTTCGGTGAATGTAAATACTAACAATAGTATCATTTACTGAGCTATACAATGGCTTATACAAAATGTTCTGAATAGATACTGATAGCTTTGCTTTTGATGGTGTTCCAAAATTATCTTTTAAAATAATTTTAAATTTCCCTGATTCATTTTTTTGAAATTTAAAATCAATGATTTTGTGCTTCAATAGTCCTGATTTTTCTTTTCCAGAAAAGGCAATTGTATCTTCTTTTCTAATTGAAAATAAAGATTGGGTATTCCTATTTTCCAATCGACTAATCAAGATTGGAGTAGCAAAGGCTTTGTGTTCTTGTTTTTCTTTAATTGGAACAAAAGAATATAAGGTATAAACACCAGCGGCTAAAGAAGAATCCAAAGTAAAATGACAATTACCTAGACCATCTGTAATTCTAATTTTGATATTTTGAGCTACTTTTCTAGAGCGATCTACCAATAATAGCTGTGCTAACTTTACTTTATTATCTTTGGTTAATTTACCCTCTTGTAGCACATGTGCATTCAACCATATCGTATCACCAATAAAATAATGCCGTTTATCAGTATGAATCTTTAGCAGTTGTTCTTGAGCCAAAGCATTTAATAAAGGACAGAGACTTAGATAAGAAAACAACAAAAATAAAAACCAATATTTTATAAATTTTAGTTTCATATATCTTTAAAATTTCCAGCCTGTGGGTTTAATCTTGGTAGAACTCAATGATTCATCGCATGGATTACAACTTGGTGGCCCTGGTGGCAAAGGTGGTAGATTCTCGGTAATAGGATTACGGGTAATATAATCTCTTCTCACACTATAGGAAATCAAACTATACGAGGAAACAGAAAAACAACCATAAACTTTTTCATTAGGCTCGGTCTTGCATTCCATATTCCCACCGATACTTGATGGAATAGGGTCAAAGATACTTCCCACGTTGGCAATTTGTTTTTTTAATTGACTCCAAAATTGATAGCTAGAGGTAGTCATTGAATATTGCTCGATATTTACAAATGCTGAAGATCTAGAGTCATAAGGCACTCTAAAAACCTCCATCGTAGAATTCATGTTGTTGTAATATTTATCCTCACTAATCATAATCCTGTTGGGTACTCTATAAATTTTCCAGCACAATTCACAACATAATGTAGTTAATTCTCTGCATCTTGGTTTTATCGAGTAATAGGTAGATTCCCATCTGTAAGAATTTCCCTCTTCAGGGTTATCTTTTATATCAATATAAATATAGAAACCTTCTTCCTCTGAATTTTCGTCATTATATACATTATAGATGCTATTAATAGTAGGCTGAGGAAGCATCTTCTCAGGTGAAGATTGATATACTTTGCCCTCTTTAGTTACTATTTTTAAAGTATAAATATTTCCAATCTGAGCCAAAAATTGAATAGAATCTGAATGATATTCTCCTCTATTCTTTTCTTTAAAAACGTATTCTATTCCATTGTTGTCTATTACCCTTACATCAGCTTTGCTTAGTCCCTCTGCTTTTACAATATTTATATTCTTCAAAAACGATAATTTGATAACATGACTTTTATTCTGATTGGTAATCAAGCCTTCGACAACTAAGTGCTGAGGTGCTGGTGCAATTTTAGGATCAAATGGCTCAATGCATGTCTGTAATAGCAGACATAAAATAAATAGCGATATGTAATTGATTGTTTTCAAAATTTAAAATTATAAGTAATTGATGGAAATGCTACGCCCAATATAGAAAGCTGATAAGCTTGCATGCTAGATTCGTTCCCTTTAAAATAAACTGAAAAAGGATTTCTTCGACCATAAACATTGAAAATCGAGAAGTTCCAAGAGCTTTCCCATTTCTTGTTTTTTGTAAGATTGGGTTCGAAGGTAAAAGATAAGTCCAAGCGATGGTAATCTGGAATACGATCTAAATTTCTAAATTCATAATTCAAAACAGGTAACCCATTAAAAGTGTACCTTCCATTAGGGTAAGTAATAGGTCGTCCGGTATTATATACAAAATTAATTGCAATGTTCCACCTTCTGGTTGCCTGATAGGATAAAGCGAGATTGAGTTGATGAGGTCTATCCGCAATAGAAGGATACCAATTTCCATTGTTTATCTTGTCATCAGGGTGAACTCCATCTAATTTAATTAAGCTCTGAGAATAGGCATAGCTTATCCATCCATTGACTTTACCATTTGTTTTTTTTATCATCCATTCCGATCCTTGTGCTTTTCCTTGACCTTGAAGGATGCTGGTCTCAATATTCTTATTAAGCAGCACTTCTGCTCCTCCTCTGAAATCTATTGGATTTTGTATATCTCTATGATATAATTCCCAAGAAAAAACCCATTGATTAGAAATAGAACTTCTAAAAAAACCGATTGCATACTGGTCTGCAATCTGAGGTTTTACAAACTCATCACTTAGTTTCCATCTATCTATAGGTAGAGAAGAAGTAGTATTGCTCATCAAATGTATGTATTGCCTAGTTCTATTGTAATTAAATTTCAAAGAATTCTTCTCATTTAACCTTAAAACCAATGAAATCCTTGGTTCAAAGCCACCATAACTATAAACCACTTGATTGCTAGAATAGGAAACTGTATCAAGGATAGTAAAATTATTAGCTAACAAATTGTCCTTATATTGGTATCTTTCTGAAGGTCCTAGAAATGCAAAACGAGAATATCTTGTTCCATAATTGATAGTAATTAAAGGAATAATTTGCCAATCATGAGCTATATAAAACGCCGATTCCAAGCCTTGTTCTGGTAAAACTTTTATCGGAGTAATATTGCTCGAAGAAAGCCCCCTTAAATTTCCTGGATTGATTCTGAAAAAATTATTCTCTAACCCTAAAGAAAATTTATTGCTATTGGTAAGAAGGTATTCAAAGTTTGTTTTCTGAACCAAATTAGAAACACCAGTTCTTATTTCAAAAGGGTTAAAATCGGGGTTAATAATATCAGATTTGTAATTACTATAATTTATACTGTTCCATAAATTTACTTTTTTACTAGGGGTATAAGTCCATTGTAAGGAAGAGCACAAGTTGGAGTATTTTATTATGGTTGAGCCTCCATTAATTCCTAATAAAGAAAGTGAATCGCTTGCTAATTTTAAGTAGTCTCTTCCCCAGTAATTAATAAAAGAGATTTTATGTTTTTCAGAAGGCTTATAATCTAATCTTAAATTAAAATCTTGAAAATTTGCTTTTGTGTTTTGTAAGCTTTTAATTCCTGAAAGTTTCAAAAACCAATCGGTATAAACGATTCTTGTTGCGAAATTAAACGATAATTTTTTCCCAACAATTGGGCCTTCTATAGAGAACCTATTGGTAAGTATCGACAAACCTCCTCTACCTCTAATTTTTTCAAAATCCCCTTCTTTAGATTTTATATCCAAAACAGAAGAGATCCGCCCTCCATATTTGACAGGTATCCCACCTCTATAGAAAACAAAATCTTTCGCATAATCTGGATGAAATATGGAAAACATACCAAATAAATGAGAGGAATTATAAATAGGCACATCGTCAAATAAAATAAGATTTTGATCAATGGTTCCACCCCTTACAAAAAAGCCTGTTGCCCCCTCTCCCACGCTAGATACTCCTGGCAACATAATGATTGATTTTACTACATCTGTTTCTCCCATAAAAGAGGGCAATTTCCTTAAAGATTGAAGGTTCACTTTAGTCATTCCGATCTCGCTTACCTTGAGCTGACTATCTTTAGCTTCTCCAAAAATCATTACTTCTGCTAATTGACTGGCGTCTGGTTCAAACATTATTTGCCTTTCAAGATTTTTGTCTAATATTATAGTAATTTGTTGCTGTTTATAGCCCAGCATATTGAACAATATTCTTTGCTTTCCTTTGCTCATGGAGAGTTCAAAACGCCCCAAACTATCTGTAATTGTACCTATTTTTTTGCTCTCCTCTTGAATGCTTACCCCAGGAATTGGCTTTTTATTAGACTGATCTACTACTTCTCCCTTGAAAACAAAAAAAATGCTTTTTTTAAAGGCTAATTTTCTAAAAGAATTCAGTTCTGTAGTATCAGATATAAGGTAATTCGCTTCTTTTTCAGGCAATATCAAATATTCATTAATTGTATATCTAATTAATTTAAGTTTTGAAGGTATAAGCAATTCCTTTAATGCCTCCTCAATAAGCGTATCCTTAACTTTAATTTCTATGCCCTTTAGGTCTTTTAACCATTCGTTTTTATAATAGCATTTGATATTTTTTTCTTTTTCAAAGTTTTGAAGTAGATCTATAAGCTTTACAGTATCAGTTGGAGGCAAAATAATCTCTTGAGCTTGCAGTTGAAATACAAGCGTTAGTAAAGATATTATAGTCAGAAAAAGAGATTTAAACATTAAATAGCTATTGAAACTTTCTTTAAAATATTATCAAACTATTTCATCTTTTAGCCTAAAAAATAAAATATTTCAAATATAGATGTTTTGATATAAATAAAACAATCACCTCTATTACCTTTATTCTTTAATAAATTTATAAAACTTCAATTGGTCATTTACACCTTCAACTTCCAAAAAATATAATCCTTTTGAAAGATGCTTTAAATCTATTGCGTCTCTAGAATGAGTTTCTATTAATACCTGACCATTGCAATTCTTTATACTACTTTTTTTAATTTCAAAATAAGTACTGATGTATAATATATCTGATGCTGGATTAGGATGAATAGAAATGAGATTTGACCTTAAAATTACTCCTTCCTCTGAAGTAATACATGAGGATATAGTATTAATTTTTACATCTAATTTTGTTAGCTCTGCTTCACCACATGAATTTGATGGCGATTGAATTGAAACCGCTCCTAGTTTTACATTGGTATTCCACTTTACAGTAATACTATTTGCTGAGCTATCTGAAATGATTCCGTTAATTACTTTCCAAATAGCATTCTTCTCTTTATTTATATCAATTTGATAAATCTCGCTACTGGCTTCACAAACGTTTGTCTTACCAGTAATTGTATAGATTAGAGGTGGTGCTTGGATATTTATTGGTTCAGGATACACATAAAAATAGTCTTCAGCATCGATTTCTGATCTCATTCTAATCTTATATTGATTACTAGGCTCTAGCCAGAAAGGTATCCTACATGAAATAGTGAAAGAATTTATTGAGTTGCCAATATTTGTAAAAGAATCAAAATTACCATCTTTGTTGCTTATTTGAATAATAATCAAAGCACCTGGAGCAGGTGGTTTGGGGTTATCACCCTTTTCGATATATGCCACTAATTCTTCCCCTAAGCACAACTGGTGAGTACTAACTTTAGAAATAATATAGGTGCCTTGTATTTCTTTGGACTGAGAATAGGTTGTATTTAGTACACACAAGTTTAAAAACACAGAAAATAAGATAAATAGTAAATAAGTCTTTTTAATATGCATTTTTTTATTGTTTAAATTTTTTCAATCTTCAAAAATTTTCTTTCCCCATTTTTTAATTGAATTGCCACTAAATAAAATCCTTTATTAAGAATACTCATATCTATTAGACTAGCATTTCCAGAAATTGTATTGTGAAGTTTGCCTAATAAATCTAAAATTTGTATTTCTTGAATTTCTGAGTTAGAAACAATATTCATAAATTCATCCACAGGATTGGGGTTTATACTAAGATGCTTTTTTTCTTCATGATTATTTATGCTAGTAATACAACCTCCTTGATTA
This sequence comes from Cytophagales bacterium, assembly GCA_004294225.1. Classification (GTDB taxonomy): domain Bacteria; phylum Bacteroidota; class Bacteroidia; order Cytophagales; family Cytophagaceae; genus REBA01. The sequence goes on along the minus strand of REBA01000012.1, from coordinate 167,901 downwards.
AGGTTTTTTACAAAAATGCTTTTTTTTGAAATCACATCGTATTCACAACTTCCTATCCGTACAATTAAGTTTAGTGTTGTAGCCCCAGATAATACCCATTTTACTGATGCAATATTATCTTTCTGATAAATTATATTCCCTGCCTCTGAGGTATGCCAACGCATTTTTTCTCCACTCACTCTAATGATATAGTCAGCGGTTTCTCCTGCACAAACGGTGTCTTTACCCTCTATTGTTAAAAAAATCTCATCAAAGGTATCACATAATGCTCCTAGCAAACACGTATAATTAACAGAGTAATCTACTCTTAAGCTCGGGCAAGTAAGCACCGCAAAACTATCCTTTAGCGATGAAGGCGAAAATTTAAGGCTCGATTTACTACTGTTGATTATAGTGCTTTCAAAATAGCGACCATTAGTAGCAGAAACAATGTTAGCACTTGCATTCACTGTATTGTAAATAACACTTTTATTGGTGCTTCCTTTAATATAAAAATTAGCCCCTTCTTCTAAATAAAGATTGACTTCTTGAATAAATTTAGCTTTTGATAGAAGGGCATCTCTACAAAGTACAAAATCCTTATCTTTCCCAATATTCTCAATCAAAGCTCTATTAGAGTCAGCAATTAATAGTGCTTTGGGAGGTAGTATAGGTGAACAGCTAAATACTTGAATTTTGAAATTATTCTTTCCTAAAGTATCGTTTGTAGTACAATTATCTATTGTATTGCTTATAGCGACTGTTTTAGTACCTGAATCTTTATACTGTACAAATGGTGGATTTTTGCCAATAAATGACTTTAAAGAAGCATCTTCACCAAAGTACCAATTTGTAAATTGATTAGATTTAGTCATATTGTATTGAATAGAATCGTTATTCGTTAAATAAAACACATTCTTATTCCAAGGTACTGAGGTTCCTTTAACACTGAATTCATATAGTGGTCTTTCTTTAATCTCTAGAGGAAAGGCGTATTCACTACTTATTATCGCAGGAATATTAGACAAAACTCGAATCTTATAATTTGTTCCTGCTTCAGTAGAAATGGGTATTCTAAAAAGTATATTTCCAGTAATTTTTGAAGAGCCTAATAAGATAGGTTTAGAAAAGCTCCCATTGACGGCACTTAATTCGACATTAAACATATTATTTTGACCAAAAGTGCCTGTAGATTCTATATTTACAGAAATGCTAGACCCAGAACAAACAGACAAAGGTAAAACTGAAGATATTTTAATAGTATTACTTTGAGCAATGCTAAAAGAAATAGCCTTAATGAATATAAATACACCTAACAAAAAAGACTTTTTATTCATCGATTAATTGATTAAATAGAATAGTTCAAACCCAAGAACTTCTTTAATTTAAAAATGTGTTCTTTTATTGAAACAATGAAGTCTGTAAATTTACATTTTTTAGTTAAACTAGTTGTAAACAGAAATTTCAAAGCTTTAAAATTGAAGAAAGTATATTGAGCTAAACATACTAGATTTTATCAATATTTACAATTTTCATTGGAGAATAAACCTATCATAATTCAAAGAATGTTTCTAAAATAATAATTTTAAATATTCTTTGAATATTAATTTTTTGTTTTTACAAAATACTGCAAATGAACGAGCATACTATGTAAAGCATTTTTAGACCAAACGTGTCCTCCTGGATATTCAGCGAATATAAAAGGGAATTTGCAGGTTTTTAATTTCTCATTCACTTTCTGATTTCCTGTATATAAAAAATCTTCGCGACCTACTTCCAAAACTATCGCAACATCTGTTCTCTCCTTAATTTTATTTAAAAGATTCACAATACTGTGTTGATGATATATTTTAGGATTTTCAAAAAAATCTCCCAAAGACTCTAAAGACGCATCGTCCCAATTTAAATCATCAATCAAAGCCTGCTGAAAAAGAGCTCCTCCTCTACTGAGTGCCGTAGAAAATGTTTCTGGATACCTACACAACAAACTTACTGCTCCATAGCCACCCATACTAAAGCCTTGCAATATTCTGTATTTACGATCTTTTATCGCTCTATATCTTTGCTCTACAAATCTTACCAACTCAACACCAATCAGTGTTGCAAATTTTCTTTCTTTGTATATTGGAGAATCTATATAATAATGGTTACCAACTAATGGACAAACAATAATCACTTGGTATTCATTCGCTGCCTCTTGACATCCTGTTTCTGGGAGCATCATAGCTCTTAAACCATCTTCAGTTAGCTTAGCATTATTGTATCCATGTAATGAGTAAATAACTGGAAATTCTTTTTTACTCTCCTTATATCCATTGGGTAAAAATACCAACATCGGAAAGTCTTTATTCATAGTATCGCTGTGAAAATTCACAAACGCTCCATAATTTTTATCTATTTGACCTATCGTATAACCATGGTCTGTTTTAGGTGCTTCGGTTTTTGTTAATGATTTCTTTTGAGCATTTGAATTAAAAGAATTGATTATCAATATTAAAAAAAGAATTTTCTTCATTGTGTTTCTTGCAGTTTTTATTTTTTGATAAAAATAAGGTTTTAAATTGATATAAATTTAGCTTATTAATAGTTTGTTAAGTTTCTTAAAAACTAAATTTATTTTACTAAAGAAAGTGGCTCTGTACCTAACTAAGAAGTTAAAAAAGACAGAAAAATATGGATGATCAATAAAAATCTATTCACTAAAATAAACAATAGTAAAATATTTAATTTATTATTAATCAATTATATAAATTCTTTTATCTTGCAATCAATAAAGATTTATTTGAAAAAAACTTAACTCAATAAACTTGTTTACTAATCTATATCTATTTAGTTTTATTTGAATTTATCTATATCCCCCATGAAAAAAAATATCCTATTATTTCTTTTATTCTTTATTCACTATCTATCCAATGCCCAAAAACCTATTAACAATGAAAATAGTTATGAGGCTAAAATGAAACGAACCGAATGGCATCGAGATGCTCGTTTTGGAATGTTTATTCACTTTGGGCTATATGCTATTCCTGCTAGAGGTGAGTGGGTAAGGCATGACGAAAAAACATCTAATGAGATATATGATGAAGCGTATTTTAAAAACTTCAACCCCTACTTGTTTGATGCAAAAGAATGGGCACGTACTGCAAAACTAGCAGGCATGAAATATGTAGTTCTCACTGCTAAGCACCATGAAGGTTTTAGCTTATGGGATAGCAAACTAACTGATTATAAAATTACCAACACTCCATTTAAGCGCGATATAATTAAAGAATATGTAGAGGCATTGAGAGCAGAAAATATCAAAGTAGGTTTGTATTTTTCTCTCATTGATTGGCATCACCCAGATTTTCCAAAATATAATGATACACATCACCCAATGCGTGGCAATGAAAAATACAAAGACGAAAAAATAAATTGGGACAATTATATCACCTTCATGCACGGACAAGTGAAGGAATTGTGTAGCAACTATGGCAAAATAGACATCATGTGGTTTGACTTTAGCTACGGCGAAATGAAAAGTGAAAAATGGAAAGCTAAAGAAATGGTACAAATGGTTCGCACTCTTCAACCCTCAATTATTCTCAATAATAGACTCGGTGGAGATGGTACTACAGGAATGGAAGAAAATTCATTGGGTGATTTTGATACTCCAGAGCAAACAATTCCTGAAAAAGCAGTTACAGATAATCAAGGCAGACCTTTACCATGGGAATCCTGCCTTACTTTAAATAATTCATGGGGATACAATAGATATGATAACAACTGGAAGTCACCTGAACTTGTAATTCATACTCTGGTAAACTGTGTAAGTAAAAATGGCAATCTATTGCTTAACGTGGGTCCTGACGCTACAGGGAAAATACCTCAAAAATCAATCGAAGTACTTTCAGAAGTAGGTGACTGGATGAAAAAAAACGGAAAAAGTATTTATGGATGCGGGTCTAGCACTATGCCTAGATACGACTGGGGTTTATTTACCTCCAATGGGAAATCGCTATTTGCTCATCGAATTTACCCTTCGATAGGAGGAATCGTTTTGAAAGGATATGTAGATAAAATAAAGCGTGTAGCCCTACTCCATGACGGAACAGAAATCAGAACAGAAAGTAGTTGGTGGGGCGATAGTTCTGGCAAAAATTTATATATCAACGTAAATAGACCTTCTTACCAAACTTTCCCTATGCCAGACAAAATAGATACCGTATTTGAGATTGAGTTAAAATAAATCCTAGATTTTAAATTCTTGAAATGTTACTTAATATAAAACATAGGGAAATCAAGATAAATAAATCATGAAAAAATACTGTTTGGCTTTAGATTTAAAAAATGATGAAGCCTTAATAAAAGAATACGAAGAACATCATAAAAATGTGTGGAAGGAAATATTAGAAGGGATAAAAACGGTTGGAATAATAGACATGCAAATTTACAGAATAGAAAATCGTATGTTTATGATTATAGAAACCGAGTCAGATTTTGATTTTGATAAGCAGATGGAAATACTTTCACAACTTCCAAGACAACAAGAATGGGAAAAATTGATGTGGAAATTTCAACAAAGTTTACCAAACTCTGCCCCAAATTCCAAATGGCAATTGATGAATAAAGTATTTCAATTATAATTGAAATACTTTATTCAAGAGATTTATTTATTTTAGATTTCATTTTCAAGCACAATCAAATACCTTGAATTAGTAAATGAAAATTATGGTATTGAAAGTCTAAATTTTCAAAGTACTTCAAAAAAATGAAAATCAATAAACCCACAAAAATCAACAACGAGCATTTAAGCCCTCTTCAAAAGCCAGAAAATATGTCGCTTATTGAATGGCAATTTGCTCTGAGAAGACAATTTGGACAGCTCAATGCTTTTGAGGTAAAAAACATTGGTAATCAAAAGGTTTATTCAGACTTTGAAGTATTCAATCCTGAGAGTAAAAAAACTTATAAAGTAGCTATTCGTAGCCAAGACAATAGCCTTAATTTTTGTACCTGCAACGATTTTAAAACGAATGGCTTAAACACCTGTAAGCATATAGAATATGTGCTCTATCAAATAAAAAAATATCCTCCTTATCAAAAAATACTACTCGCTGGTTATCAACCCGATTATTCCTCTATCTATCTAAAGTATGGTGCCGAAAGAGAAATAATGATAAAAATTGGTACTTTGGAAAAAGAAAAATTTGAAGCACTAGCTCGCAACTATTTCAACAAAGACTTTACCCTTAAACAAGATGCTTATTTATCTATTCAAGAGCTTGTATCGCAAGCAAAAAGAATCAGCAATACTTTCAGAATCTATGACGATGCTCTAGACTTTATATTGTCTAAAAGAGCAGACCAGCATCGAAAAGAACTGTTAGAAAAGTCATTTGAACAATCTACTTCTCCTGAGCAATTAACAAAAATTTTAAAAAACCAGCCAGAGCCTTATCAGAAAGCTGGTGCATTGTTTCTCCTAAAAGCAGGAAAAGCACTTCTTGCTGACGAATTTCCTTGGACCAATCATTTACAAATAATTATCGCCTCAGAATTTGCAACGTTAATATTAGATGTAAAGAAAATATTAATTCTTTGCCCTGGTGGCTTAGTTGGTCATTGGCAAAATCTAATTCATTCAGAAACTTACTCTAATAGTCAAGTTCCATCTTCCATTTATTCGGAAGCAGACAATTTAGCCCGCTATCAAATAATTAGTTTTGAAGAATTTTTTCAACTATCCTCAGCAATAGACCATCTTGCCCCAGATTTACTCATTATTGATCAAGTTCAAAGGTTAGGAAATTATTCTAAATCATTATTTGAAAAAATAAAAGAAATTCGAACCAAATACCTAATTGCCTCTACCAATGGCGATATCAATAAAAACCCTGAGCAATTGTATCATCAAATGCAACTCATAGATATTTATCATTTAGGGCCAAGATATCAATTTTTAGACAATCATTTGGTTACTGACAAAACTGGAGCAACCATAGGATTCAAGAACCTACATAATATTGATAGGCTTATAAGAGAAATAATACTTAAAAGAACTTTGAATCATTACCCCCAATTACTGCTACCTCAAAAGGCAACGAATATATTTATTAGTCCCACCAAGTATCAATTTCAATCTTATCAAAGTTTAAAAGAAAACATCTTAAAACATCTTAATGATTTTAAAATCTATGGGAACTTGTCAGAAATTGAAAGACGTAAATTATTAACGAACTTTACTTTACTAAGAAAGATATCTTGTATTCCAAATCCAGATAACAATGAATTAGGAATGAAAATAGAAGAGCTAAAGTGCTTAATAGAACACCTTAATACTTTAGAAAATCAAAAAATATTAATATACACCCAATGGAATACTATAGCTCAAAAAATACACAAATCATTAGATGACGGTAACAATAAAATATATCTAATTGATAAAAACACAAACCCCAAAGAAAAATCTTTCCACTTGATTAACTTAGGAAAACCTCAAAAAAGTGGTATTCTTATCACTACCGACCAAGCTATAGAAGGTATGAATATTCCTGTGATTGATATCCTCATCAACTTTGATATTCCACTTAACCAAGAACATTGGGAAAAAAGAGCAAAACAAGCCAGCCCAAAACCAAGTTATTTGCAAATATTCAACCTCCTACTCAACAAGTCTGTAGAACAGGATATTTTATACAATTATGCTCATTCAAATCGCTTCCCAGCTATTGATTTGAATGAAGACGAATTGATTTTTCAAAACAATGAAGCTTTCTCTAACTACATAGAATTTATAAACCTAAACATCCAAAATACAGATATACCTTATGTAGTCGAACAAACAAATTCCTATTCGGCAGTAAGCAATCCAAATATTGCTCAAAGTAACGAATCTATTCAGTTATCATTTTTTCAGAACAATAATACCACTAAGACAGAAATTTTAAAAACTAAGTCTTTAAATAAAAAAGCATTAGCATCTAAAAGACAGAAAAATTATTCTAGTACAACTTATCCAATAAACTTTGATAATATTCAACAATATTTATTTCAAGATGAAGATAATGGAAAGTGGTATTTAAAAATTCCTTTGCCCGATATAAAAGATATCCAACAAGTATTAGAATCATGGATAAATAAGCAGAAAAAATAACTTCACTATTGAGCAAAAACAATATAAACTCAAATCTTAAAAATATAGTGTAAACTTATTTTTAAGATTTGAGTTTATTATTTATGCAGCTACCACTACGGCTATACCTGTCAGAGCTGCGAAGAAAACCAAAACAATACCCCAATACTTAGTACCAGATTCAGAAACTTTTTTTAACCTTTTCATAGTTTTATATTTTAAAGTGAAACAAAATTTTATGATAGTATTACTATTAATTCAAAAAATATCTTTAAAGTAACCATGTAATAAAAAAATATTTTTTAAAAAAAATCTTAAAAAAATTAAATAAAATATAAAACAAATAATAATTAATAAGCGTTACAAAGCTATGAAACAAATAATAGCTTTACTATTAATTATTGGTGTCTTACTATCTGGTTGGTTGTTTCTTCAAGGAAATGAAAATACCAGAGAATCTTCCAACACTGAAGACGTTGAGTTAATAGCATATGTTAATGTTCAAAACTTCCATCATAATAAAGTTTTTAAATCAAATACATTAATTAATGACTTTGATTTATTTAAAGCACACAAGAACAATTTACAACTTCAGTGTTACTTTTCTAAATGTAAATATGGTTTAAGTATTCTTCTTCGAGTACTGTTGATATAAGTAAGTATAAGTTCTACAAATAGTTTTTAAGCATTAAAAAATTTATTGTTAAACATTAAAACTTATAAAAAATGGAAACTTCTAATTATTTTCAGAATAATAGAAATGATAACAATCTTGTAATCATATTCTCAATGATGTTTATACTTATGTTTGTGATATTTTGTCCTTCCTTATTTGGAAATACAATACGTATTAACGACAAATATAGTAAATGCATAGAAAACACTATAGGAATCAATAGTTGTGTCGCTAATAAAAAAAGAGAAGTGCTACTTACTGCAAAATATGAGCAGTGGATAGATTTTAATAAAAAAAGAAACAACTTATCCTTTTCTGATTTTGATAAAACTAAGTCTAGTAACAATAAAACCAACCACTTTATTGTTACTAAGGATTCTTATGTAAATGAACTGTTCATAATAGAAGAAAATAAGCTTAATGTGTCATATAAAACTAGTCGTTCAGAGCTTGTTAATAATAATTATACAAAACACTATAATTATTATCAATTACACGCTGAACCAGCTCCACTAAGTCTATTTAAAATTAAATTCTAAAAAATGGAAACTAAATTAGTTAAAATAATAGCCGTATTGTTCATTGGACTATTAAGTTCATGTACAATAGTAAGACAGGGGGAAGTGGGTGTAAAGAGAACTTTGGGCAAATTACAGCCCAACCCCTATCTGTCAGGAGTAGTAGGTTTTAATCCATTTATATCTGCAATAATTAAAGTACCTACACGTACTGTCAATGTAGAGATCAGATTATCACTTCCTTCGAAAGAAGGTCTTAATGTACAATCAGAAATTTCTATTTTATATCACATCGTTCCAAAAGAAGCTACCAATGTGATAGAGAAAATAGGTCCAAACTACGAAGATGTGGTAATTATAAGCGTATTTCGCTCTGCAGCGGCTGATGTTTGCTCTAAGTACTTAGCTAAAGATATGCATACCGCTGAAAGAGGGTTTATTGAAAAAGAAATATCCACTAAAATGTCTTCTTTGTTAACAGAAAGGGGCTTTGTGATTGAAGCTGTATTGTTAAAAAGCATCTCATTACCTGCTGGCTTAAGTAGATCTATAGAAGAAAAACTTCAAGCAGAGCAAGATGCACAAAGAATGGAATTTATCCTCAACAAAGAAAAGCAAGAAGCAGAACGCAGGAGAATTGAAGCTGCTGGAATTAGAGATGCTCAGAAAATAATTGCTGAAGGGCTAAGTGATAAAATAATTGAATACAATTCTATTCAAGCTTTTGAAAAACTATCTCAATCAAACAATGCCAAAGTTATCGTTACCGATGGTAAAGCTCCTCTTCTTATTGGAGGAAATCAATAAACTAAATGTGTAAAATAAAAAAACCACTCTTTTATTTAGAGTGGTTTTTTTATTAATGAGTTAAGCAAAACTAAGCAGCCATTACTTCTTTTACTTTCTGAGCCGCTTCTTTCAATGCTATAGCAGAGAATACTTTCAATCCAGATTTATTGATTATTTCAGCACCTTCCTCAGCATTAGTACCTTGAAGTCTTACAATAATAGGTACACTAATGTTTCCAATATTTTTGTAGGCTTCTACTACACCATTGGCTACCCTATCGCAGCGAACTATTCCACCGAATACATTAATCAAAATTGCTTTTACATTAGGGTCTTTAAGAATTATTCTGAATCCAGCCTCTACAGTTTTAGCATTTGCTCCTCCACCCACGTCTAAGAAATTAGCAGGTTCTCCACCAGAAAGTTTAATAATATCCATAGTAGCCATAGCAAGACCCGCTCCATTCACCATACAACCTACATTGCCATCTAATTTCACATAGTTCAAATCTGATGCTGTAGCTTCTACTTCCAAAGGATCTTCCTCAGTAATATCTCTTAGAGCTGCTAAATCTTTATGGCGATATAATGCATTGTCATCAAATGCTACTTTGGCATCCACTGCTAAAATCTTGTCATCAGAAGTTTTTAAAGCAGGATTAATCTCAATCATAGCTGCATCACTTTCATCATAAGCTTTATAAAGGTTAGTAAGGAATTTTACCATTTCTTTAAATGCTTCACCCGATAAACCTAACTGAAACGCTAGGTTTCTAACCTGAAATGCCTGTAGCCCTACTCTAGGATCTACCCATTCTTTAATAATTTTTTCTGGAGTGTGTTCTGCAACTTCCTCAATATCCATTCCACCTTCAGTACTAACAATAATCACATTTCTGCTCATTGCTCTATCCATAAGAATACAAGCATAAAATTCTTTTGTAGGAGAAGCACCAGGGTAATATACATCTTGTGCTACCAAAACTTTATGCACTTTTTTGCCCTCGGCACCAGTTTGCTTGGTAACCAACTGCATTCCTATTATTTGGCTAGAAATTTCTTTTACTTGCTCTATGTTCTTAGCTAGTTTTACTCCCCCACCTTTGCCTCTACCACCAGCATGAATCTGAGCTTTGATTACATACCATGAGGTGCCAGTTTCTGCATTTAACTTTTGAGCCGCCAAAACAGCTTCTTCAGGGGTTTCGACCACTATTCCTTCCTGAATGCGAACGCCATATTTTTTCAGCAGTTCTTTTCCTTGATATTCATGGATATTCATATTTGTATTTAGTTTTAATTTTTTTTACAACAAAGTATTTATGAAACAGCCCCAAAAACAAAGCTATTTATTCACGAATCTAATTTTTTTTCTAAGGATATTCAAGAAAAAGAAACTAAAATATCAAAAAGTAAAAATTATACTATGAAGCTACCCCTTGTTAGATTACTTTTGAACATAAAGAGAAAATCAGAATGCTAAGTGCTAAAAATATTAAAAAATCATATGGTAATTTAGAAGTTCTAAAAGGAATTGATTTGGAAATTCAAAAAGGAGAAATAGTCTCTATTATTGGGGCTTCAGGGGCAGGGAAAAGTACTTTATTGCAAATATTAGGAACACTAGATAGCCCAGACATAGGGTCTTTAACCATTAATAATACTTCTATTGAAAAACTGAATAAAAATGGGCTCGCACAATTCAGGAATCTAAACCTTGGATTTATCTTTCAATTCCACAATCTATTACCAGAATTCTCTGCCCTAGAAAATGTTTGCATTCCTGGTTTTTTGGCGAATCAAAACCAAAAAAATGTTCAATCTAGAGCTAAAGAATTATTAGAAAAACTTCATTTATCACATAGAATGAATCACCGCCCTAGCGAATTATCTGGTGGAGAACAACAAAGGGTTTCTGTTGCAAGAGCACTAATGAATAGACCTGCTATCATCTTTGCCGATGAACCTACTGGAAACTTAGATTCAAAAAATGCTTCAGAACTCCACCAACTTTTTTTTCAATTGCGGGAGGAACTTCATCAAACATTTGTTATAGTAACACATAACGAATCGCTTGCAAAAAGTGCAGACCGATGCCTAAGTATGAAAGACGGACTTTGGGAATAAAATTTTAGATAAAAAACATGAAGACTACTACTCCTGCTCTAATCATCATTTGTTGTTTACTGCCATTACTTCAAATAGGATGCAATGAGAAATTGCCAGAAAGCAAAGCCATTGCTGCTGAAAATAAAAAAAGAAAAATTGGAAAGATAGAACAAGCCCAAATAATAGACGAAGCCCTTAGATTAGGAACACTAATTGCTTTTACTGTTGATTCAACATGGCAAGCCAATCTAACTAATGAAATTAATAATAAGACCAATTTCAAAAACTCTGTAGCTTGTAATATTAGAAATTACATGTTCTCAAAAAATAATTTAAATAAAATAAAAGTAAACAAATGGGGGAATTCTATAACTTCTAGCATTTCAGCCAATAATAAAGAGAAACAAATATGGGAGGCATTACAATATAATACCAGTCATAATACTACCACTGAAGCAAGTATTCAAAAATCTGGAGACAGTCTCTTGTTTTATATCCAGCCAATTCTTACTACAAATACTTGTAAAAGCTGCCATGCTAATTTTCAAGAAAAACAAATTGTAGGCATGTGGTCAATTCAGTTAGCCAAAAAGCAGGTGGTTGAGAATATTTGGCTCAACAAATAACAACAAGCCAAGTATTAATAGTATATCTTAAAAAAAACAGATTAGGTATTTGATTTATATTTCTAGAAATTTTAATAATCAATGGTAAAATTTACAAAGAACCAACCTTGATTCAATCAGAGAGCCCAAAAAACCTAAACAAGAGAAAAAAGTATTAAACTTTTACAAACAAAAATCGTTCAAGAGATACCTAACAATACTCACTTAATGAACAATCAATCTACCCCCCAACAAGCCGAGGAGAACATCCAGTTGCAGCCTGGATCGATTGACAATACAGAAGAATCAAATCACATCAGAATTTCTATAGCAACAAGTGATGTTAAAAAAAATAATGTTCCCAACACACATCATTTAGAAGCACCAGATTTCTCAAAATCACCCAAAAATTATAAAAAAGCTTGGATTACAGAAAATAATCTTTTTAATCATTCTTATTTTTCAATACAGAAGCTTATTCTTTTTAGTGTTATATTAATAGTAAGCTTGTTGTTTTTTATAGTTTTTTAAAGCCCTTTATATCCAATAAATATAATTATTTAAGAATAATTAATTAATTTGAAGAATATTATATTGTAACATTAGTATTTATTCTATGAAACTTTCTGTCAAATTTTATCTTTTACTTTTTATATTTTTTGGATTTACCCAATCGCTCTTATCTCAGGATATTATTCATTTACAAAACGGCAGCACTATCAATGCCAAAGTAGTAGAGATTGGTTTAAGTGTAGTACTCTACAATAAATCAGGGCAAACATCAGAGCTAAGTATCAATAAAAAAGAAATTCACAAAATAGTTTATAGTAACGGTACAGAAGAAATATTCAATACCCTTTCTCCCCCACCTAACAGAGAAATAATTACAACAACACCTCCACCTAGTAACACAAACACCCCTAAAAACTCTAGCTCCACTGAGCCTAAAAATAATGGAGAAAAATCAGCATACATTGGTATGGCTTTAGGTGCTTGTACTCCTTTAGGAGATTTAGGAGACATCAGAATCAGCAATCCTAAATCTGGCTATATGCTATCTGGCTTTAACTTTCAAATTGAAGGTGGGTACTACTTATTCAAATATTTAGCATTATCCTCTAAAATATTCTCTAATACCTATGGAAGGGATGATGCTCAAATGTCAACTGCACTTGAAAGAATCAGATTAAGCCAAGATAACTTGACTGCAAAATCAACTGTAAGCTCAGAATATAGTAGCTTAGCAGCATTCCTCTTTGGGGCAAAATTGAGACTGCCTATCCAAAAATTTACCGCAGAACTAGGCTTATGGGGTGGATTCGCAGCAACTACACTTGGAAATATAAAATCCAATGAGACCTATGATCTGAATGGAGATGGATTTATAGATTTAAATGATGGATTTGGACTTACAGTAACTTATCCAGAACTAAACTCTGAAGGTTTCGCTAGGGGTTTCGATTTGTCTTTTAAATATGATATCCTAGATCGCTTGTATTTAGGGGTTCAATTTGACATGTTGGTTCATCGAACAACATTTGATAATTACAAAATTAGCTTTGAAAACAATAATACAGGCGAAATTTTATTGAGCGATGAATTAAAAGCGGAAAATTTCGCCTGGCGTAGCTTCAATACTTCATTTTGTATTGGCTATAACTTTAGAAAGAAAAAATAATTTAAATTTTTAGAAATATTAATTAAAAAACATGAAATCAACGTTCAATATTCTTATCCTAATAAGCTTCTTTGTTTTTATTCAAAACAAAAGCAAAGCCCAAGATTTGATTCATCTCAAAACAGGAGAGATTATCAAATGCAAAATATTGCTCAATGATACCTATGCTGTAAGGTATAAAAAATGGGAATTTCTTGATGGACCTAGGTATGTAAAACAAAAATCTGAAATAAAAAGTATCACACTCGAAAAAACAGAAACTATTGCAACACCTATTAAGGCTGAATCAAAAGCAGTTGCAGAAAATTCGAGCAATGCCCCCGCCACACCTATCAATACTACTAACTCTAAGCCAGTAGATGATCAAAAAGAATACATTACTAGCAAAATGAAAGACATTAAAAATTATGCATTAGTAATAGCGAATCAAGATTATATGGACAACTCTATCAATGATTTAGACCACCCAATAAACGATGCGAAAAAAATCATTAAAATCTTATCTGAAAAATACACTTTTGACCAACCCAATATCAACTTTCTTCAAAACCCAGATAGGGCAGAAATAATTAGGTCTTTTGATAAACTTGCACAAAAAATTACCCCAAATGATAATTTATTAATCTTCTATGCAGGTCATGGAATATGGGATAATCAATTAAAAAAAGGGTATTGGCTGCCAAAAAATGCTAGGCAAAACGATCGTTCAGATTGGTTCTCTAACAGCGATTTGAGAGATTACATAGGAGGTATCAATTCTAAACACACATTGCTTATCGCAGATGCCTGCTTTAGTGGGAGTATCTTCAAAACTAGAGAAGCATTTACCCATTCTACTGAGGCCAATGTGGCTTTGGAATTATTTAAAACTCCTAGTCGCCAAGCCATGACCAGCGGTGCTATGAAAAGCGTTCCAGATAAAAGTGTATTTATAGAATATTTATGTAAAAGACTTTCAGAAAATCAAGAAACCTTTTTAGGCACAGAACAGCTTTTTGGAAGTTTCAAAATAGCCGTTATGAACAATAGTGCCAATGGACAAATACCTCAATTTGGAGTTATTAAAGAATCTGGAGATGAGGGAGGAGATTTTGTATTCATCAAAAGATAAGAAACAAGGTCATAAAAAAGGAGCATTTTCTAATGCTCCTTTTTTTATGACCTTGTTTCTTATTCTACCTTTACTTTTGAACCTACAAATCCATAAAACAAAATATAAGCATAGCAAAGCATAGGAACTATGAATGCAAACTGAATATTTCTTAAATCAGAAACGTAACCCATGATTGGAGGAATAAAAGCACCTCCAACAATGGCCATAACAAGATATGAAGAAGCTTGTTGTGTGAATTTACCTAATCTTTCAATAGCAGAAGTAAAAATTGTAGGAAACAAAATGGAGTTAAATAATCCGACTGCGGTGACCGCATATAGAGCTATATACCCTTCAGTAAACATTCCTATAAGCAACAAAAGTGTAGCTAATCCAGCACTAAAACCAATAGCTATTCTAGGATTAATTTTAGTCATCAATGCAGATCCTAAAAAACGACCTATCATCGCACCCAGCATATAATAGGTAGGGAAATTTTTTGCATCAATTTCTTTCAAATTCGCAATATTCTCTTGACCAGCAAATTTAATTAGAAAGCTTCCTATAGCAACCTCTGCACCTACATAAGCAAATATAGCTATAACTCCCAAAGTAAGATGACTATATTGCCAGACACTAGTTTTACCAGAAATTACATCACCGCTTCCCTCCGTTATTACATCTTGCTGCTCTCCTTCAATAGTAGGTAGATTAGAAAAATAAATCAACCCTGCTAATAGAAGCACCGCAACTGCCAAGCCAATATATGGGTATATTACAGTGCTGGCTTCACTTAGTCTATAAGTTAATTGAGCAGCCTCATCCAAAGCTTTAAAAGCATCTTCAGAAAGAGAACTCTCAGATAAAATTAAACTTCCGAAAAGAAATGGAGCAATCGCAGCCCCAAGAGAGTTGAATCCTTGAGCAAGATTTAATCTGGTAGAAGCAGTCTCAGGTTTACCAAGCAAAGATACATATGGATTAGCGGCAACTTGAAGTAAAGTAACCCCAGAACCCAAGAAAAATAGTGCAATAAGAAACATCGAATACTGCAAAGTCATTGCCGAGGGAATAAATAATAAAGCTCCAAACATCATTAGAGAAAGACCAATGATAATACCTTTTTTATAACCATATTTTGATAAAATCTTTGAAGCTGGTATAGACATTAAAAAATACGCACCAAAAAAGAAAAACTGAACAAAGGAAGATTGAAAATCGGTAAGATTACATGCACGCTTCAAGTGAGGAATCAAAATATCATTTGCATTAGTAATCATTGCCCACATAAAAAACAGGCAAGTAATTACTATAAACGGTGTAGTATAATTTACCCCCTCCTTGTAATTGGAATTTGAAGATGAAGATTGTTGTATTAAAGCCATGAATTATATTATTTTTAAATGAAGCCTACAAGTTATAAAAAAAAAATCCTCATTAAAATATTTATCTTCCAGAAAAGAAAATCAAATTCAATTTATAGTTAATTTTGGGTATGAAATTTAAAAACGATTTAATATTAAGAGTTGCTAGAGGCGAAAAAGCAGAGCGAACACCTGTTTGGCTAATGAGACAGGCTGGAAGAATTCTACCTGAATACAGAGCAATAAGAGAAAAACTAAGTGGGTTCAAAGAATTGGCCACTACACCTTCCCTTGCAGCAGAAGTTACACTTCAGCCTGTAGATATTTTAAATGTAGATGCCGCTATCATATTTTCTGACATTCTAGTAGTTCCAGAAGCAATGGGATTAACCTATGAAATGCCAGAAGCCAAAGGACCCTGGTTTCCAAAGAAAATAAATAATCTTTCGGATGTCAACTCTTTAAGAGTATTAGAAGCAGAATTAGAGCTGGAATATGTTTATGAAGCTATCAAAATTACCAAAAAAGAACTTGCAGGAAGAGTTCCTCTTATTGGTTTTGCAGGTGCTCCTTGGACAATATTTGCATATATGGTAGAAGGGCATGGCTCAAAAACTTTCTCTAATGCAAAAAAAATGCTTTATTCAGACCCCACTTTATCTCACCTTTTGTTAGAAAAGATCACTACAGTAACTATAGCTTATCTTAAAAAACAAATAGCCTCTGGCGCAGATTTAGTGCAGATATTTGATTCTTGGGCAGGTATATTAAGTCCCGAACAGTACAACGAATTCTCTCTACCTTATATTTCAAAAATCTGTGATGCAATCACAGAAGTTCCTACCACTATTTTCGCCAAAGGTGCTTTTTTCGCTCGCAAACAACTTGGTTTATTAAACTGTGAAACAATAGGACTAGACTGGAACATGGATATAGAAGAATCTAGAGCATTAATTGGAAACAAAAAAACCCTTCAAGGCAATTTAGACCCCTGCGTACTCTACACTTCTTTTAGTG
Source organism: Cytophagales bacterium (assembly GCA_004294225.1). Taxonomy (GTDB): domain Bacteria; phylum Bacteroidota; class Bacteroidia; order Cytophagales; family Cytophagaceae; genus REBA01. Next base: position 150,959 of record REBA01000012.1, on the reverse strand, counting down.
AAATAAAAAAACACACTCAAAATATGTTGAACAAATTCGGGAATCACCAACATATAGCTAACCTTGGGCATGGTGTTTATCCTGATACAGAAAAAGACAAAGTACGATGTTTTGTTGATGCAGTAAAGGAACATCAATTTGCACTAGTAGTTTAAACCAAACACATTTATTAGCACTTCAAAATAGATTTTAAAAATCATCTTATTAAATCAATAAAATAAAAATGCTCAACAAAACCTTTTCACTTTCTCAAGAATCAATAGACCTAGAAGACAAATATGGTGCACACAATTACCACCCCCTTCCAGTTGTGTTAGCCAAAGGTCAGGGCGTTTATGTCTGGGATGTCGAAGGAAAAAAGTATTTTGATTTTCTGTCAGCTTATAGTGCAGTGAACCAAGGTCATTGCCATCCTCGCTTAGTCAATGCTATGATTGAACAAGCCAGCACATTGGCACTTACTTCTAGGGCTTTCTACAATAACAAACTGGGCAAATGTGAAGAGTATATTTGTAATTTATTTGGCTATCAAAAAGTACTAATGATGAACTCTGGTGCCGAAGCCAATGAAACTGCAATTAAATTAGCTCGAAAATGGGGCTATACCAAAAAAGGTATTCCTTCTAATGAAGCCATCATTATTGCTGTAGAAAGAAACTTTCATGGTAGAACCATAGGCATTATCTCTGCATCTACTGACCCAGATTCAAGAAACAATTTCGGGCCTTATATGCCAGGTTACCAAATTATCCCCTATAACGATTTAGAAGCTTTAGAAACTGCTCTAAAAAATCCTAACGTTTGTGGATTCTGGCTAGAGCCTATACAAGGTGAAGCGGGAGTATTTATGCCCTCCGAAGGGTATTTAAAAAAATCTGAAGAACTGTGTAAAAAATACAATGTACTCATGATGATGGATGAAGTGCAGACCGGCATTGGGCGTACTGGAAAATTATTAGCCTCAGACCATGAGGACGTAAAAGCAGACATTCTAATTCTAGGAAAGGCACTTTCTGGTGGAATGTATCCTGTATCGGCTGTGCTAGCAGACGATGAAGTTATGTTGGTCATCAAACCTGGCGAACATGGCTCAACTTTTGGCGGAAATCCTATTGCTGCAAATATAACAATGACTGCACTTAAGATTATCAAAGAAGAAAAACTCATTGAAAATGCAGCTAAAATGGGAGAGATTTTTAGAAACAGAATGAATGATTTACAAAAAAAATCTTCAATTGTTACCTTAGTTAGAGGGAAAGGCCTACTGAATGCAATCGTAATCAAACCAACTGAAGACGGCAGAACTGCCTGGGACGTTTGTGTTGCTTTAAAAGAAAATGGCTTATTAGCAAAACCAACCCATGGTGACATTATTAGATTCGCTCCTCCTTTAGTCATCAATGAAGAGCAACTATTACAATGTTGTGATATCATCGAAAAAACTATTTTAGAATTCTAATAATAACTTAAATGCGTCGTCCAAGAAGAAATAGAAAATCGAATACCATTAGGAATTTAGTAAGAGAGCACGAAGTACAAGTAGCAGATTTGATTTTCCCGCTATTTGTTACTGAAGGCAAAGCTTCTACTACACCTATTAAATCAATGCCTGGCATTTCACGATTAAGCCCAGATTTAATCCTCAAAGAAATTGAGTCTTGCATGAAATTAGACTTGACAGCGTTTGCATTATTTCCTCATCTACCAGAATCAAAAAAAGATAAATTTGCTTCCGAAAGCTTTAATCCTAAAGGATTATATATTAAAACCATCAAAGCAATAAAAAAAGAATTCCCTGAATGTTGTCTCATGACAGACGTAGCCATGGATCCATACAGCATAGACGGACATGATGGATTGGTAGAAAACGGGGAAATTCTTAACGATGCTACTCTCCCGATACTTAGCAGAATGGCATTAGAACAAGCAGCAGCTGGAGCTGATATCATTGGGCCTTCAGATATGATGGATGGAAGAGTTGGCTTTCTGAGAGATGCTCTAGACGAACAAGGCTTTGAAAACACCAGCATTATGGCATATACCGCAAAATATGCTAGTGCTTTCTATGGACCATTCAGAGATGCTCTAGATTCCGCCCCTAAATTAGGGGATAAAAAAACATACCAGATGGATCCTGCTAACCAGTCAGAGGCTTTGATTGAAGCAGAATTAGACTTAGTTGAAGGAGCTGACTTTCTAATGGTAAAACCAGCTCTAGCATACCTAGATGTAATCAAACTGCTTTACGATAATTTTGAAGTACCCATTGCAGCCTACAATGTGAGTGGTGAATATGCCATGGTCAAAGCTGCTACCCAAAATGGTTGGATAGATGGCGAAAAAACCATGCAAGAAATCTTACTGAGTATCAAAAGAGCAGGTGCAAAAATTATTTTGAGTTATTTTGCAAAAGAGTTTGCAATTGGTAAGAAGAAATAAGAAAACAAAGAAAATTATCTTATCCCAAAATGCACTCCTATGCTTAATAATATTGGATTTGAATTAAGCGTATTGTAAAATAAAGTAGCATCAGAAGTAAGACTAGAGTTTTCATAGGCAATACTTCTAATGGGTAAGAAAACCTGAAAAAATAGTGCTTTAGATTTTTTTTGATTCCAAAATTCAATCCCTGCACCTAAAGTACTTCCGTCAAAAGATTTGCTTTGCTCGGTAAATTCCTTATTGAAAATAGCAGCATTATACCCATACATATAACTAATTGTTGGACAGAATCTTTTATTGGGGCGAAGTCTAAACTGCAAACCTAAATTATAGTTCATATCAATCAGGTTAGTGCCATAGCCAGCAATAGCTCTTATATATGGGATTGGCTGAAAACCTCCTTGAACACCAAAACCTCCATAATTTAGCCCAGCTCCAAGGCCTATTGTTACCTTAGGTTCAGTCGATGTGGTATCATTATCTTTTTTACTAATAAATGAATAAACTGGGGCATTAATCAGGGTAAGAAAAAATAATACTAGAGGTAAAATAAGTTGAGCAACCATTATTAATTATAATTATCTATGAATAATAGATGAATATAATAAAGAAAAAATCGATAAATCAATAATAACAATTAATTTTTAGCAAATGCCACAGAAGGAACTACATCTTCTGCTTTTGCTAGGTCTTTCACTTCTATAATGTCTATTAGTTTAGAAAGCTGCTTTTTAATTTGTTCAAGCCGAGTTTCCTCTCCTCTAATTTCAAGGTGCATTTCTGAATATCCTGAATCATCATTAAGTGCATATATATTTAAGGATTTTATTGAATAGCCTCTTCGCTCAAGCACAAGAGCTACTCTAATTATATTTCCTTGTCTATTGATAAATTTTATTGATAATTTTTTTGAGTATTCCATATAAATATTTTAATAAAAATGATGAACCATAATAAAATTATATACCAGATTAGGTGCTACCATCTGGCATTGCCATTTTTTCAGTAGGTGGGCACAACACCATCTCTTCAAGAGATGCTCCAGCAGGTACCATTGGGTAAACATTGTCTTCTTTGATTACTTCTGCATGAATTAGACAAGGACCTTCATTATATGCAAATGCTGCTTCTAATACTTGATCGACCTTATCTACTTTGTCAATATGAAAAGCTTTTACGCCATATGCTTCGGCTAATTTTACAAAATCTGGATTTCCCACCATATCAACGCCAGAATATCTGTTGTCTAAAAACAATTCTTGCCACTGGCGAACCATCCCAAGATACTTATTGTCAATTACTAAAATCTTAATTGGCAATTTATTAATAGCAGCAGTAGACAATTCTGCCAAAGTCATCTGAAATCCTCCGTCGCCCACTATTGCTATGACCATTTCATTAGGTTTACCCAACTGAGCACCTATCGCAGACGGGAAGCCAAATCCCATTGTACCAGCACCTCCAGAAGATAGCCAAGTATCTGGGCTATCATTTAGATAAAATTGTGCAGCCCACATCTGATGCTGACCTACATCGGTGGTAACAATTGCCTTTCCTTTGCTTATTTTATAGGAGGCATCTATTACTTGCTGAGCTGTCAAACCATTATTGGTGGAGTAAGTCAGTGGATATTTAACTTTTAAATCCTGAGTAAAAGCTACCCATGACTTGGTATTTTGAGGTATAATTTGAGGTATAATCTCCTTCAACACTGCCTTGGCATCACCTACAATATGTGCATCAGGGACAATAATTTTATTAATTTCCGCAGGGTCAATATCGATATGTATTTTCTTTGCTTTTAAACAAAATTTCTTTGGATTACCATTGATTCTATCGTCCCATCTCGAACCTATTGACATTACTAAATCACACTCCAACATGGCTTTATTGGCATAAGCAGTACCATACATACCCAACATGCCTAATGATAAAGGATGAGTTTCGGGGAATGCCCCTTTGGCCAATAGAGTAGTAACTACTGGAGCATTCATTTTCATCGCTAATTCAAACACTTCTTCATGAGCACCAGATATTAAAGCTCCATGCCCAACTAATAAGATGGGTTTTTGAGCATTGTTCAATAGTTTTACTATTGCGTTTACTGATTCTTCTGAAGGTAAGGGGGGTAATTTATATCCTTCTAATGAAAGTTTACCATCAAAAGAGCCTTCGTATTTGCCAGAAGTTACATCTTTAGGCAAATCTATTAATACTGGACCAGGACGACCTGAACTAGCGATATGAAAAGCTTCATGGGTAATTCTTGGAATGTCTATAGTTTTTTTTACCAAATAATTGTGTTTTACAGTTGCCATAGACAAACCAAAAACATCTGCTTCTTGAAAAGCATCCATTCCCAAAAGTGCTGTAGGTACTTGACCAGTAAGAATAATCATTGGAATAGAATCCATTGCTGCAGTCATAGCACCAGTGATTGCATTGGTAGCACCTGGGCCACTTGTTACTAAAACTACTCCTGGTTTGCCTGTAACCCTAGCATATCCATCAGCCATATGAGTAGCTCCTTGCTCATGTCGTGTGAGGATAAGCTTAATCTTTGAATCTACTAAGGCATCAAATATTGGTAAAGCGGCACCTCCAGAATAACCAAAAATATATTCTACTCCTAGTTCTTCTAAACATGCTACTAAAACTTGTGCTCCGTTTTTTATCATTGCTTATAGTTTTTAATATCTACTTATTACTCATTGAACAATTAGATAATGAAACTAAATTAATAGTAAATCTATTATTCAAAAGAAAAGAATATAGAAATATTACGTATTATGAAAAATAAAAAAATAATATATTAAACTGATTATTAGTATATTTAAAAAAATATTTTCTACGATTTCAAACAATAAAATATATAAAGATTAAATTACATATTCAAAAAATAATTAACTTATAATAATACTTTGTATATTAGATATTTATTAAAAATTAAAATACGATGACTAAAATAAAATCAAAAACGCTATTTGACTTAATAAAATCATTAAGCAAAAACGAAAAAAGGTATTTTAAAGTCTTGGTTTCTAACTCTAGTGAAGCAGAAGACAAAAAAATTATCCTTTTGTTCGACCTTATATCTAATTCAGAAGACTTAAACAAAGAAATCAACTTAACAAAGTCGCCTTCTATCAAAGCAGCACAAATACCCAACCTCAAAGCTTATCTGTTTGAAAAAATACTCCAAGTTCTGAGGATGTACCACACCACCAAAATTAAAGATATACAAATCAGAGAACAAATAGATTATATACAAATCTTAATCGAAAGAAGACTCTATACTTCTGCACAAAAATGTATAGACAAAGCAAAAAAAATGGCACAAACACATTTAAATCTTGAGTTACAATTAGAAATATTAAAAATCGAGAAAAGCTTGGTCATGCAAAATATAAGCGATGTAAAAAACAATGTGGACAATATCGTAGAAGAAGTACAATTGCTTAACCAGCAAATAAATAACATCAACACTTTTACCAATTTATCCATCAAACTCAACTCGTTTTATACCAAATCTGGATTTATCAGAGATGAAAAAGATGATCAAAGAATTAAAGATTTTTTCAATAAAAACATTTCCTATTATCAAGAACAAGAGCTCTCTATTGCTGAAAAAATAAATCTATACCGCTTATATATAGGGTATTATTTCTTTTTACAAGACTTTAATAATGGATATATCTACTCAAAAAAATTAGAAGAAATATTTGAAAGTGAGCAGCCACTTATTGAAAATATGCCAGATGAATACATTAAGGCTTTAAACAACCTATTGATTGCTCAATATAAACTATTCTTATATACTGATTTTGTGGCAACTAACCAGAAACTACAATCCATCACTTCTCATCCCAAGGTGAGAATTAATGAAAACATAAGAATCAAACTACTAAAGTACTTCTACACCCATGAAATCAATAAATTCTTTATGACTGGTGATTTCAATAGTGGTGTAGAAATTATCATCAATCAACAAGGAAAAGAACTCAATCTCCTGATTATGATGTTGGATAAACACTCCTCTCTGATATTGAATTATAAAATCGCTTGTTTGCATTTTGGGGCAGGCAATTATAGCCAGTCTATCAAAACACTTCATAAAATAATCAATAGCCAAGAGCATGATTTAAGGGAAGACTTACATTGCTTTGCGAGAATAATGAATTTGGTCTGCCATTACGAGTTAAAAAACTTTGATGTTATAAAACACTATATTATATCTACTTATAGATTTCTATTGAAAAAAGACGATTTACGATTATTTCAAAAATATGTATTGAAATTCTTAAAAAATCTATCTTTAGAAATGGACAATAAAGATTTATTATTTCAATTTCAGGAACTTAAAAACCAATTGACCACACTTATAGATAGCCCCTACGAAAAGAGAGCATTTATCTATTTTGATATTATTTCTTGGCTAGAAAGTAAAATAGAAAAAAAATCTGTTCAAGAAATTATTCAACAAAAATTCCATTCAAGAATAACAAAAGAAAGTTAATAATTAATTAAATTATATTTAATCATTGTATAACATGTCATAGAGATTTAAAAAAAGACAATTTTCTTACATCTTTTGAGTATATATTTTTGGCAAAATGTTTAGTGTTTATATAAAAATAAAACCATTAATTATTAAAATCCTTATATATAGCACTTTAAAAAAATGTAATTCATATAATAAAAGTACATCATTGTTTATTAGAAATATATACTTATTAAATTGTGCTATAACAAAAAGTATTTATTCTTAAAAATAAAGTCATGAAAAAATTTCTTTTAGTATTTAGCTTCCTATTGTGCCTAAATGTGCTCCAAGCAAAAGTAATTACGGTAAACAATGCCTCTAACAATGCCCAATTCAGTAGTTTACAAGCTGCGTTTGACCAAGCAGGTGTAGATGATACAGTATATGTTCATGGTTCTCCGACTAGCTATGGTAATGCAACTATTAGAAAAAGAATTGTGTTGATAGGAGCTGGTTATGAACCTTCTGAAACCCAATTTCAATTTTCTACTGTAATTGGCAATCTTGATTTAGATAGTACAGCATCTGGGGGGCTAGGTGGTGTGGGAGAACCAATTAACGGAACCAAAATATACGCTGTGCTAATTAGCACTCTATCTAGTAATAATACAGCAGCATTTCCTAAAAGAAACATTACTGTTGAGCGTTGTAGAATAAATAATCAACTAGTCGTAACTGGATCTAACTGGACTATAGTAAATTGTTTGATTAATATATTAAATATTTCTAATTGGAATAATATAGTAGTTTCTAACAACTTTATATACTATCTGGGACCTAGCAATCAACCATCGGTTATATTTTCTAATAATATTTTTCTACCAAATAACGGTAACGTTGTTTGGAGTGGAACAGTCTCTTATGCAATTTTTTCTTTTAACATCTTTTTAAATAATAGTCCAATCAATACCAACCTAAACTACTGTACTTTCAATAGCAATATTATAGGCAATGTAAATTCATTGGTCTTGGTAACTACATTAAATAATAATACTGGAGCAGATAATTTTAATAACACCAACCCATTGTTTACTAAAATGCCTACCCCTCCACCCATCAGCCTAACCAACATTTTTGACCCTGCATATGATTTTAGACTTTCAGCTAACTCTGTGGGCAAAGGTAAAGGACCAAGCGGAACAGATATAGGTATTTATGGAGGAAATTTCCCGATGCAAGGACTCGGAGGTGCTTCTACTTTGCCTCAAATTACAAGAATGGATATATCTAACTCAGTATTACCAAAAACTGACAAGTTGAAAGTATCTTTCAAAGCACGTAAAGTAAATTAAGTTCATCTTAAACATTAGTTCAGATGAAAAAAATCTTATTACTTTTTTTGTTTCTATCGTCTATTTATAGCAAGGCCCAGCAATGGACTGGAGGAGAATATTTTCTTGACAAAGACCCTGGTATTGGTAAACTAGGTACCATCCCATTTACAGCCTCTGGGTCTTCAGACGAAATAACCCAAAATATAGAAGCCGATATATCTGCTTTAAACCCTGGCTTTCACACTATAGGCATTCGGCTTAAAGGTCTGTCTGGGGGGAAATCTCCAAAAACGGTTTGGAGCCATACAGAATATAGAACTTTTTTCGTTTCTACCCCTCCTATCTTAGATACCAGAACAAAACCTGATATCGCAGAATATTTTTTTGATAAAGACCCTGGAGTGGGTAAAGGTATTCCAATAAATGGTGTGGTTGCTACGGATTTGACTTTAGATGGGAACAACATAGAAATAGCCGTAAGTAATCTTTCTGATGGATTTCACACACTAAATATTAGAGTGAGAAATATTGGAGGAAAATGGAGCCTAAGTGATTCTAGAGCTTTTTATATTCCTACACCAAAAACCATAACTACCAGTGAAATTACAGAAGCCTATTATTTTATTGACCAAGATAGTGGTGTGACTAGTATTAAAAACAATAAAATAGATATTAGCAAAGTTACAAAAGAGCCTGATGGATCAATCAACTTACCTATGTTTGATGCAGATATTTCAAAAACTTCACTAGGATTTCACACTATAAGCATCAGAGTAAAAAACTCTATCGGAAATTGGTCTTTATTTGAATCACGCACTTTTTACGTTTCCAAATCTTTGGCAGAACGAACTACGCCAAAACTAATAAGTGCAGAATATTTCCTAGATCCTGATTTTAAACAAACTATAGTTCAGCCTATTGTTACAAAACGATTTGCACCAGTAGATTCCATTTCTATTCTTGATGAAGAATTTGATATCAGTGGCTTAAGCTTTGGAAAACACACCATAGCCGTTAGAGTAAAAGATGAAAAAGGAAATTACAGCTTTGTAAGAGACACTTCGTTTACCGTGACTGACTGCCCTGTTTTTCCCGTAGCAGACATTACATTTCAGGCGAACACAAAATCGAGTTCTAATACAGGAATGTGCCTTCCCGACACAGGTTTGTTTATTGCAAATGTTAAAGGAGGAAATGCAGCCACCACTTACGAGTGGGATTTTGATGGAAATGGCACTATAGACAATACCACCAAGGGAAATGTAAAATTCAAATACCCTAGGAACGGTATTTTTAAAGCTACCCTTACTACTAGCAATGGTGGAAAGTGTTTTTCAAAAGACTCTGTAATGGTAACAATAGAAAGCAGACCAACGACTCCACCCAAAGTTACATATAAAGACGATACTTTATTTTCAGATATAAAAACAAACATCTTATGGTATGATAGTAAGGGTAAGCTCATCCCCAATGCAAGAGGGGCTTTTTACTCCCCATTAATGGAAGGAATATATTATGCTTCTAGAGGAAATGGAAAAGGTTGTGAATCTGACACTTCCAAGGGAGTATTATTTATACCTTTGCTACCAAGTGCTTTTACTAAAGATACAATAGTAAGACGAACAGAAGGCGACCCTCTGAACATGTCCATAAACCTTACAGGAACACCTCCATGGATACTTTATACCAGAACCAATAACGTCCCTAATCCCCCCATTAGCATAACACGAAGCCCATACAATTGGCAAGTATTTGCAGCAGGTACTTATGTACTAGACAGCTTAGTAGATGGGAAAAACAGAAAAGGCAGGGTATCAGGTAATGTAACTTTAATTTTACAACCTTTTATTGGTGCTACTGCTAGTACAGCAAATAAAGAGTATCTGATTACCCAAATAGGAGATACCGCAAAGGTAAGAATTTCTCTAAGAGGCACCGCTCCTTTCACACTCTATTTGAGCTATGAAAATGTAGAAAGGATTATCAATGATATTAGAGATACTTTTTATATTTTTAAAACATTCCAACAAGGAAATTTTAAATTAACCAGAATATTTGATGCTACAGGTATAGCTGGAAGAGTAAACGGCGAATTTACAGTAAAATACAAGCCCATAGGTGCAAAAATAAATGTTGCTATATCGGGAACTGATACCCTTAGAGGGCTTCAACCTGCCAAAGTATTCTTGACCCTCACAGGCAAAGCACCTTGGACGGTATTATGGAAAATAGGCAACGAGCCCTTCCCTCAGCCACTCAGGATAAATAAGTCACCAGACACGCTATTGGTATTCAAAGATGGGGTATATACACTAATCTCTGCAATAGATGCTGAAGGAAATGAAGCAGCGGTAAGCGGAGAAGCCAGAATAGTAAAACCCGCTATTCCGCTTTATACAGGTTCAGTCTCTGGCAACGGTTCACTTATAGAATCTGACACTGTCTATATTACTTTTAAATACAATGGAAATATCCCTTGGACTTTAATATATGGTAACGATTTTGGCTTCGTAGATACTGTGTTGGTAACCAGAAATGAGTATGTAGCCAAAGTTTATAATAGAGGGGTGTACCGAATTATTAAAATAATAGATGGCAAAACCAATATTCCTGCAGATATAGTAACCAAAGGAGAAGCTAGAGTGGTTTTGGATTTGATTACCAAAGAAGCATTCTCTCCCAATGGAGATGGGCAGAATGAAGTTTTCGAGTTCAAGGGCTTAAGCTTATTTCAAACAAACAAGCTCTTTATTTATAATAGAGAAGGACAATCTGTTTTTACTGCTGAAAATTATTTGAATAACTGGGACGGTAAAGACAACAATGGAAAAATAATTCCTGATGGTGTATATTATTATACCTTAAAAAGCATTAATTCAGGAACCATAGAGCCTAAAGAACTAGAAACCTTTGGTTATATAGAAATTAGGAGATAAATTTTTAAAGGAAGAACAACTAATTTATGCTTATGAAGTCAATTCAAAACTATTATACTCCTTTATTGCTTGGCATATTATTAAGTATGTTCTTTTCTAAAAATATTGCTCAAGCTCAGGATTTACAGCCACTAATGTCACAATGGATGTACAACAAACTAATTTACAATCCCGCTTATGCAGGTACAAATGAAGGAGTAAGCGGTAGTGCCGTCCATCGCCAACAATGGATTGGATTTGACAAAGGACGACCAATTACTACCACCCTATCTGTGGACGGAGCAATAAAAAATCAAAAAATAGGATTAGGATTGAATTTACTCAATGATAGATATGGTAATATCTCAAGAACAGACATTATGGGAAACGCTGCTTATAAAATTCAGCTTAGTGATGAAATGAAATTGAGTATGGGGCTAAAATTTGGAGTGTCAAATATCAGACGCAATCAAGTAGAAGTGTGGGACGAATCTGACGCTACTTTTTTAAATAGCGATAGAAATCAAGCTTTTTTACCACGCATAGGTGCTGGTATCTATATAGATGACCCTAAGTTTTATGCAGGTATTTCTGCACCAGATTTATATGTACAAGATAAAAATAACTTTTTTACTACAAACACCTCTTGGAAAGCAGGAAAAGACTATATGGCATTTGCAGGATACAACCTATTTATCAACGACATGTACACCTTGCTCCCCGCTGCAATGATAAAATTTTCTAAAACAAGAACCTATGCTGAACTCAATCTAAGTGTATTGTATAAGGATTTTTTCAAAGCAGGATTAAGCTACAGAAGTCCATACAATACCTATGCTGTCATAACATCCTTCAAACTGAATGATAAACTTGGAGCAGGTATTGCTTACGAATTTAGTCCAAGTTCCAACAAAATAGAACTACCATCATTAGGGTCTACTTTTGAACTCATGCTGAATTACAATCTTTGGCAGTAGTTTCATTTCTTATAGTTCAGCACATATAAAATAAGCCTCTAAATTAGAGGCTTATTTTATACATCTTATGGCTTATCCTTACTAGTAAGTAGCCATTTTTTCTTTATGTTTGGTTAATTGTCTTTTAAGAGAATCATAGACTTTATCTGTAGCTTCTTCAAAAGATGCCCCCTCTTCTTTTGCCAACAAATCATTTCCTGGAATTGACAATTTTACTTGCACTAATTTATTGTTCTTATCTACATTTTGAAGCTTTAGAAGCACTTCACCTTCTACTATTCTGTCATAAAAGGTATCTAGCTTATCAAGTTTTTTTTGAACAAAATCCAATAGTTTTACATCTGCATCGAAATGGATAGACTGAATGTGCAATTTCATAATCGTAAAAATTTAAAATTTAAGTTAATTTTCTAATTTCCCTTTGGGATGAGCTTGCTCAAAGATGGCTTTGAGTTTTGCTGGGGTGTTGTGGGTATATACTTGGGTAGCAGCCAAGCTACTATGCCCTAGCAATTCTTTTATGGCGTTGAGTTCCGCCCCTTTATCGAGCAAATGCGTAGCAAAAGTATGTCTCAATACATGGGGGCTATTTTTTTCGAGGGTGTTTATGTGAGATAATTTATTCTTAACAATTCTATAGATAAAAATGGGATAACATTTTAAACCTTTGTCTGTAACGATAAAGCTATCATTATTGTTATTGGGGAAAGTGTTCTTTTTTTCATCAATATATTGATTCATCAATGAAATTAACTGAAGGTGAAGTGGAACTAACCTTTGTTTATTGCCTTTTCCTGTAACCTTGATAGACTGCTTGGAAAAATCAATATCTTGATGCTTTAAGCCTATCAACTCCGAAAGCCTTATTCCTGTTCCATAAAACAGTTCTATAATCAATTGATTTCGAATTGCCACAAATGGATTATCTTCTTTATGCTCAACTACAGCATCTAACAGGCGATTCATGTCGCTGGAAGTAGCAAAAACTGGTAGTCGTTTTTTTAGTTTTGGAACTTTGATTTTTAAAGTAGGGTCTAGAGGAATGGCTTTCTGACGAAGCATAAATTTATAAAAAGAGCGTATGCTAGCCATCTTACGGTGTAAAGATTTTGTAGATAGTTGAGCAGTATTCAAAGAGATTAACCAAGAGCGAACATGAGCATATTCTACCTTCAAGACATCTTCCAAACCAAATTCTTTCAATAGATATTGCTCAAATTGAAGCACATCAGTCTTATAAGCAGATACGGTATGAATACTGTATCTTTTCTCAAAACTTAAGTAATTAAAAAACGAATCTAACATCATATCTTCCCTGTGTAATATTAATATAATAAATCCTTGTGAAAAAGGCTAAAAATTTTCTTTTTAAAATATATCTAAGCATAATATAATTGAAAAATAAACCCCTAAATCTACCAATGAATTAAAAAAATCTAATTTGATATATTCTAGATAGATTGTTAAATTCAACAATGAATTTTCAACTTGCTAAGTTGTTAATTAAGAAATTAAAAAATCGCCTAAGGCGAGCAATAAATTATTTATAAAAACTGAATATACCCCCATAATTTTCCAAGAACTAAAATAGCTTTGATGAAAACTTCTCTTTTTTGTGCAATTTTTCTAATAATTCATACTGTATCTCAGGCACAATGGCTAAAAAATTATAGAAACTTTTATGATTCAGAATTATTAAGAGACTTCTTTATCACTTCTTTAATAGAAGACCAAAAAGGTAATATATGGGTAACCAGCTTTGGAACTGGTGTCATAAAAATTACCCCACAAGGAGATACTATTCACTATAGCGAACCTGATGGCTTGGTATATAACTATGTTGAAGAGGTAGCAGAAGATAAAAATGGAGATATATGGTTTGCAACTACTGATGGCTTAGGGAGGTATGACGGTAAAGAATGGTTTAAGTATTTTGAATCTAATAAGACATCTATAGTCCCTTATCATGCTTTTACAGATATATGCAAAGACAATCAAGGTAATCTTTGGTTTACTAACAACATTGGAAATAGCAATTCATCTATTTGGCAAATCCATAAATTCGATGGAAATGAGCTCACTCTAAAATTTGAATTTAAAAACTCTTTTACAAATCATACTAATGAAATGGTTTGCTCGAAAAGCAATGAGATTTATCTAGAAACTAATAATGGTGCAAGGAAGATAATCAATGACCAAATGTATGAGGTACCTAGTTTGAGAAATTTTAACATTTCATCAATGCAGTTTGACAACAATAATATACTTTGGGTTGCAAACGAAAACAATATTTATCTGTTAAAAAACGATATTATTATCGACTCTATTATTATAAATACCAAGGGTTTCGAAGATCGTAATTTGTTTATTCGAACCATTTTTTTTGATAAAGACAACAATATATATATCAGCGAGGGTGATGATATTAAGACATTAAAGAACAATGAATGGGTCAATACTGGTTTATATCATCCTCACTATAATAGATCACTTATTCAACTTCGATCTGGCGACCTTTTAGCAGGTAATTACTATGGATATTTGAGCCGAAAAAATAATGAAGTAATTAAAACCTCGGAATTAGCCTATAAAGATATAACTTCTGATTGGGTTGCTGCTATAGATATAGACAGTAAAGGAAACAAATACATTGCTTTTAATCAAAGATTAGATTTTGAAGAAGGTTTTGAAATTTTTGATGGAAAGGACTGGAAAAAAATCGACAACAATATAAATTGTTTTTATCCTACCTTTATTACGATAGATAGTAAGAACCAAATCTGGGGTTTAGACCAAAATGCTAATGTATTTAATCTCAAGAACGAAGACACGAAAATTTTATTCAATAAAGATTCTGCAAAATGTAATGAAACTTTTCAGAATTCTAGTAGCATTGTAGAAGATGCTCAGTATCACCTTTGGGTAGGAGGTTATAGAAATATCTATCAATACAATGGTAAAAGTTGGAAAACTTATCATCCAGATACTGATAGTATTTTAGATTTAACCAGAACAGTTGTAGATAAATTTGATAACAAATGGTTTGTCTCTGAAAAAGGATACTTACTAAAATTCGACAATAAAAAATGGCAAAAAATTCCTTTGCCATACGATGTAAATAAACACACTTTTAATCATTTTGAAATAGACACAGATCAACAAGGTAATATTTGGGTATCCACAACAAATAGAGGTGCCTGGGTTTATGATGGCAAAAACTGGAAAAACTTCAACAGCAGTAATGGACTAAAAACAGACACGCTATCTGGTATCACCATCGAGAGAGATTTAGGCTTGGTTTGGCTATTGAGTGGCAACGAAACCTCAAGATATAATGGCAATAAATGGGATTATCCTTTTAAAGATTTATTTTATAAAAGTATAAACTTAACATGTTTAAAAAGAGATATAGATAGTACCTATTGGATAGGAAGTTTTAGTAATGGGCTATTTCATTGGAAAGAAGGCAAATCAATTTTAACCACCAAAGAGCCCATATATTCTGATATCAATAGTAGCATAAAATTCAGCTCTTATCCTAACCCAGTAGAAAAATACTTATACTTCAATACTTCAAAAGCTATTAAAGAAGTACACATTTATTCTATTATTGGTGAATTACTTATATCAAACAAACACTTCGATGGTTACCAGATAGAAATACCCCCCAACATATTGAATAATCAAAACGTGTACTTTTACAAAGCCATTGATGAGGACCATATAGAACATAGTGGGAAGTTTATTTACTCGAAGTAATTCAATATATATAAACCAAAAAATCGAACAAATAAAAATCAATACTCTACATATCAAATTCAATATTTCCGTTGTATTCTTTTCTCATAAAAAACTTTTTGAAGCATTCCAATAGATTATTATTCGCCTATAATCACAGCTCAGATATTCCACTATTTTTTATATTTTTGGAGCTTTGATTGAATGATATGGCAAAAACATTTAAGCAAAGTATTGCTTTTCCACTAAGGTTTGTACTACTTATGTGGTTGTTTTATTTGGGGCAATTGTTCCTAACTTTCCCCTTATCTCATCTTGGGATAGTACCTAGAACTAGCTTTGGCTTGGCAGGGATTATATTTGCTCCTCTGCTGCATGGTAGCTACTTACACCTTGTCAGCAATTCTATTCCTCTCTTGGTGCTCGGCACTATCTTGTTTTTATTTTATAACGATATTGCCGCTAAAGTTTTTGGCTACAGCTATCTGGTTACTGGTATTTTAGTTTGGCTCTTAGGAAGAAGTGCTTTACATATTGGAGCCAGTGGTCTTGTGTATGGAATTGCTTTTTTTCTCTTCTTTATTGGTTTAAGCAAAAAAGATTTTAAGTCGCTGGCAATATCTCTAGTTACCGTATTTTTTTACGGAGGAATTATCTACGGAATATTGCCTGGACAAGAATTTGTATCTTGGGAGTCGCATTTGTTTGGAGCAGTAGTTGGAATATACTGCTCCTTTAATTTCATGAAAAAGAAATAAATGAGTAATTATTAGATTACCCAATCGTCGCCCTCTAGAATTCCAGCTTTATACATGAGATATTCTTTGTCAGTACACAGGCAAGCTTGTAATTCTTTGGTAATCTGCTCTTCATTGATATTCTGCCCAATGATTACAATTTCATTCATTCTATCACCATAGACCTCATCCCATCTTTCCAAAATCATTTCTCTATTTTCTAAAAATGTAGGATGCAACATACGCTCTTTTTTATCTAAACTATCCCACCAAACTCCTGCTGAATCTGCCCTTAGGCTTCCTCCTGCCTGTCCCCAATTCAGGGCATTATCAGGTCTAGAAGCTAACCAAAAGATGCCTTTGCTACGAATTATTTCAGGGGGGAAATCTTGATGAACGTACTTAGCAAATCTTTCTGGATGGAATGGTGCTCTGGCTCTAAAAACAAAAGAGGTAATTCCATAGGTTTCTGATTCAGGAGTATGTTTGTTATTCAACTCATCTAGCCAAGCTTGAGTACCTGCAGCCTTCTCCATATCAAATAGTTGGGTATTCAATACTTCTTTCAAGGGTACTTTTCCAAAACTACTAGTGATGGTTTTGCAAGAGGGATTCAATTTTTTTATCACCGCTTCAAGTTCTTTTGCAAACTGCGGATTCACCAAATCTATTTTATTAATAATGACCACATCGGCAAATTCTATTTGGTCGGTAAGTAAGTTCACTATCGGTCTTGTGTCTTCATCATCGTTCAGGCTTCTAGAAGCTATAGTGTCAGCCGAGCAAAAATCTTTATAAAAATTAAACGCATCTACTACTGTTACTAGGGTATCTAATTGTGCATATTTTGACAAATCAATCCCATTGTTTTCATCTACAAACGAAAAAGTTTGAGCTACTGGCAATGGCTCTGAAATACCTGTAGATTCTATAATCAAATAATCAAATCTATTTTCCTTTGCCAAACGTTCTACTTCAACCATTAGGTCTTCTCTGAGGGTACAACAG
This sequence comes from Cytophagales bacterium, assembly GCA_004294225.1. Classification (GTDB taxonomy): domain Bacteria; phylum Bacteroidota; class Bacteroidia; order Cytophagales; family Cytophagaceae; genus REBA01. Next base: position 133,325 of record REBA01000012.1, on the reverse strand, counting down.
ATACAACCATTTGACATTTCAACTAGCTTCTCTTCTGTTCGAGAAAGTATATTTTGGTCTTTCACCAATCTTCCATCGACATTGATTTCGCTCATATCATTAACAATAAGAGCTACTTTTAGATTTTCCTTATTATGAAGAATATGATTCAACAATGAAGTTTTTCCTGCACCCAAAAAGCCACTTAAAACCGTAACGGGTAATTTTTTTATCTTATTCATGTGTTTTTCTATGGTTAATAATATGTACAAAATGACTAATCACTAGTCCAAATGATAACAAATAGGATATTATTGGTGGTATAGTAATGTGTTCGTGAAATACAATGTAAAAGGCTAAACCTGATAATAAGATATATTGAATAATTTTGATTAAGCTTTTGAAGTTTGAATAACTACAATTATATACTGCATAAAAACTTATGATAAGAAATACATAATTGAGACACTCCCAAAAAATAGCAGTTCCAAACGCCTGAAAATGATTAACAGCTAATATTACAGGCGTAAGCATACAATGTACCACACAAAGGCAAGCACTTGCTATACCATAAAAATCTGATTTAATACTATAATTTTCCATTCAATAATAAGCATGTCAATGCAACAAGGATGCAAATATAGTGAATGATTTATTTTAAAAATAGGAAAGCAAAAAAGAAATATAAAATTGAAACTTTATACTTCAGTACCCTTAACTCTCATTTTTATAAATTCAGTGTATCTTCTTAAAATAGCTATGATTAACCCGATAATCAATAGCAAAGTACCCAGCCATAAGATGTTTATAGCAGGTTTTTCAATTGCTTTCAAGATAATGTAGTCCTTTTGGGTAGTATTAACACCAAAAGTGAATACACCATTAGTAGGATTAATATTCAAAAAGGTAATTTTCACGCCTAAATCTTCCACAATTTCTGGAATTTGACCTACCATTTGATCTTTAATTAGCACGATGTATAAAGGATAAATATCATAATTTTTATTTCCACCAAGAATTCTAAAATGGGCTTTTACTGCCACATCTGATTCCCCTAGAAGAATCCCGGGTATGTTAGTCTCTCTGTTTACACTCCTAAGCACTGCCACAAAATCATTGAGAAATACCGTATCGCCAATTCTAAGCTGATGTTCCTCTATAGGATTCCATTCTCTTTCTTTGTCGGGAATAGGTATTGAAGAAACAAAAGAATACAAATCTCTACCCCAAAATCTTTTGATATCTGGCGATGCCAATAAACCCATTTGTGGATTTACTTGTGCCCTCGGGTAGAGTGTAAAAGTATCGCCATTGGGTTTGGTGTAAAGTACTTCGTAAAATGTATTCTCAGGAATAATGGTAATGGTATCGCCCTTTTTGTAATAAACTTTATCTTTGTAATTAATTGCTTTTTTGGCAATTACTTTGCTCTTTTCATTCAAAGGCAAGATATCATCTTTATTAATATAGCCATTAAAGTCAGGCGATTCTAATCTTTGACCTTTATAAAGTAAGGTAAAATCATCCATTTGCTCGGGGTCATTGCGCCATAGCAAAATATTTTCTTTATTCATTTCTTCACTAAACTCTTTAGAATAAGTCATTCCAGAATTATTTTGAGAAATCACTTTAGAGTATCCTGATGAATAAAGAATTCCTATTAACATTAATGCAACTCCTATATGAGCAATAGCACCACCTGATAGTTTATAGTTAGATTTTAAAATTCCATACAATATAAAGCCATTAGCAACAACAGAAAAGACCGAAACTGTTGCAAGTAGTATATAAATAGGATGATCTAGATGAGTAAAATAAATAATTGCCATTGAAGACAACATAGAGATTAGAACGGGAAGTGCTAGAGTGTCCCAAAGTGTTTTTCCATCTATTTTTTTCCACCAAAAGTATTGACCAATGGCAGAAAGAATGGCTATAGCTATTCCCGCCCATATTTGAAACTTGCTATAATGTTCCATTTGATCTGCAGGTGGGGCAATATTACTTTTTATGCCAAACAAGCCCAAAATCGCATTATATACTGGTATAGATGTGGTAGCTAATACCTGAAAACCTGCCAAACACAACACCGTAGCTCCTACAAAAATCCAAAACTCTCTTGAATAAATAGAGGCTTCTTTTTCTGTAGAGGGAATTTCCTTCCACTTATAGACCAACAAAGCTAATGACAAAAACAAAAATGCTAATAGATAAACCAATAACTGCCCAGAAAGACCTAAGTCTGTAAAGGAATGCACAGAGGCATTGCCCAATATCCCACTTCGTGTAAGGAAAGTAGAATAAAGGATGAGCACAAAGGTAGATATAGTAAGTATAATGGTGGAACGCAGAGCGGTGCTGCTATTCTTGAAAGTAATCATCGTATGAATAGAAGCCACAAGAACAAGCCAAGGAACATATACTGCATTTTCTACTGGGTCCCAATTCCAATAACCACCAAAATTAAGTGTTTCGTATGCCCAGTAACCACCCATAAGAATACCTGTTCCCAACACCATTGCAGAAAATAATGCCCAAGGCAATGCTGGTCTTATCCATTCTCTATATCTGCCCATCCATATCCCTGCTATGCAGTAGGCAAAAGGTATAAGCGTAGTAGCGAAGCCAAGAAACAAAGTAGGCGGATGAATGACCATCCAATAGTTTTGTAAAAGAGGGTTTAAGCCAGTACCATCTTCAGGTATATAGTCAGGATTGATTTTATAAACTGGCAAAGCTCCCATAAAATCTTTAAGTAAAATAAATGGTGAGCTCCCTAATTTTAAATCTATAACTGGCAACACGGAACCTAATATCATATAAGCTAAGAAAGCTTGTACAGCACAAAAAACAGCCATCATCGGAGATTCCCATATTTTATTCTGATGAATCAATATCAAGCCAAGAATCATATGCCAAAAAAGCCATAATAAAAAGCTGCCCTCCTGTCCTTCCCAAAAAGAAGAAATCATATAGTAAATGGGGAGGCTATTTGACGAATGGTCCCAAGCGTAGTGGTATTCGTAATAATGATTTTTAATAATTAGAAACAATGACGAAACAACTCCTACGATGCCTATACTATGGATATAAAAGAAAAATCTCGCAAATATTCTCCAAGATTTTTGAGCTGAAGTTTCTTCCAAAAAATGTATAGCACTTGATGCTTTCCAATAGGAAAAAGCCGCTATGATAGCAGCAATAAAAGAAATCACAATACTGGCATGTCCAATATCTCCTATAGTAGTATGTGTCATTATTGAATTGTTATTACAAAAACCAATGTTCAGAGAACACTAAATATTTGCTGTTTGTTTCAGTTCTTTATCTTCGTATTTTGAAGGGCATTTCATTATAATTTGATCTGCCATAAACACATCAGACTTCATTCTCCCCACAATCACCACCTGTTCTGATTTTTCAAAATCTTGTGGCTTGGGTTGATTATAGATTACGGTCTTAGCCTCATTGTTATTGTCTATCAAAATAAATTCAAACCGATTAGCATCTATCAGCGGGTCATAAAACATTCCAATTATTTCGCCTTCACTATTCTTTTTTAATTTCCCAACAACATGAACCTTATCATCGTCTCCGTCCGAAGCCAGTTGGGTAGCATCTTTAAAACAAACATAGGTACTTGCGTCTCCTGCGGTAGACATGATTATCCCTATGGCTATGGCTATAATAACGATTGCGAAAATATGAGATTTTTTCATTTGATATAATGATTGATGAAAGCTATTTATTTATTGGAGTTTATACTTTGCTCAATTTTAGAGATTTTTTTGTCTAAAAGAATCAGATAGACTAACATTCCCAGAAATAATATTCCTATCACTGCAATCACAACATATATTTTACCATCTGCTCGAAACTGGTCAGCCATTGGAACATCTGATGATTGGCTATAGCTAGAAACAATATAAGCTATAAAAGACAGAAGTAGTAGAGTAATTTTTTTCATAAAATAATTATTGTTCAATTTGATATTCAATCATTCTCAGCCTGACTCTCAAGCTAGTAAACCAAACGCCTAACAGAATAAAACCAGCTACTGCTGGATAAAATACTAACCTCATTCTGCTATCTAAATCATATTGACTAAATGCAGGATTGCCACCATTACCTGGGTGAAGCGAATCTGTTAGCCTTGGAATGATATATATAATAGAAATAAATATTGGGAATGCAAAAAGGTTATAAACGGCTCCTATCCTAGCTCTTTGTTGTTCATCTTGAAAAGAACCTCGAAGAATAATATATGCGATATATATCAATTCACCAATAGCTGCTGCATTGAGCTTAGGGTCGCTAGTCCAGAATGTTCCCCAAGTATATTTTGCCCAAATCGAACCAGTTATTAAGCCTAAAATACCAAAAAAAATCCCAGTATTTGCTGTTTCTACAGCATAGAAATCATTCTTTATCTCTGGTTTTACTAAGTATAAAATAGAATAAATGACTGATATCAACAACAAGACTGTCATGCAAAACCACATTGGGACATGAAAATAGAGATTTCTAATCGTCTCATTCAATATGGGTAATCTTGGAACTTCAGTTAATAAACCAGCAACTACAGTATAGATGACTAATGCAATAGTTAAATATTTCCACCAATTAATTTTAGTATTCAGCATCGTCTTTAAAACTTGAGAATGATATCCTATTCTCTATAAATATTTATTAATGCAATTTAATGTACAAAATTGAGAAATATGCTCAACTACGCCAAAGAAAAGGGAATAAAATGTAAGATAAAGTTAATAGTAAAGTATTCAGTGCTCCTAACTGAATCATCTCATCCATACTACTAGACCAAGGTAAACCATCTATGGCATTTTTTGAAAACTTCAATACCAAGATTAATAATGGAGTAACTAATGGAATACTCATTACAGCCATCAATGAAGCATTATTTCCTGCTTTGGCTGCTATAGCAGAAACTAATGTAAATGTTGAAGAAAAACCTATTGAAGCAAGAACCAAACAAACAAAAAATTGCTGTAAAGAAGCTATCTCATTGCTCATCATCATACTGTAAAGTACAAAACCCATTAATGACAAAACTACCACCAAAAATGAATTATAAATTATTTTAGCCACTATCAATGCCTGAGGATAGCATTCCATGTGCTAGGTACTAATTTATTTCCACGAATTCCTAAGCTTAGATAGCATATAAAAACTGCACAACCCATATAAACCATCACACTCTGAATAGCAAATTTTTGCCTCCACTCTAAAGCCAAATCTTTCATCAACAGCAATTTCACTTGTCTAGCAAAGGATATAGAATTCACAGTTCATATATTTAGTATAAAGTTAAAATTAATATTTTAATTTAGTGTTTATGATATTTTTTTACAAAACACTTCATCTAAGGTGATATCAAAAGAAACATACATGCTTCGAGCCTTAGAGCTTGCAAATCTTGGCAGAGGATATGTAAGTCCAAACCCCATGGTGGGATGCCTAATTGTAAAAAATAATCATATTATTGGAGAAGGTTGGCACCAAAAATATGGTGAGGCACATGCTGAAGTAAATGCGATAAAAAGTGTGAAAAATAAAGAAGATTTGAAAGAAGCCGAATTATTTGTAACTCTTGAACCTTGCAGCCACCATGGCAAAACACCACCTTGTGCAGATTTGATTGTACAATATCCATTTAAAAAAGTGTATATCTCTTGTTTAGACTCTAACCCTTTAGTGGCTGGCAAAGGAGTAGAAATAATTAAATCAAAAAACATAGAAGTAGAGATAGGGCTGTTAGAGAAAGAAGCCAAAGATTTAAACAAAAGATTCTTTACTTTTATTGAAAAACAAAGACCTTACATTATTCTAAAATGGGCTAAAACCGCCGATGGATTCATTGCCAGAAAAGACTTTACTTCAAAATGGATTAGCGACGAAATTTCTAGAAAAATTACCCATAAATGGAGAGCAGAAGAAGATGCTATTCTTGTTGGCACAAATACAGCTATATATGACAACCCTTCCCTGACCCTCAGAGATTGGCATGGGAAGCAACCTCTACGAATTGTCATTGATAAGCATTTAAAAATCCCAATTGATTACCACTTATTTAATAAACAAGCTCCTACAATCGTTTATAATTATCTAAAAGAGGAAACCAATGATGGTTTAAAATATATAAAAATAGAACCTACCAAAGACCCTCTTCAAGA
>REBA01000012.1:0-127144 GCA_004294225.1 Cytophagales bacterium | reverse complement strand
AAATTCACCGATGGAATTAAAGCTCCTTTGGTCTCAGGAGAAGAAATCTACCATCAAAAAATTCATCATGACTTTTTAAGTATCATTGATAACACCAGTTTATAAAGCCACATGAAAATCTTAATTTATTCGCATGTATTTTATCCTTCTATAGGTGGTATAGAAATCGTTTCGGCTACACTGGCAGATTATCTTGTAAAAAATGGTTATCAAGTAACCGTGGTTACCTCTACACCAAGCCAAACAAAAGATTTATTTCCCTATCAAGTAATAAGGCAACCAAGCTTTTTGCAAAAACTAAAACTTGTAAAAACGCATGATATCATCCATTCAAATGGCGCAAGCATGGCTTTGTTTTTTTATGCCAAGCTATTGAGAAAACCATTTCTGTGGACCCACGGCGGCTACCAACTCTCTTGTATAGATGGCTTGGGTTGGGTAAATGGTGAAGAAGCACCGCTTAATCCAAGAGATTCTATTCACTATCATTTCAAAAAATTTGGCTTTAAACACGCATTTAAAGAAGGTTTCAAATTATATCTTCGCAGGTGGGTTGGAAAAAAAGTTGATGCAAATATTGCTATCACTCATTGGGTAGCACAAAGACAAGCTTTGCCTAATCAAGTTGTGATTTATAACCCATTTCCTCTTGAGCACTTTTACAACATCACTAGAAGTGCTATTACACCATTTGATTTTATCTATGTAGGGAGATTAGTAAGCGAAAAAGGCTTACCAACATTGATTGATGCATTTCACCAACTTAGCATCAATCTACCAAATACTAAGCTTAGCCTAGCTATTGTAGGAGATGGTGATTGGAGATCAAAAATTGAATTAAAAGTAAAAGATTTACAGCTTTCACAAGAAATTACTTTTTGGGGAAAGAAATCAGGTACAGATTTATATGATATCATTTCAAAGGCAAAAATAGCTATAGTGCCCTCTTTATGGGAAGAACCTATGGGTGGTGTAGCTATAGAGCTGATGGCAGCTGGAAAAAATATGATTGTTTCAAAAAATGGTGGTTTAGCTGAATGCGTTGGCAAAGCTGCTTTGACATTTGACAATGGAAATAGTCAGCAGCTTGCCGAGCAGATGAAAACCTTATACCTAGACAAAACTCTACAAGAAAATCAATTGCTTCTATTATCAAAACAATTAGAGCAATTCAATCCCAACAATCTCACCAAGCAATATATTAAGTTGTATAAAAAAGTCAGCAGAAATTTTTAAGCTTTAATTTAAATCATTACTGAAAAAGATTAAGAAAACTTAACATACTTTATTAAACAATAACAAATTAAAATTGTTATATTATTTAATAAAATTATTATATCTCACAACTTAAAAACTTAATCACATGAAACGATATTGGAATAAACTATGCTTATTACTTTCAATACAATTAATTGTGTTGGGTAATACTTACTCCCAAAAGACAGTAGAAGCAGAACTTTCTAGTGGAGTATTCAATATAGATGGCATATTAAATGAGTCTCAATGGAATATCAATCAATCAATAGGAAATAAAATTAATGCCACTAATTTAGACTGTATTGCTTCAACTCCTGCTAATACCAATATATTAGAATCAAAGTTTGGGGTCTTTTCTACCAAAAATTATCTGTACATAGGCATGAAGATTTATGACGATGTCATTACGGTAAATGATGCAGCTCAAATTTTTGTATCTGCTAGCAATATCAGAAACACTAACTGCCCCAACAATTGGCCTAGAGCATATAGTGCAACTGATTTTCAACTGATAGTACAAATGAGTACTGGAGAAGTAAATTCCCCTAATGGGATGAGTAACGTTGTAGATGCGGTAGCTATGAAACAAAATGAAGATCATTACACCCTTGAAATGAGACTTATATGGGCAGAAGTTGATTTTTTACTATCAAACAACACTACAGTATCCATAAATCGTGAAATTGGATTTGATATAGGTTACAATGATAGCGACTTACCTAATTCAACTCAAAATTTAACAGAAATTTCACAAATTATGTGGAACAACTGTTGTAACAATAGAAACTGGACTGAAACAATCAACTTTGGAACAATTAAATTGGTCGATAATGTTATTGATAGCATTTCTTGGGAATTAGATGCACCTATTCAGTCAATGCCAACACCATTGGTAAGAAAAGATTCTTTGATTACCTTCAAAAACCCTGATGGATCAATCAATACAGATTTCTTAAGTGTATATACAGGAAAAATACTTTCTGTAGCAAAAGTGAGCGAACCAATAACTATTGATGGAAAAATAGAGGAATCAGCTTGGAGATTAAATAACCAAGTAACTAATCGAATCCAAATAGACAATTTAAATTGTGAATCCACTTCTCAATCATTAGCTCCTTCCAGAATAAATGCAAATTTTGGTGTGTTATGGGATAATAATAGATTGTACTTCGCTGTTAAATGCACAGATGCTGAAATTAAAGAAAATGATAATGTAAGCATTTTTCTTTCAATGGATAATGACAGAAGTAGCAATTGCCCCTACAACTGGCCTCGGGTTTATTCCGAAAGTACCAGTCAAATAACTGTAAATATCAAAAGCAAATCCATAAATGGAACAAATTCTCCTGAGACATTTGTAGATAAATTAGCAATTAGCCAAACAGAAGGTGGCTACATTCTAGAATTGAGTTTAATTTGGGATGAATTAGATTTTTTTACAGGAGCTAAACCTACCATTGATAGATTTATAGGATTCGATATAAGTGTAAATGATTTTGATAATCCAAACCCTGTTCTAAATCTGGAAAACTCTACAATCCTTATGTGGAATCAATGTTGCAGTAATCGTAACTGGACTGAAGCCACTAATTTTGGATTAATAAGATTACGCCCAGAGCGACAAGCACAATTCAGTGGTTTAGATAATATTCTATCTGTTAAAAGTACTTCAAATACCTCCAACAATTTTGCTTTCAATGTATTTCCAAATCCCAACAATGGAATTTTTAAAGTAAACAATATAGCTGGTGCTGAAAAATTAAGACTTGTCAATGTTTATGGTGTAAATGTATTATCGCTTAACATCGAAAACTTAGCGGAGATCAATGTAGAAACCAGTAATCTACCATCTGGAAATTATTGGGTTGAAATTTCAGGCAAGACAGGAATAAGCCGTAAATCATTAGTAATTAGCCAATAAAGATAAAAATACATTTTAACGAGAGAAGCCACTAAATCAAGATTTAGTGGCTTCTCTCGTTAAAATCAATCTATAAATATGATAATTAAATACATTATAAAAAATCTATGAATAGATAAAAAAATCAAATTAATATGATCTTCATTTTTGTGAAAGATTTAATACAAGAAGTGATTCTCTTTCAAACAAAACTAGAAACTCCAGAAATACTTTTTCAGTTAGCTATTCATTTGAAGTGCTAGGAAAAATAAACTTAAATGTCACAATAAGAAAAATCTATATTTCTTAGTCCAAAATTTCTAGTAATAAATCTTCTATCTCATATTTCTAATACTGTTGTAGTTATTGATATCATGTATTTATTGAAAAAACTGCAAGATTTTAGGTTCCATAAATAACAAATCCAGAAGATTGAATCTACAACCTTATATTATTTTATGTAATTTAAAACGTAAAATATTGTATTTTTCTACTTTTATATACAATTGACAATCATTATTCTATACTTTTTTTGAATATAAATCTAATAGTAATAAAATATATTAAATATTTAAAAATCAATTAATTAATTCATTTTTTTATTGGAATAAAATATAAAAATTTGTACTATTGTAAATATTAATTAACCCATAATATTACAAACATGAAAAAAACCCTACTTAGCATTAGTTTACTTGTTAGTTTACAAGTTCTCTATGCACAAAATCCGACTCCACCATTTGGAAACACCAGATATAAAGGAGAAACAGTTCCAGACAGAATGTTTCATGACTGCGAAGGAAACAACTACTCGATAAATGACTTAATGGCCGACAAACCATTAATTATTTTCCAATCGACAGTAGATTGTGGTTATTGCGTTGACGAAGCTCCTGAAGTAAGTGATGCTATTATTAAACATAAAGACAAAATAAATTTTGCATTCTTTCTTTCAAATCATAATACATTCCCTAGATGTGCTTCAAATGGAAATAGAACTTGGGACTACCCTAATGATTGGAGAAACAATTTTCCTGGTTACAAAAACATACCAATTTGTTTTTCTGGGGATGGTGCATATTTTTTATTACATTGTGAAGTAACTACTTCTTATGGAATTCTTGACCCAAGAACAAATAAAATCGTTGATGGTGGTTGTAGGGGAGATGGTAAGGCAAAAGCAATTGCTGCTGCACTAAAAATGTACACTGATGGTATATACACTAGTTTCAATAGTACAGTTTCGAAACCCACAATAGCTGTCTCGGGTAACGGAAACAGTAGAACAATATCAATATCAACCTCAACTTCTGGTGCAGACATCTATTATACCACAGATGGAACAACACCTTCAAAATCTAGTTCAAAATACTCAGGAACATTCACTGTAGATCAAAGTAGAATAGTAAAAGCCATAGCATTTAAAAATCAGATGAATGTAAGCCCAGTGAGCAATAAATTTATTGAAATCAACAGTAGTGCTCTAGTAAATATCGCAGCTCAAGGAGATGGTTTTGAGTGGGTTGGTATGAATTCAAATAGTTCTAACAGCAATAGGAAAAGTTTTTCAGCAGTAAATGATGGAAAACTTGTTGATGCTATGCTAAACAATGGTAATTGGGACTCTGATAATGCTTTTGAAGCAGCAGGTGTTATTTGGAATGAAGTAAAGAACAATATTGTAGCAGCTAAATTAACGCACCATACACCTCATACCACTCCTACGGATCCAAGATATTATATAGGTCATGGAATGGAAATACAAACTACACAAGATGGGCAAACTTGGACTAATCTAAACTTCGGCCATTTCCCAGAATACCCTTATGGATCTAATCAGATAAACCAAAATACAAACCCTATTGTTTTTTTTGGAGATAAACCAATTTCTGCAAGAGGCATAAGAATTGTAGGACAGGTAAAAATTGAAGGAGTGAATTGGGGAGCGGGTGGTGGAAATGCTCGCGTATGGGGATTAAAAGAAATAGAGGTTTTCCAAAACAATAGCATAACAAATGTTGAAAATTCGTTCAACGAACAAGGAGTTAAGGTGTACCCAAACCCAGCAAAAAATTTCATTAATATTGATTTAGCAAACAATAATTTTTCTCAAATTATACTATTAGATGTTACAGGTAGAGAAGTATTTACCAACAAACTGACTAGTCAAACTGAAAAAATTGATCTTAGTGATCTGAAAAAAGGATTATATATTTTGCAACTGAATGGCAATAGCTCTAATTACAGACAAACTATTGTTGTTGAATAATTACTTTGTTAATGACATAAAAAAGACGGCTAGATAGATATATAATTTAGCCGTCTTTTTTATGTCAAAATAATTCAAGATTAAGAATTTGATAAGTTAAAACACAGAGAGGATTATAGATTACTTTTGATAAATGAAAAAATGTAAGACAAGTTTATAACCATTAGCATATATGTTATTTTATAAAAATTAATCAATATGAGAATGTAAGATTACAAAAAATCTTCCATCTCATATTTTTAATGCTATTGTAGTTATTACTTGAATATATTTCCTTTAAAATCTAAAATTATATTAATAAAAACCCAAAAATTGATTTTATTTACAGCCTTAGATTTATATTTTTTAACAGTTTTAAACGTAAATATTATTTTATACAATTTTTATAAAAAATTTACAATCAAGATTATAGAACATATTCAATTAATGACTTAAAAGTAAATATATTAAATCAAATATTTGCAAATCAATTAATTAACTAATTTTTTCTTGATATATACTGAAATTATTTGTAATATTATTGTTACTAAAATTAACCCTAAAATTATAAATATGAAAAAAACCCTACTTAGCATTAGTTTTCTTGTATGTTTACAAGCACTATTTGCACAAACTGCACCTTTTGGAAATACTAGATACAAAGGTCAAAATGTTCCAGACAGAATATTTCAAGACTGTGAGGGGAACATATTCTCATTGAATGATTTAATGGCTGACAAACCTCTAATCATTACCCAATCTACAGTAGATTGCGGATATTGTATTGAGGAGGCTCCCTCTGTGAGTGCAGATTTAATTAAATATAAAGACAAAATAAATTTTGCTTTTTTTCTTACTAGGCATAATACATTTCCTAGATGTGAATCGAATGGAAACAGAACCTTCGATTACCCAGATGATTGGAGAAATAATTTTCCTGGATATAAAAACATTCCTATTTGCATATCTGGCACAGACTATTTTTTATTACACTGTGAAGTAACTACTTCTTATGGAATTCTAGACCCTAAAACTAACAATATCGTTGCTGGTGGTTGCAGATCTGACGGCAGGAAGAATGCTATTGCGGCAGCACTAAAAATGTATGATGATGGATTATACACAAGCTTCAATAGCACAGTCTTAAAGCCTGAAATATCTTTTTCTGGCAACGGAAACAGCAGAACAATATCATTATCAACCTCAACTTCTGGAGCAGAAATCTATTATACCACAGATGGGACAACACCTTCAAAATCTAGTTCAAAATACTCAGGAACATTCACTGTAGATCAAAGTAGATTAGTAAAAGCCATAGCCTATAAAGATCAAATGAATGTTAGCCCTGTTAGCATAAAATTTATAGATATCAACAATAGCTCTTTAGTAAATATAGCTCCTCAAGGAGATGGATTTGAGTGGGTTGGTATGACTTCTAATAGCGCTAACAGTACTAGAAGAAGCTTTCCAGCTGTAAATGATGGGAAACTTGTTGATGCCTTATTGAATAATGGTAGTGATGACTCGCCTAATGCTTTTGAAGCAGCAGGAGTAATTTGGGATGAAGTGAAAAAAAATATTGTAGCCGCCAAATTGACACACTATACACCTCCCAATAATCCTATGGAAATAAAATTCTATTTAGGTCATGGAATGAAATTACAAACTACTCAGGATGGACAAACTTGGACTGATTTGAATTATGGTTATTTCCCTGAATACCCTTATGGGAATGGACAAAAAAATATGAACACAAGTCCTATTGTCTATTTTGGGGATAAACCAATTTCTGCAAAAGGAATAAGAATTGTAGGGCAAGTAAGAATTTCTGGCGTAAATTGGGGTGGACAAACTGCACGTGTATGGGGATTAAAAGAAATAGAGGTTTTCCAAAACAATAGCATAACTGATATTGAAAACTCATTCAACCAACATGGAGTTAAGGTGTATCCAAACCCAGCAAAAAACTTAATTAATATTGATTTAGCAAATAATAATTTTTCACAAATTATACTACTAGATGTAACAGGTAGAGAAGTATTTACCAACAAAGTTACTAGTCAAACAGAAAAAATTGATCTTAGTGACCTGAAAAAAGGATTATATATTTTGCAACTGAATGGCAATAGCTCTAATTACAGACAAACTATTGTTGTTGAATAATTACTTGCTAATAATAGATTTATTTAAATTATTAATTTAAAAAGCCACTAAATAAATATTTAGTGGCTTTTTAATGTTCTCAACTAATCAACTTAATCTATCAATACCACTTTTTCTTTTGTGATTTTATTATCACTTTTAATAATAAGGTTGTAAATACCGTTGCTTAATCCATTAAAATCTAAAGCATTAGAATTTGAATTCATTACTTCAAGACCTAATGAATTATATACTTTAGTATTAGGATTTATGGCACCTTGAATATTTACAATTCTTTGTGTAGGGTTAGGATAAATCTGTACATCTAATTTTTCTAAATAATCTATTCTTTCCTCATTATTTAACACTAAATCAAGGTTTCCTGTAAAGTTGACTATTACCACACCAAACTTGGGTATAGAAATCAATTTATTGCTATCAAAATCGTTGATTGTAGTTGTAGATATATTTAATTCAGACTCCTTATCAACATTCCAATTAGGAGAAGTAATAGTTCTAACAGTAGCTGTTTTGCTAAATACCTTACCTACTGGTAATTCTATTTTTACGTTCTGAGCATTTTCAAAATCACGGCTCGTTAAAATCATCGAGAAAGATTTGCCATCTGGTGAGGTTATCATATGTCCAACTTTAGGATATTTGATTCCTCCTGTGGTAAGGGAATCCATTGGCCCGGTCACAGATGTAGAAAGAATACTCCCTCTTACGTTTTTATTAAATTCTCTACCTAAAGTAAACATTGGTTTATTCTTAAACTGTCCATTATCATTATACACCAAAGCATATTGACCACCTGTAAAATTAAATGCAACCCCCCAAGACAAGCTACCTTCTCTCATCATTTCAAGAATGTAATCCATATAAACAACTGCTTGACCCATTCTTCCATAATACGCTTCATTAGTCATGGTGCCTTCGTAAAAGAAAAAAGGCATATTTTTACCTTGAGATCTTACTGTTGCTGATTGCAAATCTCTAGCTTTCTTGCTATTTGCAGGTATACTCCCAATTGTTTTTTTATAATACTCTCTTTGAGCATCTATACTAGTAGGGTCAGTCAATGGAACTCCATTGGGCAAAGCACTGTTTCCTCCTAAATATCCACTTAAGCCAATTTGATCGCCAGGTCTTTTAAATCTCCTATTTATCAATCCTAGGTTCCATGTATCTGGTCCAACACTCCAACCACTGTAAACCACAGAAATTTTATTCTTATTATTAGCATAGGTAGACACTGAGTTTAATGCATTGACAGCTCCATCTGCATATTTCATATACTCATCTACACTAATTTGTCCATCTAAACTATAAAATGATGCCCCATGAGTAGCACCTCCCCAAACCTCGTTACCTAGCTCAATGATAAGCTCTTTAGCATTTTGAATAAGTGGCTGAGTGAAACCTTCTGACAATCTTATTTTACCACCAGTAGTTGTGTTATCTCCAGTAAAATATTCTGCAAAAGCTTTAAAAGTTGCATCTCTCGAATCTACAAAATCAGTTTTATAATCTACTCCTACGCAAATATCTGGTATTGCATTCAATTCTTGGCAGATTTTAAACCAGTCACCATAAGTGAATCTATTGGGCGCACCTAGACCTGTGCTAGAGCTAAAGCTATAGAAATTTGCAGGAATAGCTCCCCATCTTAATAATCCTGGAGAAAATTCCTTCAATTTTTCCATTACATGCTTAGAAAATTTATCGCCCCTATCATCACCTTCTGTATAAATTTTACCATCATCAAAAAATACTGTACCAGCACCTTTTACATTAATATTTACACGGTCCATCATTTGATTGATTTCTCCTTTGAAAGTATATTTATAGACTACCCAATCTTTTGTAAGGGTTATATTAGGAGAAGTTAGGAAATTGAGATTTCCAAAATAAGAGTTCCTCAATTCAATATTTACCGTTCCATTGAAATCAGCTCCTGCTTTTATAGCAAAACTAATCACGTGGTTTGCTGTGCTTTGAAAGAAAAATTGTGATTGACATGAGATAAGCCCGTTTGAACCATTAGAGACAAACTTCATGCACTGTAATCCTTGAAAAGGGGAAGTCTTATCAGCCGATACCCTTCCATTTGAAAATTTCCATGTATCAACTTCTGGCAAAGAATTCAGTCCTGATGGTGAATTAAAATCTTGCTCAAAAACTCCAAAAGGCAACTTGTTAAGCATTAATGGTGAAGTTTGCCAGGTAGGTGTTTGCATGAATTCAATATTCATTCCTATTCCTTTGCTTTCTCCTATAATCTGATTGCTCAGTTTAATTGTTGTTGGCTGTGCAACAAGGTTTGCATATGTACATAAAGCACAAAGCATCGTTCCTATTATTTTTTCCCCAGTATGTTTCATGTTTTGTTTTTTAATTAATTTAATAATTTTGGTTCTTAATTAGTTTACTTTTTTTAGAAATTTTCAAAACTTATATCTCACAAAAGCTTCTATTGCCTCATATTCTGCAAGTCCTAGATTATTGTATGCAGCAGCTGTTGCATGATTTCTATCTTCTGCCCTAACCCAAAATTCACGCTTATCATTTCCAGGGAAAAGTGCTGCATCTTTTTGAGATTGATGTTTAAATATAGCCTTTCTTTTTTTCATCAATTCTTCTGGACTGAGAGGAACTGCCATTTCAATGTTTTCTATTTCCCATTCTTGCCAAGCCCCTCTGTAAAGCCATACATAACAATTTTTCATCCACGTTTGATTTTTCAGTTGTTCTATGGCGGCAAAGATCGCTGCAAGACATACTCTATGTGTGCCATGAGGATCTGATAGGTCTCCAGCTGCATAGATTTGATGTGGTTTTATTTCTTTCAATAGTTTTACAATGATATCAACATCTGCTTGGCTAATAGGTTTTTTCTTTACAGTTCCGGTTTCATAAAATGGTAAATCCAGAAAATGTATTTGCTCGTCTGTAATACCAACATATCTACAAGCAGACTTAGCTTCTCCTTTTCTTATTAATCCTTTGATTTGCATGACTTCTTTACTGTCTATTTCGCCAGGTTTCTTTTTCTTTAAAGCGCTTACCATTTTATCATATAACTTATTGGCTTTGTTGTTTTCTTCAAGATTAAAAATTTTATTAAAATCATTTGCAAAATCAGCAAATCGGATAGCATCGTCGTCAAATACAGCTATGTTTCCAGAAGTTTGGTAGGCAACATGCACTTGATGTCCTTGCTCAACAAGCCTTAGGAAAGTTCCTCCCATTGAAATTACATCATCATCTGGGTGGGGGCTAAATATAAGGACTTTTTTGGGGAAAGGTTTGGCTCTTTCTGGTCTCTGACTATCATCTGCATTAGGTTTACCTCCTGGCCAGCCAGTAATTGTTTGTTGAAGTTGGTTAAAGACTTTGATATTTAATTGATAAGCGTTTCCCTTTTCTGTAATCAAATCGCCCATGCCATGCTCCATATAATCATTGTTTGTTAATTTTAAAATGGGCTTTTGCAAATTTTGGCTTAACCAAACTACAGCTTTTATGATTAATTTTTCATTGTTCCATTCTAATGATTTTACCAACCAAGGCGTTTTTACCCTTGTAAGCTCTGATGCTGCCGCCTCGTCTAAAATCACTTCTGAATTATGGTGTTTTTGCAAAAATGATGAGGGTATTTGTAGCGTTACTTCGCCTTCTACTGCTTTTTTAATAATATTCGCTTTCCCTTCTCCCCAAGCCATCATTACTATTTTCTTTGCTTTCAATATGGTGCCTACGCCCATAGTGATAGCCTTGTTAGGCACATGTTCTTCACCGAAGAAATCGCTTGCGGCATCTAATCGTGTGACTTGGTCTAGTGTAATAAGCCTAGTGAATGTATCTTCCCCAGAACCTGGTTCATTAAAACCTATATGCCCTGTTCTACCTATTCCAAGAAGCTGATAATCTATACCACCCAATTGTTCGATTTTCTTTTCGTACTCTAGACAATAGGACTGTACTTTATGCTTTGGACTAGTTCCATCAGGAATATTTATATTTTCAGGAAGAATATCAATATGGTCAAAAAGATGTTCATGCATAAATCGCACATAACTTTGTAATGACTCCTTTGGCATAGGGAAATATTCGTCCAAATTAAAAGTAATGACATTCTTAAAGCTTACCTTTTTTTTCTTATTTAATGATATCAACTCTAAATAAACTCTAGTGGGTGTTGAGCCTGTAGCTAGCCCTAGGATAAATTTCTTGTTTGATTTAGCTGCTTTATTGATAAGTGATACAATTTCTAAAGCTACAGCCACAGAAGCTGAGTCAGAGTCTTGATATATTTTTGTAGGTATTTTTTCTTGATGATGTTTCATAATTTATTTACTTATGGCTTCTTACTATTTTCTATTTATATAGTTACATAGAATGTTTTTGTTCTGTAATAATCCTAAAAAATAATTAAGATTGTATTTACAATTCACAAATTTTCAAGATTATGATATTGAAAAAATATTTTGACAATCCATTTATATTATCTAATAAATCTGTTTCTGCTATGCGTATAGCTGTTGCATTGTGTTTATTGATTGATTTATTGATAAGAAGTACAGATTTAGAAGCACATTATAGCGACAGAGGTGTATTGCCTCTAGAATTACTATTTCAATATGGTTGGTTGCCCTCGTATTTTTCTATTTATAATATATTTAATTCTCCCTTTTTGATTGGAGTAGTATTCGCCATTCATATTGTTGCTGCCTTGAGTTTGTTATTAGGATACAAGACACGCTGGAGTAGTTTATTCGCTTGGATATTGCTAGTTTCTCTTCATAATCGAAATCACTTAGTACATCAAGGGGCAGATGATTTATTGAGAATGCTACTATTTTGGGGCATTTTTCTTCCTTGGGGAAATCACTTTTCAATAGACAGCAAATTAACCAATAGTCATCAGTCTGAGAAAAAGTTTAGCTCTATCGCCACGGCTGGCTATATTTTCTTAGTATTTTCGATGTACTTTTTTTCTGCTTTACTGAAAAATGGTGCTGATTGGACAAAAGATTTTTCTGCACTTTATTATGCTTATCAATTAGACATGATAGTGCTTCCACTAGGAAAATGGCTATCCACAAATTATACTTTACTACAAACATTAACTTTTATCACTTATTATATAGAGCTTGTTCTGCCATTTGTTCTTTTTATTCCATTGGTGAGTAATTATTTCAGATACTTATTCCTCCTTATAATTATTGGGCTACACATTGGTATTAGCAGTACATTATTTGTAGGAATATTCCCTTTAGTTTCCATATGTGCATTAGTAGGCTTAGCTCCTGAAGAATTTTGGAATACTAAATGGATTGTAAGAATTAGCAATTTTGCAAGGTTTGGGCTCATTAATAAAATAGCTCATTATTTTACTATTCCACCCAAGGACAATAATATTGGCTATTATAATAAAAACGTAAAATTAAAAAACACACTTATCACTTGGTGTCTAGGGTTTCTTCTATTTTTAAGTACTTATAAAAATTATGAAGGAGTAGGAGAATATGAAATAAAATTTTTAAACATTTTTAATCCTATAGTAGAATTCTTAAGAATTGATCAACGATGGGGAATGTTTGCACCTATTGTATTTCGTGATGATGGATGGTTTATTTTTGAAGGAACTACGATTCAAGAAAAGAAGCAAATTGATATTTATAATCAAGGTAATGTGATCAACTATAATAAACCTGAGTCAGTGGTATCAAAGGTAAAGAATGATAGATGGAGAAAATACCAAGAAAATATTTTATTTGTAAGTCAAAACATCTTTCGACCTAAGTATTGTCAATGGTTAATCAAGTCTTGGAATCAAGGCTGTAAGCCCAATCAACAGATTTACCAGCTAAAAATTATATATATAAAAGAAGTAAGTAAACCAGATTATAAGTCAGGAGAGACGAGCAAAGAGGTATTGTGTGATTGTGTATTTTAAATTCTATAACGATTATTTAACAATCGTTATAGAATTTGCTGTTCCAGAATCTTCTTTATCCTCTTTGAATATATAGAAGTAAGTACCTACCTCCATATCTGCACCATTATTGTTTTTTCCATCCCACTTCATATTTTCACCTCCTCTGATATTTCTAATCACTTGCCCCCATCTATTGAAAATGTCAAGGGAAGCTTGCGGGTAGTATTCTGCATTTTCAATAATCCAGAAGTCATGTTCATTGTCGCTATTCGGAGAGAATGTATTAGGTATTTTGATTGAGATATTGTCGTCCACAGTAATCACAACAGTATCTGAAGAAAAACAACCAAAATCATCGCTAACAGTAACAATATATGTAGTGGTAACATCTGGTTTTGCTATTGGATTGCTAATATTTGGATTACTTAAATATGCAGCTGGAGACCATGAATAGTTAGTACTTCCAGAAGCTTTTAATTCAATTGACCTTCTTATTTTTATTGTAGTATCCGCTGGAGCTTTTGCTTTTACTACTCCTCTAAATTCTATATTGATAGAATCTTGACTTGCTTTACAAATACCATTAGTAATGGTCCAACGCAACTTATAAGTAGTGTTTTCTCTGCCTGAGAAATAAGATTGTGGATTTGCTTCATCTGCAATTATTCCATCGGCACCACTAATTATAGACCATCTTCCCTGACCAACTGAAGGAATGTTGGCTTTAATGAATGTCTCTTTATCGCAGAGAACAAGATCAAGTCCGGCATCTGCTATAGTGGGTTTGCTTTGAACTTCTACAATTGCAGGTGCAGTAATTGCTATAGGGCAAGTGCCACTTTGGATTATAGCTCTAAAATGAGTTGTAGTTGTTAAGTTGCTTATATTTTGTGAGCTTGTGGTATTTGAAATTGTAATCCAATTATTAAAAGGAGCTACAGATGATTCCCAGCGTGATATTGCACCAACATGACCTATCAATCTCAAATCATTAGTTAAAGTTCCTTCACAGAAGATTCCTGCACCATTAAGATTACCAGCAATGGCGTTAGCATTTACTGTAAGGGTTGCTATAGTAGAATTTATGTTTCCGCAAGTTCCGCTGATTACTACTTCATATTTATTATTGTTTTGATTGATGTTGGTATTCGCAATATTCAAGATTGGAGCATTTTCGCCAAGTAGAAACTGACCATTAACTCTCCATTGGTACCCTAAATTGCTGCCAGTAGCGAGTGAGCTAAATCTTACAGGAACACCAGCACACACTATAGTATCTTTGGGTTGTAGGGTAATAAAGGTATTTCTGTTCACAATTAAGTTAGCTACACTTGATGTCAAATTACCACACAATCCACTTACTATTACATCATACCTATTGCTAGATTGATTAGGATTTGCTGCAACAAGGGTATAAGAAGGGGTAGTTTGACTTTGAAGATTCACCCCATTTTCTCTCCACTGATAAGTCACATTTGTTCCCGAAGCTGCTACACTAAATAAAGCATTTGTTCCTTCACATACTATAAGTCCTTGAGGATTGGCTGTGATAGTGGTGTTCTGATTTACAGTTAATCTAGCTTTATTAGTAATTACTTGACCGCAAGCACCAGTAACTACTAGGTCATAAAGAGAGTTGTTTTGGGCAATATTGGTGTTAATAATAGTAATTGATGTATTGGTTTGGTTATTTATAGTGTTACCATTTTCTCTCCATTGATAGCTAAGGTTTGTTCCTGAAGCAGACACTAAGAAATTAGCATTTGCTCCTTGGCAAACTTCTGTATTTATCGGCTGTGATTCTATCCTAGTGTTTCTATTGATGGTTAATCTTGCTTTTGAAGAAGTAACGTTACCGCAAGTACCAGATACTATTACATCATACTCATCATTGTTAGATGATAACAATGCATTGACTATTTTTATCGTATCATTTGTCTCAGATAAAATATTGGTATTGTTCTTTCTCCATTGATAACTAAGGTTTGTACCAGTTGCATTAATAGTGAACAATGTATCTGAATTTTCACAAATAATTGCATTATTAGGCTGACGATTGATTACGGTGCTAGGATTTACAGTCAGAGTCGCTTCATTAGAGTTGAGATTTCCGCATGTTCCATTAATAGCAACCCTATATTTTACTGCATTTAATAAAGTAGTAGCGTTCAATACTGTCAGACTAGCATTAGTAGCTCCTACAATATTATTACCATCAGCTGCCCATTGATATTGAAGCCCCGTACCAGATGCATTTACTGAGAAAACCGCATTTTGACCATTACATATAGTGGTATCTCTGGGTTGAGCAGAAATTGATGGATTTGAATTTACAGTTAAAGTTGCAAGAGAAGAGTTAAGGTTACCACAGCTTGAGGTAATAGCTACTTCATACCTTCTATTATTAAATGGGTTAGAAACATTATTTATAGTTAATTGATTGGTATTTGTTCCTGAATAATTTAAACCATCTGCAAGAATATTACCATTTTCTTTCCATTGATAAGTTATATTTACTCCTCCAGCATTAATGGAGAAAGAAGCATTATTACCCTCGCAAATGGTTAGATTATTAGGTTGATTTATGATTCCTGAAAGTGATTTTACAACCAAATTTGCGGAAGTCGAGGTATTATTTCCGCATGTTCCATTAATGACTAAATCATAAATTCTACCATCAAAACTGATGTCCGGAGAATTTATATTTAATGAATTACTAGTAGCACCAGAGAAAGTGGCATTATTTGATATATTGATGCCATTTTCTCTCCATTGATAACTAAGTCCAGAACCACTTGCAACAACATTAAAGTTAGCCAATCCCCCAGAGCATACCGTATCATTGATAGGTTGGCTAGAAATAACTACGGAATTACTTACAGATAATAATGCTTTTGAAGAAGAAGCATTGCTACATAATCCTGTAATGACAACATCATATTGATTTCCATTGAAAGATTGAGCTCCACTACTTATCTGAAGAATAGGAGTATTTGCATCACTATACACACCAGAATTGGAAATATTAACCCCATTTACCCTCCATTGATAGCTAAGCCCTGAGCCAGTCGCATTTACTTCAAATGTTGTGGCCAAACCCTCACAGATTGTTTTATCTAAAGGTTGTGCCATTATATTGGTCAAAGCATTAACAGCAAGATTGGCTTGTAAGGAAGTAATATTACCACAAGTACCTGTGATTAGCACATCATATTTGTTATTATTCATTAATAAACTTGTACTTGACAATACCAAGGTGGAAGTATTGCTTCCAGAGAAGATTCCATTATCAGAAAGGATATTTCCGTTTTCTCTCCACTGATAACCTAAATTTGTTCCATTAGCGTCTATAGTAAATGTTGTACCTATACCTTCGCAGATTGTCTGGTTTATAGGTTGGTTGCTAACAACTGTAAGTTGATTCACCTTTAATATGGCTTGTGAAGATGTTGCATTGCCACAAGTACCAGTAACTAATACGTCATAATTTCTATTATTCATAGCAAGTGTAGTTGCAGCTAAGGATAAAACACTTGTGTTTACATTGTTATATATACCAGCATTAGTTAAATCATTAGCATCCTCTCTCCATTGATAGGTAAGATTCGTTCCAGTAGCAATAACAGCAAAAGTAGTTCCTGAGCCTTCACAAACTATAGTAGGATTAGGTGGAGAAGAAACAATTCTTGTCTCAGCATTTATAGTTGCTACTACTGCATTTGAGGTAATCGACCCACAAGTACCTGTAATCACCACATCATAACTTCTACCATTGATTGATAAAGGTGGATTTATAAGAGTAAGTGTATTGGTAGTTGCATTACTATAAATACCACCATTGGTAATATTTACACCGTTCTCTCTCCATTGATAAGTAAGTGCTGTTCCTGTAGCTGTAACAGAAAAAACATCATCTCCTGCAGATTCGCATATTGGAAGTGGAGCAATAGGTTGGGTGGTAATAATAGGTTGAGTATTTACCACAACTATAGCTTCTGGAGAATTAGCAGATGCACATGAACCAGAGGTAAGTATAGCTCTAAATCTAGTAGTTTCAGTTAATACTCCAGGTGAGTAGCTATCAGTAATATTATTGATTAAATCCCAAGTCGAAAATGGAGCTACTGATTTTTCCCATCTAATAAAAGTGCCTGTATAACCTGAAAGGTTGAGTATATTTGCAGAACTACCTGCACAAATAGTGCCTCCATTAGACATCGAACCTGTGTTCACGCTACCCGGAATAATAACAACTTCTGTAAAGCCTGAATTTGAAGGACTACATAATCCACTAGCTATAACAGCTCTAAATCTTGTTGTTTGTGTTAAGTTTGGAGAAGTATATGCTGTTCCTGTAAATGCAATTGCTGTCCAACTTGAGAATGGGCTTACTGAAAATTCCCATCTTTGAACAGAGCCTGTATTGCCTGTTAATAACAATGGATTACTTGAAGACCCTTCACATATAGAAGTTCCTCCCGAAACAGAACCAGCAACAGTAGTAGGATATACTGTAACAATTATATCTGAAGGCGTTCCATTACAAGTGGCAATTATAGGAGTAACAGAATACGTTACCGTTGAATTTACAGAATTTGTATTTGTTAATGATTGAGCTATGGGATTACCAGTACCATTAGAATTTCCTGAAACTCCTGCTACAGGAAGAGTGGTCCAAGAATAAGTAACACCTGCAACATCACTTGTCAATAATGTATTTGTAGTGCTTCCAGAACATATACTGTCTTTTAAAACACGAGTAATTGTAGGAATGGGTCTTACTAAAACTGTTATATTAGAAGCTACACCCAAACATAGATTAGCAGTAGGAGTTACGGTATAAACTACATTTATACTTGTTTTGGCATTATTGTCTATTTGTTGAGAAATATTATTCCCAGAACCATTTGAATTACCAGAGATGTTTACTACGGCTGGACTTGTCCAACTGAAAGTCGCCCCAGCTGTAGAAGAAGTCAAAGGAATGTTTGTTGTCTCACCACTGCAAATGGTAAAGTTGGTTGCAGAATTTAAAGTAGGAATAGGGTTTACTGTTACAATGATATTTGTAGGTGGAGAAGTAGGGCAGTTATTAGCAGTGGCTGTAACTGAATAATTAACATCAATAGGATTTGAAGTACTATTTGTCAAAGTTTGGGCAATTAAAGCTCCATTTGAATTTGAATTACCTGATATACCAACTACTGCTGCACTTGTCCAAGTAAATGTAGCTCCTGAAACATTGCTTGATAAGGAAATATTGGTAGTACCTCCGCTACAAATATCAGCAACCAAACTATTGGTTAAAGACGGTCTAGGGTTTACTGTTACAGTTATATTTTGAATATTTCCTAAACAAGAATTAGCCGTGGGAGTAACACTATAAATTATATTTATTGGGGCATCTGTATTATTACTTAAACCTTGGTTGATAGCAGAACCACTTCCATCAGCATTTCCAACAATTCCAACCACAGGTGAAGAAGTCCAAGTATATGTAGCTCCAACCACATCACTGGTAAGATTAATCGCTGTAGTGTTTCCACTGCATATAGAATATGCGTTTGCAGATGTTACATTCGGTGTTGGATTGACAGAAACTGCTATATTAGTTGGGTTTCCAGCACAAGTATTTGCCGTAGCAGTTACTAAATAATTAACGGTAACAACCAAATTAGAAGCATTGGTTAATGTTTGAGAAATTGCATTACCATTACCATTACTATTACCTGTAATATTAGTAACAGATGGTGAGGTCCATGTAAAAGTAGCACCAGTAATATTACTTGTTAGATTTATTGCTGTAGCACTTCCACTGCAAATATCAGCGACAAGAGGATTGGTAATCGTTGGTCTAGGAATTACGGTAACTACTACATTGGCAGCATTCCCAGAACAAGAATTAGCTGTTGGGGTAACCTGATAGACTACATCTATAGCACTTGATGTGGTATTGGTTAAGCCTTGAACTATAGAACCTCCAGAACCATTAGAATTTCCTGATACTCCTGCAACAGCTGAGGTTGTCCAAGCAAAGGTAGTTCCAGTTACATTACTAGTAAGATTTATGTTGGTAGAGTTACCACTGCATATAGATGCTGTAAGACTATTAGAAACATTTGGTTTGGGTAAGACAGTAACTATTATGCTAGATGCATTTCCAATACAAGAGTTGGCAGTAGGGGTAACAATATAAGTTACATTAATTGAAGCATTAGTAGAATTTGTTAAAGTCTGACTAATCGTATTTCCTGTTCCGTCTAGATTACCACTTATTCCTGCTATAGGTGCTGAAGTCCAAGCAAAAGTAGAACCAAGCACAGTACTTGTTAGATTAATTGCAGTGCTAGATTCACTACAAATTGATGCAACCAAACTGTTACTTATACTTGGTTTTGGATTTACAGTAAGAACTAAAT
This sequence comes from Cytophagales bacterium, assembly GCA_004294225.1. Taxonomy (GTDB): domain Bacteria; phylum Bacteroidota; class Bacteroidia; order Cytophagales; family Cytophagaceae; genus REBA01. The sequence continues at coordinate 107,234 of REBA01000012.1, read as the reverse complement.
TACTTGTATTTCCAGAGCAAAAGTTAGCAGTTGGTGTTATCACATAGCTCACATTTATTGCTACATTTGTTCCATTTGTCAAGGTTTGGATTATTGTATTTCCTGTTCCATTAGAGTTTCCTGAAATATTACCAACAGGAGCGCTTACCCATGAGAAAGTTGTTCCAGCAACTCCGCTAGTTAATGAAATTGCTGTAGGCTCTCCACTACATATCACAGAAGTAAGTGGATTAGTAACTGTAGGTTTGGGCTTCACAGTAACAACAACATTCGAAGCAGTTCCATCACATGTATTTGCTCTAGGAGTAACTACGTAGGTAACATCAATATTATTATTAGTACTATTGGTCAATGTTTGGGCAATAGTATTTCCAGACCCTGCTGCATTTCCTGTAATATTTACCACCGCTGCACTTGTCCAAGAAAATGTAGCACCTCCTACATTGCTTGTAAGTGCTATGTTTGTAGATGATTCGCTACAGACATTAGCAGTAAGGGCGTTAGTAATTGTAGGTATAGGATTTACTGTTACAACAACATTTGCACTTGTTCCTAAACATGTATTTGCAGAGGGAGTAACAACATAAGTTACATTAATTGAAGCATTAGTAGAATTTGTTAAAGTCTGACTGATGGTATTTCCACTTCCATTAGCGTTTCCAGTAATGTTAGTTACAGCTGCTGATGTCCAAGCAAATGTTGCTCCAGCTACTGGACTTGTTAAATTAATCGAGGTAGTCTGACCACTACATATTGAATGTAATAGTGAATTAGAAATAGTAGGAATAGGATTGACTGTAACTACTACATTAGAAGGGGTACCCAAACAGCCATCATTGCTAGGTGTAACCACATAAGTAACATCGATGGGAGTATTGGTAGAATTATTAAGCAACTGACTAATAGGAGTTCCATTTCCATTTGAATTTCCAGTAATCCCTACAACTGGTGCAGAAGTCCAAGCAAAAGTAGATCCAGCTAAATTTGAAGTAAGACTTATATTAGTAGTCCCTCCACTACACAACTGAGCGGTTAAAGTATTAGTAATAAGTGGGCTAGGCTTAAATGTAAGTGAAGCAACATTAGATGTAGCAGTTCCACAAGAACCAGTTACAACTACTGTATAATTTCTTGCTACAGTTGCACCAGTCAAAGTAAGAGAAGCTGAAGTAGCACCACTATATATTCCCCCATCAATTATATCTACTCCATTCTCTCTCCATTGATAAGTAAGTGCTGTTCCTGATGCGGTAACGGTAAATATTGCATTACCACCACTACAAATATTATTATTCGAGGGTTGAGTAGTAATTGCAGGTGGAACAATTATGTTTACAGTAGCTGTTCCACTTGTTGCTACGGGGCCAGTAACACATACATTAACATCTACTGAAACAATGCTGTAAGTTCTTGTAGTAGCACTAGATACTGGTATAACTAAAGGAGAAGAATTAATTGCACCTGTAGTAAAGTTTGTGATTCCATCGGTATAAGTAATAACTTTGGGGTATGCAGGGGTAAGGGTAAAAGTCAAGTTAGTAGAAGTATTTGCACAAACATTGGTATTACCAGAAAGTGTAACACTACCTGGGGCTTCAAATGGAGTATCATCCCAACCTGGATTATCAACTTTAAAAGGTTGTAAATTTGGGCCTTCACCAACTGACCATATTGCTCCACCAGAAGCACTATTATATCTAATATTTGCATTAAATGTACAAACAATACCTGCTGGCTTAACAAAAAATATAGGACTAGATGAAGAAGATTGAATCAATATCTTATCTGTACTTGTTCCTATGGCCAATATTCTACTCGCTGCACTAAAGGTTTGAGTTGTTCCTGCGGTATAAGTGTAATTATAACCTTGATGAAAATACATGGTATCATTTACTGTATTATTTCCTGTGATAGTAGTAGCAGAGAATAATCTTAAATCATTAAAAGTTGAATTACCCTCTATTATAATTCTAGAATTAGCTGGATCTAAAGCCACAGTGCTTACATTGTTATAGGTAAAATTCCCCATTCTAGAAACTTGATTAAGTCCGCCAGTTCTGGCAGGTAAAAAGATATTTGACGTACCTGCATTAAATGAAGTGTTTGCTCCACTTAAATCCCAATCTTCATGTATTGTTCTTCCATATATATCTACTCTAGAATTCCCTAAAATCAATGTTCTAGGTGCTGTAAAAATAATATTATCATTCCATCTTCTTCTAGCATTAAATCCATTCCAAAACATTTTTCTTCCATTGGTATTCAATGTTCCAGACACTAGATTTACTCTACCATATCTATCTTCAGTAGTAGTAGTAAAATCATCATTCATTGTATAAGTACCTGTTCCAGAATTGAAGTTGATGTATGGATTTCCAAATACTCTTCCTGCACTAGTGATGGTATTTACCCCTCCCCCTCTAAAACTAAGTTCTCCTCTAAAATTATTGATATTCATATTACTTATCATAGTCAATGAACCATAAATACTCAATGCATTCATTGGAGAATCAGTACTTACTAATGATGGATTATTGGTAGCTCCTGTCCAGTTCATGCTTTTACAACTTGCAGGATTCACATTTATAGTAACCGTTTGCCCAGCTGCTGTAAAAGAATTCGCATCAAAATTTACATCATCTACCAAAGTTGGGGGGCAAGCACCAGGTGCACCACCAGAACTTAAAGACCAGTTATTAGGGTTATTCCAATTTCCAGTTCCACCGACCCAATAAAGTGTTCTTCCTACAGGATTTACAAATGTCCAACCTGAATTCCCCCCTAAATCTAGCCCAGGATTGGCGTTAAATACCACGGTACCAACTCCTATATTTTGAATAGTAACAAAACTTAAATTTACCGCTGCTCCAGTCTTTGAAAAAAATGCTTGACTAGTAGTTGTAGACTGAATATTAATATAATTTGAACAGGTTCCGTTTGCCAATAATACAGCATTAGCAGCCAAATTTACAGTTCTACCTGCTTCAATTTTATAAGTCTTACCTGCCGAAAAAACAATTTGACTTGCTACCGATGGATGAGTTATATTAATGGTAGAAGAAATTTTTCCATTGCCAGCAAACGTAACACTTCTGAAACGTGTATTGTCATTCTCATCATCAATTTCTGGTTCATTTTCTACATCTTGAAAATTTAGATTGTAATAAGTAAATCCATTTCCTCCCTTAAATCTAGTTGTACCTAATAATCCATCATTATCCACATTTATAGTAGATGTACCCGCATCTATGGTCATGTTAGCTGGATCTGCCCACCACACATAGTTATCCCAAGTACCGTCACTAAGATTATTATTTATGGTAAATACAGAACTTCCCATATTTAATGTTTTAGCCACACCATTGTCACGTGACTGAAATCGTCTTACTTTTACAGTTTGGTTGTTGGTGGTTAAGGTGCCTGAATTAAAATATAACACTCCAGTATTAACATCGGTAAGAACACCTGCAACTTCCAATGCATCTTGCAATGTGTAGGTGCCTGTTCCTTTAAAATAAATCGGATTTTTAAATGTTTGCCCCGCACTGGTAATTTGATTACCTGCCCCACTTCCCCAAAAATTGGTTGGTTTTAATAATGAGTTAGTCATTGCAGGAATGAAAGTAAGCGAACCATGTATATTTAATGATACACCTAATAATCCAGTACTTATAAGTTCTGGGTTATTCGTAGCACCAGTCCAATTCATATTTCTACAATAAGCATTTTTGGTGCTTATTGTAACTCTCTGACCTGGAGCGGTAAACGAACTGGCATCAAAGAACACATTGTCATTGGGTGTAGGCACACATCCTGTAGACCATTTGGTGGCATCATTCCAGTCCCCATTGCCTCCACGCCAAAAATTGCTTACTACAGTTTGTGCCGGAAAAGTTATTCCTGAATTTAAACCATTATCAACACTGTTGGTAGCAGTAATTCCTACTGTAAAACGTGTGTTAAAAATAATGGCATAATCTATAGTACTCCCCGCCCAAGATGCTGCGGTGAAATTTGCCTTATTAGCACTTTGTAAACTCCTAGATAATATATAAACATAATTTTGGCAATCCCCAACCGCTAAAATACGTGCCCCACCGCTAAACGTTTGTGTACTATTTCCATTAAATTCATATTCATAGCCTTTAGCTAATTCCATCCTATTTTGAATAGTGTTGTTTCCATCTATATATGCTTTACCATTAATTGTAAAGTTATTCACCGTGTTATTACCCCTAAATTCAAGAAAAGTATTTGCAGTACTTGTTATATTATTGTATACCAATCCCCGACCATAAAAAATTGCTCTCCCCTGTGTAGCTTGAGCCCAAAATGGTTCTACATTCTGAAAATCTAGAACGATTGTAGAAGTTCCAGCATTCAAAGTATAATTAGTAGTGCCATTATCTACTTCCCAAAAACTAGTTGAGAAAGCTAATCTCCCTGGTCCAACAAAAGTGGCAGTGCTGGAATTCATATTCAAGGTGGCATTTGAACTACCTTGTCTGAAATAGTATCCAAATGTATGGTTAAGGACACCAAGATTCACAGTTCCTTGTACATGTTCAAGTGCACCAATACAATAAAAACTTGAGGTAAATGTCCAAGTACCAGAATTTTCAAATCTTATTTTTGAATCGTAAGTAAAATGGGTAAATCTTACCCCTTTAGCATCTATAGTTGCAGCACCAGTAGATAACATCCTTAAGACACCTTGAAATGGAACATCTCTCATTCTATTATCAAGAATCAAATCTCCAAAAATCTCAATATTAAAAGTTCCAGCAAAAGCAGGTCCATTAGTTGCTCCAGAGAAAGTAGCTCCAGAGTTAGTCCAATTCATATTTCTACAAACAGCATTGGTATTAATAGTAACTGTTTGCCCATTTCCAGTAAAAGAATTAGCATCAAAGAACACATCATCTGTAGAGATGGGAACTTGAGTATGCCTACCAGCTCCACCCGAAGTAGTAGCCCAGTGGGTGGCAAAATTAGACCAATTACCACTACCACCTACCCAGTAGTAATTTGCTGAAAATGAATTATATGTTATTAAATAACATAAAAATACAATGATTAGTTTTAATTTCTTCATAGTAAATATATTCAATTTGTATTAATCAATATTTGAATAATTATAGGGGTTTTACGATACTTTGATAATTTTGATACAAATAAATATTAAAAATAAATTGCTTCTTAATAGACTAATCTATAAAAACAGGAAAATAAAGTATTGAATATTAATAATTTAATTAATGTTTAAACTTTGTAAAAACATGATTTTTAAGGTATTCGAGAAGGGTAAATAATTAAATTAAAAGGAATTTTTCGTTTAAAGACAAAAAAATAAGCATCAAATTTTGACGAGTAAAAAATTATTCAAGCTCTCGAATTATAATTAAACTATTAAAATGATTGAATTCCGAGTTTAATAATATCAATCACAGCAATGTATCGTTCTTTGAAGAGTTCCAATGTTTTATCTATGTTATTTTTTTTAATGCTCTCTAATATTTGTTGATACGAAGGAACATTATCCATTTGACTTGGGATGGTTGTTTTCAAATAAACACCAAAATATCTAAATAATCTATGATTACTATGCTGATATAATTCCATCCAATATGGTCTAGAAGGAATATGAAAAAAGGTATTATAAAATTCGTTATGTGCTTTTGTTAAAACAATGGGGTTTTTGGTAGAAGTAATTTTCACAATACTTTTTTCAAGCTTGTTAATGACTTCTTGGTTACAATTTATAATTGCTTCTTTTATTACCAGTTGCTCGAGTACTATTCTAATTTGAAGGATATCGTCCAGCTCAGAACTTGAAAATGGTGCAACTATAGCTCCACGGTAAGGGAGTTGTTTTACATAACCTTCGTTTTCTAGTTTCATTAAAGCTTCCCTTGCAGGAATATGACTAACCCCAAACTTTTTAGATATAATGGCTTGAGTCAAATGTTCTCCAGGAAGATATTCTAAATTAATAATAGCGTCTCTCAATTTTTGAGTTACTTTATCTGTAAGGCTTGAATTATCTAAAGGCATTAGAAAGTTCGTTTTATTATTTTAGTTTGGCTCAACGATGCTTTAGTTCAATAATTATCATATCTAGGCATATAAATAACTTATATATAATATACAATATGATTATATTTAGATTTAACTAAATTTAATTTTTATTTACAATTTTAACACAATTATCGATAATTAAAAAAAAAATTAATAAAAAAAAACTTAAATAACTGAATAAAATGGTATTTCAAAAAAAATAAACTTGGTTTTTAAAACTCGAGAATTGAACTAAATCAATAACATACCTAATGTTTATCATTGTATTTTTTTAAGAATTATAAAACTTTTACTGATTAATAATCAGAAATAATTATAGATGATTTCAAAAAAAAGTTGGTTGAATCTACTAATCTCTTTTTACCACAGATAGCCTAAAAATAATCTAACCTATTCTATAGTATCCTAATTTTCTATTCTCTATTTTTGTGAAATTTTAGCATATTTCGTGCTTAAATACATTCACGATCATTAATATCAATTTATATAATAATTAGCAAATAATGGAAACAACAACAAAGGTTCAATTACTATCAGATAGATTAAACGCATTGTCTGAATCAGAAACTTTAGCCATGACAAAAAAAGCTAGAGAACTGGCGTCGCAAGGACATAAAGTGATTAGCTTAAGCGTAGGAGAACCAGATTTTCAGACCCCGCAACACATAAAAGATGCTGCAAAAAAAGCCATTGATGATGGATATACTTTTTATTCTCCAGTACCAGGATATCCAGAACTAAGACAAGCAATAGCTGATAAACTAAGAAAAGAAAACAACCTTGAATTTTCAGCAGAAAACATAGTCGTGTCTACAGGTGCAAAACAATCTATTGCAAATGTATTATTAAGTATCATCAACCCAGGAGATGAAGTCATTATATTTGCTCCATATTGGGTAAGTTATATAGAAATGGTAAAATTAGCCGAAGGAACATCGGTTATTGTAAGTGGCTCTATAGAGAATGATTTTAAAGTAACCGCAAGTCAGGTAGAAGCGGCAATTACACCTAATACCAAAGCAATTTTATTTTCTTCTCCATGCAACCCTACTGGTTCTGTATTTACAAAATCTGAACTTACAGCAATTGCTGAAGTTGTAGCCAAAAATGAGCGGATAGTAGTAATAGCTGATGAAATTTATGAATACATTAATTTTGGAGATAAGCATTTTAGTATAGGAAGTATTCCTTCAATCAAAGATAGAGTGGTTACTGTAAATGGATTCTCAAAAGGTTATGCCATGACAGGTTGGAGAGTGGGTTATATTGGTGCACCTAAGGCTATAGCTGCTGCTTGTGACAAAATACAAGGTCAAGTTACTTCAGGCACATGCTCTATAGCTCAAAAAGCTGCGTTTGCTGCTATTACTGGTTCTAATGAAGCCGCTAAAGAAATGAGTGAAGCCTATTTAAGAAGAAGAAATTTGGTTATTGGTTTATTAAAAGAAATCCCTGGTTTGAAAGTAAATGTTCCACAAGGTGCATTTTATGGATTTCCTGATGTAAGTTATTATTTAGGGAAATCATTCAACGGCATAAAAATCAATACAGCAGCAGAGCTTGCTATGACCTTACTTAACGAAGCCAAAGTTGCTGCTGTAGGTGGCGATGCTTTTGGTGCCCCTAATTGTTTGAGAATTTCATTTGCGGCTTCAGATGAAAATCTCCTAGAAGCTTGTAAAAGAATTAGAGATTTCTTAGCTCAAATAAAATAAATGTTCTCTATCACTACATTATTTGAAAATTTTAATACTCAGAAAGTATTAATTATTGGAGATGTAATGATTGATTCCTATTTATGGGGTAAAGTAGATAGAATTTCTCCAGAAGCTCCTGTGCCTATCCTTAATGTTCAAAAACGAGAAAAAAGGCTGGGAGGGGCCGCCAATGTTGCTTTAAATATTAAGGCATTAGGTGCTCAACCTATTCTTTGTTCTGTTTTAGGCGACGATTCAGATGCAGATGATGTATTGAGATTAATGGCAGAGTCTGATTTGTCAATTCAGGGAATTATTAAAAGCAAAAATAGAATTACCAGCATAAAACACAGAATAATGTCTGGTGCACATCACTTGGTAAGGGTTGATCAAGAAGACACCCATTTATTAAATAGTGAAGAAGAAAACAATATTCTAGAAAAAATTAGAGGAATTATATCTACTGTACAAGTTGTTGTTTTTGAAGACTATGACAAAGGTATTCTTACAGAAAGCCTGATTGGTAAAGTCATTGAATTGGCAAGACAATACGGAATTCCCACAGTTGTCGATCCTAAAAAAAGAAATTTTTTATCGTACCGAGGAGTTTCGCTTTTTAAACCCAATAAAAAAGAACTTAAAGAGGGGATAAAAACAGAATCATCTCTTCAAACTATTCAAGAAATTGACACTGCAATTGAACAATTGCAGCACATTATCCAAGCATCTTCTGTAATGATTACCCTTTCAGAACAAGGTATTTACTACAAAAGTACTAATACAGCCTTCCAAATACCAGCACACATAAGAAATATCTCGGATGTATCTGGTGCTGGCGATACAGTTATCAGCGTGGCTGCTTTATGTCTTAGTTTAGGGGTTGAACCAAAAGTAATGGTGGAATTAGCTAATTTAAGTGGTGGCTTAGTATGCGAAAAAGTTGGTGTAGTTCCTATCAATAAAGAAGAATTATTACAAGAAGCCCTAAAAATAAATTTAAAGAATTAACCTTTAGCACTTATAACCAATTTCTTAGTTGAGAAAAAATACATCAGCATAAAGCAAATTGCTCCATTCAGGATTAAAATTTCAAAACTAAATTTATAACCGCCAAAAAAATATTCCGAATTGCTTACCAATAAATAGGTAACTAGCGGAGAGAAAACACTGATTGGTAATGCCATTGTATCTTTAAATTTTCTATCGGTCAATATCCCAAAAGAAAACAACCCCAACAAGGGGCCATAAGTATAACCCGCAATACCAAGAACTTGACTAATTACATCTTGATTATTTAAAAACCTAAATACAACAATTACAATTAAAAACACAAAGGAAAAACCTAGGTGCACCAATAGTTTTTCCTTTTGTTTCACCTTCTCCTCTTTCTTGTGGAAATTTAAAAAATCTATACAGAATGATGTTGTAAGTGAAGCCAAGGCGGAATCTGCACTTGCATAAGAAGAAGCAATTATCCCTAATAAAAAACACAAGCCAGCAAAAGTACCAAAATGATTCAAAGCCAAAAGTGGAAACAAGTCATCTGTTCTATTAGGAATTTCGATTTGATGAGCTGCACAATAAATATATAGCAATGCACCAAGAGATAAAAATAAGATATTGACAATAACTAAAGTCAAAGTAAACCAAAACATATTCTTTTGTGCCTCTTTGATATTTTTACAAGTAAGATTTTTCTGCATCAAATCTTGGTCTAAACCAGTCATTACTATAGCTATAAATATACCTGACACAAATTGTTTCCAAAAATATTGATTGCTTTTATAATCTTCAAAGAAGAAAATCTTACTATAAGAACTATTTTTTACTTCAATAAAAAGTTGATAAGGAGACCAATTAAGTTCTTGGGCAATTAAATGAACACTTACACACAATGAACCTATTAGAAAAAAAGTTTGAAAGCTGTCAGTCCAAATAATTGTTTTGATACCTCCTTTGAAGGTGTAGATCCAAATCAATAATATAGTGAAGGTAACAGTAATATAAAATGGAATTTCCAATCTATCGAACAAAAAAATCTGCAATACAGAAGCTGCTAAATAAAGTCTTAAAGAAGAACCTAAAGTTCTAGAAAGCAGAAAAAAAGCAGAACCAGTTTTGTAAGACCAATATCCAAAACGCTGTTCTAAGTAAGTATAAATAGAAACCAAATTCAACCTATAATATAATGGCATAAGAAGTAACCCAATAATCAGATAGCCTACAACATACCCCATCACAATCTGAAAGTAACTAAAGCTTAATTTACCCACAGCTCCAGGTACAGATATAAAAGTAACTCCTGAAATAGAAGTGCCAATCATTCCAAAAGCAACCAAATACCATTTTGAAGACTTATCGCCTGTAAAGAAACTATCTGAGGTAGCATTTCTACTTGTGAAATAACTGATAATTAGCAATGCTCCAAAATAAAGTATCATTACTAAAGCAATAAAAGTTGTACTCATTTTAAAATTATAAGAAATTAAAAAAAATGGATTATAGAAATACCTTGATAGATTCAATAAAATCTTCCAAATATTCTGTATTTTTTTTAAATTTGCTAAAACAATCTTTAGATATACTTTTATATGAACAGATTCGCAACACAAATTCAAGAAGAAACCCTATTGCTCGAAGAAGAGTTGCAAAATGAGCAATTTGAATTAGTAGTTTACAACGATGATGTCAATACATTTGATCATGTGATTGATTGTTTGATAAAAATTTGCAAACACACCAAGGAACAAGCGGAACAGTGCACACTCATTATTCACTATAAAGGAAAATGTAGTGTAAAATTAGGTACATATGAGAAACTGCTTCCCATGAGGCAAGCAATTTGTGATCGAGGAATTAGTGCCGAAATTTTATAATTTTTTTGAATAATCCTAGCAGAAATGAACTTTTCCTCCAAATTGATTCAAGAAGCTGTAGGGCAAATTTCCCAACTTCCAGGAATAGGCAAAAAATCTGCACTACGATTAGTGTTACATCTATTAAAAGAAAGCCCAGAAACAACTAAAGAATTATCTGCCTCGCTTCTTAATTTAAGAAATGGAATAAAATATTGTAAAGCCTGTCATAACATCTCAGATGATGAATACTGCTCTATATGTACCAATTCCTATAGAGATAAAAGCGTAATATGTATAGTAGAAGAAATTCCTGATGTTATGGCTATAGAAAACACTAACTATTACAAAGGATTATACCATGTATTGGGTGGGCTTATATCTCCAATAGACGGCGTCGGGCCATCTGAATTGACTATAGATTCACTCATTAAAAGAATAGAAAACGATAAAAATATCAAAGAAATTATCTTTGCTCTAAGTGCCACCATGCAAGGTGATACTACAGCATTTTATATTTCTAAAAAATTAAAGCCCTATTCCTTAAAAATATCCACTATAGCTAGAGGTATTGCTATAGGTAGTGAATTGGAATATACCGACGAAATAACACTGGGAAGAAGCATTGCCACTAGAATTAATTTTGAACATTAAAACAGCTTGTACAATAATTTTTCCTTTTTGTTGTTTTATCTAATCAAAGCCAAATGATATTTGATTTTGGTTTCTATTTAGCATTATATTTATAATATCTTTGAGTTTTATTATGAAATTAACAAGACCTTGAAAGACCTTTCTATAATCATAGTCAATTATAATGTTTGCTTTTTCTTAGAGCAAGTACTTTTGTCTATTAGAAAATCTTCAAAAAATCTTCAAGTAGAAGTATTAATAGTAGATAACAACTCTGCCGATTCTTCCGTGGCTATGGTTAAGAAGAAGTTTTCAGAGTGTATATTAATTGAAAACAAAGAAAACGTGGGCTTTTCTAAAGCTAACAATCAGGCAATAAGAGTAGCCAAAGGTAAATACATCTTATTACTTAACCCAGATACAGTCCTAGAGGAAGATACCCTTGAAAAGTGCTTTAATTTTATGAATGCACATCCTGAAGCTGGAGGACTAGGAGCAATGATGCTGGATGGTTCGGGTAATTTCTTACCTGAGTCGAAAAGAGGTTTCCCCACTCCTTGGGTTGCATTTTATAAAGTATTTGGCTTAGCAAAGCTTTTTTCGGGTTCGCAAAAATTTGGACATTATCATTTAGGATATTTAGATAAAAACAAAACTCATGAAATAGAAGTTTTATCGGGGGCATTTATGTTTCTAAGGACAGAAGCACTAAAGAAAACAGGGCTTCTGGATGAAGATTATTTTATGTATGGAGAAGATATAGACTTATCTTATCGCATAATTAAGGCAGGATATAAAAATTACTATTTCCCAGAAACAAGAATAATTCACTATAAAGGAGAAAGTACAAAACGCTCTAGTATCAACTATGTGTTTATTTTTTATAAAGCAATGATCATATTTGCCAATAAGCACTTTTCTAATACTAATGCTCAAGTCTTTTCATTCCTTATTCATATAGCGATATATATTAGAGCATCTATATCCTTATTGAACAGAACAATAAAAAAATTAACACTACCTATTATAGATGTGCTAATTATGTATATAGGTATGTATTTTTTGAATAATTTTTATGAAATAAATTTTAAAACATACAATCACTTTCCTCCTGAATTTTTACGATATATTGTACCCGTTTATATTTCTATCTGGATAATAACCAATTATTATAGTGGAGGGTATGATAAAAAGACAAAATCTTCTAAAATCATTAGGGGTGTAGTAGTCGGTACTATTATGATTTCGGCACTCTCCAATTTTTTTGATTTTTATAGATTTTCTAGAGTTCTCATTATAGCAGATGGGCTTTGGGCATGTGTTGCATTATTACTAATAAGATTAGTTGTGCATTTTACCAAATATAAAAACTTTGAAGTCGGAGAAACAAGTATTTCAAAAATTGCCATTCTAGGAAGTTATTTGGAAGCCAATAGAGCTAAATCTCTAATTTCTAATAACGCAAATAACAATGAAATTATAGGTTTCATAAGCCGCTTTGATCATGATACTAGTGAAGACAATTATTTGGGACACTCTTCAAGAATTAGTGAAATTATTAGAATCTACGGTATAGACGAGCTTATATTTTGTTCTAAAGACTTTAAAGTCAAAGAAATAATATCATTAATGATGTCTATTAAAGATATGAATATTGGCTATAAAATTTTACCTGATGATAGCGATTATATCATAGGTAGCAATTCTAAAAATTCCAATGGTGAATTATATACATTAAACATTGACTTAAATATTCTTCAAAGAAGTGCAAAACGCAATAAAAGAGTTTTAGACTTTTTATTAAGTGGGCTTTTATTGTTATTATCCCCTCTATTAATGTGGTTTACAGTAAATCCTTTGATTTATATTAGGAATCTAATAAAAGTATTCACTGGTAGCTTATCGTTCGTAGGTTTTTCTAAAACAGTTAGTGTTCAGGTACCAAAAATCAAAAACGGAATCTTAAATCCTGTTTCGCATTTTGATATTAACACTATTGACCTCACTACGCTAAATCGGCTAAATATGCTTTATGCGAAAAACTATACCGTATATAAAGACTTATTTCTGATTTTAAAATCTTTTAGATTTTTAGGAGTTGGGTAAAACACCTCTTATTGAAATAATTATATTTTAGACGTTTATAAAATATACTCGCTTAAATCTCTATTCTTTATCAGTGTATTGAGCTTTTCTTCTACTAATAACTTTGTAACAATATAGCTAGATTGAGGTGGAATAAGATCTGGCACATCAAACAACAACTCGTTGAGTAAATGACTCATTACCGTATGAAGTCTTCTTGCTCCAATATTTTCTATTTCTTCATTAAGTTGAAAAGCAATTTCAGCAATAGTGTATAAAGCTTCTTTTTCAAAACTAAGATTTATACCTTCAGCAGCCAGTAAAGCTTCGTATTGCTTTGTAAGTGCATTTTTGGGCGTTTGAAGAATTTTAAAGAAATCTTCTTGAGATAGTTTTTGTAGTTCAACTCTTATAGGAAATCTTCCTTGTAATTCAGGAATTAAATCAGAAGGCTTGGAAACATGAAATGCACCAGCAGCAATAAATAATATATATTCTGTATTTACTATACCATATTTTGTGTTCACCGAACTTCCTTCTACAATAGGCAATAAGTCTCTTTGAACTCCTTCCCTACTCACGTCAGCTCCTCCTCCATTTTTTCGACTATTAGAAGCTATCTTATCTATCTCGTCAATAAAAATAATACCTGTTTCTTGAACCATTTTTAAGGCTTCGTCTTTCACTTCATCCATATCGATGAGTTTTGCTGCTTCTTCCTCTATCAATATTTTTCTTGCTTCTGCTATGGTTACTTTTCTTTTTTTAGCCTTTTTGGGCATCATGCCACTAATCATTTCTTGAATGTTCATCATCGAAGATTCATCCATTGGGCCGCCAATTACACCCACATTAGAAGCTGAAGGTTGTTGGCTTTCAATTTCTATTTTTTTATCCTCTAATTCTCCGTTCTTGATTTTTTCTTTAAATCTTTCTCTTGTCTTTTCATTAAGATCTGTGTCTTCATTGCTAACAGCAAAACCATTATTTGATTTTATTGGTGGAATAAGTATATCCAATATTATATTATCTACAATATTAGCCGCCACCAATCTAACTTCTTCCTTTTTCTTTTGTTTCACCATGTTTACAGCTTGCTCTGCAAGGTCTCTTACCATACTTTCTACATCTCTGCCTACATAACCAACTTCAGTAAACTTTGAAGCTTCTACTTTTATAAAAGGAGCATTAGCAAGCTTGGCAAGCCTTCTAGCAATCTCTGTTTTCCCCACTCCCGTCGCACCTATCATCAAAATATTGTTGGGCATAATCTCTTTTTTGATATCAGGATGAGCATGCATTCTACGCCATCTGTTTCGCAAGGCTATAGCTACATTTTTTTTTGCTTCTTGTTGTCCTATTATATATTTATCTAGCTCGGCTACAATATTTTGGGGGGTAAGAAAAAGTTCGTTATCAATCATTAAAAAAAAGTATTAGTTTGTACTTCTGAACGGTAAATTAGTTTTTTTGCTTAATAATTCTGAAAAATTAACTTTCAACGATAGGCAATTAAATCCGCCTGCTACGTGTTGCCAATCTCTGCTATAAGAGAATTCAAATGATTTCACATTAACCAATACTCCAAATGAGAAACCAGCCATACCCGACCTGACCTCTGTACGCATCTCTCTTCTGACAAGGTGGTTATATCCTACTTTTAAGCTAATAAACTTCCCTAAAAAGAACTCTCCTCCAAGATTAAAATGTCTTAGAATCTTATCCCCTGTAGACTTTTTTTCTACGATGGGTTCTCCATTAGCATCTAAAGGTTGTTTTTTATTAGGATCTAAATAAACAATATCAAAAGTATGCAAGTGATGAGCTAGAATAGAAAACCTAAATGGCATGTGTTCTAACTTATAGGAAGTTCCTAATTGCACATCGAAGGGCAACGATTGCTCAACACTAGTATAATTATTGAAAGTAAAGCCAATATTTTGTAGTACCAGACCAACAGTAAAATCTTTGGTTGGATGCTTGAAGACACCTCCAATATCAGCTAATGAAGCAAAACTATTATATCCAGCAACATTAGAACCTGCTATTTTAAGGTTAAGCCCCAAAGAATAATAGTTTATAGTATGAGATTTACCGATTGAAATATAATATTGATTTGCACTAAAGCTTCCTGTTTCGTTTCCAGTAGCATCGGTTTGCTTTATTTTTCCAGAGGTAAAATAGTATAGATTGAGTGCTAAAGGACCTATTTTATTGAAGTTGTGAACATAAGTAAGTGCAGTAGTATTTATTCCTGCATAATATTGCTGATTGGAGATTAATAAATTTTTATTCATTTCTTTATTAATCAATGCAGGGTTCTGACCTATCATATGAATGCTTCTTACCGAAACATTCATACCACCAACTGCAATCAATGGAGCATTACTAGGCATCCGCAGAAAATTAAAAGAACTATTCCCTCCAATCTGAGCACTGATATTTTGAGCATATAGGAAAACACTAAGCCCTAAGTATACAACGTATATTTTTCTTAACATTAGATTTTATAAATAATTTCAGAGGATAACGTCATAAATACTTATTTATTTTGATTCATCATATTAATAAATTTGTCTCTTTATTTTAAATTGTCAAAGATTGATTAGTTGTATCTTTTATCGACAAGTCAATTGGTTTAGGAACTTTTTCAAGCAAAAGTGCTATATCTAAGACTTGATCTACATTCTCTACAAAATGAAACACTAAGCCCTCAATATAAGTTGCGGATATTTCTTCAATATCTTTTTTATTTTTTTGAGATAAAATAATTTCTTTTATACCAGCACGTTTTGCTGCTAATATTTTTTCTTTAATTCCACCCACAGGAAGTACTTTGCCCCTAAGGGTAATTTCTCCTGTCATAGCAATTTTGTTTTTTACCTTTCTTTGCGTGTAAATAGAAGCTAAAGAAGTAAGCATAGTAATTCCTGCCGAGGGACCATCTTTAGGAACAGCACCAGCAGGGACGTGCAAATGCAAATCAAAATGGTCAAATACCCTATAATCTATATTTAGCAAGTCTGCATTAGCTTTAAGATAAGACAGTGCAGCACTTACCGATTCTTTCATTACCTCTCCTAATTGTCCAGAAATGGTAACTTTACCTTTGCCTTTGCTAAGACTAGATTCAATAAAGAGAATTTCTCCACCTACTTGAGTCCATGCTAGCCCTGTAACTACTCCAGCTATACTATTATCATCATACAGTTCTTTATCGAAATCTTCTGCACCTAATATGGATATAATATCTTGAGCTTGGATATTTTTTTCAAACACCTCTTCTGTCGCTACTTTTTTTGCAATATTTCTCATTACTGCACCAATCTTTCGTTCTAGGCTTCTCACACCAGACTCTCTGGTGTAATTTTCTATAATTTTGGTGATTACTTTATTATTTAGGGTGATGTCTGTAGGCTTCAAACCATGTTCCTTTTTTTGTTTAGGTACGAGGTATTTGTTGGCTATCTGAACTTTTTCTTCTAGTGTATATCCAGATACTTCTATCACTTCCATTCTATCCCTAAGAGCAGGGTGAATAGTATCAAGAGAGTTGGCAGTAGCTAAAAACAATACTTTAGAAAGGTCATATTCTACTTCAAGATAATTATCTACAAAGGCATTGTTTTGCTCTGGGTCTAGAACTTCTAATAATGCAGATGCTGGATCGCCTCGAAAATCTGCACCTATTTTATCTAATTCATCAAGCACAAATACCGGATTGCTGAATTGTGCTTTTTTGATATTTTGAATAAGCTTTCCTGGCATAGCACCAATGTATGTTTTGCGATGTCCCCTTATCTCTGCCTCATCTCTTACGCCCCCTAGAGACATTCTTACATATTTTCTATTTAAAGCCTTTGCTATAGATTTTCCCAAGGAGGTTTTTCCCACCCCAGGAGGACCAAGAAGGCAAAGAATAGGAGCTTTCATGTTGTTTTTAAGTTTCAATACAGCTATATATTCTATAATCCTATCTTTTACTTTTTCTAAACCAAAGTGGTCTGCATCTAATATTTTTCTTGCCTTTACAAGATCAAAGCTATCTTTTGAGTATTCAAACCATGGCAAATCTACCAATAGCTCAAGATAGTTTACCGTCATAGGATAATCGGGGGACATAGCATTGGTGCGCTCTGCTTTAGAAAGCTCCTTAAAAAAGTGTTTGTTTGCAGATTCAGGCCATTTTTTCTTAGCTGCTTTCTTTCTTAGGTTCTCTATAAATTCTTTATCTGATGCTTCTCCGCCAAGCTCATCTTGTAAGACTTTGATTTGATGGCGGAGGAAATAATCTCTTTGTTGTTGGTCTAAATCTGAATGCACTTTATTGGTTATTTCATGCTTTAGTTCCAACATTTGGATTTCTTTAAGCATGTATTCCAATAGCTTTGTTGCTCTTTCTATACCATCATTGGTTTCTAGCAATTCTTGTTTGTCTAAAATATCAGCATTGATATTTGAACATAGAAAATGAGTTAGGAAGCTAGGGCTTTCAATATTATTGAGTGCCAACTGTGCGTCTTGTGGAATTTCTGGATTGAGCTTTAGTATTTTTGTAGCATTATCTTTCAATGACTGCACTAATGCTTTGATTTCTTTTTTCTTTAAATCCGAAAAATTTTCACTTAACACATTTACTTTTGCCGAAATATAAGGATCTTCTTGAGTAATTTCTTGTATTTCAAATCGTTTCTGACCTTGAATAATGATAGTGGTGTTACCATCTGGCAGAATAAGCATTTTTAAAATTTTAGCTACAGTACCAATTTGATAAATATCATCTTTGGTAGGTTCTTCGTTATTATTGCTTTTTTGAGCTAC
Organism: Cytophagales bacterium; assembly: GCA_004294225.1. Taxonomy (GTDB): domain Bacteria; phylum Bacteroidota; class Bacteroidia; order Cytophagales; family Cytophagaceae; genus REBA01. The sequence goes on along the minus strand of REBA01000012.1, from coordinate 89,065 downwards.
AACACCTATAACTCTGTCACTTCTATATGCTTTCTTTACTAATCGAATAGATTTTTGCCTCCCTACGGTAATTGGTAAAACTACGCCTGGAAACAAAACAGTATTTCTGACAGGCAGTATTGGCAATATATTTGGGGTGTCTTCTTTGTGCATTTCCTCTTCTTCTTCAGAAGACAGCAATGGTATCATTTCACCAGAATCGCCTTCCATGAAGCTGCGTAGATGCAATATATTCTTATGTTCTTTTCCTTCTTTATTATTTCCCATGTTAATTATTAATAAAACACCACTAGACAAATTGGCATTTTATTTTTTAAAGTTGAATAAATTTTTAATCTTTTTATATAGTCAATACTTATGCCAATAGATTTTTTTTAATTAATTGCTTAATATTGATACTAATGTTATATTTTTACAAAAAAAATGTACTATTAAATGGCGAAGAGCGATTGTTTTTTTGCTTAAATATTAATAATCAAATATTTTACTTTTGTATTTATTTACTAAATATATAACTTTCAAAGGCAAGTGTCTGTACTTAATTGTTTTTATCATCGTTATTGGATGCTATAGTTCAGTTATTGGGCAAGATAAAAAGAATAAGAAATATATCGGCAAATCGCTTTCCAACGAAAAAAATATTCGCCAAAGCTCTGTAGGAGGAGAATTTCAGTTCTTTTTTCCCAATATAAATATTCTTCCTTATTACTCTAATCCAAAGCAGTTGGCTCAAATTGAGGCTGTCTTGCAGAGAAAAAATTATATAATTGCTTTACCACTTCTCGAAAATTATGTTGGAAGTTTTGGAATAGAAAATTTTCAGAAAGATTCTTATTTATTATGGAGGCTCGGTCAATTGTATGAAGTGCTGAACATGCCTGAAAAATCTAAAGCAATGTATAAGCTAGTGCTTAAGCATCATTTGGGGAAAGACCGAAAAAAAATTGCTCATCATTTTGATACTATAGCTAGTCAAGAAAATCAAAAGTATGTCCCATTAGAATATTACTATGAATTGGTGGAATATCGAAAAGCAGTAGATACCCTAACTCCACCACATAGTGTTTTTCTCAATATGGGAGAAATGATAAACGACCCAAAATATCCTGATTACGGACCTACAATGGATGTCAATGGTAGAAAATTAATCTATACCAAAAGAAGAAAAGTACTTACTGATAACAAATTATCGTTTAGAGAAAATGAAGACTTGTACTTCAGTATCAATTACAGCGGTTTTTGGGATGAAGCACAGCCTTTTGCTAGAGTAATCAACACAGGGTGCAATGAGGGTTCGGCCTGTCTCTCTAGAGACGGCATGACGCTATATTTCACAAGGTGTAAAGTTTTAGACCATCAATTTGAATGTGAAGATGTATTAGGCAGTTGTGATATATTTATGAGTAAGCTTATGGTTGATGGTGATGATAGCACTTGGTCAGAAGCCGAAAATTTAGGCCCTAATATCAATACCAAATCTTGGGATTCACAACCAACTTTATCTAGAGGAGAAGATACTTTATTTTTTGCTTCTGATAGATTGGGAGGCTTCGGAATGTCGGATATTTACTATTCTACTTTTGACAAAGAAAAGAAAAAATGGAGGATGGCAAAAAACCTTGGTCCTGTTATCAATACTAGGGGAAATGAAGTTAGTCCCTTTTATCATCCTTCTCACGACATATTATATTTTAGCTCGAATGGTCAATTAAACAACTTCGGACAATTAGATACCAATCAATTTATTTATCGAACATTTGACATTTACAAATCCAAAATCTTGGGCAACGGATACCAAGAGCCCTATAACGTAGGACCACTGGTTAATGGTAAAGGAGATGAAATGTATTTCACCATCGACTACGAATCCAAAGACTTATTCTATTCCAAAACAGAAGAAGAAGGCTCAAAAAATCATGAACTATTCTCTTTTCCCCTTCCCATGGAAGCCCAGCCTACCGCATATACCAAGCTTTCTGGGTCGCTTAAAGATTCTACCACAGGCGAACCCTTTAAAGGCATAGTATCTATTATAGACCTTACCAATGGCATAGAAGTAGCCCCCAAATTTATCAGAGACGATGGATCCTACGAATTTGATTTAATTAAAAATAATGATTATTTGCTCGTACTTCAAGGAGATGATTTTTTTAGAATAGAAGAAAAATTGCACCTTACCAAAGATACTTCTATCAACCAAGTAACGCCTTCTATAAAATATAATAAATGGGAGTTTCAGACTTTAGAATTTGAGGGAAATAAAGCAGAGATTAAAACCGAAATGGAAAAAGATTTAAACAAGGTAGTAGATTTTATGGTTGATCACCCTATGTTTAAACTCAAGATTTCAGGCCATACAGACTCCGACGGTAATGAGGAATTTAATTTAAAGCTTTCTCAGAAACGTGCTGAAGCGATTAGGAATTATATTATAAAAAAAGGCAATATAGACAAAGCTAGAATACAAGCACAAGGCTTTGGTAGCTCAAAAAAAATCGTCCAAGAAGAACAAAGCGAAGAAGACAAACACCTCAATAGAAGGGTAGAATTTGAGCTTATTCGATGATCAATTCATTCCTATTTTTTCTTACTTCTTTTTATTTAAGAAGAATTAAATAAAAACCCAGTTGAATTCAATACAATAAAAATAGATTATGGAAAATGTGTATTCTCCGCTCACCAACAAAAACAAGGTTTCAAAAATCAAAACTTTAGATATAAATAGAATAAAAGCACAATACTTCAATCAATTTAATATAGAGGTATCGAGATTCTTTGAAGGTGTTGATGAACTGGCAATTTATGAATGCCTAGACTCAGGATTAAAATTTTACTATCCCTTCTCAACGGTAAGTGATGGAAAATTCTATGCCGATCTAGCTCAAGACTACAAAGGTTATTACAATCCCTGGAAATGGGAACACGAACAAGCATATCGGTTGATTCAACAAAATGATAAAGTTTTAGAAATTGGCTGTGGGAATGGCCAATTTCTAAAAAAGGTAAAAGAAAAAACACCTTATGCTAGAGGATTGGATTTTAATCCTGTTGCTCAAGCACAAGGCATCAAACAAGGCTTGAACATTTCTGTCGAAACCATTAAAGAGCACTCGGTCCAATATCCAGACCACTATGACATTATCTGTGCCTTTCAATTATTTGAGCATCTCAATAATGTTGAAGATTTTATCAACGACACCCTAAAATGTCTAAAAAAAGGTGGTTTATTGTTTATTGGTGTACCTAACAACGATTCTTATTTTTTTAAAAACGATACTTACCATACCCTAAACCTACCCCCACACCACATGTTATTGTGGAACCACAAAGCACTGCATTATTTAGAAAAAATATTTTCATTGGAAATTGTACGTATCGAAAATCAGCCAACCAATAAAATCAACAAAGGAATGATGTATAATTTGTGGCTCAGCAAACTACTTGGTGCTAGACTTGCCAGACCTTTAGCATTCGCCACTAGATTCCTTATCAAACAGCTTCCGCTATTTACTAAAGATGGTTTAAGTGTTATAGCTACTTATAAAAAGCAATGAGAGGTGGGGCTGTACGCTATTACCTGCCCACATGCAAACCAAAAAAACAATTTAATTCAAATAACAGACGGACGCCCTTAATATATCAGCACCGACGGATGTCAGCGCTAGCAGAGGCTACGGCGAACTCGAGGGCTAGAGGGGGGGATTGATAAATACTACCATAATAATTTATAGAATCTATATTTTCCAGTAGTTTGATCGTAATCAAAAACAACTCTACCAAATGACTTCTCCAATGGAAAAGAATAAGTCATTAGAACACTGTGAAAATTATATCCTTCCCTGTATTTTCTGTCATCATTAGGAAAGTATTCGGTAAAAACAATTCTATGATCTTTTAGTGTCCATTTTCCAGTATTCTTAAAAAGAAATTCTCCATGATTCTGATATATACATCTAGAATAAGTCCCATCGCTTTTTATAAATAGAGAATCCTTCGTCTGAATATTATGTTTTGCAACATACGTTCCAGTTGGATTAATTGATTTTCTTAAAAAATATATGATACCTATAATTACAGTTATTAAGGCAAGTATTACGATTTTTCTCATTTCTATTTATTTCTTTTTAAGTGGCAATATCATTAGGTAAGTCTGATTAGTAGTACTCTCAGGAATTATGTCAGTGCCATTTCTATCTTTATTTACCCAACTATCAGGCAATATTTTAACCAATGGATTTAAAGAATAGGACATTATTGACTTACTATCCATAACGGTAATTACTAATTGATCGCCAACGTTATAAAAGCTATATCTAGATTTTCCAATCATTTGAGCAGTCATATTACTTCCACTTTTAATAGCACCAGATATTCCAAACGATGAGTTATAGCCCATTATATCAGGTGCTCCTCCTGCCATGTATGCTTTGGCTGCTTCGCCAAATTGAGGTGAAAGCATTATATCCTGAGTCATCCCCGGGTTAGTTATTAGACTATTTTCGGGTCCAGTTCCATCGGAAAACTCTTTAAAAATGGAACTCCAATTTGTGCCCAGGGGTCTTTGTGTATATCCTTCAAGACCTTTCGATGAAGCCGTATAAACTGCTTTACCTGTAACTCGGCTCTCAATGCGAGTTTGACCATCATGCTCCCCACCCTTAACATGAGTAAAATCAACCTTATCACCACCCAAATCACTAACCTTTGTTTTTGTAGATGTTCCATCATTATTCACCATCTCTACAAATTCATCAATCATTCCCGTTGGATCAACTCGATTAATTGGACTATTCTGTACAAAATTATAAGGGGACATCCAACTACGCTTTCTTGCTAAAGGATCTGTAGACCACCAACCACCACCTAACCTTGGGTCTCTTCCTCTGGCTCCATAATCTAAATGATTTCCGCTACCACTTACCTCGTCATCTCTAAATTTTCCATTGTAGCCGTATTATAATCTCCACTATTGTATTGTCTTCCCGGCATGAGCATCCCGAATGCGTAATAGTTTATGCCGTTTTTTAGTCCGCATACCTGTTTTTTATGTGTCGTTGTTGAAAAAAATTGCATTTTCTCTTCTGGGATTCAAGCTCTAAAATACAAAAAAATTAATCAACACGCTCCTAATATTGAAAGTAATTTTTACTCATAGAAGCTTAACGGGAATGGGGTCTAGTGGCGTGGCGGTAAGGTGTGCTTTGCACATAGTTTCTTATTTATTCCGCCACATCGTGTTAATCCGCACCCTTGGGTGGGCTTTGCTCGTTTACCTTAGTTCTATTTTGCTGCTGTGATTTACTTCTATGTATTCAAAGCTCATACAAGCTGCTGTATTTCCATCCTGACCTTTATTAAGCAGTTTGCTAATTCCTTCTCTTACCCCTGATAAAGTAGGATTGGCAACTTGAGTGCTTTTTTCTCCTATAAGGTTATCCATATTGGTAGATATAGTTAGAGGTGCTCTAGCTATGTTAATAGGGGTATAAGAGCCACTAACTACCGAATTACCATCTATCAATGAGCCTGGGAAGATTACGTCCGTTTGAGGATTCATAATAATTTGCTCGTTATACCCTGTACTTTTTGCTATTTTTCTAGTGGTACAGATATAACCAGTAGTTTTTTCGATAATAGCATCCCCTACAGTACTGGAATCTCTGAGATTTGCCTGCACAGGTTCTGGAGCTTTTTTTACAAAGTCATCAATGGGAACTGAGGTGTCTTGAGTTGGTTCTAATTTTTCTTCTGGTTTCTTCTTACACGATAGTTGTAATGAAAGCACCAAGCCAATAAAAAGTAATTTTCGTATCATAGCGATTTAATAATTATATTTCTCAAATATACGAATATATATATATATATACATATATAATTTTTATACTACTATTTTTTTAGTTTGGTATAGCTATAATGAGTGTTTGATAAATAACGAAGAGGTTTGGTTGGAAAATAAGCGGTCTTTCTAGGATATACTAACAAAAAAAGAATCAACAAGAAAAAGATACTTGTTGATTCTTTTTTAAGTGGGCCCTGTTGGAATCGAACCAACCACCACCTGATTATGAGTCAGGTGCTCTAACCGAATGAGCTAAGGGCCCTATTCAAAACAAGCATTTGTTGTTTATTTTGAATTTGGGAGTGCAATTCTACATATTTGCATTGAAATAGCCAAACTTTTTGTGGAATGTTATCAAATATTTTAAAGAAATCTCTTATTCATGTCGGTTTATTTGTTCTTACTTTAGCTACAACTACCATGGCTGGAGCTGATTGGATAGGACTTCATGCAGATAGTTTATGGAAATATTTTCAAAACGGACTTTGGTATTCTATTCCTTTTATAGGAATTCTTACGGTACATGAATTTGGGCATTACCTTACTGCAAAATATTATCAACTAAAAGTAACCCTCCCCTACTACATTCCATTCTATTTTCCCTACATCCCTTCTATAGGTACTATGGGTGCATTTATAAAAATTAAAAGTATTATGCACTCCAAGAAAATAGTGTTTGATGTAGGAATAGCTGGACCATTGGCAGGTTTTGTGGCTGCTGTATTATTGCTATGGTATGGCTTTACTCATTTGCCTAACCCAGAATATGTATATGGTATTCATCCCAATTATGAACAATATGGCTTAGAGTATGACAAAACAGTTTATACCTACCAACACCTAAGAGCTGAAGATTCTATCTACTCTGTACAAAAAAACATAAAATTTATACCAAAAAATGAATATCAAATCATATCTACAGGTTCAAATCTAATGTTTTATATCTTCGAGAAATTTATAAGCAATCGCCCCGAATGGATTCCTAATAAATTTGAGCTTTTTCATTATCCTTTCTTATTTGCAGGGTTTCTTGCCTTATTTTTTACAGCATTAAATCTATTGCCCATTGGTCAGCTAGATGGTGGGCATGTGCTTTATGGAATGATAGGAAGCAAATGGCAAAGAAGAATTGTCCCTTATATTTTTGGTATTTTTGTGTACCTCGCCACAATAGATTTTTTAAAAGAAAGTTTTGAACTCAAGCCCATGGCTTCTGCTGATGATATGCTCAGCTTTGCTCCTCTTTACTTGCTTTTTCTCACCCTGATTTTTTCGGGAATATCTAAAAAATTCAGTACTAATCTAATGATAGCGGTAATTGTATTTAGCTTACAATACTTTACTTTATACTTTTACCCAAGTTTCAAAGGCTTCGAGCAATGGTGGGTATTTGCTTTTCTCTTGGGAAGGTTTCTTGGCATCTATCATCCTCCTTCACCCGACGAAACTCCATTGGATTGGAAAAGAAAAATTTTAGGTTGGTCGTCCTTAATTATTTTTATATTGTGTTTTAGCCCTCAGCCTATTATAATTGAATATGTAAGCCGTTAACTGACAAAAGCCATACTTGTTATTGACCTAAATCATTAAATCTACACCATTTGATGTATTCTTTTGTATAAAATAGTATACAAACTTAAACCTAATATTTATGTCAACTAAAACTGTACATATGGACGAGCTCCATTTTGACCATCAACTCTGGGCTACAAAGCTAAATTTTTATAAAGACGAAATAAAAATTTATCAAAAGAGGCTAGAGCAAATCTCTCAAAAGAATACTGCCATTGAGATTAAAATCAAAGTAGAACAATTTCAAAATAGATTTATCATCCAACTAAAAGAGCTCAATGATTTATTAGACGAGCAGAAAAATCATGAAAAAGAATTAGCTCTAATAGCTCAAGAAAATACTGTAGCTTCTGACCATATTAGGTTTAATGCACACACCGAACACGAGGAGGAAATCGTTACTTTTGAAAAACTATTTTCAGAACTAAAAGTTGAATTCTCTAAGTTTTGTAGGCAATCTTTGTAATAATAATCATGCCTCTGGGAAATAAAAGATTTTCTAGAGGTTTTTTTTAATCTCTTAACCTAGAGAAAAAATCTTTCAGCAAAGTTTCGCATTCGGCTTTTAGCACATTGCTCTTTACCTCTGTTTTGGGATGAAGCAATCTAGTATTGGTAGTAGAGAAGCCATTTTTAGCATCAGATGCCCCAAAAATCACTTTAGATATTTTAGCCCAATTTAGAGCCCCTGCACACATTGCACAGGGTTCAAGGGTAACGTAAATAGTACAATTATCTAAATATTTACTACCTAAATAGTTTGCCGCTGCTGTTATCGCAATCATTTCTGCATGGGCAGTTACATCTACCAATCGTTCTGTTTGATTGTAGCCTTTTCCTATTATTTTATTATTGCACACCACCACAGCACCTACAGGAACTTCTTCTTCGGCAAAAGCTTTTTGGGCTTCTTGCAAAGCAATTTTCATAAAATATTCATCGGTATATATTTCGTTTTCGGCCATTCTGCAATTATAGATTAGAATACAATAAATGAGCCACCGAAAAATAAATACCTAAACCTAACAAATCGTTGGCGGTGGTGATAAATGGCCCAGAAGCTAAAGCAGGGTTTACCCCAAATCTACTCAACAAAATAGGGGTAATAGTTCCCATCAACGAAGAAAGCATTACTACACAAAACAATGCTGTAGATACTACAATAGACAAAGTAGTCGCTTCACCAATTAAAAAATTAATCAGAAAGACCACTCCAGAGATTACAATTCCATTAATCAGTGCTACAAGCAAACCTTTGAAAAATCGATCAAAAGTAAGCAAAGTAGGGCTGGTTTCTTTAGCCAATGTTTGCACAATAACTGAGGAAGATTGAATCCCAACATTTCCTCCAGTAGCAGTTATCAATGGTATAAAAAATGCCATCGCAGGAATAAGGGCAATATCTGCTTCGAACAAACCTATAAACTTAGCTCCTAAAATCCCTCCTAACATTCCTATCAAAAGCCAAGGCAATCGGGCTTTTGACAAAGTCCAAATATCATCGTCTTCTTCAATAGGATTAGAGATACCCGCCATCATCTGGATATCCAATTCTGCTTGTTCTGTAATCACATCCACGATATCATCTATAGTGATTCTTCCTAATAATTTACCATGAACATTTACCACTGGGATTGACACCAAATCATAACGTTTCATGATTTCTGCTACTTCTTTTGCATCTCTGTAAGACTCCACTGAAATAATATCAGAATCATAAACATCGGCAATCAAAGCATTGTCATCTGCCAAAAGCATTTTCTTAAGCGATACCCTTCCAAGCAATTTATCTTGGTTGTCTACCACATATATAGAATAAATTTTCTCTACATTCTTGGTCTGCCGTCTTATTTCTTCTATACATTGATCTATCGTCCAATTAAGATTGGTCTTCAACAATTCTTTCGCCATAAGACCGCCAGCACAATCCTCATCGTAATGCAATAGATCTTTAATGTGATTGGCTTTGGTTTCGTCTTCTAGTAAATCTATAACTTCTTCTCTAATCCTTACTGGCTGTTCGTTTAGAATATCTACTGCATCATCAGAATCTATAAATTCAATATAATCGGCTATTTCTTCTGAAGAAAAATCTTTTAGAAATTTTTTTCTAAAATCCTCGTCTAATTCTCTTATAATCTCTGCACTGAATTCTTTATCTAGAAGCTGCAAGATATACTTGGCTTCATGCATATCAAGTTCATGGAGTATTATAGAAATATCAGGAGCCAACAACTCATTCATCTGATCTTGTATATACAAAATCTTTCTTGAGACTACAGCATTTTTAAGTTGCTCTAAAAAATCTTCTGTCAGCTCAAATTCCATGACAGTGTGTATTTATAAGTGTTAAAATAAGATTCTCAACTGTAAGGCAAGTTACTGAAATTTCACTACTGTTAGCTATCTATAATTAAACTAAATATTAAATATTGGCTAAGTTCTGAGTGTATATATTAGTTATCCAAACAAAGTCATTGACTGAAAGTTGTTCTGCTCGCTTATTAAAAATAGGCAGTTCCATTACATCAGAGGGAAGTTGAATTACTTTTAAAGAATTTCGCAAAGTTTTTCTTCTCATTAGAAAAGCTATTTTTACAATTTTTCTGAAACTAACTTCATCGCAATCTAATTGCTTTGTTGAGTTTCTTCTTAATCTAATGACCCCAGATTTTACTTTCGGAGGAGGGTCAAACACATGTTCTTGAACAGTGAATAAATATTCTATATCATAAAAACTTTGCAAAAATATATTCAAAATCCCTCCATCACTACTGTGTTCATTGGCACACAGCCGCTCAGCTACTTCTTTCTGTAACATACATACTACCTCCGGAATCAAATCTTTATGATCTAAAATTTTAAAAAAAATCTGTGAAGAAATATTGTATGGGAAATTACCAATAATTGCAAAAGGCTTAGTTCTTCTGAGCGACCAATCTATTTGTAGAAAATCACCCTCAATAATTTCTATTGGAATATCTTTATATTTCTTATTCAGATAAACAATAGACTCTTTGTCAATATCTATTACTGAAAGCTGAAAAGGTTTGTTAATCAAAAAATCAGTCAGCACACCCATCCCAGGCCCTATTTCTAATACCTCTTGATATAGATGAAAATCTTTAAGCCCTAATGTTATATCCTCAGCAATAGAAATATCTTTTAAAAAATGCTGTCCGAGGTGTTTTTTAGGCTTTACTTTCACAATAAAAATATTTAGATACGTCGCATGAAAATGCAAGTGCAAATCTATAGTATAATTTCATAGATAAATGCCCAAAAATTGATAAAAAATAAATAAGCCATCAAAATCAATAAAAAATAAATAACTAAGGAAACAGAACAAATTCGTAATTTAGATGCCAAATAAACAATACATTTACCAAAATGGACAAACCAATTATAGGAATTACCTTAGGCGACTTCAACGGAATAGGCCCAGAAGTAATACTAAAAACCCTCTCTGACAACAGAATAACAAAAATATGTACTCCAGTAGTTTATGGCTCAAATAAAATATTATCTAAGTACAAAAAAATACTCCATATTGAAGAAATCAATTTTCATATCATTAAATCAATTGACCAATTATCTCCCAAAAAAGTCAATGTGCTCAATTGTTGGGAGGACGACTTAGAAATACAACCAGGAGATATTACCCAAGAAGCGGGTCGTTGTGCGTTCTTATCTTTATCAAAAGCTACAGATGATGTCATAGCAAAAAAAACAGATGCTATCGTAACAGCACCTATCAACAAAAAAAACATCCAAAGTAGCGAATTTAACTTCCCAGGACATACCGAATACTTTGCTTCTAAAGCTAATCTCAATGACAACCTTATGCTTTTGGTTACTGAAAATCTAAGAGTAGGTGTTGCCACAGGACATATTCCTTTAACAGAAATTGCAGGTCAGCTTACCAAAGAAAAAATAAGCTCCAAAATCAATATTTTCTATCAAACCCTAAAAAAAGATTTCCAAATTTTAAAACCAAAGATTGCTATTTTAGGAGTAAATCCTCATGCTGGGGAATCAGGACTTTTGGGAAATGAAGAACAAAATATACTTTTACCCATGATTGAAGAATTCAAGAACAAAGGAATGCTCGTTTATGGTCCCTTCCCTGCGGATGGATTTTTTGGTAGTGGTGACTTTAGTAAATTTGATGGAATTTTGGCGATGTACCACGATCAAGGCTTAATCCCCTTCAAAACTTTGGCATTTGAACAAGGGGTAAACTACACCGCAGGTATGCCATTTATTAGAACATCGCCAGACCATGGCACAGCTTATAGCATGTCTGGAAAAGGAATAGCTAGCGAATCTTCTTTTAGAGAGGCACTTTACCTTGCAATAGATATCTGTAAAAACAACAAAATGATTGTATAAAAAGGAATTTTGTAAAAACAAAAAAAATATACTAAGTTTGCAAACTTGTTTCTTTTGAAATGAAAAAAGAATTGAAAGCATTCGACATAGAAATCATTAATTTGAGCAATAAAAAGCATAATTATGATTTTGAAATAGATGATATTATGTTTCAAAATATGCCTGACAGCTTTTTGAAACATGGGCAATTAAAATCCCAAGTATCTCTAGACAAGTCGGAAACAATGATACAAGTTGCAATGAAGACCAAAGGATTCGTTGAGTTGGCTTGTGATAGATGTGGAGAAATGTTCGATTTCTCTATTGATATTGAAAATAAAATCATCTTCAAATTTGGAGAGGAATTTCAGGAATTAACAGAAGATATTATCGTAATTCCTAGACTACTTCAAAGATTGAATATAGCACAGTACCTTTATGAATTCATTGTATTGGCTATACCAATAAAGAAAACACATCCAAAATTTGGAGAAGAAGATCAAGATACACACCAAGAGGCGAATTTAATATATTCAACAGGAGGTTTCAATAAAATTGAAGAGACTGCTAACGAAATAGATCCAAGATGGGCAGCGTTAGCTAATTTAAAAAAAGGAAAACAGAATAAAATATAATAATCATGGCACACCCAAAACGAAAAATTTCGAAAACAAGAAGAGATAAAAGAAGAACACATTACAAAGCAGTAGCTGACAATGTTTCAATTTGCCAAACCACCGGACAAACTCATCTATCTCATCGTGCTCATTGGCACGAGGGAAAACTATACTACAAAGGTATGGTAGTAATCGAAAAAGAGCTCGCAGTATAAATTATGAATATTGCATTAGATGCAATGGGTGGAGATTTTGCACCCAAGGCTACCATAGAAGGTGCCTTTCTTGCAAAAAAATCCTATGGAAACGATATTACAATTACCCTTATAGGTAATCAAGAAATCATCCATAGTCATTTAAATGATTTAGGAATTGATAGCAATCTTTTCCCTATCGTTCATGCACCTAGTGTAATTAATATGGGCGAACACCCTGCCAAAGCTTTTCAGCAAAAACAAGATTCTAGTATCGCAATTGGTTTTGGAATGTTGATGAAGCAAAAAGCCGATGTTTTCTGTAGTGCAGGAAATACAGGTGCTATGCTTGTAGGTTCTATGTTTACAATAAAACCGATCTCAGGTATCCTTAGACCAGGAATAGCTGGTTTCTTACCTAAAGAAAACGGTGAATTTGGAATTATTCTAGATGTGGGTGCAAATGCAGATTGCAAACCCGAATATCTAGAGCAATTTGGAGTAATAGGTTCATTATACGCACAATACGCTTTTAATAAAACAAATCCAACAGTAGCATTAATGAATCTAGGAGAAGAAGAAGAAAAAGGAAATATCCTTTCTTTAACTGCTCATCAACTTCTAAAATCCAACAAATCAATCAACTTTGTAGGCAATGTAGAAGGAAGAGATGTATTTAATTCTAAATACGATGTGATTGTATGCGATGGTTTCAGCGGAAACATAATTTTAAAAATGGCAGAATCAATTTTTGATGTTATGGAATACAAGAAAATAAAATCAGATTTTATAGATTTATTTAACTATGCAGCTGTGGGTGGAAGCCCTATCTTAGGAGTAAATGGAAATGTTATTATAGGACATGGAATATCGTCTCCTTTCGCTATAAAAAATATGATTGAGCAAGGTAAAACACTTGCACAATCTAAAGTATGCGACAAAATAAAAGAAACATATCATCAATAAAATATTCATAAAACTAGAGGCTTTGGAAAATTACTTTCAAAGCCTCTAGTTTTATGGTCTAATTATATATTAATACTAATGACAAAAATAAGGGCTGCTATTACAGGTGTGGGAGGATATGTTCCAGAATATATCCTCACTAATAAAGAATTAGAGGCTATTGTAGAAACCAATGACGAATGGATTCTAACCCGAACAGGCATAAAAGAAAGAAGAATCTTAAAAGGAGAAGGTTTAGGCACCTCACATATTGCAATTCATGCGGTAAATGAATTATTAAAAAAAACCAAAACACTTCCAGAAGAAGTAGATTTGCTCATCTGCTGCACAACCACACCAGATTATGTATTCCCTGCCACAGGGAATCTTTTGTGCGACATGGCTGGTCTAAAGAATGCATTCAGTTATGACCTCAATGCAGCCTGCTCAGGTTTTTTATATGGACTAATGACAGGTTCGCAATTCGTTGAAACTGGAAAATACAAAAAAGTAATCGTAGTCGGCGGCGACAAAATGTCTTCTATCATTAATTATCAAGACCGTGCAACTTGTATCATCTTTGGAGATGGTGCCGGTGCTGTTATGCTAGAACCCAATACCGAAGACTTAGGTATAATGGATGGAATATTACATACCGATGGTTCTGGAGCCCAATTCTTATTTCAAAAATCAGGAGGAAGTAGAAGCCCAGCTTCTATAGAAACAGTAAACAATAGAGAGCATTTTGCTACACAAGAAGGCTCAACGGTATTCAAATTTGCTGTTACTAATATGGCCAATGTAGCAAAAGAGATAATGGAAAAAAACAACCTTTCTTCTGAAGATATCGCCTATCTTGCACCTCACCAAGCCAATAAAAGAATTATCGATGCTACTGCAGACCGAATGGGTGTAGGAGCCGAAAAGGTATTAGTAAATATAGAACGATATGGCAATACCACCAATGGTACCATTCCTCTTCTACTTTGGGACTATGAGAAAAAATTCAAAAAAGGAGACAATATTATCATGGCTGCTTTTGGAGGTGGTTTTACTTGGGGTGCTATCTATCTAAAATGGGCCTATAATTCATAATATTTTACATAAAGTTTTTTATTTCATTTAATTTTCTAGAAATTCAATCATCAATTTGTTACAAGATTGATGATAATACATAAGTCATTAACCATAAAATAGATTACACATGAAGCCAAAGGAAATTCAAGAACTGTTAGATTTTATAGCCTCCTCTGGATTGGCAGAAGTAAATATAGAGACGGAACAATTTAAAATTTCTGTAAAGAAAAATTCAGAAATCACCCATAGAACTATAGAAGTTCCAAGTACTGCTGTACACCAAATAGCTCCTCCAGTACCTGTAGTTAGCAATCCACAGCCTGCTATAGCTCCAACAGTCGCTCAAGTAGTTACTGAACCAGCTAAAACATCATCTACTAGTGCCACATCGAATCAGATAACTATTAAATCCCCAATGATAGGCACATTCTATAAATCATCAAGCCCAGAAACGCCATCATTTGTAAATATAGGCGATGAAATAAAGCCAGGTCAGACGGTATGTATTATTGAAGCCATGAAACTTTTCAACGAAATAGAAGCGGAATTATCTGGTAGAATAGTAAAAATATTAGTGGAGAATGCTACTCCTGTGGAATACGACCAACCGCTATTTATTATTGAACCTCTTTAATATTCTATCCAATTAAAATACTAAAAATCAAATATTTAAAATAATCTTTGGTTTCATTTGATCAATATGTTTAAAAAAATACTTATTGCCAATAGAGGCGAAATAGCCCTTAGGGTTATCAGAGCCTGCAAAGAATTAGGAATCAAAACTGTGGCTGTATACTCAGTAGCAGATAAAGATAGTCTTCATGTTCGCTTTGCCGATGAGGCGGTGTGTATAGGGCCAGCTCCAAGTATCAAATCCTATTTGAACATACAAAATATAATTGCGGCAGCAGAAATAACCAATGCAGATGCTATTCATCCTGGCTATGGTTTTCTTTCAGAAAACGAGAATTTTTCTAAAGTTTGCCAAGATTATGGTGTAAAATTCATAGGAGCTAGCCCCGAAATGATTAGCTCTATGGGCGATAAATCGTCAGCAAAAGCTACCATGAAAAAAGCTGGCGTTCCCACAATTCCGGGTTCTGAAGGACTTCTATCTTCTATAGAAGAAGGTATAAAAATTGCCAATAAAATCAAATACCCAGTCATCATCAAAGCTACTGCTGGCGGTGGTGGAAGAGGAATGAGAATCGTAAAAAATGATTTAGAATTTGAAAAAGCTTGGAACGATGCCAAAGCCGAAGCAGGTGCTTCATTTGGTAACGATGGTCTGTATCTTGAAAAATTTATAGAAGAGCCAAGACATATTGAAATCCAAGTATTGGGAGACAAATTTGGTAAAGTAATACACCTCTCTGAAAGAGATTGCTCAATTCAAAGAAGGCATCAAAAACTTGTGGAAGAAACCCCCTCCCCTGTGCTTACCGAAAGACTGAGAACAAAAATGGGCGAAGCAGCAGTAAAAGGAGCCAAGTCAATTAAATACGAAGGTGCTGGTACTATAG
This sequence comes from Cytophagales bacterium, assembly GCA_004294225.1. Classification (GTDB taxonomy): domain Bacteria; phylum Bacteroidota; class Bacteroidia; order Cytophagales; family Cytophagaceae; genus REBA01. The sequence goes on along the minus strand of REBA01000012.1, from coordinate 72,927 downwards.
AATTTCTAGTAGATAAAAACCTTGACTTCTACTTCATGGAAATGAACACCAGAATACAAGTGGAACACCCCATAACAGAAGAAGTTACAGGAGTAGATTTAATTAAAGAACAAATAAAAATGGCAGCAGGGGTAAAATTAGTAGCGAAAAACTACAGCCCAAGCAAATGTGCAATTGAATGTAGAATCAATGCAGAAGACCCTGCCAATGGATTCAGACCCTCTCCTGGGAAAATTACTAATTTACACCTCCCTGGTGGTTATGGAGTAAGAGTAGATACACATTGCTATAATGGATATACTATCCCCCCAAATTATGACTCTATGGTTGCTAAAGTAATAGTATCAGCTCCTACAAGAGACGAAGCCAGAGCTAGAATGAAACGTGCATTAGAAGAGTTTGTAATAGAAGGAGTAAAAACCACCATACCATTCCATATAAAACTAATGGACGACCCCAAATTCGCCTCAGGTAAATTTACTACTGCCTTTATGGAAACTTTTGATTTGAGTAAGTTGTAGGCATTCAAGATTGGCTTGGATTTAATTTTAAACGTAGTATGGCAAAGATTGCAATAGTGTCAGAATTATTTTTGCCAAACATTGGTGGTGTAGAAGTTAGGTTCAGAGATTTAGGGGAAGCTTTTGCTAAAATTGGACACGATGTTCATATATTTACTATAGCACATAAATCAAATCTTGAAAAATTTGAAAGAATAAACAATGTATCTATTCACAGAATTATTGAAGATGCCGAGTATTATATTCCTGGGAAAAAAGGGAGAAAAATTTCTGCAATATTCAGATTTACCTTTGCTCTTAAAAGCCATTTAATCAATTTTGATACAGTAATATTTGGTCAATGGCCACTATTACCTGCAATTTTTTCAAATTGGTTGATTAGTGGTAAAAAAAGTATAAGATGCTTAGATTATGTGGAACATAGGAGTGGATTCTTATTTTCTATTATTGATTACTTGCTATTTTCAGGTACTCAAAAACAATCTATTATCAGCGATATTGTTTTTGAAAAAATAAAAAACAGAATTAAACAAAACAAGGCAATTGTAGTACCCAGTTCGTACGATGGCTCAAAATATTATGTAAAATCTAAACAAGATTTCCTGTTCATTGGCAGAATGGAACATCACAAACATCCTGAAGATGCAATCAAAACAGTAATAGCATATAATCAAAAATACAAAACGAACTACAAATTGCAGATGATTGGAGATGGAAATCTATGTGCATCACTTAAAGAAAAATATAAAGCTGATTGTAATATAGCTTTTCATGGGTTTATTTCAGATGAAGATAAATACGCTATTATAGCAGAAGGTAAAATTCTTATACTTCCCTCAGAACGTGAAGGTTTACCTATGTCAATCGTAGAATGTATGGCTTGTGGAATACCAACTTTAACAACCGATTATATAAATAACGGATCTAAAGAATTCGTCATTAATAACAAACTTGGCATTGTGAGTAAACCCAAAATAGATTTACTTGTAGAAGGTTTAAACGAAATATTAACCAGATATGAATATTTCGTAGCTAACAATAATAACTACAAGCATAATTTCGATTTGGAAGCAAATGCTAAAAAATATTTAAAATTCATTAGCCAATCTTAGAATATCTGGTTTTTTAGCCAACTAACATATAGTTCTAATCCTTTAGATATTGCTATATTAGGAGTAAAGCCCCAAGATTTTGCTAATGAAATATCAGCACACCAATTAAGAGGGTCTCCTATTCTTGTTTCGTTATTAAAGTTAAATTCTATTGTAGAATCAAATTTGTGATAAAAAATTTGAACTACTTCTTTAATAGTAGTTTCAACCCCATTCGCTGCATTGACAATATCAGCTTTTAAAATTGGTCTATTTATAGTTAAATCTATCAGATTTACAAGATCATCTATGAATATAAAATCTCTAGACTCATCTCCAGTACCAAATAGTTCAATTTCCTTAGTCAACAAAGACTTCTGATACAAATCCCAAAAAAGTTGTTTCCTCAAACTTGGACCATATACAGAAAAAGGCCTTATACTACAGGTTTCTATTCCATATAAAGTATAAAATTCTTTACAAATCTGCTCACTGTAGAATTTGTGCCAACCATAAGGAGACATAGGGGCTATAGAATCTTTCTCTGAAATAGGCAAAGTTGATGGATTCCCATAAACTGCAGCACTCGACAAATTGACATACCTGCATGAGGGTATAATTCGTCTTATAGCATCAAGTAGTGTAAAAGTATCTACAGTATTTGCTTCAAAATCACCTTTGGGATGAGCAATCGAAAGCGGAACGCTTCCGCTTCCAGCTGCATTAATACAAACTTTAGGGGAAATCTTCTTAATAATATCATCAAAAGAAGGAGATAGTCTTGAAATTTTATAATAGGAATAAGGGGTATTTTTTTGATCAAGTAAATCACAACCATAAACCTCGTGTCCTATTGATAAAAAATAATTAACGCACGATTTCCCTATAAATCCTTCAGATCCGATAATAAGTATTTTCATGTAATAATTAAGGGTTTGTTTTCACTATCAACATTCTTATAATGTTGCATTAATAAATTTGAAAAAACAAAAAAAGAACAATTTAATACTGCAATATGCACCCATAAATAAGCTCTTAAGATATTCTGATTAAAAATCAAAATTAACAATTCGCAGAAAAAAGCTAGGAGTAGTGCAGCTATAATTTTGCCCCATTCAGGGTTTATATGTTTTAAATAACTTATCAACTTCAGATTTTTTCTAAAAATTAGATATAAAAACGCTATAAAAAAACAAAAACCAAATATACCACTAGCAGCCAATACTTCAGCAAATATATTCAACCCTTCATGATTTTTGGCTTCTTCTTGATTTACAATCACAACCCCTCTTATTTTTGCTATTTGAGTAGGTATTCCTCCTAAGCTATATCCAATTATTGGACTATTTAAAAATGCTTTAAATGTATCACTTTGATCATTTGACCTTGCCAAATAGGAGTGGTTTACAGTGCCATAAAAGCCTAAACCATTCAAATAAACTAAAGCTTGATTAAAATTATAAGTAAAATAAACAAGTACAGTAGCAATTAATACTGACAATATAACAACATATTTTAAAGCCAACTTATCTATTCTAAATCTAAAAAATAATGATTTTAGCGAAATAAGAATATAAACGATAGGTACAAGCAAAGTAAATATTATCCCCATCCTGGAACCAGATAAAACAATTGCAATAGTTATAATTAAAATGTTCCACTTCAAGTTAAAATATTTAACATATATGCTTTTATTTATCATTAAGTATGCACAAATTACCCAACCTAAAATCAAATAAGTGGCTAAATAAGAAGGCTCATAAGAAAATCCATTTGCTCTTGGAAGTCCATTTTTCCACCATTGCTGTATTAATATATCTACATCTATAATCCCTAAGAAGAATTGAAAAATAGCAAATATTGCAACTAAGGTAAATGAACTAATATAAATTTTTATCAATCGAACTATGTCTTCTATATAAAAAAAAGAAGAAAAACTAGGTATAAAGGCAAAATAAATTGTTAGCCAAACTATATATGCAATATTTCTTACGATAATTGTAGTGTTTGGAATAAAAATTATCAAGAAAAGTATCCAAACAAGGGCTGGTTTTAATGCCAAAAATTTAAATTTAATTTTTTCTAGGCTAATAATTATTTTAATAATATAAAAGAAAATTATCAATAAAATTGGGAAAAAAACAAACCTTACAGAGAATCCCCCAATTTTAATATTCATAAAAATATCCATAGAAGAAGTTATGAAAATTAATAGGGTTAGAAAAAACATTAGTGATTTTAAGCTTAACTTCATTATATATTCTATTTATAAAGCATTGTGATATTTTTCTATTCGAATTTGCAAACCATCAAATTTTAGATATATTTTTTAGATTATTAAAAAATATAAGGTTTATATAAAAATATAATAATAAAGAATCGAAGATTCATTGATTAAATAATCTTAAAGCTTATATTTTAAGTTGTAAAAATAATCTTAAATATTGTAATAAGTCGTTTAAATTGTTTTCTTTTTATTCTATTCATAATTGGAAATATATATGAGGGATATAATGAAATCAAACATATTGGGTAAAATTTTCTTGTTATAATAATTTTATTTCTAAGGTGAAAAAAATCAGAAATCTCACTTTTTTTATTAAAGCTATAAGAGTTTCCACCAGTAGCTGCTCCAGACTTATGATAAACTACACTATTAGGGGAGTACTTACATTTATACCCTAATTCCTTCCCTCTTATAGACCAATCAACTTCTTCAAAATAAAGAAAATAATCTGTACTAAGCATACCCACTTCTTGAATATAATCTTTAGTTACAAACATTGATGCTCCCTGTACCAAATCTACTTGTATATTATCTTTATCAAATTGACCTTTATCTGTTTCAAATGCACCAATTTCTTTGGTATATGCTATCCATTTGTAATAATTAACGCCAATATTTTGTATAGTTGTTGGATTTCTATAATAAAGAAGTTTCGAACCAACTATCCCAATTTTCTCATTAGTTTTTTTAGAAAAAACTGAAATTAAACCATCGAGACAGTCTTCAGGAACTACTGTATCATTATTTAAAAGCCATACATATTTGCAATCTTTTTGATTTATTGCATAGGTTATTCCAATATTATTCCCGTCTGCAAAGCCAAAGTTATTATTATTTGGTATTAGTGTTAAAATATTGCTTTCATATGAAAAATTATCTTTTATATCTTCTTTATTTAACACGCATAATTTTAATGGCTTAGACACATTAGGTATTACTAATTTATCAAAACAGCTTGATTCTGGTTTAACCTGAATATCACCTTTAGCCCAAGATATTATCTTCTTTACAGAATCATCTGTAGAATTATTATCAACAACAACTATTGAAAAATTTGAATATTTTAGTTTAAAAACACTTTCTAAACATTCAATAGTATGTCTCCATCCATTAAAATTTAATATTACTATATAAACTTTTTGTATATTATTTATTTCCATTGAAATTAAAAAAAGATAGTTCGGGATATTTGATTTTAATTAGGACGTATAAACCTATTGAAATAAAAAACTCGGTAATATAAATACTTAAAATCGTGCCTAATATACCAAACATTTTCGCAAAAAGGAGGTTTGAAAGTATATTAATTATTGCAGCTGATATCATGATAAAAGAATAATCCCGTTTATGGTTGAGTGCAAGTAATATCTGAGAGGCTGGTACATTCATACCAATAATTATTGGTATAAAACACATCAATTGAAAAAGATAAGAAACTGGTTCATTTGAAGATCCAGTTAGTATAAAACTAAACAAATCAGCACCAAAATAAATGACAGGAATAGATAAACTAAACAAAAATAAAATAATAAAAAAAACCTTTCTTGTAAATAAAACCGCATCATTGAGTTTGGTTGAGGCTATCAAACAGATATGTGGGTATGTTGATTGTAATATGACTACTAAACCTGCTCTAGATAAAACTAGTAATTTTTCTGCAACACTAAAATTTCCAACAACCTCCATACTAACATAGTATGCTAAAATAATTATATTAGCATTCATTAATATACTAATTGATATATTAGAAATAAATAAAGACCAACCGTCTCTTAATTGCTGTTTTACAATGTATAAACTGGGAATTTGCAATGAAATATTAAATTTATACTTAATAATCCAAAATCCCAGTATAAACGGAATCAAAGTTGTTAAACCATAAAATAAAACAACCAATTTAAAATCCTCGCTTTTCTTTATAAAAAGAAAAATTAGTACTGTATAAATCACTTTTGACAACAAGTTGAAATAGCTTACAAACTTCATCTTTTCAACACCCTGAAAAAAATATAAACTTTGAAGTCCTTGTCCTATGACAATAAGATAAGCAATGAACAATAGGATATAATCCCTATTGAGGAAATTTAAATATTTTGCACTAAAAACAAGAATGATAAAAATTAAAGTAATGAAAATTACTTTAATTGCTTGTACTGAATTAAATATATCTGAGAGTTTATCCTTATCATTTCTATGAATCGAGACTTCTTTTGTAGCAGAATATGTAAATCCATAGTCTACAACAGAAACTATATAAAGCATTAAAGTGAATATATAACTAACTAATCCAAAATTAGCTATGCCTAGCTTTGTAATTAAATAAGGTATAGTGATTAAAGGTAAAACTAAATTTACAAATTGAATAGAAGATAAGGACAAGATATTTGAGAATAAATTACTCGATTTTAAAGTTCTAAAATTCAATAGTTAAAGATTTAATCGTGCTTTTTCTTATTTTACCAAATATCATATATTTTATCAAAAAAATAAAATTATATATTTTTTTTATCAATCAATTATTATAAAATCTAATCTATGTACATATTAAAATTCAGCCCATTTTACTATAAATATAAATCAGAAAATGACAAGTATTAATTTCAAATTAATAGAAGAACAAAAATCCAAAAACATATTATATCTTTGAAAAATTTTTAACTATCCATGTAATATATAATGCCCAAGCCCAAACGAAAAATATTCTTTGACGAGCGATGGATAGGTGCTCACGGCATAGGCAGGGTGGCGAAAGAAATCAATAGCAGCATATCTCCCGAGCCTCTTAAATTGCCTTTTAGCCCTGTTTCTATTCTTGACCCTATACTATTTTTTATCAAAACCTGTTTTCTCCCTTCGAATGCTATAGTTTTTAGCCCCGGGTATAACGCTCCGCTTTTTAAAGTAAGGCCATTTATATTTATTGTTCATGATCTGAACCATTTTGACAGAGCAGAAAATAGTAGTTTTCTTAAAAAACTATATTACCAAATTATATTGAAAAGAGCATGTCTATTTGCAGACAAGATTCTTACTGTATCTGAGTTTTCTAAAAATAGAATTATACAGTGGTCTGGTGTGGAGAGCAAAAAAGTAGTAAATATTAGCAATGGAGTTGATACTAATTTTAATTTAGATGGTAAAGTTGATAAGCCTAATTCTACTTATCTTTTGTGTGTGAGCAACAGAAAGCCTCATAAAAATGAAGACCGATTAATTGCTGCATTTTCCAAAGCGGACATTGATCATAACATTCATTTGTTTTTGACTGGAGAAAGTAATGAGCAAAAACAAACTTTAATCACAAATCTAAAAATTGAGCACAGAGTAAAATTTACAGGAAGAGTTGCCGAAGCAGATTTACCAAATCTTTACAAAGGTGCATTAGCACTAGTGTTTCCATCTTTATATGAAGGCTTTGGTCTCCCTGTAATCGAGGCAATGGCTTGTGGTACACCTGTATTGACCTCCAATACCTCATCGCTTCCAGAAATTACAAACGATGCTGCATTGCTCGTAAACCCAGATAGTGAATTGGAAATAAAAGCTGGAATAGAAAAAATAGCTAACAGTGAAGTTTATAGAAACGAACTAATAAACAAAGGATTGCTACAAGCAAAGAAATATTCCTGGGAGGAAGTAATGAAAAAAATTAATTATGTTTTAAATAAAATCTAATTATGCATTAGAAAGCAAAATTTTTATTTAAAATTGTAGTTCTTTGCTAGAATATTTCTGAATTTCACAAATGAATATTTCCATAGTCATCCCTATATTTAACGAAGAGGGCAATATACCACTACTTTATGAACGAGTAGTAAATACTTTACAAGCAAAGAGTTTATCTTTTGAGATTATCTTCGTCAATGATGGTAGTAAAGATAACTCTTTAGAAAAGATAATTCAATTATCAAGCAGCGATAGTAGGGTAAAATATATTGATTTAAGTAGAAATTTCGGGCATCAGATAGCTGTAAGTGCGGGGCTAAATAATACACAAGGTCAAGCAGTTGTTATTATAGATGCTGATTTACAAGACCCTCCAGAATTAATCAATGAGTTATATCAAAAATACAAAGAAGGCTTTGAGGTAGTCTACGCCAAACGCAAATCTCGTAAAGGCGAAAATTTTCTGAAACTAGTTACTGCTAAATTATTTTATAAAACACTAAGAAATATTACAAGCATAGACATCCCCTTAGATACTGGAGATTTCAGGATAATTGACCACAAAGTGGTAGAAGAGTTAAGAAAAATGCCCGAACCTAATAAATTTCTAAGAGGGCAAATATCATGGATTGGATTTCGCCAGACATTTGTAGAATACGACCGCCAAGAAAGGGCTTCAGGCAAAACAGGATACACCTATCGAAAAATGATTAAATTTGCTCTAGATGGAATTACCTCATTCTCGGAATCTCCCTTAAAAGTAGCCACTGTAATGGGATTTGTGGTCTCTTTTGCTGCCTTTTTCATGCTGTTGTATGCTTTTTACTCTAGGTTAATTTCCAAAGATTATGTTCCGGGATGGGCGTCTTTAATTATCTCTGTTTTATTTTTAGGTGGCATCCAACTTCTTTCTTTGGGAATAATAGGAGAATACATTAGTAGAATAATGTCTAATGTGAGAAAAAGACCACTATATATCATCTCTAAATCAAACATCGAATCAGCTAAATAACATTATGAACTCTTCTTCTTATTCTACTACAAAATTCATCAACTACTTATTTGCTAGTTTATTCATTATTTTTGGTTCCTTGCAATCCAATATATTTGAGCCAAATCTGTTAATAGTTAGCATCTTGGTCGGAATTGTATTTTTGATACAATTATGGAATGCCCTTTATCCAAATACATCTAACAAAAGAAGCGAAATATTCATTTATCTGCTATTATTGATAGGTTTGGGACTTTCAATTTTTCCGCTCAAACTTTCCAACCCATTCTCTATTTTTCATTATTCCTTTGTGAGGTCACTTTTTCTAATTTCAATACCATGTATCTTACTATGGTCAGAAGGTGATGAAAAAAAGCAGCAAAATCTTGTGTTTTATGCTCCATTATTTTTACTGATTTTTTTAAATACCTATTATATTTTATTTGATTATAGTTCAGGTATTAATATAGACCAAGCTAGACATTGTGGAAATGCTTTTCTAATCTACGATTTGATTACTGGTCAAGATGTAAATAAATTTCTACAATCACTTACTTATTATGATTTTTATCAACCCTTGGTTTACCTTGTTTCCTTTCCATTTTTACTTATTTTTGGAAAAAGCTATACTGCTGCAACGCTTAGTCTTCCTCTTTTTTGGCTTCCTTTAGGTTATATTTCTGCATATAAGTTTCTAAACAAATATGCGAGGGTCAATCATGCCTATGCCTCTGTATTTACATTTGTAATCTTTGGTAGTGTAGTAGCAACTAGTCTTACCAAACAACTCATGCTTGATTTTCCTGCATTATGTATGGTTTGTTTTTATAATTACAGCTTAGCAAAATCAGGATACCTAAGAAATACTAAACTATCCTTTTATGCAGGATTAGTTTTCGGACTTGGTATATTGACCAAGTCAAACTTTCTATTATTAGCATTAATCCCTTTATTATTCAGCATGATAAGGTTATTGACGAAATGCATTCAAGGTAAATCAGAATATAAAAATTTATTTTTTAATATCATAATTCACCTAATAGCTATTTTATTAGGTGGTGGATTTTGGTATCTTATTAATAATGATCACTATAGTTTTACACTACCAAGCGTTACTACTCTTGCTGGGCAGAACGAAGGCGACCCAATACCTATGAGTTTGTCATCTTTTATTTGGTACCCAACAAAATTTATCTACTATTTTTCTCCGCTAATTTTGGGAATAATCTTAGTTGGTCTTTACTTTAGCATCGTTCATTGGGGCAAAAAAAAATATATGAATTATATGAGCTATTCAGCGCTTATCTTAGCATATATTATAGGAACTATTACATGGAATAAAGATGTAAGAACCCTATTACCTGCTACTTTCTATATTTTCCCTGCATTACTAGGATTTTCTTATTTACAAAATAAACTTTTACGCAATTCAAGTCTATTTCTTCTGGTAGCTATTACTTTCTTATTAAATATATCTTTTGTTAATAACAACAAATTAAAGATTGCCCAATACTTAACCACTGGTCCATATACCATTCCTTGGGAACCCACCCATCCAGCTTCAGGAAACCAAATCGAAGCTTATTACATCTACCAAAAACTATACAAGGAAAATTTTGGAAATATCACTCCTCCTCAATTAAATCCATCATTTATAAATAGCCAAATTCATGACAAAATGTATTATTCTCAATATCCAATTAAATATAAAGTTAAGCTGCTTGATACAACAAATTACATGGTAAGCTTTTGGAGAAATTTCTATATGCCCGATTATTATCTTTTTAGAACTAAGTGTGAGCAAGGTCATTTTTACATTCAAAAAATAGGAGAACAGAAAACTATTGGTGGTGACATTAAAGTCATAATTTATAAAGGCTCAAACTCAATTAGTGAATTTCAATTAAATAATAATGGAGAGGAAATGAAAATACCTATAAATTCCAATTCCTCCGAAATAACTTTTGCATTTAGAGAGTTTCACGCTTGGCCCTCCGGACAACTGTCTAGATTTTTATTTAAAATTATTGGTGATAAATATTACCCAGGTCGAGACATTCCTTTGTATTATTATTCATCAACAGATAGACCTCAGGTATTTAGCCAACAAAACTTAGACTTTATTAAGGAATAAAAATAACTCCGTCTATTTTTTAATAAAAATTACTAATTTAGCCGAACGATAATAGATTTTATGCAACAATATCCCAATAACAACAACCCATTTTCTTCTGAAGAAATAGACATCATAGCGGTACTTAAGAAAGTAATTAGCACCTACCACAAATGGAAAAAATTTATTTTATTTACATTTCTTTTAGGTATTTCTCTTGCTACAGCTTTTTTCTACTTTAGCCCTAAAACCTACCTTACTAGGATGTATTTGGCTTCTAACCTTATCAAAGGGCCTTCCTTCATTGTTTTGCTAGATGATTTACAAAAACACATCAAAGAGAAAAATTATGATGAAGTAAGTAGATATATGAATCTAGACCTAGAAATGGTTAAGAAAATCAGTAAAATAGAATTCTATAGTGCTAGAAATTTTGCAGAAAAAGAATATAGCGACCTCATTACTCAATCCGATGCGGAACTTGAAAAAGACTTAAATAATAACGAATTCGTAATTCAAGCCTATATCTCTGATAATGGAATTTCTAAAATTTTAGAGAAAGGAATTATCTATTACTTAGAAAACAATAGGTTTTCTAAAATGAAAAGTACGATGAGAAAAGAAGGATTGAAATTGGTAAGAACTAGAATAAAATCTGAACTAAGCCAACTTGATAGTCTCAGATACACCTTGAATAGCATGTATACTAGCAAGAACAAAGTTGGTGGCAATGGTGGATCAAGCATTATTATGAACGACCCAAGTGCTATTTATAACAACATCCTAAACTTATTCAGAACAGAAATCGCAACATCAGACGACATCAATACACCAGATATTATTGTGATTCAAAGCTTTGTAACCTACAAAAAGCATTATAGCCCTAGACTTAGCAATTGCCTTCTTAGTGGTGGATTAATCGCAATTATATTTTCTTTAATCTTTATATTTTTCTCAGAAATAAAAAGAAAATTATCTGAAGCCCAATAACAATGAAATCTATAAAATTAGATGAAATTAAAGAGGCTATAGAAGCTATCAAAAATGGAAAGGTTATTCTAGTAGTAGATGATGAAGACAGAGAAAATGAAGGAGACTTTATATGTGCAGCTGAATGTATAAGTCCCGAAATTATCAATTTCATGTCAAAAATAGGACGGGGCTTAATTTGCATAGCACTTACCGAACAAAGGTGTGAAGAATTAGACCTCAACCTAATGGTAGGTAGAAATACTGCTACACATGCTACAGCATTCACAGTATCAGTAGATTTGCTAGGACATGGATGTACTTCTGGAATATCTGCCTCAGACCGTTCAAAAACAATAAAGGCACTTGTAGACCCCAGCACAAAACCTGAAGATTTAGGAAGACCCGGACATATTTTCCCTCTGAAAGCCAAAGAAGGTGGTGTGCTCCGAAGGACAGGACACACCGAAGCAGCAATGGATTTTGCAAGATTAGCTGGATTTCAACCAGCAGGCGTATTGGTAGAAGTAATGAGCGAAGATGGCTCCATGGCTAGATTGCCTGAACTAAGAAAAATAGCCAATAAACACAAAATCAAACTTGTGTCTATTAAAGATTTAATAGAATACAGATTGAGACACGAAAGTCTCGTCAAGGCAGAAATAGGCGTAAAAATGCCTACAGAGTGGGGAGTTTTTGAGCTCATTGCTTTCCGACAAACCAATACCGACGATGTGCATATGGCACTTATAAAAGGCACTTGGGAAAAAGACGAATCTATCTTAGTTAGAGTTCATTCTTCTTGTGCCACAGGAGATATATTTGGGTCTTGCAGATGCGACTGTGGTTCACAACTGCATGTAGCTATGCAAATGGTAGAACAAGCAGGAAAAGGGATTATTCTCTATATGAATCAAGAAGGGAGAGGGATAGGGCTAATAAATAAACTGAAAGCATATAAACTTCAAGAGCAAGGTTATGACACCGTTGAAGCTAATCTTAAATTAGGCTTTAAAATGGATCAAAGAGACTATGGAGTGGGTGCTCAAATACTCAGAGAATTGGGAGTATCAAAAATAAAACTAATCAGCAACAACCCAGTAAAAAGAGCAGGTCTTATTGGTTATGGATTAGAGATTACTGAAAGTGTTCCTCTTGAAGTAAAACCTAATGAACACAATGAAAAATACTTAGAAACCAAAAGAGACAAGATGGGGCATTCGATACTAAAGAAAACCAAACCAAATAAAAACAACAAATAAACTATCAATTTTTATGAACGAACCGCTTATCCTAGTTAGTAATGATGATGGTATAACTTCCAGAGGTATTCGTTTATTGGTGGAAGCAATGTCAGAAATAGGAGAAGTAGTAGTGGTAGCCCCAGACAGCCCCCAATCTGGTATGGGACACGCTATCACAATTGGTAATACTCTTAGGTTAGACCAAAATGATATATTTGGTTCATCAATATCAGCATTTGAATGCAGTGGCACACCCGCAGACTGCATAAAACTTGCTAAACACCATGTACTAAAAAATAGAACACCAGACATAGTAGTAAGCGGCATCAATCATGGAAGTAATTCTTCCATAAGTGTATTGTACTCTGGAACAATGTCAGCTGCAATAGAAGCAGCTCTCGAAGGATTGCCTGCTATAGGTTTCTCTTTATGTAATCATAACCCTAATGCTTCCATAGAACATTGCAAACCAATTATCAAAAAAATAGTCGAACAAGTTCTAAAAACTAAGCTTCCAAAAGGTATAGCTCTAAATGTAAACATTCCGCCTGTTTCTGAAAATCCAATAAAAGGGATAAAAATTTGCCGTCAAGCTATAGCAAGGTGGGAAGAAAAGTTTGAAGAACGTTTTGACCCTAATGGAAGACGTTATTTTTGGATGGCTGGTAATTTTGAAAATTCTGACAAAGGATTAGATACGGACGAATCGGCTCTTGCAGACAATTACGTTGCTGTAGTACCTTGTACTTATGATTTGACGGCACATCATACTATGGCTATTCTAAATGAAGACTGGAAAATTATTTAGAATAATTATCTAAAACACTCCTTACACTTCCCCATTTTTTTAATGCTGATTCTGCCTCTTGATGGCTAATATTTAGCTCGTCCATAATCATTCTCACGCCACGATCTACTAATTTTAAATTAGACAATTGCATATCTACCATTTTATTTCCCTTTACCCTACCCAACCTTATCATTACGACAGTAGAAATCATATTCAATACTAACTTTTGTGCAGTACCAGACTTCATTCTTGTGCTACCTGTAACAAATTCCGGCCCTACAATCACCTCAATTGGAAACTTTGCAAGTGTCGCAATTGCAGAATTAGGGTTACATACTATACAGGCAGAAGTAATAGAATGTTCATTACACTTTTCTAAACCTCCAATCACGTAAGGTGTTCTACCTGATGCTGCAATTCCTACAACAACATCATTAGGATTAATTTGAAAATCTTGTAAATCCTCCCAAGCTTGTTCTTTGTTATCCTCTGCAAATTCTACTGCTTTTCTTATGGCAGAATCTCCTCCTGCAATAATACCTATCACCATTCCTTGAGGTACACCAAATGTAGGAGGACATTCAGATGCATCTAGAATACCTAACCTCCCACTCGTGCCAGCACCTATGTAAAATAACCTCCCTCCAAGCTTCATTTTGGCTACTACAACTTCAATTAACATTTCTATTTGTGGAATAGCCTTTTCTACAGCTAATGGAACAGAAAGATCTTCTTTATTGATATTATAAAGAAGATCTTTAATAGGCATTTGCTCTAAATGATTATAGTTAGAGGAGGACTCTGTAATGCTCATCACATTTTATTAAAATGATATTCTGTGAGGGCTTCTAATGGGTTACTGATTACTTTGCCAAGATGAGCACCTTTACTCTCTGCAACAGCCCTTAAAACAGGTTCAAGTCTAGCTGCAATAGAACCAATAAAATTAATCGGCAGTGTTTGGTAACCTTCATATTTGCAAATGCAATTTTCAAAAAGCAAATTAAAACTTTCAAATGCTAAATCTCTACAATACTGCTCGTCTTGGTTCAACACTATGAATGGAGCTAAAGAAGCTAAGTAACGATTGGGAAATGGCTTTGTATATACTTTATCTAATATATCAGCCATGCGATCTGGAGTAAAAGCTTCAAATTTTTGATTGACAGCTGCTGGTAAAGCTTTACGAATATAATCTCTTGCCAAAAGTTTACCTAGAAATCCTCCACTACCTTCGTCACCAAGGAACAAGCCTAAAGAATGTACGTTTCTAACTATATCTTTCCCATCATAATGACAGGTATTAGAACCTGTTCCTGCTATACAAGCAATCCCTGCTTCATCACCACATACTGCCCTAGCTGCCGCAAGCAAATCATGATCTACCTCCAAAGCTGTCCCAGGGAAAGATAGCTTCAGTGCTGCTTCTACTTCGTCTCTTTGTTTCTTAAGCTCTAAACCTGCTCCATAAAAATATATTTTATCTACTTTTTCTGTAAACTCAAGCTCAGGTAACAACTCAGTATTAATACTATTACTAATATCTTGAATTGATTGATAATAAGGATTGATACCTATTGTTTTATAATTATATTTCTTATTATTCTTATCAATAAATACCCAACTAGTTTTGGTGGAGCCGCTATCTGTTATTCCTATCATAGTAATTTTGTTTTATGTTTTAAAAAAAATGATTGTACAATTTTAATAAAAAGAAATTTAACATCATAAAATACACGATTAATGCTCAGTTATGCTGTTTAATTGTCCTACTATATCAAACTTATCAAAAACATTTTCTGTATGTGGGGCATCTTTCAATTCTTCAGTAAGATCTTGACCTGCCCAATGCTCATAATGCTTTCCATTTCTCCATAGCTTCGAGCGAGAAACGTCATAGATGAGCCCCTTATAAGCACACCATATCTCAGGTTTATCAGAACCATTTCTCAATGCAAGTTGAGCTCGGGTATATCTTTTTAATTCTTCCGACAAACTTATCTGACTGCTATACATGAAATCTCTACATTGGCATCTTTAGGAAGCCTTGAAACTTCTACAGTTTCCCTAGCAGGTGCATCTGAAATAAAATACTCGCTATAAGCTTCATTTATTGCTGAGAAATTATTTAAATCTTTCACAAAAATAGTCGTTTTTACTACTTGTGAAAAATCGAAACCTGCTTCTAAAAGTATTGCCTTCAAATTATTCATCACCTGATGTGTTTCAGAAGTAATATCAGTAAATACAAGGTCTCCTGAAAAAGGATTAATAGCAATTTGCCCAGAAGTGTACAAAGTTTCATTCACCAAAACAGCTTGGCTGTAAGGTCCTATTGGTGCTGGAGCATGACTGGTATAAATTATTGTTTTCATATTTTATTCTTGAGAAAAATTCAAATTATTATTTTAACCTATCTAGTCAAGCAATACTAGACTTGATATTACAAATTAGTAATTCAAATTTAATTTATTTGCCAAAATTATTATTTTATTTTTTTGTTAGTGTTGTATATATATTTCACTTATATTTCTAATAAACTAATCACTAAGAATAGCTTAATGAAATTCATTTCTCTATCTTCCTTAATCTAAAATTGTAAATAATGGAAATACAATATGAAGATTTGGGTTTACAACAAAATGAAATAATGCTTTTTAGGTCTTTCAAAGGAGCCTTATTCAACTGCGACTTGCATTATCATCGATGCTATGAACTTACTTTTATTAAAAAGTCAAGTGGGCAATTATTAATTAATCAAGAACACTACAATTATTCTGAAGGAGATTTGTTTTTATTCGGACCAGGTGTACCTCATTCTTTTAAAGCAAACAATAATAAAGCTAATCCAGAAGGCTTGGTTATACTTATCAATGAAGCTTACTTAAACTCCAACTTTACTCAATGGAGCGAGTCTTACTTATTTACTTTATTATTCAACAAATCCAAATATGGAATTAAATTTCATAGCCAAAATTGTAAAAAAACATTAGAAATATTCCACCTGTTTGAGGCCAGTATAATCGTAGGCTTTAATGCTTTGAAGCACTTGCACACCATATTGTTTGAGCTCGCAGAAGCAAAAATAGATCACCTGCTTATGGATATCAATATTGATTCCATAAATAACACTATTAAACATCAACAATTAGAGACTGTAATGAATTTCGTAAACTCCAACTACTTTCAAGATATCAAAGCTGAGAATGTAGCTGAAATATTAAACATGTCATATTCTTCTTTTAATCGTTTTTTCAAACAAAAAACTAAGATGACTTTCTTTGAATATCTTCAACTTATTCGCCTTTCAAAATCTAAAAAGATGCTTATCGAAACTACTAAATCTATCAATGAAATTTGTTTTGAATGCGGTTTTAATTCTGCTTCTTTCTTTAATAGGGTATTCAAAAAAAAATATCTTTGTACCCCAAAAGACTTTAGATTAAAAAACAGCTAAAATTTATAACTAATCTTAAAACTTTAAAACTTATCAATTTCTTTAAACACAAACCCTCAAATCCCAATATGAATAACTTATCAAAATTGCTTTGCCTTAACCTATTAATCCTATTCAGTATAACTTCTTTTAGCCAAAACAATAAAGACAGCAAACCAAAGACAACTTCTAACCAAACAGGAAATGAAGGTTACACTTATTTTGAGCCAGGAAAGGTTTGGCTAGATACAGATGGAAACCCTATTGCTGCACATGGAGCAGGGTTTATGTACCACGATGGAATATATTATTGGTATGGCGAAACAAGGGCTTCCTTCCATTCCTTCCCAGGATTCTCTTGCTACAGCTCAAAAGACTTGATGAATTGGAAGAATGAAGGCTATGTACTGAAGCCAAACAAAACAGACCCTAAACATGACCTTTATGAAACGAATATTATTGAAAGACCAAAAGTAATTTTCAATGCTAAAACAAAAAAATTCGTAATGTGGATGCATGTAGAAGACAATAAATACCAAAAAGCAAATGCTGGAGTTGCTGTATCAGATAGCCCTACAGGGCCATTTGAATATATCAAAAGCATAAGACCAAATGGACATGAGAGTAGAGATATGGGGCTTTTTCAAGATGAAGATGGCAAAGCCTATCTCATTCACGCTTCAGAAAAGAACAGCACCCAACATATCAATTTACTTAACGATGATTATCTAGATGTAGAAGGCACATATGTTAGATTCTGGACCTATCAATGGAGGGAAGTGCCTACTATCTTCAAAAGTAAAGGAAAGTATTATTCTATTACCTCATTATGTACAGGGTTTTCTCCTAATGCGGCCCTATATGCAGTATCAGACCATATCCTTGGCGAATGGAAAATTATTGACAACCCATGTATTGGAATAGGAGCAGAAAGTAGCTTTCGTTCCCAAGCTTCTTATATTATTCCAGTAGCAAATAAACCAAATACCTTTATCTACATGGCAGATAGATGGACACCCACCACCCTATCTGATTCCAGATACATTTTTCTACCAATCGATTTTACGAATGACAATAAAATCCAAGTCAAATGGTATGAGAAATGGAATTGGGATAAACGCGTAGAAGGTCAATACACCGAAAACCCTATTGGAACCCCTTTAAATATAAAAAACATTTCAGTAAATAATCCATCAACAGAACAATTGCCAGACATGGTGGTAAAAAGAAGAATACCAGATCAAGACTTTTCTGCTTTAGCTTGGCTTGGATGGAAAAAAGGGAGTTTATTGATTAATGTTATGGTATATGCAGAAAGTGGTTCCAGCCTTGATGGAGGAGACACTCAGCTTGATGACGATTTATTTGATATTTGGATGGATTATTTTCAAGTTAGTGTAAGTAATAATGGTATGGCATGGAGGGTAGTGCCAGGAGGAAGTGGAGCTGGAGATTATAGTGGAATGGCATTGACAAAAAAACACTTTTCTAATGCTATCAAATGTTCATTGGTGAAAGGAGTTAGCAATAAACACGCTTCTTTATTACAATTACCTACTAATACTAAAGGAAACCTCTACACTTTAGAAATCGACCAAAACCTTGCACCTATGCTGAGTATAGAAGCAGGTAGAAGAATAGCTTTGGCTTTGGTTGTGAACAATAAAGACAGAACAGGTAGAGGCGTAAAAAACAGAGGCTACTCTCCTATGGGATGGAGATGGGCTGACACAGACACCTATCATAATGCAGTATTGATAAAATAATGTTTCCAAAGCCAATTACTGACTTATTTGGAATTCAAATTCCTATTATACAAGCAGGAATGGTTTGGTGCAGTGGATGGAAACTAGCTTCTGCTGTAAGCAATTCTGGGGCTCTAGGCCTTATAGGAGCTGGCTCGATGTCCCCAGAAATATTGCGAGAGCATATTAAAAAATGTAAAGAAGCTACCGAAGCTCCATTTGGAGTAAATCTGCCTTTAATCTACCCTAGGGTAGAAGAACAAATAGGAGTAATTATCGAAGAAAAAGTAAAAATTGTATTTACATCAGCTGGAAACCCTGCACTTTGGACAAACTACCTCAAATCGCATGGAGTAAAAGTAACACATGTAGTCTCAAGTTCTAAGTTTGCTCTTAAGGCTCAGGAAGCTGGATGTGATGCAATAGTAGCAGAAGGTTTTGAAGCTGGTGGGCATAATGGCAAAGAAGAGACTACTACATTCTGCCTTATCCCAATGGTAGCGGAAAAGGTAAAAATCCCAATCATCGCTGCTGGTGGCATAGGCTCTGGAAAATCTATACTTGCTGCCATGGTTCTAGGCGCTTCGGCAGTACAAATCGGTAGTCTATTTGCTACCGCCGAAGAATCCTCTGCACATCTAAACTTTAAACAAAAAGTAATTGCTTCACAAGAAGGAGATACTATGCTTACCCTTAAATCAATTCAAGCGGTAAGGTTATTGAAAAATGAATTTTATCAAAAAGTAAATGAGCAAGAATCTAAAGGTATCGACAATACTGAACTTAAAATCCTTTTAGGAAAAGGAAGATCAAGGATAGGTATTTTTGAAGGCAATCTTCAGGAAGGTGAATTAGAAATAGGACAAATAGCAGCTTCTATAAAAAAAATAAAACCCGCAAAAGAAATCATAGAAAATCTTTGGGCTGAATTTGAGCATACCAAAGCTATTTGGAGAGTTTGAACAAATCTTATTCAAAACCTATTTTTTTAGATAATCGATTTTCAGTACATCTTCACTACTATTTTTGTCAAATATTGTTTTAGCTTTATTGAACTGAACAAAAAAAATGAACAAATATACCATCATAACCTTATCGCTTTTACTTCTAATAGCTCTAGATTACTATTGCTATGGTGCTATAAAAAGTGCTTTTCAAGATAGCAACAGCAAAGCACAAAAAATAGTAACTTTTATCTATGGCTTACTAAGTGTCTATAGTATTGGGGTATTATTATCAATTGTTCTATTGAGCACAGAAAAAATCAACCCTACCGCTAGAAATTTTATCATAAGCGGGTTGTTTACCAACTTTATCTTAAAAATTATACTTTCCCTTTTCTTACTTATTGAAGATGTGAGTAGATTAGTTCGATGGGTGTTCGCAAAAATAATTAACGCAACAACTAACAACACCGCTCAACTACCTGAAAGCATTGAGCGTTCAGAATTTTTATCTCAAACAGCCTTAGTAATTACTGCCCTTCCTGCAATTGCAATTGGCTATGGAATTATCTCGGGAGCACATGATTACAAAATAAGAAAAAAAATCATCTCCCTGCCCCATCTTCCAAAGGCATTTGATGGATTAAAAATTGTTCAAATATCAGACATCCATTCTGGTAGTTTTTTTAACAAAACAGCTGTAAAGGGTGGGATAGAAACAATCATGAAACAAAAAGCGGACGTTATTTTCTTCACTGGCGACCTTGTAAATAATGAAGCTAAAGAAATGAATGATTGGGTCAATGTATTTGAGAAAATAAAAGCCCCACTGGGGGTATACTCTACATTAGGTAATCATGATTATGGAGATTACCAAAAATGGGATTCGGTTGCAGAGAAAAAACAAAATCTACAAGATTTAATGCGTATCCATGGCAATATGGGCTGGAATCTACTCATGAATGAGCACCGAATGCTACAACAAAATGGGGAACAAATTGCTATTTTAGGTATAGAGAATTGGGGAAAAGGCGAAAGATGGCCTAAGTATGGAAAACTAGACAAGGCACATTATCGCACCGAAGAAGCGAGCGTTAAACTATTATTATCTCACGACCCAAGCCACTGGGATGCACAAGTAAGGACTCAATATCCTGACATTGACCTTACCTTTGCAGGACACACACATGGCTTTCAGTTTGGTATAGAAGTAGGCGATTTTAGGTGGAGTCCAGTACAATATGTCTATAAACAGTGGGCTGGTCTTTATCAAGAACAGAATCAACGTCTATATGTAAATAGAGGGTTTGGTTATCTTGGATTTCCTGGAAGAATAGGAATGCCTCCAGAAATTACGGTTATTGAGCTAAAAAAAGGAAGTTAATAATTTTATAAAAATAACCCACAATATCAAGTAAGCATAAAAAAAAATCCTAACTTCTACTTTAGAAGTCAGGATTTAGTACCCAGAGCCGGAGTCGAACCGGCATGTCAGTGAAGACACAGGTGTTTGAGACCAGCGCGTCTACCAATTCCGCCATCTGGGCATTGGATTGGGTTGCAAACTTATTTAATCTGTTCTGAAATTACAAACAATTGAACAATATTATTATTAAGTTCCCCTAATTCTACTTTGTCAATCCGTAAATTTGTAACATTGCTTTCCCACTAATACCTTCTTTCATCTGTGGATTATCAAAAACCCAAACAATCTCATCATCTGTGCCAACCAATCCCTTTAAGCTTTTGAATTCATCGGTTTTAAAATTCAACCATAGTTCAAAGGGAGCATGAACTCCTAAACCTTTTTTATACAGCACTTTTTTAACCGAAATGGCATTTCTATCTATAGTTTGATCTCTTTTTAATAGGTCATTAAATTCAATTTCTAAATCGGAAACATAAACCTCTGTACCATTATTTTTTACTAATTTCAAATCAGGTAAATCAAAATGATCCCAATGATGATTATTATCGCTATCAAAAAGCTTTATTCTTATTTGCTTCATACCTGCTAAAGAAACCTCAAAAGGAATTGCGCTTTGATTCGGTCTTATAGTGTCAGACAAAAACAATTCTTTTAAACCTGGAACATTTTTAAGCTCGTCTGGTGTGGGTATAGATATGCTTACCCCTTTTTCTTTGAACCTTAAAGTGTCAGAAAAATAATTCTGTTTAATATAACTTAGAGAAAACAATTGCTCAGCACTAGAAATCATTCCTTCTTTAGAGGCTATAGCATATATATCTGTCTGTTTTATAGAAAAAGGTTTACCATTGTAAATAACTGACTTTTCATTAGTAGGCTTTCCATCTAATGAATATTTAATTATTGCTCCTTGTGAAGAAGAAATTAGGTCAAATCTATTTCTCTGGTTCATTAGACTCAAATTAGGGACTAATTTCGGTGGGTCGAGTCTTGGGTTAGCAACTACAAAATCAAAAGGGCTAGACTGTTTAATATTAATAGGTTTCAATCGAATCGAATAATTAGTAGAAGTAGCTGGCACTATATAATTCTCTAGTGTATAAGGCCCACAACTTCCGCCTCCAAGACCTAATTGACGATGATCTATAGACCAAATAACATCATTAGTACTTATAAGTTCTGCGGTGTTGCTTTTTTCAAGTTCTTTGTCTGTATAATGCAAAGCTGTACTTTCAAAATTTGGGTATCCATAAGCAGCCAATCCCACACCTTCATTATTGGTCAATGTCGCCCAAGATACTTCAGTTCTACCCCCTGTATGTTGTGGTTTTGAATACGGGAAGTACTGTTCATCAACACTAGATTTATAAACATTAGTAAGTGCTGTATGATTTCTATCTATATAATTCTCCCAAGGCCCTTTACCATAATAAGTATAATTTTCATAACCAGAAGGTAGAACCATTTGTAATCCTATCCTTGGCAAACCTGCTTCTTGAATATTCAACAAAGGGTTACTAAAAACAATACTATGATTAATGAAAATATCTCCTTCCGCCAAAATAGTATAGGTATATATAGAATTTCCTAAGTTAGGATGTAAAGGTGTAGCTAATTTTTTATTTACCACCACTTCTATTACTCCAGAGCGAATTACTTTTGAATTTATAGAAATCAATGTTTGGGTTAGTTTATCTAAACCATTTTGAAGCCATATCTTATTAGCAAATCCTTTGTCATTATCTGATGGTGCTCTCCATAAAGTAAGGTCTGGACCTGCTTTTATCAATTCTTTATTTTGAAAAAATAGGGAAGAAATATTTCCATTGGTTTTAGAAAACTCCATAGAAAAATTTTTACCATAAATAGCAATCTTTTCGGGTTTTTCTTCGGCTTTGATAGAATTCAGGTTGTTATCAAAAGCAGGAACCTTCAAAGGATTCTCATAGTCTAATAGGAATTGTGCATGAGCTACTTCATGCCCTTTCTCTGCCCATTTGGTGGCTTCTTTAAGGTTTACAAAGAACTGCACATAATAATTGCGTCCTGGCTTTAGTGCTGGTTTTACAAAGGATACATTCAGCTCTTTCTCCTGCTGTGCTATAAGTGAAATAGGAATGATACCGCTTTCTAATATTTTATCTGCTTCCATCAATTTCCAAGAAATGGTGTATTTATTGGCATTTATAAATTCGTGCCAATTTTTAACCATAAACTTACCTGCTTTGGCATCTATGGCATTAAATTGTAAAGGTTGCATGATATACTTTACTTCATAAATTTCTGGTTGAGGAGCTCTATCTGCATTTACTAAACCATCAAATGCAGTCAATGGCTCTGATTTAGGGTCATTCATTTGTCCTCCATTCGCAATAAATTTCTTACCATTAGAATGTGTTTTAAAAAAACCTTGATCTACCCAATCCCAAATAAAGCCTCCCTGAGCTCTAGGCAGTTTATAAACTGGCTCCCAATATTCTTTAAGATTACCTACACTATTTCCCATGGCGTGGGCATACTCACACATAATGATTGGGCGATTGTCTAATTTGGCCAAATTGGCAAAATTAGCTACTGTAGGATACATCGGGGCAACAATATCAACAGAAGGGTGTTGGTCAGCGGGGTTGTAGTGTACAGGGCGTGTTGGGTCTTTCTTATGCGTCCAATCGCTCATAGCAATATGATTGGGGCCAAAACCAGACTCATTCCCCATAGACCAATACAATACAGATGCATGATTTTTGTCTCGCTCTACAAGGCTATACACTCTATCCATAAATGCATCTTTCCAGCTTGGAGTGTTTGAAAATTTACACCAAAAAGCATGAGACTCTAGATTAGCTTCATCGCATAAATAAATACCATATTCATCACAGAGGTCATACCATTCTGGGCAGTTGGGGTAATGGCAGGTTCTTACTGCATTGATATTGTGCTGCTTCATGAGCTTGATGTCTTGAATCATGCTTTCTCTAGCAATGGTTCTTCCTGTATAGGGGTCATGCTCATGACGATTTACACCTCTTACTATTATTCTTACTCCGTTCACTTTTAGAATTCCTTCTTTCCACTCAATCTTTCTAAAACCAACTTTACAAGATAGAGTTTCTATTACTTCAGATTTATTGTTGCTTATCGAAAGTACTACAGTATATAAATAGGGGTCTTCGCTGTTCCATTTATGCGGAGCCGTTACTGGTAATTCTATATTGAGCTTGTCTTTGTCTTTAGAAATTATACTCATTAAATCAGATTTTTTTGACCCAATTTTTTTGCCTTGGTCATATAAATCAATGCTAACATTATAAGTGTTTTTATCTTTTTGATTGGTGTTTTTCAAATCTATACTGCACTTCAATATTGCGTCTTTATACTGAGCATCTAGCTCTGTAGTCAAAGTATAATCATTTACCGAGAAGGAAGCTTTTGAATAAAGATATACGTCTCTGAATATACCACTAAGCCTCCAAAAATCTTGGTCTTCGAGATAGCTACCATCGGAATAACGGTAAACTTGAACTGCTATAGTATTTTCTCCGGCTTTTATATATGGGGTAATATTGAACTCAGAATTGGAATAACTATTTTCACTATACCCTACTTTCTGCCCATTAATCCATAAGTAGTAGGCAGATTCTACTCCATCAAAATTAATGAATGTATTTCTTCCAATCCAAGACTTTTCGACCTTAAAAGTTCTTCTATAAGAGCCAACAGGGTTATCATCCTGAGGGATTGCTGGAGGATTAGCGGGTGAAAAAGGGTGTTTGATATTGGTAAAAATGGGCATACCATAACCTTGTAGTTCCATGTTTCCAGGAACTCTTATTTCTTTCCATTGACTTATATCATATTCTAATTTATAAAAATCTTGTGGTGCTAAATCGGGTTTTGCTACCCAATTGAATTTCCAGTTCCCATTTAAACTTAAATAATGAGGGGTAAGCGTTTTCTCTCCTAATAACGCAGAGGTAAGCTCTGCATATGGAATTACCGAAACATGATAGGGTTCTTTATTAATTGCATTTACTTTTTCATTCTCCCAATCATTGATTTGGGCATTAATCAACAAAGGAAAAGCTAAAATAAAGAAGAATATTTTTTTCATAATAAATGGTAATTTTTTGATATAGAATTTAAATGTAAGAAAATTACTTATAATTTTTCTAGAAATTCTTAAATATTAGGCATAAAAAAAGCGATGAATAAATCATCGCTTTTTTTATGCCTAAATAGCCTTTATTCGACTACTAATTTTTTAGCAGCTTTGGCATTTGGGGTAGAGAACTTAACCACATATACCCCTCTATTCAATGAGGAGATATCTAAATTCTCATCATTGAATCCTTCATTGCCCGACAACTGAAATGTTTTATTCAGTTTTCCCATTTGATCAAATATTTCAATAGTAGCGATCTCCGCTACTTTAGCATTATAATGAACATTCATTTTACCTCCATTAGATGGATTAGGATGAACAGAGAAGGCGTATTTATTAGAAACTATTTCAGCTTCTACACCCACGGCATTAGGTCCTTTGATTCTATACAAACCGCTTACTCCTGCACTAACACTTCTTACTAAGTGGTACATATGACCATCTGGTCCTTCTTCTATAGCTACTGAACCAAAACCATTTCCCCCACCTGCTAATCCTGTTGCGAAATTAGTAACTCCAGTGCCATCAGCATTCATATATTTTATCCAGCCTTGACAAAAATCCATAAAGAAATATTTACCTACATATTTCGCCTCAAAACTTGGCTTAGAAGGCTCATAGAACACCCCACCAGAAATTGCACATCCTTCAGAGGGTAAATATACTTGAACAGGTTGCGTATAAGTAGCAAAATTGGAATTGTTTTTATCAAAAAAACCTTCTGTACTAGGAGGTGTAAAATCGATAGGATTAAGATTGCCATTGTTATATCCAAGGTTCTTGTCCTTAGTAGAAGACGGATTAGAAACATCTATCATATTGATTTCTTCTCTTTTGTTTGCATTACTAGAACCTACATCATTGATCCAAAGTTGAGATGTTCCTTTTTTGAAATGCATAGTGTATGGGTTACGAAGCCCCAAAGTGAAAATATAATTTCTAGCATCAGTAGCTCCTGCCTTATAAAAAGGATTATCTGTTGGAGCAGAACCATCTTTATTTATTCTTAAAATTTTCCCTAAATACCCAGAAGTATCTTGAGCATAGGTTGGTGCTTTCCAAACTGCTCCGCAATTACAACCTGTCGCATTAGGTCCACTAATACACAACTGCCCACACCACAAATCCATATCTCCACTGGCTACATACAATTTTCCATCAGGACCAAAAGCTAGAGTACCACCATCATGGTTTGGCTGTACTATAAATGTTGGGTTTTCAAATAATTTTAATAGAACAACCATGGTGGACATGTCTGCTATATAATTCTTAGCAGTAATTCTAGCTATAGTATTCTGGCATGTTCTAGATTGGTTTCCAGAAGGAGATAAGTCTGCGGTATAATAAAAATATACGTAGCCATTACTCACAAAATCTGGGTCAAAAGCTAAGCCCAAAAGTCCTTTTTCTTTATTGGTATAAGTTTTTAGAACAGTAAAAAAAGGTGTAGTGCTACCGTCTGCATTCACAATAGTAGCTGTTCCTTTGCCACCTACAGAATTCAACACAACAGGTCTTCCATCTGGTGTAAAAGAAATCCCTGTAGGCAACTCTATGGGGGCGATTTTTTCGTGAACATATCCTGCCGGAAATGTTTGGGCAAAGATAATGGAAGATACTCCTAAGCATAAACTTATGAAGCACGTTAGAGTAAATTGTAGAATTTGTTTTTTCATTTTTTTAGGGTTTGATTTCACGTTAGATTAGGTTATTACTGTTTGACAAATGGGAATAGGCCATAGCCTTTACTAGTGCTTACTTTAATAAAGTACACGCCTTGGTTTAGACTGCTAACATCTATAATAGATTGTAATTCCAAACTATTCGTATTGGAATTAACATTCATTTTTTGTCCATTAATAGACAAAATTTCATAGAAAGAATTGTTTAATATTAAATCTGTAGATTTAAGGTATAATTTATCAATAACAGGATTAGGACATACACGAAGCACGTCCTTACTCAGTCTTTCTTCTGTGCTATTTACTACAGTATAAATAGCTTTTATGGTGGATGCTTCTGAGGGAACATTAAATGCTCTAGTCAAATCTTTAGAACCATTTTCCCATTCTTTGAAGGTATAAGTTTTTCCATCTAGCGTTTGAGACTGTGCGGCTGTAATAATAAAAAGCATATTTTGAGTAGGGTTAGCAAGAATAGGTGTAGCCAATGCACCATAGCCTTGAAGATTTAACTTAATACCAGAAGGTTCGGAAGCAATAGTTATTTTAGACTGCTTTGGATTTAAATCTACAAAAGTGGTATCTCTTATCCCTTTAGAATTTCTAACAATAAGGTATATTCTAAAAAAAATAGAATCGCTAAGGGTGTGGTCGTCTGCAATTGGGCTTTGAAATAAACCTTCTTTAATACCATCATAAAGTGCTATGCCGTCATGCCAATGCTGTGCTTGACCAATACCGTGATTCATGACTATAATCCACCTAAAAGCATCAGCAGACAATTCTCCGTCTATTTGGTCAGTCCCTTGACCAACAAAAGGAATTTCCTCTCCGCCAGAATAAGTTTTTCCTGTAAGTGGTGTTATTATAATTGCCTTAGGTTTTTGAGCAAATAAAAAAAGGGAATTTGTTAAAAAAGTAATAAAAAACAATATTGTTTTTATTTTTGACATATAATTTTACGTGGTTATTACTTTAGTGATAATTTTTCTATATAAATTTAAATTTAAGAAATTATTTATGTTTTCTCAAATATCTAGGCTTATTTCTATCGTGTTTTTTATCGCATTTTATAATGCATTGAATAATAGCAATCTGTTAATCGCACAATCAAAATCAACTATTAGCCTTAGCTCTATCTGGGAAAAAGGAGAGTTTTTTGGAGCATCTGCAGAAGCAATAAAATTCTCTTCTGACGAAAAATTCTATTATGACTTTGAAAATGCAAATGAAAATATATCCTTAGTAAAAAAATCTATAGAAAGCTCAAAAAAAATCATTATTGCAAATACTAGTCAATGGGTGTATAAGGATAAAAGCCTTGAAGTCGAGGACTACCAACTTAGTCCTGATGAAAATTATATTTTATTACAAACCAATACAGAAAAAATCTATAGAAGATCACACCAATCAGACTATTATATCTACCAAATTAGTTCTAAAAAAGTTACGCCTTTGTCCTTAAATGGCAAACAATGCAACCCAGAATTTTCCTCTTCAAGCAAACATATTGCATTTACAAGAAATAACAATTTGTTTCTTTACACTATCTCTAGTGGTATAGAAATACAACTTACTTTCGATGGTAAGAAAGACAGCATTATCAACGCTACTAGCGATTGGGTCTATGAAGAAGAATTTGAATTTAGCAAAGCATACCAATGGTCGCCTAATGGAGACAAAATATTGTATTATAAATTTGACGAGTCTAAGGTGCCTATATACAATATGCAAGTTTGGAAGTCTGAACTCTATCCTAAAAATTATCAATACAAATATCCAAAAGCTGGAACTGAAAATTCTACAATAAGTCTATGGATGTATGACCTATCCACTCAAAAAAATAATTTGATTAATTTACCCATTTCTTCTAGAGAGTACATACCAAGAATTAAATGGACTTCTGACAATAACATTGCCGCTATAATGAAGATGAATAGAGCTCAAAACCACTTAGAGTTAATTCATTTTGATTGTAGGAATCAGAAAACAGAAAAAGTATATGAGGAGAAAAACGATAGTTATATTGAAATCAATGACCATCTGACTTACCTTGACAGCAATAAAGGTTTTCTAATTTCTAGTGAAAAAGATGGCTTCAGGCATTTGTATCTATACAGTTTTTCTGGGCAGTTTATTTGCCAAATCACCAAAGGGAATTGGGAAGTAGATAAATTCTTTGGTTTAAACCCCAAGAACCAATTGATCTATTATACTTCTGCCGAAGAAAATGTCCTAGAACGGCATTTGTACTCCATAGAAATTGATGGAAAAAACAAAAAAAAACTCAGTTCACAAAAAGGTGTTCATGAGATAGAATTCAGCCCCAATTTTCAATATTATATTCACCAATGGAGTAGTTTCAACAATCCCACCAGTGCAGAACTTGTAAACTCAAATGGAAAAATAGTCAAGCAATTATTTAACAACGAAGTTCTCAATAAAAAATTAGAGGAAACCAATATTTGCAAAAACAATTTCTTTCAATTCAGAAATAAAGAAAATCAATCTTTAAATGCCTATATGATTTATCCCCCCTCAGAAAAGATAAAAGGGAAATATCCTGTACTCATCTATCTTTACGGAGGTCCTGGTTCTCAAGAAGTAAAAAACGAATGGATAGGCCCTAATTATGCTTGGTTTCAAATGCTAGCCCAGATGGGCTATGGGGTGATGTGCTTTGATGGAAGAGGAACTGGTGGCAAAGGAGAAAAGTTTAAAAAATGTACTCAACTTAACTTAGGCAAATACGAATTAGAAGATTTGATTGCAGCTGCAGAATATTTAAAAAAGATTCCAGAAATAGACAGTTCTAGAATAGGCGTTTTTGGATGGAGTTTTGGAGGCTATATGTCTTCTTTGGCAATGACCAAAGGCAATGGATTGTTCTCTATGGGCATAGCTGTAGCACCAGTAATCTCTTGGAGATTTTACGATACTATCTACACCGAGCGATTTCTAGGCAACCCAAACGAAAATCCTAATGGTTATGACCTTAACTCTCCAATCAACTTTGCAAACCAATTAAAGGGTGCTTATCTTTTAATTCACGGAACTGCTGATGATAATGTACACCTACAAAATACTATAGAAATGGAGCGTGCCTTAATCAAGGCAGATAAGCAATTTACATCATTTCATTACCCTGATAAAAACCATGGAATATATGGTGGAAACACAAGACTTCATCTTTACCAAATGATGACTAACTTTATACAAAAAAATTTATAACTACTGCTGTTGCTGTTGTATTTGCTGAGTCATTAATTGATAGATTCTGCTGTTCTCTTTTTCCTCAGATAACATCTTTAGATGTTTTTCTATCGTTAGCATATCATTTCTTATGGCTGGACCAGTTTGGCTTGTAAATGGATGTTCGGAACTCATTGCCTTACGAATGGTCTCTAATATCAATGGTTTAAGAATAGTGATATCTAAATTCTTTTTATCTAAAACATCATAAGCCACTCCTAGAAGATGATTGGTAAAATTACAAGCAAAAACTGCCGCTAAATGCACTACTCTTCTTTCCTCTGAATCTAAAAAAGTAAAATTTCCTGATACTTTGTTCGCAATACTTGTCAGTAAAGATGAAGTATCGGCATTAGAAGCTTCTATAGCTATAGGAATCTGATTAAAATCAATTAAATGATTTTTAGAGAAAGTTTGTATAGGATAAAAAACACCATGATTCTCAAAGCGATTTAACAGCACTAATTCGATTGTACCCGAAGTATGCACTAATGTCGCTTTAGCTGGCAATGCAATATTATTAACTACCTCAGGAAGTGCATCATCGCTAACTGCTAAAAAGAAAAGAGAAGAGGTGCTGTCTGAAAAGTCTAAATGATTTTGAGGAATTGTATGATATAACTGGTTTGCAAGAAACTCAGCGTTTTTAATATTTCTACTAAAAATTTCTCCTACATTAAATCCAGATTTCTCTAATGCCAAAGCAAGATTTACTGCTAGATTACCAGCTCCAATAATAGAAATTTTCATTTCTTGATTTAGTTTCATTATTTAATCAGAATAAATTAAAATTAAAAAAATTTAGCAGCTCTTTGTTCTTAAATCAATTGAAATTAGAAAACATGAAGTGAAAATAATTTTATTAGTGGATATATTCTATGAAATTTTAATTATTTGACTCAACTTAATTCGTCAAATTCGTACACTTGTCAAATATTTTATATATTCAATTTAAAATATTTGCATTCACAATATCGAATAAATCCTTAATTATATATTCATGTTATTATTAAAGCCTGAAAATTACGCTCCAGCAAAATCTTTTATAAGAATGTTATTTATTCTTTTTTTGGGAACCAATGCATTATTCGCTCAAAAAAAATCTCCTTTAGAATATTCAGGTTTTTTTGATTCTTATTATCATCGTGGGCCTATAAATTATACGCTTAGCATAGGTGCGGTTGGCTATAGTGGAGACCTTTGTGGAGGATTAGGGTGTCAAAAATTTAACTATAATATCGGAATAGGTCTAAATTATAAAGTGTGGCCAAGAACAATCATTGGTGCTGAATTTAATTACTTCACTTTAGGTGCAAGTGATGAAATAAAAAACAGAAATATCTCATTTACCTCTACTAACTACGAATTAGTTGTTTATGGTCGTTACTATTTTATTGAAGATATTGTCAGAGTTGCTGCGGACAGAGTTAGAAAAACAAAAAAAATAAAACCTTACTTTACCCTTGGTTTTGGCGGATTGCTTTACACCCCTGTTTCCACTTACGATGCCGCACCTAGCGATTCTGTTTTTAGAAATGAAAATGTAGGGTATCCAGGAATAACTGCCACTTTCCCCGCTGGATTCGGAATTCAATATGTAATTACGCCAAGAGTTAGCATTATAGGTGAATTGACCTACAGACTTTCTTTATCAGATTATTTAGACGATGTAGGAGCAGTCAGAGGAAACACTAGTGGCTTGAAAGATAGCTATGGATTTTTCAACATAAAACTTCAAGTTACCCCTTCTGCACCTGCTAAAAAGAAAAAGAAATCTATGCCTGTGCCTGAATCTACTGGTCTAGGTGGTGGATCAAGTTCTGCCAATACTCCGCCAGCAGACACTAATACTCCACAGACACAAGAAAACAAAGATTCATCAAATTCCAATAACGAAGCACCTCAAAATGCTGCAGAAGGTGGGGTTGCTTCTCCTCCATCTAATCCTGATGAAGAAAAGACAAAACAATAAAATACTATTTGGTAAATTACTTATCTTTGAATAGCGAAATAAGACTTACTTATTTCGCTATTATTATTTTATAAAATAATTTATTGAACCCAATATGCATCAATCTATTTTACTTTTTGATGGAGTTTGTAACCTTTGTAATGGGGTGGTTCAGTTCATCATACGACGAGATAAAAAAAATCTTTTTCTATTCGCTTCCCTTCAATCTGAAACAGGTCAGAAAATGCTCAGAAATTTTGGCTTAGAGCAGATTGATTTTAAAACATTTATTTTAATTGAAAATGACAAGTGCTATTACACCAAATCATCTGCTGCTCTTATGGTTTTTAAACGACTCGGTGGCTTATATTCACTATTATACTTGTTGATTATTATACCTAAATTCATTAGAGATTTCGTTTATGATATCATATCAAAAAATAGGTACAAATGGTTTGGCAAAACAGACACTTGCATGATACCTGAACCTTCACTTAAAAATAAATTTTTAGAGTAAATAGCATTGTAATGACTACCAATCAAACAAATTTTCTTCCTATAAAAAACAGCATTTCACTAATATTTCTTTTGAGTATTTTGTTCTATTCAATCAATATTCTAACTATAGAAGGGCAAGCACCTATTGAGCAAAAATATAAAACTATCACCCTTGTGAATGGTGTAAAAGTAAAACTGCCCTCAGATTTTACCTTAATGTCTGATGATGATTTGGCACTAAAATACCCTTCCACAAAGAAACCTCTTGCTATGTACACAAGTGCTGATAAATTAGCTGACTTTGGACTTAATGTAAGCAAAACAGTTTGGTCTGAAAATGATTTGATTATTCTTAAAAAAATTTATAAATCTACTATTTTAGAAATGTATGTAAAAGTGAATTTTATAAAAGAAGAAATCATTACCATTGATGGGAAAAAATTTATACAATTTGAGTTTACCTCAGAAGTAGAAAATCACAAGAAATACACTCATGTGCTTTATACATTGGTAAAACAACATGTATATATTTTCAATTTTACCTGCCCTCAAAGAGTTCAGGATAAATGGCAACCAGCAATCCCCCAAATAATCAACTCTATTCAATTTAATCTAGCGGCACCAACAACATCAGAATATCAAAAAAAGGAAGGTGTAAAATACTATCAACCCAAAAGAAAAATTGTCCAACCTAGTAAATAATATTTGAAAGCTATCATGAAGTTTAGAACAGAAATTCAAGTAAATCGAAGTTCGACACCCATAAATTTCAATAGCCATATTGTAAGCCTAGGTTCTTGCTTTGCAGATGTAATAGGAAAATCGCTTCATGACAATAAATTAAAAGTGAGCTCAAACCCAATGGGAATAATTTATAACCCTATTTGTCTATTTCAAAACATATTTTGGAACAAACAAGTAGATCTTAGTTTTATTGCTAGAGAAAATCGTTGGTACAACTATCAATTTCATTCTTCAATCTTTGCTGACGAGCAAAACGAATTAAAAAAAAACATAATTAATCAGCAGCAAAATCTACAAGATGCTATAAAAAAAAGTAGCCACCTTATTATCACACTTGGAACAGCATGGATTTATGAACTAAAATCAACAAACACTATTGTAGCCAATTGCCATAAATCTGCAGCCAGCTTATTTGAGAAAAAATTATTGAGCGTAACATCTATTATAGAAAGCTATTCAGAATTTCATCAATACTTATTAGAAAACAACCCCGACATAAACATCCTATTTACCATAAGCCCTGTAAGGCATCTAAAAGACACCTTAGAGCTCAACGCTGTAAGCAAATCTATTCTAAGAATAGCGTGCTTTGAAATTTGCAAATCATTTAAAAATACCTTTTATTTCCCAGCCTACGAACTCTTACTTGATGATTTAAGAGACTATAGATTCTACAAAGAAGACTTATTACACCCAACAATATTTGCAGAGCAATATATTTTAAATAAATTTTATGAGGCTTACTTTAGCAGCGAAGACCTAAAAAACATAGAAATAATTCAACAAATAAGACAAGGTTTACAACATAAACCATTTGAAGAAAAAAGCCAAGCACATCAGACTTTCCTAAATAAACTTCTTGATAAAGCCGAAAACTTAAACAAGAAAATCAATATGAATTCAGAAATAGCACAAATTAAAACGCTCATAACACCCATACTTTAATCATCAAGAATTCTCCATTGAAAAATCCAATTGAAATAATAGAAGATAACAATGCCCTCATTCAATTTGTGGATGTTATTATTCCTATGAAAATACCAATGACCTATACTTACAGAATCCCTGAAAGTAAGAAAGGAAAGGTGGTGAAAGGAGGTAGAGTAGTAGTTCAATTTGGCAAAAAAAAAATACTAACAGCAGTAGTATACCATATCCATCACCAACCACCTCAAAAGTACGAAGCCAAGCCTATACTAGAGATTCTTGATGAGACACCTCTAATTAATAATTATCAATTTCAGCTAATACAGTTCATAGCAGCATATTACTTGTGTACACAAGGCGAAGTTTTGAATGCTGCACTCCCCAGTGGATTCAAACTCAATAGCGAATCTAGAATACAAATCAACCCCCTATTTAGTTTTGAAAATGAATTGTCTGAGTTTTCAGACATAGAACTCAACGCTATAGAAATATTAAAAAAAGAATCTTCTTTAACCTACGAACAATTGGCTTTCCATGTGTCGGTAAAGAACATTAACCCAATAGTCAAAACTCTATTGTCTAAAAATGTAATTTTACTGTTCGAAGAAATAAAAGAAAAATACAGCCCTAAAATCATCAAAAAAGTAAGATTAAACCACATCTATTTAAACAAAGAAGCGCTTTACCAATTGTTCCAACAGCTTGAAAAGAAAACAAGCTACATCGCAATTTTGCAAAAGTACATACAACTCGTTCCTATACTTATAGATCAAATTCATAACGAAAAAGGAGTAGAAAAGAAAAAGTTAATAGAAGAAACAGATGCCAACTCAAGCATAAATACACTCATTAAAAAAGAAATTTTTGAAGAATTCAGCCAAATCATTCCTCGTTTTGAATTAGAAGAAGAAACAGCACAGCACATATCTTTATCTGATTTTCAGAATAAAGCAATCGAAGAGATAGAACAATTATTCATTTCCCAAAACACGGTATTACTCCATGGAATTACAGGAAGCGGAAAGACAGAAGTGTATATAGAACTCATCAAAAAAGCATTAGGTGGTCAAGGTCAAATACTATTTATGGTTCCCGAGATAGCACTTACTACACAGCTCGTAATGCGACTTCAGAAAGTATTCGGAAAAAAACTAGGAGTATATCATTCTAAATTTTCCAATAACGAACGCATAGAAGTTTGGGATGGAATAAACTCTGGAAGGCTAAACATTATTGTAGGTGTAAGATCATCTATATTTTTACCATTCGACAATCTCAATCTAATTATAATTGACGAAGAACACGAAAGTTCTTATAAGCAAACCGAGCCATCGCCTAGGTACAATGCAAGAGATATGGCTCTCGTACTTGCAAAATATCATCATGCAAAAGTATTGCTCGGTTCGGCAACACCAAGTGTAGAAACCTACTTCAAAGCAACAAACAACGAATGGGGTTTGGTGGAAATGAAAGAAAGATTTGGCGGAGCCAATTTACCAGAAATAAAACTTATCGATCTAAAATATGTAAGAAAGAATAAGCTTATTGTAAATGATTTTTCTAATCAACTTATACATGGTATCAACAATAATATTCATCAAAAAAAGCAAAGTATCATCTTCCAAAACCGGAGAGGTTACTCGCCCATGCTTATTTGCGATGACTGCGGATACACCCCAATGTGCGAACATTGTGCAGTAGGCCTAACTTACCATATGTACAAAGCAGAGCTTACCTGTCATTACTGCGGTTACAAAGAAAAAGTTATCACCTCTTGTCCTGCATGTGGTTCGAATAAAATTAGAACAAAAGGCACTGGTACAGAAAAGCTAGAAGATGACCTAAAACTGATTATTCCCGAAGCACGAATACAACGTATGGATCTAGAAACAACCAGAAATAAAAATAGCTTTACAAAAATTATTCGCGAAATCGAACAAGGAAAAATAGATGTTCTAGTAGGAACTCAAATGGTAAGCAAAGGATTTGATTTTGAAAATGTAAACTTAGTAGGAATTGTAGATTTTGACAGAATGCTCTATTTCCCTGACTTTAGGTCATCAGAAAGAACCTTTCAAACAACCCTACAAGTATCAGGAAGAGCAGGAAGAAGACTAGAAAAAGGTCAAGTAATCATTCAAACCACCAACACAAATCACTGGCTTCTTCGGTGCGTGATTAATCATGATTATAAAAACTTCTATCTAAAAGAAATCTCGGAAAGAGAAAAATTCAATTATCCGCCCTTCTCTAGAATAATAAAAATTACCATAAAAAACACCCAAGAAAAAAGAGCACACAATACCGCAAATCATTTATACGAACCCCTTGTAAAAGCATTAGGTACCAAAAGAATATTAGGGCCACAAGCTCCAGCTATAAATAAAATAAGGAATTATTACTTGATAGATATTTTTATTAAAATAGAGCGAAAACAGCTCGATTTAACAAAAACAAAATCTTTCCTACTCTCAAAAATCCAAGAAACAGCCAGTATAAAAACTAACCAAACCTCAATTATATCAATAGATGTAGACCCTATGTGAAAAGAGGAAAATATTTTTTGTATCTTAATGCAAAAATCAAAATACTATATTCAATATTTATGATTAGAAATCAATTTTTAATTGTCCTTGCCTTTGCTTTTGCATGTATCATAAGCTCATGCGATACAGACAACAAATCTGAAAATAAGCAACCGCCGAGCAGTATCGATAAAACTCGAGAAATAAAAAAAGACAGTATTATAAAAAAAATCACACCCAATAACGAAGAAGACTCCGATAAAAAAATACAACTCAAATTTACTTCAAATAGTGCCTCCCTCTTATTAATAATTGATACCATTCCTATAGGCAGCAATTATAAAAAAGCAAAATCTATTCTTCCTAATTTAAACAAAGACCCCAAAAACCCAAATATTGCTTTTTTGAAATTCTCAATAGAAAACAACATCACACAATTAAATCTAAATTTTTCCTCAGACACCCTCCAATCCATAATATACATCACAAATCAAGAAGATTCTAAGTCTGCCGATTTCTTCTTTAAAGGTATTAGAAACTACTATTCTAAAAAATTAGGAGAATATGAAAAAGAAAGAATTGAAGAAGAAAACAGATTTAGCCCTACTTATGAATTTAAATATAAAAATAAGACTTTAAGTATTTCCAACAATATCAACGAATGTAACATCACTTGGATTTTCGAATAAGCCTAACTTGTAAAGATATTCTCAACAAATAGAATATACCTAATCATCTATTTTGATTCGGCTTTATGAAAATTAAATTTAAATTAGAACAAACATACAAATAACATAATCAATTAGCCCCTTGGAAATAAAATACAAATTCAAAGATTTAAAAACCTTCTCTTCTACCGAAACATTAGAAGGCAACACCAAAAAATATCGAAGGGTATTTGACAATTTAGAAACAACCTATTTGTATGCAGAGCTTTCGTTTTATAATAAACTCTTTGATGAAGAAGACTGGACGGCAAATATTTTATTAAAAGCATACTCAATCAAAGGCACTAACAAAAAAGAACTATGTAGTATTCAAAGAGAATTAGAGATATCAAAAGATCAGAATATTGTAATCATTAGAGAAGGCTGGGGCAATAAAGAACCAGGAGCCTACTGGCTAAGGTCTGATTATGAATGGGAGGCCTTTATAGATGGAGAATCTGTAGGAATACGAAAATTTCACATAGAGAATGGCGGCCCAGTTAGCCCTACAGAAAACCCTTATTTTCAACTCGAATCTATCAGATTATTTGAAGGTTCAGACCAAGGAATACCCTTATTAGAACGCAACTATTTAAAGAAATTCAAAGCCGATGAAACTAGATATGTTTGGCTAGAATGTAATTTTATCAATATTCAAGGCCAACCATGGTATGCAGAAATATTTTTTAATTTTTATAACGACACTGGGCAATTAAAAGGGAATACTTCCGAACTTAAATATTTAGAAACAAAAGACCAATACGTAACACTTACCTCTGGATGGGGTTCTAACATAAAAGGTACTTGGTATCATGATAAATACACACTAGAAATAGTATTTATGGATCAGCTTATTGCTGTTATTCCTTTCGCAGTAGGTGATGAATTTGAAGAAGGTATTTCAGAATTCCAACTGCTTCCTGATTCTAAATTAGAAGACGCAGAGCCTCAAAGTGCCAAAGAAGAATCGTTGGAAGAGGTAATGAGTCAGCTCAACACTATGATAGGCTTAGCAGATATCAAAAACAAAATCAACGATTATATCCATTATCTCAAATTCCTAAAACTTAGAAAAGAACAAGGATTTGAAGAGGATCAAAAAATTAGTCTGCACTCTGTATTCTTAGGCAATCCTGGCACAGGAAAAACTACCATTGCTAAAATGCTAGGTCAGATCTACAAAAAAATGGGTTTACTAAGCAAAGGCAAAGTTACTGAAGTAGGCAGAGCAGAATTAGTAGGAAAGTTTATTGGTCAAACTGCTCCCCAAGTAAAAGAAGTAATAGAAAAAGCTAGAGGAGGAATATTGTTTATTGACGAAGCATACTCCCTTCTAAGAGAAGGAGACAATGCCCAAGATTTTGGTCAAGAAGTAATAGAAGTTCTACTAAAAGAAATGTCTGACGGCCCTGGAGATATAGCAATCATTGTAGCAGGATACCCCAAAGAGATGAACTTTTTTCTCAATAGCAACCCAGGACTAAAATCTAGATTCAATCTTTACTATCATTTCGAAGACTATCTTCCACAAGAGTTGATGAAAATTGCTGAACATGTTGCAAGTTCCAGATCTGTATACTTTACAGAAGATGCAAACGCATTTCTTTATACCAAGCTAACCGAAACATACAGAAATAGAGATAAATCTTTCGGAAATGCACGACTAGTGAACTCAATAGTAGATGAAGCCAAGGTAAATATGGGTTTAAGATTAATGAAAACCCCTA
Organism: Cytophagales bacterium; assembly: GCA_004294225.1. Classification (GTDB taxonomy): domain Bacteria; phylum Bacteroidota; class Bacteroidia; order Cytophagales; family Cytophagaceae; genus REBA01. The sequence goes on along the minus strand of REBA01000012.1, from coordinate 33,526 downwards.
AAGAGGGCGTAATTTATTCTTCAGAAGAATTAAAAACTGTCCACAAAATAGATATAGAGCAAATTTTCAAGCAAAACTCTAAATCTTTACCTGATATTCAAATCGACGACCAACTTCTCAACGAAGCACTTGAAGATCTCAATTCCCTAGTAGGTCTTGAAGAAGTAAAGAATGACGTTACTGAAATGATTAAACTTGTAAGATTTTATAGAGAAACAAAAAAAGAAGTACTCAATAAATTCTCCTTACACTCAGTATTTATAGGTAATCCAGGAACAGGTAAAACTACCGTGGCAAGAATAATTGCAAAAGTATATAAAGCTTTAGGTGTGCTAGAGAGAGGGCATCTTGTAGAAGTAGATAGACAAGCATTGGTAGCTGGATTTATTGGGCAAACAGCGATTAAAACAAGCACCGCCATAAAATCTGCAGAAGGAGGCATACTGTTTATAGACGAAGCCTATACACTAGCTTCTGGGACAGAAAATGATTTTGGCCGTGAAGCTATAGAAACACTGCTTAAACAAATGGAAGACAAAAGAGGCGAATTTGTAGTAGTGGTAGCTGGATACACCAATAATATGAAACAATTTTTAGAATCAAACCCTGGTCTAAAATCAAGATTTGACCAAACACTCAATTTTCAAGATTATAACCAAGATGATTTATTCATGATAGCCCTAAAAATGCTAGAAGAAGAAGGACTAGAGCTAACCAAAGAAGCAGCTGAAAATTTAAAACAACTTTTCGAACACAAATACCAATCTAAAGACAACTTCTTTGGAAATGCTCGAGAAGCAAGAAAAATTGTCAAAGAAGCAGTTAAAAACCAACATCTCCGAATGGCTTCATTAAAACAAGAAGCTCGCACTAGCGAAGCACTAAAATCTTTGGAGCTAGTTGATTTAAAATCGTTAAATAACGAGAACACTGCCTCAGCAATTAAAGGACAGGCAATTGGCTTTAAAATAATTAACAAGGAATCTAACAACTAGCAAATTTTTTATTCTATAAATAACGAAAACATCAATAATAGAACTTTCTAAATATCGAATCAAAGACTAACTTTGTTCATTATGCAAGAAAAAATACTACACCTAAAATCAGAAATTGAAGCATTTGAAATTATCAATGCCGAAAAGCTAGAGCTATTCAAAAATGAATTTACTACACGAAAAAGCAAAGTAGCTTTACTATTTGACGAACTAAAGAATGTACCTAACGACCAAAAAAGAAGTATAGGACAAGAATTAAACCATCTAAAACAATTAGCTCAAACTAAGTACGAAGAAAACCTTGCAATAATTGAGCAAAAGAGCGAATCTGATAAAAGTATCAACGAAATAGATCTAAGCTTACCCTTACCTAATTCTAATGGTGCAAGACATCCGCTTACTATGGTGAGAGAACGAATGATAGAAATTTTCTCTAGACTTGGCTTTGCTCTTGGTGAAGGCCCAGAAATAGAAGACGACTGGCATAACTTTACGGCTTTGAATTTCCCCCCCAATCACCCTGCTCGAGAAATGCAAGACACATTTTTTATTGAGCGAAATCCAGATATCGCACTTCGCACTCACACTTCCTCCATTCAAATCAGGGTAATGGAATCGAACAAGCCACCTATAAAAGCACTTGCCCCTGGAAGAGTATTCCGTAATGAAGCAATTTCTGCACGAGCACATTGCGTGTTTCACCAATTAGAAGGTTTCTATATAGATGAAAATGTTAGCTTCTTAGACCTAAAAAATGCTTTGTACCATTTTGTAAAAGAAATGTTTGGTCAAGATATCAATATAAGATTCAGACCTTCCTTCTTTCCTTTCACTGAACCCAGTGCAGAAATAGATATTTCTTGCCTTATATGCAAAGGCAAAGGATGTAACGTTTGCAAACATTCTGGTTGGGTAGAAATAGGTGGTGCTGGTATGATAGACCCTCAAGTACTTGAAAATTGCTCTATAGATTCCAAAAAATATACTGGCTATGCTTTTGGCATGGGAATAGAACGCATTGCCATGTTGAAATATCAAATCAAAGATTTAAGATTATTTACAGAAAATGATCTAAGATTCTTAAAACAATTTGATAGCCTCTAATACTCATGGAGGTTATCAAATTTACAACTATTCTTGAACCTTTAAATCAAAAGTTATTACCTTCTTTAAAGAAGATGATGCATTAATGGATTTTATTTTTATAATTCCTTTCTTTCCAAAAGCATTTACAAACTCATATACCTCTCCTACCTTAATCAATATTTTTTGTGCCCCTCCACTTGTAGCTACGCCATTTACATCAGCGGCAGTAGCCTTTTCAAAATCCAATTCACTTATTCTGAAAAATGTTTTTATACCTAATACCCCCACATTCAAACCTTCTGCTGGACGCTGAGCAGATGAAAGTAAAAAAGGAGCACTCGTATCGCCTAATGTAGCAAAAGATACATCTACATTTGATGGACTAGCTATATACTCAACATCAGATAAAACCTTGCCTACTTCACTGGACCAAAAGTATTTAGTATCTTCTCCTAGTTTTATATCATTAAACACTTTCAAATCCTTCGCAACTACAACCTGAATTGCCAATGAACTAGATAAGTTCTCAGAACTTACTCTAATGACATAAGTATTGGTATTCATCGCCTTAAATTTTATCGAATCGATAAAAGCATTTCGCTCTCCACCCAATAATTCCTTAGCTTTTCCACCATTGAAGCCAACAAAATTTATCCCATTAATAGTAACTTCGCACTTCAACATTTCATTACCTCCACGCAAAGCAGACCAAGCTAATCTTACCGAATCACCTTTATTTACAGTAGAATTAGAGGCAACATAACCCGCTCTAGTTTGCATAACTAATACAGGACTAGGATTGTTAATGGTACTCTTTTTACAACTCATCAACAAAAAAGCAATCCCAAAAAATTGAATACAAAAACTTAAATACTTCATCATAATATCAAACCAAAAATCGAAATTACACTAAAATTAAACAATATTAGAGCAAATCTATCAACTATAATCATTGCTATAATTTTTTATTTTAAATAACTTCATAAAATTTATCAATTTCTCGAAAGATTGGTTTTATTTGTCAAAAAAAAGTCATGAAAAAAACACTTATTATAATCCTACTTGGAATCCTCAGCCAATTAACCTATTCACAAAATTTTCCTGCTTTAGATTCAAGCCCAGCAGATATAGCTATAGGAAAAAAAGACAAAATTACGATTGCAAAAGTAGTATATGGTCGCCCTCAAAAAAAAGGCAGAGTAATTTTTGGAGAATTAGAGCCCTACGGGAAAGTATGGCGAACTGGCGCCAATGAAGCCACAGAAATTAAATTTTATAAAGACGTAATCATCAATGGTAAAACCATCAAGGCAGGAACTTACAGCCTATTTACTATTCCAGAAAAAGAGAAATGGACTATCATTCTCAATACTGAACTAGACCAATGGGGAGCCTACAGCTATAAAAAAGAGAAAGATATTGCAAGAATAGAATTAAAAACAATAAAGCCAGAAAACCCAATTGAAGCATTCTCAATGATGTTTCAAGACGCTAATAATGGAATAATATTAGCTATGGGCTGGGATGATGTAATGGTTCAATTACCTATCACTACACAATCGAAAGCTAAATAACAAAAAAGCTTACCCACATTAAAAAAACACCTATTTATACTTCATAAATAGGTGTTTTTTTGTTTACCTCTCCAGAAAATCAAACCAAGATTCTCTATATATAAATAAAATCAGCCAATAATTATTGATATTGAATTATTTTCAATTAAAATTTTCTAATGCGTAATTTTAGAAAAACTTAAGCTAAAAAAATTCCAAAGTCAAACAATGATGAGCCTCACAAAGGTTCCTAAAACTTGTTTTTTAGTTTGTTAAATTCGGAATTTGGGTTAAATAAAGCATATTTTTTAATATTAAATAGCTACAAATAAAATACTTCTTGAAACCTTTAAATCTAAAACAGAGTATAATTCATCATATAAAAATGCCAGTTTAAGACAAACGAACACTCCTGTATCATCAACAGTAAATTATACCATTATTTCATGAAACTATCCCTTACACCCACTGTTATTAAAATTATTTTTCTAGTAGCAACCTCCTCAATAAGCTTATTAGGACAAGAAACTAAAATAAAATTCTTCGGTCAACCAGGCTTTGAATACTTTTACCACCCCAAATTAAATACGGGTGCTCCATACTTTCGCTCTGGACCTTTGGTATTATTTGTTACCTCACAGTTGAATGAAAAGTTCAGTGTTAGCGGTGAGTTTCACGCACACTATATGGCAAAAACAGGAGCTGAAGCAGAAATAGAAAGATTCTATATCAAATACGATCATTCCGATTATCTTTCTTTTCGTTTTGGGAAAATGTACACCCCAATAGGGCACTGGAATTTAAACTATAATTTCGGACTTATCCTACAACCTACTATTACTAGACCATTTATGTTACAACCCACTCATGATGGAGGTTTTATCAATACTAGAGATGTAGGTTTACAAATAGAAGGAAACAATATTTCGAAGCTAAGAATTTATTATAAAATATTTATATTCAATGGAATAGGTAAAAATGGAGGATATCTGGGTGTACCTTACCAATTAGGTGAAACCCCTGGAATTTCTGCTCAATTAGGGATTGAGCCCACAGATGGTTTGAGAATATCTACATCAGCTATGTACCAAATGATTCAAAAAGGTCTACCAAACCAATTTGATCAAATATTTAATGAAAACATCAATACATATTTATTGTCGGGTAGCATCAGTTTCCTAAACGAAGAGAAAAAATTTGAATTAATCAGCGAAATATTCCACAACGCTAATCAATATCAATCGATAGGTACCAAAAATTTCTTTGGAAGCTTTATCTATATGGGCTACAAAGCAACAGACAAAGTTGTTCCCTATCTCTACTCTGAATATTTAAAATTCAACTATAGCGACCCCTACTTCCAAGATATCAATGTTTATACTGGGCAAAACTATGTAAACTCGCTCAAATCTAGCTTGGGTTTAAGATACAAATACAGTAACAATGTAGTTGTCAAATTTGAAGGAGAAACATTAAATCAAGACAATTATGGATTTAGTTTTGGAGTAAAAACACAAGTAGCCTTTGTATTCTAAATAATATTATGAAAAAAATAATATATCTTCTAATTATAGCCCTCGGCTTTTCGCTTAGCTTTAAAACACCCGATGCCTCAGAAGCAAGTATTTCAATAATTGTAAATAAAGAAAACCCCATTTCGACTTTAACTACTGGCGAAGTGAAATTATACTGGCTTAGAAAAATCAAGAAAAGATGGCCTGAAATTAATAAAAACATAAAGCCTGCAGATCGAAAAAGCAACTCCCCTGAACAAGCTGCATTTTATAAAAAAGTACTAAATATGACAGGTACAGATGTTGAAGCATACTTCACTCAAAAACAATATGAAAATGCAGAAAAACCACAAGATAAATTTGCTAATGATATAGCCATCATTGACTTTGTATCAGAGGAAGTAGGTGCCGTTGGATATGTAAACACTAGTTCACTCAGTGGGGATTATAAAAACAAAGTAAAAGTAATCTGCCAAATTGAATAAACATTTTTCTAAAAATGATAAAAATAAATCTTCAAAACAGTATTTCTTCGAGAATCATCTCTGGGTATGGTATAATCATATTTTTAGGGATTATTACCACAGTTATTTGTGTTTACAACATCAATAAAAACAAAAATATAGATCGAGAAATTACCGAAGTCATATTTCCATTGAGTTTAGCTCTTAAAGATTACTCTAGTATTAGCATAGAAAGCAACCGCCTGATAAACAATTGGGTTTATCAACCCAATAAAAAAGAAAAAACTCAACTTGTAAACCTTGTTGAGAAAGAATACCCAATCTTTCAGAAGAAACTTAATGAAATAACTTTAAATATTGATTCTGATAGTCTAACAAAATCTATAAATGAATTAAATATAATATTTAATAAAATAGTGAGTGAACAGAAAAATATCATTCAGAAACTTCAAGCAGACTCTTCTTATAGTAACGATATCATCGTAGATGATGCTATTCAATCACTAGAAACTGGAATACTACCAAGTTTTGTAAACTTTAATCAACAGATTATTACAACAGAATTCTTACAAAGAAAATTATTAGATGAGAAAAAAGAAAATAAAAATAGTTTAACCAATTGGATATCAATAGTATTTATTGGTACACTTTCACTTTTCCTTTTGATTGCTATTACTTTTAGTTATTACTCAATCAATACTATTCTTAAGCCAATTCAAAGTCTTAAGCAAAAATTAGATTACCTTGCTAAAGGAAGATTTGTAGAAATAAACATTGCTACCTCCAAAGACGAAATTGGAACAATGACCAATTCACTTTCCTTGCTAGTTAAAGGTCTAAAAGCAAAAGCAGAATTTGCCGAACAAATAGGGGACGGGAACTATGAATCAAATATCGAACTTCTAAGCGATGAAGATACATTGGGTGAAGAAATCATTAAAATGAAAAACAACCTAAAGATTGCATCCCAAAACGAACAAAATAGAAACTGGAGCAATATAGGAATAGCCCAAATCGCTGATATTTTAAGAAGTGATTTTAAATCAGAAAATTTATATCCACAGATTATTTCATTTATTGTTAAATACATTGGAGCAAACCAAGGGGGCTTATTCATTCTAAATGAATCTGAAAACGAGGAGAAAAAGCTACTATTAAAAGCTTGTTATGCTTATGATAGAAAAAAGTATTTAGAAAAAGAAATTCTTCCAGGAGAAGGCTTGGTAGGGCAATGCTATATAGAGAAACAAGCCATTTACCTTACAGATGTCCCTGATGAATATATTAATATCACCTCAGGTCTTGGTAGTAGAAATCCAAATTGTATATTAATAGTGCCTTTAAAAATCAACGATATAGTTCATGGAATTATTGAGGTAGCAAGTTTTGATATACTTGAAAAATACAAGCTAGAATTTTTAGAGAAAATATCAGAAAATATAGCTTCTGGAATAGCTTCTATAATCAACAACGAAAAAACCTATTTACTTTTAAAGGAATCTCAAGAACAAGCAGAAATATTAAGATCTCAAGAAGAAGAAATGAAGCAAAATATAGAAGAACTAAGTGCGACTCAAGAAGAAATGTCCAGAAAAGAAAAGCAATTACAATCTCTTCTTGACGAAGCTCAGAAAAAAGAAGAAACCATGACCTTAATGGCTTATAATCATAAAGAAGAAGTTGAAAGAATAAAAGCAGAAGTTGAATTACTTCAATTAAAATTAAAAAGAAAAAACAAACAAATAGAAGAGCTTAGCGAAAAAAACTAATATCATAAAAGATAAAATATGGACAACTCTACTGAAAACGTTACCTTGTACGCATTATTTCTGAACGATATCCTAAGCTTATACAAAGAAGCAGATTCTGAAAGCTACGAAGAACTCTTGGGTATTTCCGAAGGGCATGACATATCTGAACCTTTCAACAAAATTCCAATACAAGTATACAATGATATGTGTGAAATGGTAGAAGAAAATTTGGGAGAGGCCAATCTAAAAAAAATTGGAGAAAAAATTGGAGAATCTGTTTACAATGCCCTAGTAAGTCAAAAAATGGTGAGCAACTCTCCTAGCCCAGTAGAAATTATCAAAGGTCTTATAGTTGTAGCTTCCAATATGATTCAAGACCCTAAAGGCAGAGGCTGGGAATTATTAAAAGAAAGCAACAATGAAATAATTCTAAAAAGAACGCAAACATTCAATAGCATTCTACAATTCGGATTATTAAAAGGATTAGTCAAAAAAACAGGCAAAAATGCCGTTGAAGTTTCTTTAAGAAAAAGTGTGTCTCTTGCTGATGAATTTGATGAATATGTTATAAAATGGATATAAGAAAAATACATTGAATTAAATAAGCTAGTAAAGAACAAAAATTATACTACCCTATTCAAAGAGTCAGAAAAATTAGCCTCCATTTGGGTAAAACTTTGTTTCACTTGAGCCAAAAACAATTCGTCATCTAAAATATTTAAAAGATCAGAATCGCCAGTAACATCTAGTGCACTCACTTTATAAGTTTGTTCAAACAATCCATTTTCAAACTTGAGAAGGTATTTATTGTTCCAGTTATAAATGGTAATTTTTAAATCTAATCTTGTTGTTTCTGATACTACCCTCATAAATATTAATTAAAGAAAACTTTGTATTTTCTGAAGAGTTTCTATCATTGTAGCTTCTGAGACCTTAATTTTTGGTTTAGAGAAATTAATATCTCCAACATTCTGCATAGGAACGAGATGTATATGTGCATGAGGAACTTCCAAACCTATTACTGCTACTCCTATTCTTTTGCATGGTATAGCTTTCTTTAAAGCAATTGCTATTTTTTTAGCAAATACATTAATATCCCCTAAATCTTTGTCCTCTAAATCGTACAAATAATCTATTTCCTTCTTAGGAACAACCAGTGCATGACCTATAACTAATGGAAAAACATCCAAGAAAGCTATAAATCTATCATCTTCAGCTATAATGTATCCTGGAATTTCCCTTGATATTATTTTAGAAAATACGCTTGCCACTATCTATCTACTTATCTCTATAATTTCAAACTCAATCTTTCCTGCTGGTGCTTCCACACTAGCTTTGTCTCCTTGCTTCTTACCTAATAATCCTTTCCCTATGGGTGACTTTACAGAAATTCTCCCAGATTTCAAATCTGCTTCTTCTTCACTTACTAGGGTATAAGTGAGCACCGCTCCATTTTTAATATTCTTAATCTTTACTTTTGATAAAATAGAAACTTTAGAAGTATCTATATTTGATTCGTCTAAAACCCTACCATTAGAAACTACTTCTTCTAGCTTTGAAATCTTCATTTCCAAAAGACCTTGTGCATCCTTTGCTGCATCATATTCTGCATTTTCACTCAAATCGCCTTTGTCTCTTGCTTCAGCAATTTGTTTTGCCATATCTGATCTGCCTTTGGTTTTTAGGTTGTGCAACTCATCTTTAAGTTTTTTCAACCCTTCTTCGGTATAATATGTAAAGCTCATGTTTTTCTAATATCTTACAAATAAAAAAAACGGTTTTACAACCGTTTCTACTTTATACAAATTTACAACTTCTTTACTCGGTTTACAAACTTCTTTTACAAATACATTTAACTTTGAATTAATTTCTTGTTTTCTAAAATCTTATTTACAAGCACACGATTAATTCTTTCATAGGATTCATAAGTCCATCCACCAACATGAGGTGTGAGAATAACAGAATCTATTGATAACAAATCTCTTAAATCTTTTTTTTGTTGTTCAGTTAATTGATGAAGTTTTTCATTTTCTAACACATCTAACCCTGCTCCTATCACCTTCCCATTATTCAAGGCGTTAATTAAAGCCCTTGTCTCCAAAACTTCCCCTCTTGCCGTATTAATAAACCATATGTTTTTTTGAATTTTATTAAAAAATCCTTGATTTATAAACTGATGATTTTCAGTATTCATCGGAATATGAATACTGAGTATTTCACATTTGTTTAGTACTTCTTCTAATGAAGCTTCTTGAACGTACTGATCTGAAAAATTAATAAGGTATTTATCATAAGCTATCACTTTGCAACCTAATAAACTTAACTTTTTAGCAAAAGCTTTCCCCATATGACCATAGCCAATAATAGCAGCTACTTTACCTTCCAATTCATAACCTCTATTTTCTTCTCTTCTCCATATTTTTCTTGAGATTTCAGAATCACTAGTTTTAATTTTATTCATCAAATTAAGCAATAGGCTCAAAGCATGCTCTGCCAATGCATTTGAATTTCCCTCTGGAGCATTAATTAAAATGATATTTCTTTTTTTTGCTTCTTCAAGATCTATTCTGTCCATACCAGCACCTGCTCTTGCTATAAATTTCAAGTTGTCTGCATGTTTGAAAAAATCTAAATCTAAATCTATTTTACTTCTGACTATAATTCCATGAAATGAACTGATGATTGCTAATATTCCCTTTCTGTCAATACTAGGTAGGTATTCTACCTGAACACCTATTTGGTCTAATAGAGGTAAAATTGAAGGGTGCATTTCATCAATTATCAAACATCTGATATCCATAGTATTAAAAAATAATTATGAAAAATACCCTCCATCAATAAAAATAGAAGTTCCGCTGATATAAGAGGCTTCATCCGAAATTAAGAATTGATAGGTCTTCACAATTTCAATGGGCTTTGCTAAACGTCCAGCAGGAATCTTTGAACAAACATTTTGTAGTAATAGCTTATCATTCGCAGCGTATGTTTCTGGCTCTACAAAACCTATATAAACTGTGTTCACTGTAATGCCATGTTTTGACAACTCTCTTGTCCAAACCCTAGATATACCGAGCAAACCTGATTTTGTAGTATCAAAACTATTCTGCTCTGTCGTCTGATAAACATTTACTAATGATGCCGAATTAATTATTTTACCAAACTTTTGCTTAATCATATATGGAGCAACTACTTTGATACAATTAAATATTGCTGTTAGGTTATTATCTACTGTCTTTTGCCACTGAACAGATTCATCCATCAAGTGATTGCTAACATTATTTATCAATACATCAATTCTTTTATATTTCCTATACAACTCCTCTCCTGCTTTCTCCACAAGTGATATATTGGTAATGTCAATTTCAAAAAAATCATCTACTTTACTTTTATCTGCAATCAAATTTTTATCAACAGAAGTACCCCAAAAAATTAGCTTAATATTCCCTTTATAAAAATTATTTCTCATTAGACTCAGTTGCTCCGATGAAATTTCTCCAGTTACCAATACCACTTTATATTCCATACCTTAATTTAATAATATTCAAATAAAATTAAGGTTAATATAAAATCTTATGTTCATTATTTATCTTATTTTTTCCACATACAGAAAGAATACACAATAGGTATTAGCTTAAAAAATACCCCAAAAACCAAAACAATACTATAGCTAAAGAAGTCAAAGCAGTATATTTTAGAAAAGGATCAAGTTCGACACCACTTTTGTTTTTCACCTTTATGGCGATAAGTAACATTCCAAACAAAGGTATGAAACATAAAAACTGCAAGGGCTCTGAAAAAACTAAAAATGCATATAAAATAGAGGCAAATATTCCGAGTGATGTAAGAAAGTAATGGTAAATTTTTGCATTTTCTAGACCAAGTCTAACAGGGATAGTATATTTTCCAGCAACCTTATCTGAAACAATATCTCTCATGTTATTTAGATTTAAAACATTAGTTGCAAAAGCACCACAAGCAATAGCAGGCAATAAAATCAAAGGTTCAAAGGAAAAAGTATGTAAATAAAAACTACCACAAACACCCACTATTCCAAAAAAAATAAAGACAGATATATCTCCCAATCCTATATATCCATAAGGACTTTTGCCAAATGTATATTTAACAGCTGCATAAATACAAAGCAGACCCGTGAATAAGAAAAAAAAGAATTTAACATCTATTACACCTATGCTAAATATAAGTAAATATATTCCTGAAATTAAAGAAAATAAAGAGAATAACACCACGGCAATCTTCATCTCCTTAGGTGATACCATCCCCATCTGAACAGCCCTCTCTGGGCCTACTCTTCCAGAAAGGTCAGCACCATTCTCAAAATCACCCAAGTCATTGGCTAGATTAGAAAGTATTTGTAGGAAAATAGTAGTAAGCATAGTCATTAAAAAAACACTCCAATCAAACGCTTTACTATACAAAGCCAAGACCCCTCCCATTCCTATGCTTGAAAGCGATAAAGGCAATGTTCTTAATCTAAAAGCGATAATCCATTTTTTAAAATTCATCGCCTCGATTTATTCGTTTAAAGAAAATAAATAATATTTTTCTTGTTTGGGTTCTCCACTCAGCTTTGATTTTATCTCTTTGGAATGCCGTTTCATTAAGTCATTATAAATCCTAACCCAAGCATCATATCTTACCCTATAAATTACTACTTCATTGTCTGAATTGTTTATATCCTGAACCAACTGCATCGCAGTAGGATATTGATCTATAGAGGGTGTGGTTTTTGCTAAACGGAAAACCATGCCAATTAAAGAGTCAGTAGCAGCATCATAAGCGTTGATTAATTCCGAGTTTTCCATACTCAGCTGGGTATAACGTTTGTTCTGTAATTTACTTTGAAGAAATTTTACCGAATCCAATAAGAATAAATTATACTTTTTTGTATAAGATATTTCATCTATCAACCTTCCAATATCGTCTATTTTCTTATCGTCTGCCACAATCATTTTGTGCCACGAATTAGTTAAGCTATCAGACACATTTTTATACTCTTGCAAAACATTTATATTTTTTTGCTCTTTAGACAGTTCATTAGTAACAGTTCTATTCTGACATGCTTCGAATAGAAATACTATAAAGGCAAAAAAGATTAGCCTATAATTAACGATTAACTTCATAATTACTCTTTAATAAAAACTGATTTAATATTTACAAATTCTTTAATACCAAAACTTGACAATTCTCTACCATAGCCAGATTGATTAATCCCACCAAAAGGTAAAGATGGATGCGAATAAACAATATTATTTATAAAAACACTACCAACATTTAATTCTTTTATCATTCGATGAATATTATCGTTATTTGCAGACCATACAGAAGCCCCTAAGCCATATAATGAATCATTTGCAATTACAATAGCTTCGTCCATTGAATCAACTTTTATAAATGTTGCCACAGGCCCAAAGAGTTCTTCTCTATAAGCCGAACTATTAATAGATACATTTTCTAATATCGAAGGACTAAAAAAAGCTGAATCATCAAAATCATTTTGTAAACAAACTGTTAGCTTTGCTCCTTTAGAAATCGAGTCATCAATCTGATTTTGTAAATTAATTTTCAAATCTTTTCTAGCCAAAGGGCCAAGCTGAGTATCCTCCATCAAAGGATTACCATGTTTTATTTTCTCAAAATATTCTTTAAAATAAAATAGAAATTCATCATAAATTTCTTTCGCCAAGATAAATCTTTTAGCTGCTATGCAGCTTTGCCCATTATTAATTAACCTACTTCTTGCACCCTCACTGGCTGCTAAAGGAATATTTGCAGTACTATCAACAATAAAAGCATCGTTACTTCCTAATTCCATAACCATTTTTTTAAGATATTTTCCACCCAAACTTCCCACTGCCTTACCCGCAGCTTCGCTACCAGTCAATGAAATAGCTTTTATAAAAGGATGACCAACAAGCATCTCTGCTGATGAATTATCAATAAATAGATTTTGAAAAATTGGCAGTTCACAATAAGCTTCCTTAAAAATTGCTTCAATAGCTTCTGCGGATAATGAAACATTAGAAGCATGCTTTAAAAGTACAGAATTACCAGATGCTAAAGCAGGAACTGCAAACCTAAATACTTGCCAAAAAGGAAAGTTCCAGGGCATTACCCCCAATATTACCCCTAATGATTCATAATTAATACTACTTATTCCATTTAACTCATTCTTTACCAAATCAGGTTTTAAAAATGCCTCTAAATTTTCAGCGTAATACCTACATAATAATATACATTTATCTATTTCTGCTCTACTTTCAGAAATTACTTTTCCCATCTCTTCCGAAATCAAAATAGCTAAAACCTCTTTTTTATTAACTAAAATACTAGAAGACTCCTCCAAAAACCTACTTCGTTCTTCAATCGAAGTTTTTTTCCATGAACCATGGGCTTTATTAGCTACTACAACTTTTTCTAAAATTTCTTTTTTAGAATCTAGTGTTCTTTGATGTATAAGTTTATCATTAAATGGATTAACTGAATATAAATAATTCATAGAATAGAAAAACAATAAAAATTAAAAACAAAATAGCACCATAAGAGATAAATAAATTATTCAAAAATAAAGTTTTTCTTACTTATAAGTGAATATTACACAAATTGAGTTTTGAAAATAAACATATTATACATAGATTTGAGTTAATAGTGATAAAAGTGGAAACCTTATTAATGAATCATAAATAACACAAAATGCGATCACAACTTTTCCTTACTAGTATTTTGATAATTTTTTCTCTAACTACTTCTAATGCTCAATATAAAAGAAGTAAATCAAAGAAATTTACAAAACATGAAAAACTGCAATACACGGCTGGATTAGGTCTTGGCTCATATTATGGTGACTTATGCGATGGTTTTGATTGTATGCAATTTCGTCCTAATTTCGGAATAGGTGCAATTTATAGATTTTTGCCCAATATCTCTGCAAGAGCAGATATCGCTTACTTCAGATTATATTCAGAAGATGTACACACTGTAAGAAATTTAAATTTTAGATCATGGAATTTAGAAGCTTCTGTAGGTTTGCAATATGATTTATACTCCTATTCTAGGCATTTTAGAAAAAGGAAAAAAATTCAACCCTATGGATTTGCTAGTATTGGTGCTGCTTATTATAGTCCTAAAGGAGAAGACCCACTTACTGGAGAATGGGTTGACCTCAGAAAATTAAGAACGGAAGGTCAAGCGACACCTTATACACCTATAACAATAATCGTTCCTTATGGAGGGGGTATTAGATATAAATTTAAACCAAAATATGATTTCATCTTTGAACTTGGCTACCGAATGACATTTACAGATTATCTTGATGATGTTAGTGGACCGAAATATGCTGATTTAAATACATTTGTAGACCCAGTTGCTGCAAGAATGTCTTTAAAAACTACCGATGTTTCTGGGTCAACTTCATATGGTGAATCATACCAAGGTCAATTGAGAGGAAATAACAAAGATAACGATGGTTACTTTATCTTTCAATTTAAGGTAAGATATGTTGTAGGTGCCAAGAACCTAACCTTTAAAGGTAAACACCCATTATTAAAACCACATCATAAATAGTACCTCACAAGCAACAAGCCATAAAAAAAGCTTAATAATTTAAATTATTAAGCTTTTTTTATGGCTTGTTGCTTGTGAGCTTTTATTACTTTAGTGATTTGAACAAAAAACAAGGTGTTAAATAAAGCATAAAAAATTACCCCCTTTTGTGCATTCAGCATAGACTCGGTAAAACTACAACTAGCAAATATGAATATAAATTCTATATACAAATATTGATTATACTTTAATGACAACCATAAAGGAATAAGCAAAATAGCTAACCACAAAATTAGCCCAAGAGTTCCTAATGTAACAGCAATTTCTAAAAATTCATTATGAGCATTGTATCTATGTTTTAAACCCCAGAAAAAATTCTCTTTAGCATACAAACTTACTAACTCGTCAGAAGCATCTCCAGTTCCTACCCCAATTAACAAATTATCAAAATATAAACGAACAGCAGACTTCCATTTAATAACCCTAAGATTTGCACTAGAAGTATTTCTTTTTGAATTCCCTTTATCTAAATCTCTAAAAACCTCAGTAATTTTTCCAAGCATCCGAGTATTATTAACTATAAAAGAAAAAGATGCAACCATTACAATAATCACAATTATCCCTAGAACATAATTCTTCCTAACATATAAGAAACTATAAAGATATCTAATCATCAATATCAGATATACAAACAAAGACATTCTAGCAGACACTAAAAAGACACCCACACTAAAACAAAAAATTGCAAGAAAAAACCATAAGTTAGCTATCTGAGGGAATATCCTGTCTTTAATAAAATAAATACAACAAGAAATCGAAAAAACAAAATACATTGCCAAGTACACCCTATGTATCCCATTCAGTGGTCCAGTAAACCTCCCTATAAAAAAATATGCGCTATGATCAAAAATTAAATACTTCGTAAATGCCACCAAAAACAAGTAAGTAATCCCAATAAAACATGAAATCACAAACCCTAATAAAACTTTGCTAAACTGCTCTTTATTAATTTGAAAAACGCCCAAGAAAAGTGGGAAAATTATCAAAGCAAGTTTTTTTTCTAACTCAAAACCCCCAGCTTTCAAATTAGAGGTATAAATCATCCCTATGCAATGAAGTGCGAAGAAACTAATAAATAAATAATTGAGAAAACTTAATCTTTGAAAAACACCTTTAATTCCAAGATTTATAAGAATAGAAACTGAAAACAAAATAATACAAATACTATTTAACTTGACCTGAAAAGGTAAAGTAACGACTACTGCTACTAATAATATTAATGAAATCTTATTTAGAATATCACTTAATTTTCCTGTCTTTATTTCATGGATGAGCAACATAATTTATATAATAATTATCAATAATTGATTTAGTAATTTCAGAAATATAAGCCCCATTTTCAGGACCAAATAAATTCATTGCTCTAGTTTCATAAGATTTTAAATGATAAAATTGGTCAGGAGTTATATATCCTATATAACCTCCATTAAAACTGGTAATAATTAATCTAATTTTCTTTTCCAACGCATAATTAATCAAATTATTTGATAATTGCCCAGAGAAGTCACAAGGCATACCTATCATTAAAATATTGCCTAAGCCAGCAACATTGATAAAGGAGGGGTATTTCCCAAAAAAAAGATGAAACAACCAAGGCGATAATATCCATTTTTGATTAATCCTTAATTGAGGTTTTCTCAAGTATAAGGGAGTGGAATAAGAAACAATACAATCTATCTCTTCTAGTTCATCATCCTCTTTAGCTTTATTATAATAATAAAAAAGATACTGTGCATAGTCGTCCATTCTTTTCTGAATATTTTGCTCATTGGATAAAATTGGTCTATGACTTGCTACTCCACCAGCAGCAAATGCAGCCATAGTAACAATCTTAGATTGTGTTTCTATTTTTCTCATGAAACTGGTAGGGTAATCTCCTGATAGAACCAACTTAGAAGCAGGAATACATGTTGGATGTGCAGAATAAACACTCAAGGCAGCTTCTTTTTTATCGTCTATGCTTTTAAAAAACACAGACCTTAATATTGTATCTAAATTTTTATCAGATGCAACAAGCCGATTCTGCACTAGATTCTCAGTTGCTATCGACGAATATACTACTTTACTGAGTTGCACCTTATCATTTGCTTCCTGAATTGCATTAATAATGGAATTGGCAATAAATGAAACTTGCTTCTTGGAATACTTGCCTGCTATTGCTCTTCCCATTAGCCTTCTACCCCACCCTCCTATGCCGTGATGAGTGTGAGTAGCGGTAAAGAATATATTTTCAGAATCAAATCCTTTTGGTAACTGAAATTGATTAAATAAAGCAGCTCTTACCTCCATCGGGAAAATCAGCAAATCAGATGAGATTATAGCCAATTTTCTGTCGTTATGAACTACAACTATTACTTTAATGTACAATGAATCCCATACTATTTGATATTTTTTTTTCTTTCTACCCGCATAACCCGCCAAATAAGTATAGTCTTTGTTTGTCAAACAAACTTGGCTCCAACCCGATTTTATACTCGATTTATGCTTAGAGACAATATTTCTAAATTGGCTTGCTAAAGAATCTTGGGTAAGTTGGTAATACTTAGATTGAGCGTACTTCTTTGTATCCAAAGGTTTAAAAACACAAAAGCTAGTAAAAAAAAATAACCCGTAAAAAAATAATATTTTCAATTGCATAAAAAAATTCCTAGTGATTTTATCTACTAGGAATCTAAAATACAAACAATTAATCAAAAACTATTCTGATATTACTTCAAATTTCACTTCGTGCTTTACATCTTTGTGTAAATCAAGCACAGCTGAATATTGACCAATGTGCTTAACTTCACCTTTAATACTTATTTTCTTGCGATCCACATCAAAACCTTTTAATTTAAGTGCATCCGAGATTTGTAATGAGGTAATGGCCCCAAATATTTTGCCTGTGTCTCCAACTTTAGCTTTTATAGCAAATACACTTTCACCTATTTGATTAGATAAAGAAATTGCATCGCTTTTAACTTTTTCTGCTTTGTGAGCTGCCTGACGAACATTTTCAGAAATCACTTTCTTATTAGAGTCAGAAGCCATTATAGCAAAACCCTGTGGAATCAAGTAATTTCTTCCATATCCTGGTCTTACGCTTACGACATCATTTTTATAGCCTAGACCTTTGATGTCTTCTTTTAATATAACTTCCATTTTAATATTTTTTATGTTTTATTTCAGAGAATCTGTTACATAAGGCATTAAAGCCACGTGCCTTGATCTTTTTACGGCTTGAGCAATTTTCCTTTGAAATTTAAGGCTTGTGCCTGTAATACGTCTTGGCAACAATTTGCCTTGCTCGTTTACAAATTTCAATAAGAAATTAGCATCTTTATAATCGATATATTTAATTCCATTTTTCTTAAATCTGCAATACTTTTTGCGATTTTCGACTTTATTTACAGGTTCATTTACTAGTGTCATGATACTTTTTCTTCTTGTTTTTCAGTTGATTTTTTAAATTCCCCTTTTTTTCTTTTTTTGTTGTAAGCTACAGCATGCTTGTCTAATACTGTAGTTAAAAAACGAAGCACTTTTTCATCTCTTTTGAATTCTGTCTCAAGAATTGCAATTAATGAAGGTGAAGATTTAAACTCAAAAAACTGGTAAAAACCTGTGTTTTTGTGCTGAATAGGGTAAGCAAGTTTTTTAAGGCCCCAATTTTCCTCATTTACAAACTCTGCTTTGTTATCTAAAAGCAATTGTTTGAATTTTTCGACGGTTTCCTTCATCTGAATATCAGACAAAACGGGAGTAAGGATGAAAACCGTCTCATAGTTTCTAAATTCCATAAAACTGTATTTTTAAATTAAGTCTGCAAAATTAATAAAATAAAACTTGCATAACAACATATTTCTATATAAAATAAAAAAACCACTCAAAAAGTGGTTTTTTTATTTTATATAGAATCGTTAAATTATTGAACATTAAAAGAATGTTCACCAATCTTTGTACCTTCAGAATACACTTCAATGTTATAGCTACCAGGTTTGTAAGGATTACCTTTTTTATAATCAAAAGTTACTTGCTGACTTTTCTTATCATATAATATATCTTGCTTTTGAGTGTAAAATATTTCTTTACCTCCAAATAAGAAACTTCCTCCTCCTGTTGCTAAATCAAACAAAGCACCACCGTCTGGCTCAATAATTCTAAGAATAACTTCTTTCCCCTCGGTTTTAGCTAATTTGTTCTCAGGTAGAATAAAAGAAACCCTTAATAAGTCTATGTCTTTTACTTTATATTCACCACCTTCTTTTTCTTTTCCTTTAGCACTTAATGTGAAAGTTTGAATATTTTCAGCTTTCAAGCCAGAAGCTCCTTTAATTACTTTTTCTGCTTCTTTGATTTCAGTTTTTGCTGCCTCAACTTTATTTTTAGCTTCATTTTGTGCCATTTGAGCTGCAGTTAATTTGCCTTTAAGGTCTGTATTGTATTTCTGTAAGGTATCTACTTGATTTTTTAATTTTTTAATCTCAGACTCATATTGAGCAACCATTGTCTTCATATCATTAAGGTCTTGTTTTAACTTTAAATAAGCACCTTTATAATTATCACCTTTGGCTTGGTTCTTCATATTGGCTTTTACTCTTTGTAATTCATTGTATATCCTTAGAGTATCTGCACCTAGTCTTGCTAGTTCTGTTTTTTTAGTTTCTAATTCAGCAATAGCGTTATTCAACTCTATTTTTGTTTTTTCCATTTCTTGCTTTTGTTGCTCAATGGTCAGCTCTTTTTCTGACAAAAGATCATTATTTTTTGTTACTTGATAAAAAATAAAGATTCCATTTGCTATAAGCATCAAAAGTATTACTGCGATAATAATGCCTTTTTTGCTTTTCCCATTATTGTCTGCATTATTTGAGCTATCGATGTCTCTTGATCTATCTCTTTCTCTTAATCTTTCTCTTGTCCTAGTTTCCATAATAATGTTTTTATTAAATTTTCATTTATAAACGTAAAAATAAAAAATAGTTACATATTTACAATAAATTTTATAAAAAATCTAATATTAATTTTAATTTATTCAATGGAGTATGACAATAAATATTGGAATAACAGGTATTTAGACAAAAATACGCCTTGGAACTTAAATCAAGCTACAAACCCTATTGAAAATTATATCAAACAATTGAAGAGGAAAGATTTGCGAATCTTAATACCAGGTGGAGGCATGGGGCATGAGGCTGCTCTTTTATTCCACTTAGGGTTCCACAATACTTATTTGCTCGACTTTGCGGAAGAACCATTAATGAAATTCAAATCCATACATCCATACTTTAGTAAGAATCAGATATTATGTATGGATTTTTTTGATTTAAAGCTAAAGTTTGATTTAGTTATCGAACAAACATTTTTTTGTGCAATTGAACCCTGCTTACGAGAAAAATACACCTCAACAATGAGTAAAATATTAAATCCTAAAGGTAAATTAGTTGGTCTTTTGTTTAATGATTTTTACAATAATTCTCATCCACCATTTGGTGCCACAAAATCAGAATATTTAAATTATTTTTCTGCTTACTTTGAAGTAAAATATTTTGATATTTGCTATAATTCTGTTGAATCAAGAAAAAACAAAGAATTCTTTTTTAACTTAGTAAAGAAATCAAATGATTAATATTCCAAAACTTAAACACACTAGTTCTAATAATTTTTTTCTTATCGCTGGGCCATGTGCAATAGAAAATAAAGACATGGCAGTAGAAATTGCTGAGCATCTAACTTCGCTTTCAAACAAATTATCTATACCATTAATATTCAAAGGCTCATTCAAAAAAGCAAATAGAACAAAACTTGATTCCTTTACTGGAATAGGTGATAAAGAAGCTTTAGAAATATTAAAATATATAGGTAAAGAATTTAACATTCCAACAATTACCGATATTCATGAAAGTCAAGATGCTGCTTTAGCAGCTGAATATGTAGATGTTTTACAAATCCCTGCATTTTTGTGTAGACAAACGGACTTATTAGTTGCTGCGGCAAAAACAGGAAAAGTTGTAAATGTAAAAAAAGGTCAATTTTTATCAGGTTCTGGGATGAAGTTTGCAGTTGAAAAAATAAAAAGTATTGGTAACGAAAATATTATACTTACAGACAGGGGTAATTCATTTGGCTATGCAGATTTAGTTGTAGATTATAGAAACATTACTGAAATGAAATCAAACAATGTTCCTGTGGTAATGGACTGTACGCATTCGCTTCAACAGCCTAACCAAAATTCTGGGGTTACAGGAGGTAAGCCCGAACTTATAGAAACAATCGCAAAAGCTGCTATTGCAGTAGGAGCTGATGGATTATTCATTGAAACGCACCCTAGACCTTCTGAGGCAAAATCAGATGGTGCCAATATGTTGCGACTAGATTTAATGGAGAACTTATTAGGAAAATTATTGAGAATAAGAGCTGCTATAATATAGCGTGAATCAAATCAAATTACATTATGAATTTTGACATCATAGACATTGTTATCGTAGCTTTCTACTTATTACTAATATTTGGATTAGGTTTAAAATACACTTATTCTCAAACAAGTTCAACAGAATATTTTCTCGGAGGAAGGGACTTTGGTTGGATTATGGTAGCAATATCTCTTTTTGCAACCAACATTTCTAGCGAGCATATTGTTGGATTGGCAGGTAATGGGTATCAAAATTCAATTGGTGTACTTAACTTTGAGCTTATTGGTGGACTTAGTTGTGTCCTGCTGTCTTGGACATTTGGTAGATATTATATTAGAAACCATATATTTACACTACCTGAATATATAGAAAAGAGATTCAATTATTTTTGTAGATTTTACCTCAGTGTAGGTTCTATTTTTGCATATATTCTGACTAAGATATCAATCATGCTATTGGCTGGAGCAATATTTTTAGAAAAAATTGCTGGTATCGATGTATATACATCTTCTATATGCTTAGTGATTATCACAGGTATATATACCGTTTCAGGTGGGTTCAGCTCTGTAGTTTACACCTCTGCTGCACAAGGAATAATCCTCATTATTGGTGGGTCTCTCCTTACCTTTCTTTCTGTAGCAAAAGTAGGTGGTTTTGAAGCTCTCATAAGTCAAATTCCAACAAATAATTTACATTTGCTTGAGAATATAGATTCCAGTGGTTTTCCGTGGACGGGAGTTTTGTTTGGAATCCCCATACTGACTATCTGGTATCACTGCTCAGATCAATTTATGGTTCAAAAATTCTTAGTTGCCAAAAATCTTCCTAATGCACAAGCAGGAAGTGTAGGTAGTGCATACCTTAAGTTTTTGCCTTTTTTCTTGTTTATTATCCCTGGAATAGCTGCTAAAATATTATATCCAACCATAAAAGCAGATGATGCCTATGCCACACTAATATTAGAATTATTGCCTACAGGACTAAGAGGTATAGTAATTGCTGCATTTTTAGCAGCATTAATGTCATCTCTTTCTTCTGCATTTGCAAGTTGTTCCACATTATTTACTTTAGATATTTACAAAAAAATCTACCCAAACGCGAATGATTTTATGATTGTGAATGTTGGTCGAATAATGACTTTTATCATCGTAATATTGGCTATAATATGGGTAATATTCATCAAATCGCTTACAGGAAGTTTGTATATATTTTTACAAAGTGTTACAGCTTATATTGCCCCTCCTATTACTGCAATTTTTATTACTGCTATACTTTGGAGTAAAGCAAATGAGAAAGGAGCTTCAAGTGGATTAATCGTAGGTTTCCTTTTAGGTGCTATGCGTTTTTTAGTAGAGATTTTAATAGATAAAAAAATAATCACAGAAGGTATTTTTTATCAACTAGGAACTGTTCACTTTCTGCATTTTGCAATATTTTTATTTATAAGTACTATTACAATTATAGTATCAGTAAGTGCTGTTACAGGAATTCCTTCTTCTGAAAAAGTTAATGGTTTGACTTATAAATATTCTCACTTAGGTAATGATGTTGACTTGACTGTTGAAAATCAGGGTAGCACTTTGATGAGAAGACTTACCCTTTGGGGATCAATTGTATTTATAATAATTGTCTTAAGTATTTATCTGTTTTTACAGACTCGATAAAAAATATAATAATGCTTAAATGCCTATATTTAAGCATTATTATATTTGAATTCTGGAATAATTAAATGCTATTTATTAATGATTAGTTTTGCAGATTTCTTAAGTTGACTAGAGACTACCTCTACATTATATACGCCATTACTTAAACTTTCTGTATTTATTTTGTAAATATTCTCACCAACTTTTAAATATTCAGAAAGTGAAAAAATAGTCTTCCCTAAAAAATCAGTAAAATTAATACTACATTTTTCAGAAACACTAGAATTCACAAGCAAGTTAGTGATTTGTTTTGAAGGATTAGGATAAATATTAATTGAATTCAAGGTATTTACAAGATCATAATTATCAACTGTGAGAGTACTTTCAGCAATAACAATAGTCAATGATTTTGTTTCTGAATTACTTTTAGAATCTGTGGCATTTACAACAAAAGTATATATACCTGCTTTAGAAGCTCCTCCATAAATAACTCCATCATCATTCATCATTAGTCCTTCAGGTAATTTGCCACTAGCTATACTGTATTTCACCTTACCTATTCCATCAATAGCTGTTATTTTTTCTTTATATATATCACCAAGAGTGCCTTCTGGCATTGCACTGGAGGTGATTATAGGTTTAGTATTTAATACTGCACCTTGCTTTTTAACTAATATAAAATAATTATGTGTAACGTTTTTTCCTACTAAATCTGGGCCTGGAAGCACGACGTTTCCAGCGGGATAATCTTTACTATATACATCTGCATAAAAATATTGAATTGCTATCTCATTAGAAGTTTCTTTCTTAAAGTCTTTAGATAGCCAGTTAGGTATAGAAGAAGTAAATAAATTATCAAATTTTTCATACGCTACATATATTGTAGAGGGTTCATCAATAGTAAAACTCAAATAGTCTAGAGATGTGTCGTTTTCATTCTTGGTTTGAATCAATGTGTAACCATTGTAAACACCCAAATTACTTAAATTCGCTTCTCTAGATCCTATCCAGCACAATTCACCATTCATAGCTTTAAATGAAGACAAAGACAAATTACCTAGTTTAGATTGTGCATTTGTTACTAATACTTCATTACTATTCTTATTACTAACCTTTAATGGAAAAGATTTTATAACAGAATCTCCAGTAATACTAGTTGCCCTAATAGATATATTATAATTACCTGTTACTACTGGTATCCCTTTAATTATTCCTTCAGGTGAAAGAGAAAGTCCTTTTGGTAAAATATCACTATTGGCTGATAATTTGTAAGTAAAAGGTTTATTACCAATAGCGAATATAGGCTTCGAATAGAGAGCTCCAGCTTTAGCTTCTGGCAATTCTACTGTACTGATGATTGGTTTAGCATCTGTCCTAACATAAATCGTTGAAGTGCTTGATTTCCCTTTATTATCAAAAGCTTTTGCTTCAAGCATTGTTTCATACTGTCCTATCGTTATGTCGGTGTTATAAAACCCATCAACAGGTGTTGTTAGTGTTTTTTTTAATATTTTATTCATATATAACTCCACTTTTACAACACTTCCATCATTATCAGTTGCTTTTATCTTTACAGGAATAGTAGAATAGACTGGGAATGAAGCAATATAATTTGGTGTTTCAAAATATACATTAGGGTATTGATTACCGTCATTAATTTGGGTAAGCATCCAATTTTGATACACTTCATATTCTAGAGAATATATTCTTGTTCTTTTATTTTCTACGAATATCAGACCTTGGTCTTGGGTAGATGCAAATTGCTCTGCACCATGATCTCCATTGTAAATTTGCAAACGAGGATTTACTCCAGACTCCCATGTATTTGGAGGTTTAGAATAGCCATTCGCTACTCTCATATTACCAATATCTGTGAGTACACTCGCAGAATTATCAAAATTGGCGGTGTTATGAAAAATGGGCATATTTTTAAGTACACTCAAATTAGCCCCAGTTGAAGAGGGAACAGTACCCATCGGTGCAGCAGCAGCAAAATATTTGGGAAATTGATTAATAAACTGATAGGTGCCATTTCCACCCATAGAAAAACCATTTATGTAAATTCTTTGGGGGTCTACTTTATTTGCGTTTACCAATCCATCAATTGTTTTCTTTACAGAAGTAAAATGCTGCGTATAACCCCTAGAAGTAGCTACAGCCAATATATAAGTTGGCTCTGGTTGGGTATTTTCACCAAAATTATGCCATACTCTTGCACCTGGATCAACACAATTTCTTGGAGTTGCTTTGTCATTCTCACCACAGCAACCATGAAGAAAAACAACAATAGGACATTTTTTACCTGCAGGAATGTTTGAGGGAGTATATAGATAAAACTCTGTTGCACCTTCTTTATTCCAAGACCATTGAGGGAAGGGCTTATAATCAATGTCCTGTGCACATATATTAAAACAGCAAACAATAAATGCTGAAATAAATAATAATTTTTTTTTCATTAGTTTTTGAGGGGTTTGGTTAATTATATTCAATACAAGTATAAATATAATTATAAACTATAAATAAATAATTATAATATTTAAAAAATACACTATAAATAATGCTACAATATAATTTGAATAAAAATCACCTATTCTGTTGTCGGCATATGAATATTAAATTAATTTTGTATGATACATAAAAATAATTGCTCTTAATAAATGAAAGCATACTTAAAAAAACTTTTTACCTACAATCACTGGGCTAATACTACCACTCTACAAACTTTAAAATCAAATAATATTGAAGAGGGTGAAGCTATTAAGATATTTAGCCATGTAATTAATGCTCAATATATTTGGTTCAGTAGAATTACTGGAAATAAAGGTTTACACAAGCCCGTATGGAGTATTCATTCACTAAGTGATATTGCGTCATTTTTACCTGAAAATTTAACGATGTGGATGAAATATATAGACCTACTTTCAGACGAAGAGCTAAAAAGAATAATCAATTACTCCAATTCAGAAGGTCATCAATTTCAAAATGAAGTTGGCGACATGTTGCCACATTTGGTAAACCATGCTTCTTACCACAGAGGCCAAGTTGCAAAACTCGTAAGGCAAACAGGGTTTGCACCAACAAATACTGATTATATTACTTGGTGTAGAACAGTGGAATACAAAGAATAATTTCTAAAACATAGAACTCTAAGCCCTATCAATTGCTTTATCAAGACCTGCTTTTAAGGCCTTATTAGCTAGTAAATATAACCCTAAAGAAGAAAACATAAGCAATACCACAAAAAGAACTCTAGCATAAATATTTTCTTTAGGGCCGTGCATGATTTCCGCAATAGATTTTGCTTCTACTCCAAGCCAAGTAAACATTATAGTTCGTGGTAACATTCCCGCCAATGTAGCAGGGATGTATCTTTTTAAATTTGCACCTAGCATAGATAATACGGCATTCATCACTGCGAAGGGCAATACTGGAGAAATTCGTGAAAAAAATATCACTAGCAATTCTTTTCTTTTTAGATTCTGAAAAATCTTTGAAGATTTTTCACCTTTCATAAAGTAATTCATTAATCTGCCATCGTCAATGAATCCACCCAAATAATAGCCCAACAATGTAGCTACCAAATACGAAGGCACCATATAAATTAGGGAAAACCAACCTAGAAAGAAGCCTCCCACTAAAGCTGCAAAAGTAGTATGAATAAGACCAACAGCCATTGATATAGATGCTATGCAATAAATGAAAGCCCAGCTCATGCTATTCAACGAAAGAATATATTTTTCATTTTGAACTAATAAATATACTACGCCAGCATCTATTATTAATGGCAATACTGATATTGCAAATAGATAATATACTGATTTCTGATTCTCTTCTAGAAAATCGTTCAATTCTTTAAACATAGATAAAAAAAAGAGGGGCTATTTATAAAACAGCCCCTGTGATTATAATTTAATTAAGATTTCTTGTTTTCTCCGCTCACTTCTTCATAATCAACATCTGTAACCCCATCAGAAGAATTGCCTGTGTTGCCACCCTGTTGAGATGCATTAGGATCGG
The DNA here is from genome assembly GCA_004294225.1 of Cytophagales bacterium. Taxonomy (GTDB): domain Bacteria; phylum Bacteroidota; class Bacteroidia; order Cytophagales; family Cytophagaceae; genus REBA01. The sequence goes on along the minus strand of REBA01000012.1, from coordinate 6,491 downwards.
AAGGATTTCCTTGAGATGCACTGTACATTTCTTGAGAGGCGTTTTGCCATGCAGCATTCAATGCTTGCATTGCACTATCAATAGCACCAAGATCTTTAGATTCATGAGCAGATTTTAGATTAGCAAGTGCAGACTCAATAGCAGATTTATTACCCTCAGAAAGTTTCTCTCCATATTCTTTCAATTGTTTTTCAGATTGGAAAATAAGTGAATCTGCGGCATTAAGTTGCTCTATTTTTTCTTTTTCTGCTTTATCTGAAGCTTCATTGGCTTTAGCTTCATTTCTCATTCTTTCGATTTCAGCATCAGAAAGACCAGAAGAGGCTTCGATTCTTATCTTTTGTTCTTTTCCAGTTCCTTTATCTTTTGCAGACACATTTAATATTCCATTTGCATCAATATCAAATGTTACTTCTATTTGAGGAACACCTCTAGGAGCAGGTGGTATATCGCTCAAATGGAATCTGCCTATGGTTCTATTGTCTTTAGCCATTGGTCTCTCTCCTTGAAGTACATGGATTTCTACAGCTGGCTGATTATCTGCGGCAGTAGAGAAAGTTTCTGATTTTTTAGTAGGAATAGTGGTGTTTGATTCTATAAGTTTAGTAAACACGCCACCCATAGTTTCAATACCTAAAGAAAGCGGTGTAACATCAAGTAATAAGACATCTTTTACATCACCAGACAAAACTCCTCCTTGAATTGCAGCTCCTAAAGCCACTACTTCATCAGGATTTACACCTTTAGATGGTTTTTTACCAAAGAATTTTTCTACTTCCTCTTGAATTCTAGGAATACGTGTAGAACCACCTACTAGAATTACTTCGTCAATTTTATCAATACTCAATCCTGCATCTTTAAGTGCTTTTTTGCAAGGTTCTAAAGATCTATTGATAAGGCTTTCAGAAAGTTGTTCAAACTTTGCTCTAGTCAAATTTCTAACCAAATGTTTTGGAATGCCATCTACAGGCATAATGTAAGGTAGATTTATCTCCGTTGAATTTGAACTTGATAATTCAATTTTAGCTTTTTCAGCTGCCTCTTTGAGGCGTTGTAAAGCCATTGGATCCTTTCTTAAATCTATTCTCTCATCATTTATAAATTCTTGAGCTAACCAATCAATGATTACTTGATCAAAATCATCACCTCCTAAGTGAGTATCACCATTGGTAGACTTTACTTCAAATACTCCATCACCAAGTTCTAATATAGAAATATCAAAAGTTCCACCACCTAAGTCAAATACAGCAATGGTCATTTCTTTATTTTTCTTATCCATCCCATAAGCAAGGGCGGCTGCGGTAGGTTCGTTGATAATTCTTTTTACCTCTAAACCTGCAATAGCACCAGCTTCTTTTGTCGCTTGTCTTTCTGCATCATTAAAATAAGCAGGAACTGTAATTACTGCTTCTTTTACTTCATAACCCAAATAGTCTTCAGCAGTAGATTTCATTTTCTGAAGTATCATTGCAGAAAGTTCTTGGGGAGTATAATGTCTATCCCCAATTTTTACCCTAGGGGTATCGTTAGCTCCTTGTTCAACTTTATAGGATACTGTTGAAGCTTCTTTAGAAGATTCTGAGAATTTTTTTCCCATAAATCTTTTAATAGACATAATAGTGTTAGTAGGATTGGTGATTGCTTGCCTTTTTGCTGGATCTCCAATTTTTCGTTCTCCGTTGCCATTATCTAAAAAAGCTACGATTGAAGGTGTAGTTCTTCTACCCTCGCTATTGGGGATTACTACGGCCTCATTACCTTCCATAACAGCAACGCAAGAGTTGGTAGTCCCCAAGTCAATACCAATTATTTTTCCCATGTTTTATATTTTTTTATTTTTGAGTTTAAAAACATTTTTACAATAGCTATGCCAGTTCATTATACAATGAATTAATATCCCAAAATCGGACAAGTTTACTTTTTAAAATGATTTTTATTGTCATTTGTTTGTCAAAATTAAAACAATACAGCATAACCTATATTAAAAACACGACAATATGGCAAAGGCAGAATTAAATAATTGAGGTATGTACAAAAAAAAACTTGGAGCAAAGGACGGGCGTCCTATATATGCTCCAAGATCTTTCAACCAGCTATGAATCAAAATTAGTTTTTATAAATTACAAAACCAAATTACAAATCAAGTATTTTATCTAATATAAAATATATTTCAACTATTTTTAATAAATTTTAATTATAAATGTAGCTACAACTAATGTTTAAACATTGGTTGTAGGGGATATAAATACTATAAATTTAAAGGTTTCACCATTACCACTTCTTCTCTCTCTATTTTTACAGCTCCTGCCGCTGCTCCTTTTACTTTTCTTACATATTTTTTCAAAGTATAGGTTACTGGACATAAATTCTCGTTTTTTCTCTTAGAGAAAAACGCTGCTAAGCTTGCCGCATATTCAACTACTGGTTTGGGGAATGGATTTCCTGACTTGAATTTAACTACTACATGCGAACCTGCTACATCTTTTGCATGCAGCCACAAATCATCTTTATGTGCAAACTGCTGTGTAAGCAAGTCGTTATTTTTAGCATTTCTACCAACCAATATGGTAAAACCCATATATTCGAAATGATTAAACTTAGGGTATGGTGAAACAATTTTCTCGGATTGACTTTGCTTGTTTCTTTCATTTAAAAAAGCATCAAGTTCTTTATAATTATCTGCTGACAGTATTTTTTCATGATTTGCTATCAATTCATGGATTAATGTTTTCTTTGAGGTGAGCTGTTGTTGTAATCGCTCAATATTTATAGTTTTAGTTTTCGATTTTTTGTAAAGATAATTAGCATAATTCTGTGGGCTAAGCTTAGTATCTAATGAAATTCTTATCATTGTATTGTGATAAAAATCAAACAAATCTATACTTTCAATACCAAGCGAAATTTGATTTAAATTCGCCATAATAATATCTGCAATTTCACTAAAAGGCCTTTGAAGCACAAGTTCATTCAATTTATCGCTCATTTGAAGAACATTCTTTTCTTCTCTTAATATTGTTCTCTTGGATTCTAATAGCAAGTCATTTTTTATTTTATTAAAATGATTGTATTTAAAATGAGCTAAATAAAAATTACTTAGTGCATCAATGACAGAATCATGCTTTGAAATGATTACACCAATTTCAAGCAATGACAGAATTACATTATCTTGATACTTTGCTATATAAAATTGTGGTTTATTCAAGTAGGAAATTAATGAAACAATTTGCTGATACTGCTCATGAGGAGTCTTCTCTTGAAAACCAATGCTAATTAAATAATCAAACCCTACCTTACCTAGTGTATAAAAAGTGCTCTTTAAATCAAAATCTGAGTCATAAAAATCAGATTCTTGAAACTCTAGTGTTTTATTCGAGTTCAAAATATCGATATTCCAATCTTGTGCTAAAGATTTCTTAAAAACCTTCACTATCGTATTGGATTGAACAATTAACACATTTGCTCTATTTCCAAAAAGTTTAAAAAAGATTTTGTACTGATTAGATAGTTCTATTACAAATGCTCTTTCGTTCTTAATAGCGTATATAGCACAAACCTTTGCCCTGCTTAATTCTGGATATAAGGTTATGGAATTATTTTTAGCCCTTTTGAATTCTTTGGGAAAAGAAACTATAGAAAATTGAGCAGTCAGATGTGCCTGAATATAAAAAACATTATCATTTGTTTGCTGAAAAATCAAGATTAACTCTTCTTTATTCTGACTAAAACACTCTATGAGCTGAGCATTTTTCAGAACATCAGACAACTCTTCTGCTAATTGAGCAATAAGGAATGAATTATTGTGCACTTAATTATAAAAAAATAATATTTTTTTGAAGTTAATAAAATTCGTAACAATATAAATTATTGCAAATTTTATATCTACTAGCTTCTACTAATTCCGAAGTATTTACTGTCATGATTTGTTTTAGCAGAATTACTTGTTTTTACAGAAAACTATCAATATCAATCTAAGGAGGAAGTATGGTTTGAATTGTGGTTTATTTTCAAGAATTTTAACTATTAAATTAAATATTTATGAATATTAAATTAAACAGAAAAAACAAGGCTTATCACTTTGAAGCGATTAACGAAACTGGACAAACAGTGCATATAGATGCAAACCCAAGTATTGGTGGAGAAAATAAAGGTGCAAGACCAATGGAATTGCTCATAATGGGCTTGGGAGGGTGCAGTGCGATAGATATACTTAGTATTCTAAAGAAACAAAAGATTGAACCCAAAGACATGACGATATCTATAAATGCTCAAAGGGAGAAAGATGCAGTGCCTTCATTGTTCAAAGAGATTCATATTAAATTTACATTTTTTGGCGAGGTCGATTCATTAAAAGCCGAAAAAGCTATACAACTTTCTTTAGACAAATATTGCTCTGTAGCAAAAACACTAGAAAGCACTGCTAAAATTACTTATAGTTTTGAAATATTAAATTAGGCCAAATGACAAAAAATAGGAAATTTGAAACCAATGCAATTCGCACGCAAATGAAGCGTTCTCAAAACAGAGAACACAGCTCTCCAATATATATGAGCACTAGCTTTCTATTTGAAGATGCCGAACAAGCAAGAGCCTTATTTGCTGACGAAATCCCTGGAAATATTTATACTAGATTCTCCAATCCAAACAATTCTGAATTTATTGAGAAAGTTTGTTTAATGGAAGGAGCAGAAGATGGGTTTGCAACAGCATCTGGAATGTCGGCAGTTTTCAGTAGTGTAGCCGCATTTTTAAGAAGCGGAGATCACATATTAGCATCTAGATCATTATTTGGATCCACAATCCAAATACTTACTCAAATCTTACCGAGATGGGGAATTACTTGCACATTTGCAGACATGGATAAACCTCAGGAATGGGAAGCCCTTCTTCAAAAAAATACTAAGATGGTATTGGTAGAAACCCCTTCAAATCCTGCATTAGATATTATAGACATTGAATGGTTGGGTAAGCTTTGCAATCAACATAATATACTACTTAACGTGGATAATTGTTTTGCTACTCCATATCTTCAGCAACCGCTAAAATGGGGAGCACACATTGTTACCCACTCAGCTACAAAATTTATTGATGGACAAGGAAGAGCAATTGGCGGCATAATTGTGGGAAGCAAAGAGCTTATTAAAGAAGTTAGATTCTTTTGTCGTCATACCGGCCCAGCTCTATCACCATTTAACGCATGGATATTATCAAAGAGCCTTGAAACCTTAGCTCTAAGAATGGATAGACATTGTGAGAATGCCTTTAAGCTTGCAAATTATTTGGAAAAACATACAGAGGTAGAAAAAGTAAAATATCCCTTTCTACCTTCACACCCACAGTATCAACTAGCAAAAAAACAAATGAAAGCTGGAGGTGGTATTGTAACTTTCCTCGTAAAAGGTGGCCTAGAAAGGGGTAGAAAGTTCCTAGATGTAGCAGAAATGCTCTCACATACTGCTAATCTTGGGGATTCAAGAACAATTATTACACATTCTGCCTCTACTACTCATTCAAAAATTTCAGAAGAAGAAAGATTAAAAGTTGGAATCCTTCCTGGCTTAATAAGGATTTCTACTGGTCTAGAGCATATTGATGATATCATTTTTGAAATAGAAAATGCTTTAGAAAAATCAAAATAAAAAGCACAGCTCAAGTATTGATAGGTTATCGATATTTGAGCTGCTCTAAATCTTCAGGAGTATCTATGCCATAACTATCAAACTCTGTAATGGCAGCTTTTATCTTATAACCATTTTGAATCCACCTCAACTGCTCAAGCGACTCCGCCAGTTCTAAACTTGATGGTTTCAATTTAGTAATTTCTGATAATACATCAGATCTATAGGCATAGATTCCAATATGTTTGTAATATTTATGCTTTGCCAACCATAAATCTTCATCAACACCTCTTAAATAAGGAATCGGATGACGACTAAAATAGATGGCTTCATGCGATTCGTTAAAAACAACTTTGGGTATATTAATATTATAAAGTGCAGCTAAAGTATCAATTTTCTTAACCAATGTAGCTATTTGAGTGTCTTTGTCTAAATTATTACAAAGCAATTCTATTTGCTTGGGATGTATAAACGGTTCATCGCCTTGAATATTTATTACAAAATCGAAACTATCAGGAATCTTAGTAATTACTTCATTGCATCTATCTGTACCACTAGGATGTAGATCAGAAGTCATAATCACATTGCCACCAAACTCCGCCACATGTTCGAAAATAGAATAATGGTCCGTAGCCACAATTATCTTATCTAGCAATGAAGATTTCATAGCTTGTTCATATACACGATGTATCATTGTTTTGCCCTCTATATATACTAAGGGTTTGCCAGGAAATCTAGTAGAAGCATAACGAGCTGGAATAATACCTAATATTTTCATAACAAAAGTATTTAAACAAAAGAAATCTAAAATATTTAAACCTAAAATCAGGTTATTTATAAATCATGATAAAATTTAATAAAGTTTATTAAAAAAAT